>JBMOOJ010000138.1:0-43924 GCA_049323835.1 Pseudomonadota bacterium | reverse complement strand
ACCTCGGGCGATGTTGGGTACATCGACGAGGACGGCTACGTCTTCATTTCGGATCGCAAGCGCGACATGGTGATCTCCGGCGGCGTCAATATCTATCCGGCAGAAATCGAGGCGGTGCTGCACGGCGTCGCCGGCGTGCATGACTGCGCCGTGTTCGGCATTCCCGATCCGGAGTTCGGCGAGGCGTTGATGGCGGCGGTCGAGCCGCAGCCGGGCGTGACGCTCGATGTCAACGCGATCCGAGCATCGCTGAAGGCGTCGCTCGCCGACTACAAGGTGCCGAAGCACATCGAAATCCACGACAGCCTGCCGCGCGAGGATTCGGGGAAAATCTTCAAACGCCGCCTGCGCGATCCGTACTGGGAGCGGGCCGGGCGGAAGATTTGAGGCTTCGCTTTCTTCCACGGCGGGATCTTTTATCCCTCCCCCTTAAGTGGGGAGGGTCGCATAGGCGGCCTATGGCCGCCGTCTCCGAAAGAACGCCAATGCTCTGCATTGGCTATGCCGAAGCGGAGGCCGGGGGTGGGGGTACCGCATTGAACAAAGCCCCACCCGGCGCTTCATTCGCTTCGCTCATTCGCGCCACCCTCCCCACGCTTCGCGGGGAGGGATAGAAGCGCGCCTTGCGCACTGCACAAAACTTGCATTGAATGGCTCGTCTCAATGTGAGCGAGCCCATCATGTCGTCCCAGCCGAATCTATCCTCTCCGGCCACGCGATCGGGCGGCCAGTCCGACTCGGCGGCCGATGCGCAACTGCGCGAGGATATCCGGCTGCTCGGCCGCATTCTCGGCGATACGGTTCGTGATCAAGAGGGCGATGCGGTGTTCGATCTGGTCGAGCGTATCCGGCAAAGCTCAATCCGTTTTCACCGCGATGACGACCGGGCAGCGCGCGGTGAACTCGAAGCGATCCTTGACGGCATGTCGATTGCCGACACGGTGCGGATCGTTCGCGCTTTCAGCTATTTTTCGCACCTTGCCAACATCGCCGAGGATCAGAACAATATCCGCCAGATGCGGGCCCAGGAGTTTTCCGGCGCGGCGCCGCGTACCGGCTCGCTCAGTCTTGCACTTGAGCGGGCAAAGAGCGCCGGCTTCGATGCAGTCAAGTTGCGCGATTTCTTCAGCACCGCGCTGATCAGCCCGGTGCTGACCGCGCACCCCACCGAGGTCCGGCGCAAGAGCACGATTGATCGGGAGATGGAGATCGCCGACCTGCTCGATCGCAGGGAGCGGATGTATCTGACGCCGCAGGAACAGGAAAGCGTTCAGGAGCAGCTCCGCCGCGCGGTGCTGACGTTGTGGCAGACGAACCTGCTGCGGCGGACGAAACTGACGGTGCTCGACGAGGTCTCGAACGGTCTGTCTTTCTATGACTATACCTTCCTGCGCGAGGTGCCGCGGTTACACTGCGCGCTGGAAGACAAGCTTGGCGGAAGCAGCGATGGCGGGCTCGCCTCGTTCCTGCGGATCGGCAGCTGGATCGGCGGCGACCGCGACGGCAACCCTTTCGTGACGGCCGAGGTGATGCGCGGCGCGCTAAAGCTGCATTCAAGCCTGATCCTGCGGTTCTATCTTGATGAACTGCATGTGCTGGGTTCTGAACTCTCCATGGCCGCGCATCTGGCGGATGTGTCTGACGATCTCCGTGCGCTGGCGGAGCGCTCGCCCGATACCTCGCCGCATCGCGCCGGCGAGCCCTATCGGCTTGCGGTGTCGGGCATCTACGCGCGCCTCGCGGCGACAGCGCTCAAGCTCGGCGTCGAAACCCGCCGCCTGCCTGTCGGTGCGGCCGCGCCTTACGAAGGGCCAGGTGAATTCAAACGCGACCTCGACGTGCTCGATCGTTCCCTGGTTGCGCACAACGCACAGGTGATCGCCCATGGCCGGCTCCGGTTGCTGCGCCGGGCCGCCGATTGCTTCGGCTTCCATCTGGCCAGTCTCGATATCCGCCAGAACTCGGCGGTGCATGAGCGAACGATCGCAGAACTGATCGAGGCGGCGATGCCCGGCACCCGCTACCTGGACATGGGCGAGGACGCGCGGATCGCGCTTCTCGCCGCTGAACTGCGGAATGCGCGACCGTTGGTATCGCCGTTCATCGCCTACAGCGAAGAGACGCAAACCGAGCTCGGCGTGCTGCGGGCGGCTGCGGACGCGCACGCGACGTTTGGCGAGGCGGTCATTCCCCAGTGCATCATCTCGATGTCGCGCGGCGTCTCGGATTTGCTGGAAGTCGCGGTGTTGTTGCAGGAGGTCGGTCTCGTCAAGGCGGATGGCGCGAGCGGGCTCAACATCGTGCCACTGTTCGAGACGATCGAGGACTTGCAGCAAAGCGCGGGCATCATGGATCGGCTGTTCGCGCTGCCCGAGTATCGCCGTCTCGTCGACAGCCGTGGCGGCATCCAGGAAGTGATGCTCGGTTACTCCGACAGCAACAAGGATGGCGGTTTCGTTACCTCCGGCTGGGAGCTCTACAAGGCAGAGATCGAGCTCATCAAGGTGTTCGAGCGGCACGGCGTGCGGCTGCGGCTGTTCCACGGCCGCGGCGGATCGGTCGGCCGTGGCGGCGGGCCGAGCTACGACGCGATCCTGGCGCAGCCGGGCGGCGCGGTGAACGGGCAGATTCGCATCACCGAGCAGGGCGAAATCATTTCGAGCAAGTACTCGAACCCGGATGTCGGCCGCAGCAACCTGGAAATTCTCGCGGCCGCGACGCTGGAAACGAGCCTGCTGCAGCCGCGGCAGAGCGCGCCGAACCCGAGCTATCTCGAGGCGATGGAGCAAATCTCCGAACTCGCGTTCAAGGCGTACCGGAACCTCGTCTACGAGACCGAAGGCTTCGAGGACTATTTCTGGGAGTCGACCGTGATCACCGAGATCGCGACGCTCAACATCGGCAGCCGTCCGGCATCGCGCAAGAAGACGCGCAGGATCGAAGACCTGCGCGCCATTCCGTGGGTCTTCAGCTGGGCGCAGTGCCGCCTGATGCTGCCCGGCTGGTACGGGTTCGGCGCGGCTGTCGAGACATGGATCGAACAGCATCCCGACAAGGGCATGCCGTTCCTGCAGGAGCTTTACCGCGAGTGGCCGTTCTTCCGCACGCTGCTCTCGAACATGGACATGGTGCTCGCCAAGAGCAGCATCGCCATCGCCTCACGCTACGCGGCGCTGGTGCAGGACGAGACGCTGCGCGTGACCATCTTCAACCGCATCCGGCAGGAATGGCACCTCACCATCGGGATGCTGCTGGAGATCATGGACCACGATCGGCTGTTGCAAGGCAACCCGCTGCTCGATCGCTCGATCCGCAACCGCTTTCCGTATCTCGATCCGCTGAATCACGTGCAGGTCGAGTTGCTGAAAGCGCATCGAACCGATGCCGCCGACGAAGCGGTGCTGCGCGGAATTCAGATCACGATCAACGGCATTTCGGCGGGCTTGCGGAACAGCGGGTAGCGGCTCCCTCTCCCCGCATGCGGGGAGAGGGTTGGGGGGAGGGGCGCGATGCTGCGGGGGCCCCCGCGATGCTGCCGCCCCTCACCCGGCTCACTTCGCTCGCCGACCTCTCCCCGTAAACGGGGAGAGGTAAAGAACTACGCCGTCACCTTCTCACCGAGGTAATCGATCGCCGCCGTGACGCCACCCTTGCCGTGCGGAATGCCGAGCGCCTGCAAAGCCATTTCGACGACGCCGAGCGTGCCGAGGATCATCGGCGCGTTGATGTGTCCCATATGCGCGATGCGGAAAGCCTGGCCGCTCAATGCGCCGATGCCAGTGCCGAGCACGAGGCCGCATTTCTGCGAGCAGTAGGCGCGAAGTTCGTTCGCCGTCGGCGAACCGTTGACGAGGATCGTCGTCACCGTGTCGGCGCGTTCATCCGGATTGGTGATGTTGAAGCCGATCACGTTGCCTTTTGACCAAACGCCGACCGCCCGCCGGACGGCTTCCGCCAGAAGCTTGTGGCGCAGGAAGATGTTGTCGAGGCCTTCCTCAGCGATCATGTCGAGCGCGCGGCGCAGCGCGTACATCAGGTGCACTGGCGGCGTGCCTGCGTACTTCTGGTAATGTTCCTGACCCTCGCGTGCGGTCCAGTCCCAGTAAGGTGTCCGCATGTTGGCCTTGGCGTGGATGGCGCGGGCGCGATCGTTGACAGCCACGAACGACAGGCCGGGCGGCGTCATCAGTCCTTTCTGCGAGGCGGACATGGAGACATCGACGCCCCACGCATCCATTTCGTAGGGCATGCAGGCGAGCGAGGCGACAGTATCGACCACGTAGAGCGCGGGATGCTTTGCTGCCTTGATCGCCTTACCGATCGCTTCGATGTCATTGTAGACGCCCGACGCCGTATCGACCTGCACGACGAGGACGACCTTGATCTCGTGGTTGGTGTCGGCCTTCAGCCGCGCCTCGACTTCGTCGGGCCGGACCGCGCGCGACAGCTCGCCTTTCAGGATTTCGAGATCGGCACCCATGCGCGCGGCGGCTTCACCCCAGCCGAGCGCGAAGCGGCCGCTTTCCAGCACCAGCACCTTGTCGCCGCGGGAGAGGATGTTCGAGAGCACCGCTTCCCACGCGCCGTGGCCGTTGGCGATGTAGATGTAGGACTTGCCTTCGGTACGGAACAGCTTGCTGATATCGGACAGCAGGCTGTCGGTGATCGCAACCAGTTCGCCGGAGTAGATATCGGCCGCCGGGCGGTGCATGGCGCGCAGCACCTCGTCCGGCATCGTCGTCGGGCCGGGGAGAGCCAGAAACTCACGTCCTGCACGAACCACCATCGTCGCTGACCTCCGGCGCAAAAAATGAAGCCGCCCCTTTTGACACAGGAGCGGCTTCAGGCAAATCGCAATGACGTTAGCTAAAATCCCTCCCCCCTTGTGGGGAGGGTCGGGGAGTGCAACGAGCCGGGGTGGTCACTCGCAACTGCCCCTACCCGGCGCTCCATTCGCTGACGCTCATTCGCGCCACCCTCCCGACGCTTCGCGGGATAAGATCAATTCTGATTGGTGAAAATGATCGTGCCGGAGGCCGCGAACATGCCGCCGACGCCGTGGCAGACGGAGATTTTCGCGCCCGGCACCTGCGCCGGCGCGATGCCGCGCATCTGCCGCACGCTCTCCTGCAATGCGTACATGCCGTACATGCCTGAATGCATGTAGGAGAGGCCGCCGCCGTTGGTGTTGAGCGGCAGCTTGCCGCCGGGCCGGGTATTGCCGTCGGCGATGAATTGGCCGGTTTCCTCATGCGGCATGAAGCCGAGATCGCCGAGGCCGTAGAGCGGCAGGTGCGCAAAGGCGTCGTAGATCATCAGGTGATCGACGTCCTTGTGGGTGATGCCGGCTTCGCGGAAGGCAGTCGGACCCGCCACCTTGAAGGCGCGTGACGAGGTGAACGTCTCCATCTGGCTGACCATCGGCGTCTCGACGCTCTCGCCGGTGCCGAGGATGTAGACGGGCTTGGTCTTGAAGTCCTTGGCCCGCTCGGCGGAGGTGAGGATCAGCGCGCCGCCGCCGTCGGTGACGAGGCAGCATTGCAAAAGGCGGAACGGATAGGCGATCATGCGCGAGTTGAGCACATCCGCGACCGTGATCGGGTCCTTCATCATCGCCCGCGGATTCTTCGCGGCCCACTCGCGCTGCACGACGGCGACCATGGCGAGCTGCTCATGGGTGATGCCATAAGTCTTCATGTAACGCAGCACCGGAATCGGAAACATGCTCGGCGGGCCGTAGACGCCGAACGGTGCTTCGAACTGGCCCTGGAGGCTGTCGGCAGGAATCGAGCGTGGCAGCTTGCCGATCATCGATTTGCCGCTCTCGGCGTGGGTGATCAGCACGGTCTTGCAGAGCCCGGCCTCGATCGCGGCCGCCGCGTGACGGACGTGCAGCATGAACGAGCAGCCGCCGACGGACGTGCCGTCCACCCAGGTCGGCGTGATGCCGAGGTAATGCGCGATCTGCTGCGGCGTTTCGACGGCCGTGGCGACACCGTCGATGTCCGATGGCTTCAGGCCGGCGTCGGCCATGGCGTTGAGCGCCGCATCTGCGTGGAGCTGGATCTGCGACATGTCGGGGATGACGCCAAGTTTCGTTGTTTCGGCCGCGCCGACGACGGCGACTTGATTGCGACGCATGTTCTTATCCCTTCGCCGGCTTGAACATAGGAAGGGTGATGGTGTCGTCGAGTTTCTCGAAGGTGGCCTCGAGTTTCATGTCGAGCACGAGCGCCTCCGGCGTCTGCGGGCAATCGACGATGTTCGACATCATACGCGGACCTTCGGCGAGTTCGACCACGGCGATGGCGTAGGGCGGGGTGAAACCCGGTGCGGCGGGGCGGTGATTGATGACGTAACTGTAGAGCGTGCCCTTGCCGCTTGCCTTGAAGATGCTGACCTTGCGCGAGCCGCAGCCTGGACAGAACGGGCGGGGCGGGAAGTACGTCTTCGAGCAGTCGTCGCATTTCTGGAGGCGCAGTTCGCCGGCCCTGGTGCCGTCCCAGAAGTGCTGCGTTTCCGGCGTCGGGACCGGGCGCGCGCGTTTGGCTTCAGCCATGGTTGTTTCCTCTGTTGTTTTCTCGTCATGCCCGGACTTGATCCGGGCATCCATCTTCGCGTCAAAGGTGGATTGCCGGGTCAAGCCCGGCAATGACGACAGCCGGGTCTAGATCGCATCCCACGAGAAGATGTCGGCGGAGCGGTCGAGCTTGTAGAACGACGACTTCAGCGCCGGCATGCCATGTTCGGCGAGCGTCTTGGTCGTCCAGCCTTCGGCGCGATGGACCGAGCGGATCGGCCGCGACTGGCTCATCAGGAAAATTTCGTTCATGCGCACGGCGAAGATCTGTCCGGTGACGTCATTGGCCGCTTCACTCAACAGAAACGCGACGACCGGCGCGATCTTCTCCGGACCCATCTGCTGCATGCGGGCGACGCGCGCCTTCTCTTCTTCCGTCTCGGTCGGGATGGTGCCGATCATGCGGCTCCAGGCGAACGGCGAGATGCAGTTCGAGCGGACGTTGAAGCGGCCCATGTCGAGCGCGATGGACTTCGACAGGCCGACGATGCCGAGCTTGGCGGCGGCGTAGTTGGCCTGGCCGAAGTTGCCGATCAGGCCCGAAGTCGAGGTGAAATGGACGAACGAGCCGCTCTCCTGCTCGCGGAACAGCCGCGCGGCCGCATGCGAGGTATAGAACGAGCCCATCAGGTGCACCTTGATGACGGCCTCGAACGCATCGATGCTCATGCGGTGGAAGATCGCATCGCGCAGGATGCCGGCGTTGTTGACGACGCCATCGAGCTTGCCGAATGAGTCCACCGCCTGCTTGATGATCTTGCTGGCAGGAATGGCCTCGGCGACGGTTTCGAAGTTGGCGACGGCCGTGCCGCCGCGTTTGCGGATTTCCTCGACCACCTCTTCGGCGGGAGCCGCGCTCGATCCTGCGCCGTCGGCCGCGCCGCCCGGATCGTTGACGACGACCTTGGCGCCCTCGGCGGCGCAGAGCAGCGCGATTTCCCGGCCGATGCCGCGGCCTGCGCCGGTCACCACGATCGATTTGCCCTCAAGCATCTTGCCGCCTTGAGCCATATGTTTGCCTCACCCTCTGTGGATTGATGCGACGCGGAGCCGCATCGCTGATGATGCGCGCCTTGGGCGCGCGCGTTTGCCGGGCGAAACCTTCGCACCGCCATTGCTGAAACGTCAATCCGACGAAATGGAATTTCAGAGACTGAAACCGGCCACTTTCGCAGATGGGGTCTGCGAAAGCCTCATGGCGGGCGGGCCGTACCTCAGATGCGCGTCGTGGCGCGAGGCTTGATCGTCAATTGCTTGGCGAGCATCGCCGCCGTCCGCTGCAACGGCAGCAGGAAGCGCTTGATGCCGTCTTCCTGATTGATGGCGCTGCGCAGCATCATGATGTTGATGCTGGCGAGCACCTGCTTGTCGTTCTTGATCGGCACGCCCATCGCCCAGACCGTGCCCTCGTATTCCTCGCGGCTGTAATCCGCATCCATCAGCGCGTAGCCGCGCTCGCGGATCTCCTGAAGCATCTTGGAGAGGCGTTTCGGGTTGCGGGCGATGTCGTTCCAGTGGCCCGGCGTCTTCGACAGCGTGTCGATGATCTGCGCCTGTTCCGGCTCGGGGCAGTATGCAAGATAGGCGCGGCCGAGTGAGGTGCCGAGCACCGGTGCGCGGAATCCCGGCGTGCGGTTGAACAGCAGAAGTCCGCTCTCGCGCGAGGTTTGCGCGACGATCATCGCGTCGCGATCGAACAGCGCGACGTCGGACGGCCAGCCGATCTCCTTGCGGAATTTGCGCAGGGTCGGCTCGACGACGCTGCCGATCCACAGGTGCTGATCGTAACCCTGGCTCAGCAGGAGCGTGCGCCCGGTCAGCGCGTAGACGGCGCGCTCCGCGTCGCGCATCACGTAGCCTTCGTGCTCGAGCGTCTCGAGCATGCGCACGATCGTTGCCTTGTCGAGGCCCGTGGCTTTGTTGAGCGAGCGAACGGTCGAGATCCGCTCCTCGTTGATGACGCGGAGTACCTCGAGCCCGCGGGCGACCGCGACCACTGGTTTAAAGGAGGGCACGCTGACCTTGACCTCTTGTGTTTCGCTGCGCGACGTCTGACCGCGCCGGAGAGGATCGCGGCGCACCAACGGCATCGCGCGCTTCGAGCTGAACGGCTTGGTGCGGGTCGAAACTATACGGGTCATGTTTTTTCATTTCAACAGTTGAAACCTGATTTCGGGGAAGCTTGCCGGCTTGCGGCTTTCTGTCGTACCAACCCGAAACGAAACGGCGTTCCACTGAAGGAGAGCATGATCGGCGCGGCGCGGTCGATGGCCGGAAATAGGAATAGCCAACGCATGGGAAGCGCTCCGGCGATAACGCTGGCGTGTATTGGCGATTCGCGTTCAACTGGAGGTACGTGATGTCGGTTGCGAAAGGTTGCCCTGTTTTCGGGCACGGCGGAGGCGCCTGATGGGACCTCTGAAAGGCATCAAGGTTGTCGACATGAGTGCGGTCCTAATGGGGCCGTATGCAACCCAGATGCTTGGCGATTACGGCGCTGACGTCATCAAGGTCGAGCCGCCCGAAGGGGACATCACGCGGCAGATCGGCCCGATGCGCGGGCCTGGAATGGGGCCGCTGTTTCTCAACAGCAACCGCAACAAGCGCAGCGTCTGCCTCGATCTGAAAAAGGAAGCGGGCCGTGCAGCGCTGCTCCGGCTCATCGCCGATGCGGATGTGCTGGTCTACAACGTCCGCCCGCAAGCCATGCAGCGGTTGAAGCTCAGCTATGACGTGGTTTCAGAGATCAACCCGCGAATCATCTACGCGGGCGTGTTCGGATTCGGGCAGGACGGCGCTTATGCCGCCAAACCGGCCTATGACGATCTTATCCAGGGCGGGACGGGGCTGTCGTATCTGATGGCGCGGGCCGGCGACGATACGCCTCGCTACGTGCCGAACGCGATCGCCGATCGCGTGGTCGGTCTTACTGCCGTCGGCGCGATCCTCGCGAGTATCGTTCATCGCGACCGCACCGGCAAAGGCCAGCGCCTCGACATTCCGATGTTTGAGACCATGGCGGCCTTCGTACTCGGCGATCACATGGGCGGCCTCACCTTCGAGCCCCCGCTCGATCAGGGCGGCTATGCGCGGCAGATGTCGCGCGAGCGGCGGCCTTACCGCACCAAGGACTCCTACATCAGCGTCATCGTCTACAATGACAAGCAGTGGCAGAATTTTTTCAAAGCGATTGATCGAGCGGACCTCGCCGCCGATCCGCGCTTTGCCTCCGTCGCCACGCGCCTCGCCAATATCGAATTCGTGCTGACCGAACTGGCGCGGATTTTCCTGACGCGGACGACCAGCGAATGGATCGAGTTGCTCGAGAAGGCTGACGTGCCGTCGATGCCCATGCACGACTTGCAGGGCGTCGTGAGCGATCCGCATCTCGTCAGCGCGAATTTCTTCTCTATTGTCGATCATCCGACCGAAGGCAAAATCCGCAACATGCGGCCCGCGGCGACGTGGTCGGAAACGCCGGTCGAGATCAGCCATCTCGCGCCGCGTCACGGCGAGCATAGCATCGAGATTTTGAAGGAGGCTGGCTACAGCTCCGACGAGATCGACACGCTGATCAAGGACGGCGTCACCCGGACCCCGCAAGAACCAAAACTGTAACAACAGGAAACGCACGCGATGGATTTCGCCCTCAGTCCGCAGCAGGAATCGATCCGCGATGCGATCATGAAAATCTGTGCCGGCTTCGACGACGCTTATTGGCTGAAGAAGGACAAGGAAGGCGGTTTCCCGCACGAGTTTCACAAGGCGCTGGCGGATGCCGGCTGGCTCGGCATCTGCACACCGGAGGAATACGGCGGCTCCGGTCTCGGCATCATGGAAGCGACGATCATGATGCGCACGATTTCGGAATCGGGTGCAGGCATGTCAGGCGCGTCGGCGGTCCACATGAATGTGTTCGGCCTCAATCCTGTCACCGTATTCGGCACCGACGAGCAGCGCCACCGCATGCTGCCACCGATGGTGGAAGGCAAGGAGAAAGCCTGCTTCGCGGTAACCGAGCCGAACACCGGCCTCAACACGACGCAGCTGAAACTCCGCGCCGTGCTGAAGGGCGACAGGTATGTCGTCAACGGGCAGAAGGTGTGGATCTCGACCGCGCAGGTTGCCGAAAAGATTCTGCTGCTTGCGCGCACCACGCCGCTGGAAGACGTGAAATCGCCGACGCACGGACTGAGCCTCTTCTACACCGACTTCGACCGCAAGAAGATCGCGGTGCACGAAATCGAGAAGATGGGCCGCAAGGCGGTCGACTCGAACGAGCTGTTCTTTGCGGACTTCGAAATTCCGGTGGAGGACCGGATCGGCGAGGAAGGACGCGGTTTCGAATACATCCTGCACGGGATGAACCCCGAGCGCATCCTCATCGCTGGCGAAGCCGTTGGACTGGGCGCACTCGCGCTCGATCGCGCGGCGGCGTATGCGAAGAGCCGCATCGTCTTCAACCGGCCGATCGGCCAGAACCAGGCGATCCAGCACGCGCTCGCCAAGAACTGGATGGAACTCGAAGCGGCGTGGTTGATGGTGATGTCGGCGGCGTGGCAATACGACCAGGGTATGCCGTGCGGCGCGGCGGCGAACGCGGCGAAGTATCTCGCGGCGGAGGCCGGCTTCAACGCCTGCGAGCAATCGGTGATGACGCATGGCGGCTTCGGTTACGCCAAGGAGTATCACGTCGAGCGTTACATGCGCGAAGTGATGATCCCGCGCATCGCGCCGGTGAGCCGCGAGATGATTCTATCGTTCATCGCGGAGAAAGTGCTCGGCCAGCCGAAGTCGTACTGATCGCCGGCGATGGCCGCCGTTCCACAGAACATCGTCGGTGCGGACGCGCTCGATTTTGCATCGATCATCCGGCCGGGCGATCGCGTGATCTGCGGGCAGGCGGCCGCGGAGCCGCTGACCTTAACGGAGGCGCTGGTCGCGCAGGCGCACCGGCTGCCACCTTTCGAGATGTTTCTCGGGCCGGTGTACTCCAAAACATTCACTGCGGAGCGAACGGACGGCATCGTCTTCTCCAGCTATGGCGCGATGGGGCAGGCGGTGACAATGGCGGCGCGGGGCCGGCTGGATGTTGTCGCGTTGCCCTACAGCCAGTTGTGCGCCGAATATGCGAGCGGGCAACGTATGGCCGACGTCGTGCTCCTCCAGCTTTCATCGCGGTCGGCGCAGCGCGGGCTGAACCTGTCGCTGTCGAACGACTACGTGCTGTCGGCAGCGCGGAATGCTCGGATTGTGATCGCGGAGATCAATCCGCATGCGCCATGGACGCACGACGCGGAGCTTCCCGACGACGTCCCGCTGCATCTGTGTGTCGCGGCACGGCGCGAACCGCTGGAGGTACCGGCGGCGACGCTCGATGACACGGCGCGCAAGATCGCGGCCCATGCGGCGGCGCTGATTCCGGATGGCGCGACGCTGCAATTCGGTGTCGGCAGAATTCCGGAGGCGATCCTTGCCAATCTCGGGCATCTCAGGAATCTCGGCATTCACTCCGGGCTGATCAATGACGTGACGGTCGATCTGATCGAATGCGGCGTCGTCACCAATGCGGAGAAGGGTATCGATCGTGGCGTATCGGTGACGAACCAGCTGATCGGCACGCGCAGGCTTTACGATCATGCACACGGCAATCCGGCGATCGTGCTGCGGCCGGCGGCTTATACGCACGGACATGAGGTGCTGAGCCAGATCAGGCGGCTTGTCGCGATCAATTCGGCGATCGAGGTCGGACTGGACGGCAGCATCAATGCGCAGATCGTCAGCGGCGTTGCAGTTGGCGGCATCGGCGGTCAACTTGATTTCGTGCGGGGTGCGAATGCATCGGATGGTGGGCGCGCGATCATCGCATTGCCGTCAACCGTAACCGGCGGCGTCAGCCGGATCGTGCCGCGGGTCGAAACGGTGACAACGCCTGCCGATGCCGCCGATGCCATCGTCACGGAATTTGGCGCTGCGGAGTTACGCGGTTGCGATCCGGACGAACGGGCGCGGCGTCTGGTTGCGATTGCCGCGCCCGAGCATCGGGAGATGCTGTCACGCGCGGCTTTCAGCGCCCGCGAAGATGGTGTTAAGTAGCGGAAAATATCGGAGGAAACGATGCCCGGGCTTTATTTCGAGGAGTTTCATGTCGGCCAGGAATTCCATCACGCATTCAGCCGCACTGTGACGGAAATGGACAACACCATGTTCAGCCTGCTGACCATGAATCCGCAGCCGCTGCATCTCGATGCGCACTTTTCCGAGAGTACCGAGTTCGGCCAGCGCCTGTTTAACAGCATCTATACGCTTGGCATCATGATCGGCATGTCGGTCTACGATACGACGCTCGGCACCACGATCGGCAACCTCGGCATGACCGAGGTGAAGTTTCCGAAACCCGTATTTCACGGCGACACGCTCAAGGCGCACACCAAGGTGGTGGGCCTGCGGCCGAGCAAGTCGCGGCCGGGCCAGGGCATCGTCGAATTCGAACATACCTGTACCAACCAGCGCGGCGAAGTGGTGGCGATCTGCCGCCGCTCGGGCCTGATGCGTGGCAAGAAAGAGGGCTGAGTGATGCGTTCGTTTCTGTTCGTTCCCGGTGACAGCACGCGCAAGTATGAGAGCGCCAAGAAGACGGCGGCCGATGCGTTGATCCTTGATCTCGAGGATTCGATCGCGCCGGACCAGAAGGCAACGGCGCGTGAGATCACGCTCGGCATGCTGAAGGATGGCGGGCGGCAGGCCGGCAAGAAATACTACGTGCGCGTCAACGCGCTCGACACCGGCATGACGTGTATCGATCTGGCGGCGATCATGCCCGGCAAGCCGGACGGCATCATGCTGCCGAAGTGCGCCGGCGCCGACGATATCAACCAGCTCGCCTTCTATCTCGATGCGTTCGAGGCCGCACATGGCATCGAGAACGGGTTCACGCGCATCGTGCCGGTCGCGACCGAGACGGCGGACGCCGTGTTCAAACTCGCCAACTTCAAGGGTGCAAGTCCGCGGCTGTGGGGCATGATGTGGGGCGCGGAGGATCTCGCGGCTTCCCTCGGCGCATCGCAGAACCGCGTCGACGGCAAGATCTACGGGCCGTTCCTGCTCGCGCGCAATCTGTGTCTGATCAGCGCGGTCGCTGCCGGCGTGGTGCCGATCGATACGATCTATGCCGATCTCGACAACCTCGCCGGTCTCGAGGAGGAAGCGATCGAAGCGCGGCGTGACGGATTCCTCTCGAAGGCGGTGATTCATCCGAAACACGTCGATGTCGTCAACAAGGCCTTCATGCCGACGGAGCAGGAGATCGCGCATTCGCGCAAGATCGTCGCGGCCTTCGAGCAGAATCCGGAAGCCGGCGTGGTGCGTATCGACGGCAAGATGGTCGACAAGCCGCATCTGCGCGCAGCCTTGAAGATTCTGGCGCAGGCGGGGTTGTCGTAACGCTGCGTTTGCTCCCACCGGTCTTGCTTACCTCGCCCCGTTTTACGGGGAGAGGTCGGCGAACGTAGTGAGCCGGGTGAGGGGCCTTTGCGTGCCGATCGCCCCTCACCCCAACCCTCTCCGTGCATGCGAGGAGAGGGGGCGGTAAGAGTTTTTTTATCGATCACGATAAGAAGCGATCGTCATAAAATTCGGATTACGTCTTCGCTGTGCCACGGCACAGGCGTAAGCTCCACGCGAGTCCATCGCACGGAGGTTAACGCCATGACGGTTTACAGCGGCCCGGTGTTCGACATGGCGGCGAAGCAGTTCGGTGTGATCGCCGACTATCTCGAGATTCCATTCGATGAGCGCGACCGCCTGCTGTTGCCAAAGCGCGCGGTCACTGTCTCCTGTCCGATCCATCGCGACGATGGCACGACGGCGGTGTTCGAAGGCTATCGCGTCCAGCATCACCTCACGCTTGGGCCGACCAAGGGCGGTACGCGGTTCGCGAGCAGCGTCGATCTCGGGGAGGTCGCGGCGCTGGCGATCTGGATGAGCTGGAAATGCGCGCTCGCGGGTTTGCCTTACGGCGGCGCGAAGGGCGGCATCAATGTCGATCCGTCCAAGCTGTCGCGGCACGAGCTGGAGAATCTGTCGCGCCGCTACATGCAGGAAATGATTCCGTTTGTCGGGCCGCACACCGACGTGATGGCGCCGGACATGGGCACCAACGAGCAGGTGATGGCGTGGTTCATGGATACGTACTCCATGTACCAGGGCAAGACCGTCACCGAGATCGTCACCGGCAAGCCGGTGAGTGCAGGCGGTACGCTCGGGCGGCGCGAGGCGACTGGACGCGGTGTGGTGCATCTCGCCGTGCGCGTACTGAAGGAGCTGTCGATCGGTCTTTCGGACGCGACCGCGGTTGTGCAGGGTTTCGGCAATGTCGGGTCGGTGTCGGCGTCCGAGTTGTTCCGGCTCGGCGTCAAGGTGATCGCGGTGAGCGATCACACCTGCGCGCTGCATAATCCCGCAGGCCTCGATATCCCGGCGCTGATCGCGCACACATCAACGCATGGCGTACTGAAGGGCTTCTCGAACGAACTGCAGATCGATCCAGCGACTTTGCTGACCATTCCCTGCGATGTTCTCGTTCCGGCTGCGATGGAGCGCGTGATCGACGCCAAGGTCGCGGAGAATCTGAAATGCCGCGTCATTGCCGAAGGCGCCAATGGGCCGACGACGCCGGAGGCCGATCTGATCCTGGAAAAACGGCAGGACGAAATCTTCGTGCTGCCGGACATTCTCTGCAACTCCGGCGGTGTGGTGGTCAGCTATTTCGAGTGGGTGCAGGATTTGCAGCAGCTCTTCTGGGAGGAGGAAGAAGTGATGCGGCGGGAGTATCAGATTCTCGACCGCGCCTTCGATCAGATGGTGGTCCGCGCGCGCCGCGATAAAGTTCCGAACCGCACGGCGGCCATGGCGATCGGAGTCGAGAAGGTTCGCGGCGCCAAGATGACGCGCGGGCTGTTTCCGTGATTCACGAATTCATGTGAATGAAGTCGCGCACCAGCGGATAGATCTCATTGTTCCAGCGCTTGCCGCTGAACACACCGTAATGGCCGACGCCCGCCTGCATATGGTGAATCTTCCGGTATGAGCGAACGCCGGTGCAGAGGTCCTGCGCGGCGACGGTCTGGCCGATCGAACAGATGTCGTCCTTCTCGCCTTCGACGGTGAGCAGGCCGATCTTCTTGATAGCGGCGGGATTCACCTTGCGGCCAAAGTGTTTCAGCTTTCCCTGCGGCAGCAGGTGTTCCTGAAACACGTCGCGAACAGTCTCGATGTAGAACTCGGCGGTCAAATCCATCACCGCGAAATATTCATCGTAGAACGTCTTGATGACGGCCGCCTTTTCCTTCTCGCCCTTGGCAAGGTGATCGGCAAGGTCGACATGCGATTTGATGTGCCGTTCGAGATTCATTGAGACGAACGCCATCAGCTGCACGAAACCGGGATAGACCTTGCGGTAGGCGCCCTTGCACTGCACTGGCACGTAGTTGATCAGGTTGTCCTCGAACCACTCGATCGGTTTGCTTTTGGCAAACTCGTTGACTTTCGTCGGCTGAATGCGTGTGTCGATCGGACCGGCCATCAGGGTCAGACTCGCCGGCCGCGCGGGCAGATTGTCCTCGCACATGATCGCGGTTGCCGCGAGCGCCGATACCGATGGCTGGCAGATCGCAATCATGTGCGACCCTGGCCCAAGCTCGCCCATGAAGTCGATCAGATGGTCCGTGTAGTTATCGAGGCCGAACCGTCCGGCGCTCAGAGGAATGTCACGCGGGTTGTGCCAGTCGGTGATATAGACGTCGTGATCCTGCAGCAGGGTCTTCACGGTCCCGCGCAGCAATGTTGCAAAGTGACCTGACATGGGAGCGACAAGCAGAACGCGCGGCTGTTCGGCGCGGCCGTTGTCTTTCTTGAAGTGCAGGAGCGACCCGAACGGCGTCGAATACGCAACCTGTTCGGAGACGCCGACCTCGCGATTGCCGCACATCACGCGGTCGATGCCGTAGGCAGGCCGTGTGTAGGTGAGACTGGAGCGCGAGATCAGCTCCAGCGTCGCGCCGAGCCGCCCGAACAGTTTGTTCGAAATCTCGCCGGGCAGCATGTTGAGGTAACCGAGGGCCATCGATGCCCCGGTGCGCCACGGAGCGGCAAAATCGGTCTGGTTCTGAAACGCTTGATACAGCATCGATTGCATACGGTCCTTCCCTGAAGGAGCGCCATGCAAGTTCAAAGCCAGATCGCCAGCCGTTGCCGGAGGCGTTTGGCACACGGCTTGCTCATTCCCATGCTGAAAAAGGCATCGAAGTTGCCGAAGCCGGCCCAATGGCCCCGGTTGGCCGCGGGGGCTGCGATGTCGGGTCCGGCGTCACCGGCTTTGCGTGAGGGAGGAATGAGATGCTCGACAAATCGAAGGCAACGCTGACCATCTCCAGCAAGAACTACTCGTCCTGGTCGCTTCGGGGCTGGCTGCTCGCCAAGTTCGCCAAGCTTGATTTCGATGAGATCATGGTCGCGCCGGACGATGCGGACGCCAAGGCCGAGATCCTGCTGCTGTCGTCGTCGATCCGGGTTCCGTGCCTGCGCCACGAGGGCGCGGTGGTCTGGGATACGCTGGCGATCGCCGAATATCTCAACGAACTCAATCCGGATGCGGGCCTGCTGCCGCAGGATCGAATTGCGCGCGCGCACTGCCGCTCGATCTGCGGCGAGATTCATTCTGGCTTTGCCAATCTGCGATCGTCGCTGCCTGTCAACCTCAAGGGGCACTTCCCCGGCTTCAGGGTCTGGTCGCGGGCGCAGGCCGATATCGATCGCGTCTGCACGATCTGGCGCGAATGTCTGATCGAATCCGGCGGGCCATTCCTGTTCGGCTTGAAGCCGACCATGGCGGACGCCATGTACGCGCCGGTCGTCACGCGATTCATGACCTACGACGTGAAGCTTGACGCGAAGCTCGCGGCCTATGCGCATAACATGATGGCTCTGCCCGAAATGCAGGAATGGATCGCGGCCGCGCGTCAGGAGCCTGCAGAAATCGAGGAGCTTGAGGTCGAATATTAGGCATTGTCGCGAGCAGCTTGCCCGCGACATGAGCGAGTTGCCTTTATGCTTCATTAGCCAGCTGCCCAACATCGCATCAAGGTCGAGCGTGAAGTTTGGTGCGAGCGAGGTTGCGGCGGCGCGGCACTGTGCACTGCGTCTGGCATCCCGGCAAACTGAATGCATCGCGGGCATTGGCGCGGTTCTCGCATAGCGAGATCAATCGCGACGGCGCGAGCATCGCTTCAGCCGTTGCCTTGCTCCCGCGCGGAGCCCAAACAGCTGGAGGCCGCCGATGAATTCGCATGCCACCGTCATGAAATTTTCCCACGTCAAGCCGGGCGACACCAAATACGAGGGTGGCGGTCTGCGTGATTTTTTCCTCTACCGCGATCTTGGCATCAAGGATGCGACCGGCGGTCAGGTGATCGCGCATCTCGTCAAAGCGAACCTGCCACCGGAGGAAGGCACCGGCTGGCATCGCCATGAATGCCAGTTTCAGATCGTGCTGATGATGAAGGGCTGGGCCAAGTTCATGTACGAGGACAAGGTCACGCTGGTCGAGGCCGGTGATTGCGTGCATCAGCGCCCCGGCATCGTCCATTACCTCTTCGATTACTCACCGGACATGGAGTATCTCGAGATCGTCAGTCCCGCCGACTTCGGCTCGGTCGACATGCCCGCGGCGACCGATACGATTCCGCCATCGACGCCTTGGCCGAAGACTTGAGTTCCTGAGGGCGAGCGAGGCCCTCGACAGAACGAGCCGGTGAGGGGCGGCGTGTCGGGGGCCTTCGCTTGATCCTGTACCCAATCGTTAAGGGCAGTTCCTCGGTCTGTCCGGTGGTTTTACTGCGCGCAGCCTTGATCTTGTGCGCAGATGGGAGTCACGACTCTAGATTTAGAGCCGCAGCAGTCCCGCGAATCGGGTTTCCCATGATTCGGCCGCGTTTCGTTCCAGCCGCGTTCCAAAGCTTAACGCGCCTTAGGATCGCTGCATCAATTCGATACAAATTTTAATGGCCGGCGCGCAGCTTGTCGGCCGCCTGCTTGCGGAAGGCGCGGTCGCGCTTGAGATGCCACTCGCGGCTCATCGCCTCGGCCTTGGTTGCGAACTCTTCCACATGCAGCAGCACCCAGGCGCGACCACGGGTCGAGCGCGCGCCGGTACCGGCGTTGTGGCGGGCAATGCGTTTGTCGAGATCGTTGGTCCAGCCGACATAGGTGACGACACGGCCCTTGCTCGCGCTTCCCAGCAGATAGACGAAGCAGTTCATGCGTGATCGGGCCCGGCGAATCGCAGCCACAAGCATAGCTATGGCCGGAAATCCGGGGCAATCTCCGCACCCACGGGATTCGGATCGAGGAACACGGCTGATGGCATTTCAGGTTCGGTTAGCTCTGGCTGCTTGTGTCGCACTCTCTGCCGCAAGCGCACAGGCTCAGGACGTGCCCGGGATCGAAATTTGCACCGTCGAGAAGACGATGGAGCGGCGGACGAGCTGCCTGCAAAGCAACGTCGACTTCCTAAAAAAGTCGCTCGACAAGGCCCAGCTCGACAACCGCACCCGCGACGATGCCGCCACCCGGCAGATCGAGGCGCTGAAGCTTGCGATCGTGTCGCTCCAGAAGACCGTTACCGACCTTCAGGCGGAGGTCGAGAGGCTGAAGAAGCCTGCCGCTCCGCCGCCTGCGGCTGGCGCGACACCTGCCGCGCCGTCAGGACAGAAATAGCGACGCGCTACTTGCCTTTGAAGTTCGCCGGCCGCTTTTCCATGAACGAGTTGATGCCCTCGCGGAAGTCTTCGGTCCTGAACAAGGGCAGGAGCTGAAGGTAGACGTGATGCACATGCTCGCCGAAATTCTCGGCGAGGCCCATGCGCATCATTCGCTTCGCCGATTGCACGGCGAGCGGCGCGTTTGACGCGATCTCCTTGGCCAGCTCAATTGCGCGCGGCATCAACTCGTCGTTCGGCACCACATGATTGACCAGCCCCATCTCGAGGCTCTCTTTTGCAGAGAGGGTGCGGCCCGAGAAGATCAGCTCGGACGCCTTCGCCCAGCCGAGCATGCGCGGCAGAAACCACGTGCCGCCGGACTCCGGCACGACGCCGCGTTTGACGAACGCGACCGCGAGTTTGGCGCTTTCCGCGGCGATGCGGATATCGCAGCCGAGCGCGGTATCGAGGCCATAACCGGCCGCCGAGCCGTTCAGCGCGCAGATCGTCGGCTTGTCCATGTTGAACAGTACGATCGGCGGTGCCGTCTTGAGGTCGAGCGTGGTCGAGACGTTGTTGCGGTCATTCACCGAGCCGATGCCTTCGCCGCTGGTGGCGGCAACGAGGTCAAGGCCGGCGCAGAAGGCGCGGCCGCCTGCCGCGGTCAGGATGACGACGCGCACGTCCGGATCGCGGTCGGCATCGAGCAGGAGTTGCGACAGCTGCATCAGCATCGGCCGGGAGATCGTGTTCATCCGCTCGGGGCGGTTGAGCGTGATCGTCGCGATACCGTCTTTGACTGCGTAGAGAACCTCCGCGCTCGCCGAAATGTCCTGTTGCGCCTGCACGGCGGGTGCTCCGGTCATCATGTCCTCCGTTCCGTTTGCCGGAAATTAGACGATGCATTTTGAAATGGGGAGGCCGGTACGCCATCGCGGCATGGCCGGATCGCATGCGGCCGCTTGGCAAGCCGCAAAGGGCTGCACTACACTCGCTTTACCAATCATCGATGCGTTGCATTCAGCCGAATGCGCGCTTCATAAAAGAAAAGTTCGGGAGGCTGCCTTGTCCAACGTCCGCGTGCTCGCAACCGATTTGCAGTTTCCCGAAGGTCCGGTGGTGCTGCCGGACGGCTCGGTCGTGCTGGTCGAAATCCGCAGACAGCAACTCACGCGCGTCTATCCGGATGGCCGCAAGGAAGCGGTGGCAAAAATTCCGGGCGGGCCGAACGGCGCAGCGATGGGGCCGGACGGCAAGATCTACATCTGCAACAATGGCGGCTTCAGCTGGATTCCGACCCGCAACATGATGATGCCTGGCCCGCCGGCGCCGCACGAATACATCGGCGGCTCGCTCCAGCGCGTCGACCTTCAGAGCGGCAAGATCGAGACGTTGTTCGAGACGTGCGGCGAGCACAAGCTCAACGGGCCGAACGATCTCGTGTTCGACAAGCAGGGCGGCCTCTGGTTCACCGATCTGGGCAAGCGGCGTGCCCGCGACATGGATGTCGGTGCGCTCTACTACATGAAGGCGGGCGGCAAGGAACTGACCGAGCAGGTGCATGGCACGCTGCCGGCGAATGGCACCGGTCTCTCGCCGGACGAAAAGACCGTCTACATCGCCGAAACGCCGACGGCGCGGCTGTGGGCCTACAACATCGGCGAGCCCGGCGTGGTGACGCCGGGCGACGTGATCTATCGCGGCGAGCGCGGCACGCCGATCTGCGGCCTCGGCGGTTATCAGATGTTCGACTCGCTCGCGGTGGAAGCATCCGGCAATATCTGCGTTGCGACACTCGTTTCGGGCTGCATCTCAGTGATCGCGCCGGACGGCAAACTGGTCGAGCAGGTGCCGACCGGCGATCGCGTCACGACGAACATCGCGTTCGGCGGGCCCGAGCTGAAGACGGCGTACATCACGCTCTCCGGCAAAGGCGAGTTGATCGCAATGGACTGGCCGCGCGGCGGTCTGCCGCTAAACTTTCTGAATAAGTGACGTTACTGGAACACCGGGGCATGTATCCGGCTATCGCCGCCCGCTAACGTAGGCGATGCCGCGACAAGAACAAGGAACGCAAAATGCCCTGGCCCGATCCCGTCACCCTCAAAGGTCCGCACGCGCAACTGGAGCCGCTGGCGCCCGCACATCGCGACGGCCTGATTGAGGCGGTGAAGGACGGCGAGCTCTGGAAGCTCTGGTATACCTTCATTCCGGAGCCGGAGAAGATGGACGCGGAGATCAAGCGGCGGCTTGGTCTACAGGAACAAGGTGCAATGCTGCCGTTCACGGTGCGCGACGCCGCCGGCAGGATCGCGGGTATGACGACGTATATGAACGTCGATGCCGCGAACAAGCGCGTCGAGATCGGGTCCACCTGGTACGCGGCGCGCGTGCAACGGACGCCGCTCAACACGCAGTGCAAGCTGATGCTGCTTCAGCATGCGTTCGAGAAGCTGAACTGCATTGCCGTCGAGTTCCGCACCCACTTCTTCAATCACCAGAGCCGGCGTGGTATCGAGCGGCTCGGCGCCAAGCAGGACGGCATCCTGCGCAGCCATCAGGTCGCGCCGAACGGTACGCTGCGCGACACGGTGGTCTATAGCATCATCGCGTCGGAGTGGCCGACGGTGAAGGCGCACCTGACCTATCAGCTCAACGACCGGCCGCGCGCGGGCTGACCATTTCTGGCAAGTGACATGGTGTGCGAGGCGGTGACGATACTCCGACACTTCCCCTCATCCTGAGGAGCGCGTAGCGCGTCTCGAAGGATGAGGCTACCAACCGACCTGTAAGGCCGAGACGCCAGCATGGCAGACGGTGCGTATCTCTACATTCTTCGTTGTGCTGACGGCAGTCTCTATACGGGGACAACGCGAGGCTCGCTCGAAACGAGGATCAATCAACATAATGCCGGCGCATATCCGGGCTATACTGAGAGTCGAAGGCCGGTAACGCTCATTCACTCAGAATGGTTTGTGCGGATTGAGGACGCCATTGCGGCGGAGCGCAAGCTTAAGTCCTGGACGAGAGCCAAGAAAGAAGCATTCATTCGCGGTGACTTCGATGTATTGAAGCGTTTGGCAAAGCGCCAGCGGCCTCATCCTTCGAGACGCCCTCCTGCGTCGGGCTCCTCAGGATGAGGAACTGAGGCGAATGATCCATTGGCTGCGATTCTGAGGAGCGCCAACGGGTCCGGCCACTTAGGCCGACCCGATGACAGGCTCCGCGCGCCTCGAAGGATGAGGCCGTGGGGTACGCAGCCGCGTCAACTGTAGACGAACACGCGATCCTTCAGATCGATCGCCGGGAATTCGTCCTTCTCGGACCAGTAGTCCTGATTGTGCTGCCACTCCGGCTTGTCGCCGCGCTTCGGCAACAGATGCATGCCGCGCTGCATGTAACCGGGATTGAAGTTCTCCTCGTCGATCCATGGCAAGATCGGCATGTTGTGATCTTCCGCGCGCAACGCAACTTCGACCTTGCCGGTGCCGTTCGCCTTCATGTGCTTGAGGAGGCGGCAGACGAAATCCGCGACGAGATCAACGCGCAACGTCCAGCTCGCACGGAAGTAGCCGAACACCCAGGCGAGGTTCGGCACGCCGGTGAACATCATGCCGCGATAGGTGATGGTATCGGCGAAGGTGAGGGGCTTGCCGTCGACGGTGAAGTTGATGTCGCCCTGCGCCGACAGATGGAAGCCAGTGGCAGTGACGATGATGTCCGCCTCAAGCTCCTTGCCGGACTTCAGCAGGATGCCCTTCGCGGTGAAGCGCGCGATCTCGTCGGTAACGACCGACGCCTTGCCGGACTTGATGCCCTGGAACAGATCGCCGTCGGGAATGAAGGCGATACGCTGCCGCCACGGCCGGTACTTCGGCGTGAAATGCGTGGCGATGTCGTAGTCCTTGCCGAGATACCCTTCGACCACGGAGAGCAGATCCTTCTTCACGCCTTCCGGGTCGGCGAAGGTGCGCTTGGTGAAGGCGTCCTGCTCGAAGAGAATCTGGCGCCGGGTAATTTCATGAATCCAGGACTCATCGACCTGGAGCTTGCGCAGCTGTTCGGCGATTTCGATGGCATTGCGGCCGGCGCGGAACCAGGTCGGCGAGCGCTGGAGCATCGTGACGTGCGCGGCGTCATTTGCGATCGCCGGCACCAGCGTCGCGGCGGTCGCGCCCGAGCCGATGACGATGACGCGCTTTCCCTTGTAGTCGAGGTCTTCCGGCCACGTCTGCGGGTGCACGACGGTGCCCTTGAAGTCCTTGAAGCCAGGCCATTCCGGGGTGTAGCCCTCGGAGTGCTTGTAGTAACCTTGGCACATCCAGAAAAAGTTCGTCGTAAAGCGCAGATGCTCGCCGGTGTCGGTGCGGGTGGCATCGATGGTCCAGAGCTTGTCGGTGCTGGACCAGCTGGCGGCCGTGATCGTGTGGCGGTAGCGGATGTGTTTGGCGAGATCGTTTTCGTCGATCACCGCGCCCACGTAGGTGAGGATTTCCTGTGCGGTAGCGATCGGCGCGCTGGTCCACGGCTTGAAGCGATAGCCGAAGGTGTGCAGGTCGCTGTCGGAGCGGATGCCCGGATACTTGTGCGTGGTCCAGGTGCCGCCGAAGGTCTTTTGCGTCTCCAGCACGACGAAGGTCGTGCCGGGCATTTGCGTCGTCAGGTGGTAGGCCGCGCCGACGCCCGAAATGCCGGCGCCGGCGATCACCACGTCGAAGTGTTCGGTGCGTTGAGTTGCCTGGCTCTCAATCTTGCTTTGAACGTTCATCCCCGAACCCCTTCTGTTTGAAGCACGTCGTAGCCCGGATGAAGCGAAGCGCAATCCGGGACCACTTTTGCTCTGTAATCCCGGGTTCCGCTGCGCTCCACCCGGGCTACAATATCTCTAGACCTCGCGGCGGTTGAGGAAGGCGAGACGCTCGAACAGATGCACGTCCTGCTCGTTCTTGAGCAGCGCGCCGTGCAGCGGCGGGATCAGCTTGCGCGGATCGCGCTCGCGCAGCATCTCCGGTGTCATTTCCTCGTTCATGAGAAGCTTCAGCCAGTCGAGCAACTCGGAGGTCGACGGCTTCTTCTTCAGGCCCGGCACGTCACGGACTTCGAAGAAGATGCGCATCGCTTCGGCGACGAGGCGCTTCTTGATGTCCGGGAAGTGAACATCGACGATCTGCTCCATCGTCTCCTGATCGGGAAACTTGATGTAGTGGAAGAAGCAGCGGCGCAGGAATGCGTCCGGCAGTTCCTTCTCGTTGTTCGAGGTGATGATCACGACCGGGCGCTGTGCGGCCTTGATGGTTTGGCCCGTCTCGTAGACGTGGAACTCCATGCGATCGAGTTCGAGCAGCAGGTCGTTCGGGAATTCGATGTCGGCCTTGTCGATCTCGTCGATCAGCAGCACCGGGCGCTCGCCGTGCGTGAAGGCATCCCACAGCTTGCCGCGCTTGATGTAGTTGGAAATCTCCGAGACGCGCGGGTCGCCGAGCTGGCTGTCGCGCAGGCGCGAGACGGCGTCGTACTCGTAGAGGCCCTGCTGCGCCTTCGTCGTCGATTTGATGTGCCAGGTCAGGAGCGGGGCGCCGATCGCCTTTGCGACTTCTTCGGCAAGCACAGTCTTGCCGGTGCCCGGCTCACCCTTCACGAGCAGCGGCCGCTCGAGCACGATCGCGGCATTGACCGCGACCTTCAGATCGTCAGTGGCGACGTAATTCTTCGTACCGGAAAATTTCATCGGACCTTTGCCCCGTTGCCTCGCGTCGACTGCGCGAAGTCATACTTTGTTTTAAACATGAAACGACCGCCTGACGGCGGTCGTCCCATTCGCGAAAGCCTGTCTCAGGCGCGTCTTATCAGTGAAAGAATGACGAGCACAATAACACCGCCGATCACGGCGTTGATGATTGCAGCAACGATGCCGCCGCCGATGGCAATGCCGAGCCTCGGCAACAGCCAGCCCGCGACCACGGCGCCGACGATGCCGATCACGATATTGCCGATCAGGCCGAAGCCGCCGCCCTTGACGATCAGTCCGGCCAGCCAGCCGGCGATGGCGCCGACGATCAGCCAGATGATGATGGATTCAATACCCATGTTGACGTTCCCCTCTCCAACCCCTTGTTATGTCGTCATTTCTGACGGCCATCGTCCGGTCCCGGCAATCGGGCCAGAGTGGCAGACGAAAGTCTAATACAAAAATACCGCCGGTCCAGCGGCCGGCCCGGTCAGTACACCGGGTGTGTACATATCGATCTGCACAAATGCCGATGCCGGCCGCGCGACCGGTACTTGACGCAGCCGGGTTCGCACGCAACTTTCAAATTATGTTTTTGCAGTTCTTCACATCCCTGCGCGACGCGCAGGTGCCGGTCACGCTCCGCGAATACCTGACGCTGATGGAGGCGCTCGACGCCGACCTTGCCGATCAGAGCGTGGAGAATTTTTACTACCTGTCGCGCGCGGCGCTGGTGAAAGACGAGCGCAACCTCGACAAGTTCGACCGCGTGTTCGGTTCGGTCTTCAAGGGTCTCGAAAATCTCCTCGACGCGATGGAGAAGGCGGACATTCCGGCCGAGTGGCTGAAGAAGCTCGCCGAAAAGTATCTCACCGAGGAAGAGAAGAAGCAGATCGAGGCCATGGGCTGGGACAAGCTCATGGAGACGCTGCGCGAACGGCTGAAAGAGCAGCAGAAGCGCCACGAAGGCGGCAAGAAGTGGATCGGCACCGGCGGTACGTCGCCGTTCGGCAACAACGGTTACAATCCCGAAGGCATTCGCATCGGTCAGGAGAAGAACCGCAATTTCCGCGCCGTGAAGGTGTGGGACCGCCGCGAGTTCAAGGATCTCGACGGCAACGTCGAGCTCGGCATCCGCAACATCAAGGTGGCGCTGCGGCGCTTGCGCAAGTTCGCGCGCACCGGCGCGCCGGACGAGCTCGATCTCGACACGACCATTCGCGAGACCGCGAACCACGGCTATCTCGACGTGCACATGCGGCCCGAACGGCGCAACGCGGTGAAGGTTCTCGTGTTCTTCGATATCGGCGGCTCGATGGACTCGCACATCGCGCAGGTGGAGGAGCTATTCTCCGCCGCGAAGAGCGAGTTCAAGCACATGGAATACTTCTATTTCCACAACTGCCTGTATGAGGGCGTGTGGAAGCAGAACAAGCGGCGTTTCTCGGATCGCACGCCGACCTGGGACATCCTTCACAAGTATCCGCACGACTATAAGGTCGTGTTCGTCGGCGATGCGTCGATGTCACCCTACGAAATCATGGTGCCGGGCGGCTCGGTCGAGCACGTCAACGAAGAGGCCGGTAATGTCTGGCTCGAGCGCGTGACGCGGACCTATCCGCACACGGTCTGGCTTAACCCGGTGGCGCGCAAGCACTGGGACTATTCGGAATCCACCACCATCATCCGCCGCCTGTTCGCCGAGCGCATGTTCCCGCTGACGCTCGAGGGGCTGGAAGGCGCGATGAAGGAGCTGTCGCACTGACTTGTTCACGGCGCGATTGAAATTCGATGTCATGCCCGGCCTTGTGCCGGGCATCCACGTCTTGGGCTACCCAGCAAGTTTAAGGCGTGGATGGCCGGGACAAGCCCGGCCATGACGACTAGAATGATGCATCGAGTGCAGGATACAGGAACGAAAAACATGCCCCAGCAGATCAAACGCGGCATCAAGCTGATGCTCGACGAGGCCAACGCGCAAATCGAGACGATGAGCGCGCAACAGGTGCACGACGCCATGGCCAAGGGCGGTGTGGTGCTGGTCGACATTCGCGATCCGCGCGAGATCGAGCGCGATGGAAAGATTCCAGGCGCGTTCTCCTGCACGCGCGGCATGCTGGAATTCTGGATCGATCCGCAGTCGCCGTATGCCAAGCCGGTCTTCCAGGAAGACAAGAAGTTCATCTTCCACTGCGCCGGCGGTTTGCGTTCGGCGCTCGCGGCGAAGACCGCCGACGACATGGGGTTGAAGCCCGTCGCCCACATGGATGGCGGCTTCGGTGCCTGGCAAAAGGCCGGCTTGCCGGTCGAGAAGGTCGAACCGAAGAAGCCGAAAAGCTAGTTCCACAATCGCCGTCATGGCCGGGCATAGCCGTTCGAAGAACGGCGTTCTAAAGAACGCCTATGCCGGCCATCCACGCCTTCCTTAATTCAACAGCCTGTAAGACGTGGATGCCCGCGACAAGCGCGGGCATGACGGAAACGATAGGACTGAGGATGCCTCCCACCGACCCGCTGGTTTCCACCGAATGGCTCGCCGCGCATCTGAATGATGCGAACGTCAAGGTCATCGACGCTTCGTTCAAGATGCCTGGCGTCACGCCGCTGGCGAAGGACGATTACCTGAAGGCGCATATTCCGGATGCGCCGTACTTCGATATCGACGATGTGTCGGATCACGCCAATCCGCTGCCGCACATGTTTCCGAGCGCCGATCAATTCGGCCGCGATGCCGGCGCGCTGGGCATCGGCAACTCCGATACGGTTGTTGTCTATGACTCCGGAAGCTGGATGGCGGCGCCGCGCGCATGGTGGATGTTCCTGTCCTATGGACATCGGGACGTCCGCGTGCTCGACGGCGGGTTAAAGAAGTGGGTTTCGGAAGGCCGCAAGGTTGAAGGCGGAGTGGTGACGCCTAAGCCCGCGACCTACAAGGCGACGTTCGATGCCAAGCGCGTGCGCAAAATCGAACAGATGGTCGCGAATGTCGCAAGTCGTGCCGAGCAGGTGATCGACGCGCGTGCGCAGAACCGTTTCGAAGGCACCGTTCCCGAGCCGCGTCCCGGTTTGCGCGTCGGCCATATCCCGGGCGCGCGCAACGTGCCCTACAACCTGCTGATCGACAGCACGGGTACGATGAAGCCGCTCGACGTTCTCCGTGCGGCGTTCACGGACGCAGGCGTCAGGCTTGATGCACCGATCGTCACGAGCTGCGGATCGGGTGTCTCGGCCGGTGTGCTCACACTCGCGCTCTATCGTCTCGGCGTCGAGAATCCGGCGCTGTACGACGGGTCGTGGACGGAGTGGGGCGCAGCCGACGGCCCGCCGCTTGCGACCGGACCAGCCTGAGCAATTTCAGTTCGTATTGAAGAGCGGCGCGAACGGCTGCTGTTCCTGCTGCTGCTTCTGCCGCGCTTCGCGTGCGCGAATGGCGGCGATCCGCCGCCGCTGCGCAGCTAGCTTTGCGGCACGCGCGCGCCGCGCTGCCTCCAGATCGCGCGCGCGGGTTTTAGCAGCTTCCGCCCTTTTGCGTGCATCGGCAATGCGGGCGACGACATCGCCGCCATCGTTGAGCGCCGCAACCGTCACCGGTCCTGTCGCGGCCTGATCGGGGGCAGGCATTGACTGGACCGGAGTCGGGTTCTCAGGCACCGCAGCGGTGGCCGCCGGTGGTGTGGCATCGGCTGGCGATGCCGGGATGTCGGGCGGCATTGCCGGTTGCGGTTCGGTCGGTGGCGGAGTGAGCGGCGCATTCAGCGCCGCAAGCGGGCCGAGGGCTGCTTCTTCTTTTGTTGGCGTTGACGGACTTGCATCGGCTGCGGCGGTGGCGGGTTCTGCCGTCTGCGCCGCCGAGGCAGCGATGCCGGCCTTGCTCTCAATCGCGGCCGGTTCATCGCGAACTGCCGCAGGTGCGGATACCGAAGGCGCGACTGCGGTCGTCTGAAATTCCGGCTCGACGCGCAACATTGCGATCATCGGCACCGATGTATCCGTCTTGACGAATACCTGCTCGGGCGGGCGGCGTTGCGGAAAGGTCGCGAAGCTCTCATGCGAAGCACGCAGAAGCGCGGCGGCGCCAAGTCCGAAAATCATCACGGAGACCGACATGACGGTCGCGATGAACAGAAACCGAAATCCGGGAAGCATTTGCCTGCGATGTCCAGCCTCGGGCGGGGCGCGAGGACGTTAGAGCCGTGACGAACGCAAAACGCCGACAAGCACTGAACGCAACACACGCAACCTGAAAAGAGACGCCGGATATCGTGCTGCTCGCGCGCGATTTGCGGAGGCAAGTTCCGAATCAGCTGTCGATGAGAATAGCGCAACGTCGCGTGCCCGATTCGTTAAATTTTGTAGTCCGGAACCCATGCCAGGCGCGCACGATTTCGGGCCTGCAGAAGCCGCAAAACTCGCGAAAATGTCACATCCTGGGGGTTCGAATTTTCACCCCGTGGTCTTGAATGCGCCTATATCGTGGTGGAAATGGCTATTAACGTTCCAGTACGGGCTTCAGGGTTATACAACCGGCATGATGAACAAGAGCATTTTTGCGGTTTTTGGCGCCATTGCGTTGAGTTCGGTGGCCGTGCCAGCCGTCGCACAGATCTATCAGCAGCCGCCGGGCTACTCGGTGCAGCAGCCGTATCGCGGTCAGGCCAACGCGCCGGACTTCGATGCGCTGGACGATGACGACGCGCCCTTGTCGCAGAATCCGGCCGCCTTGCCGCCGCCCGGCCCCGCACCGGCGCCACTCGGTCCGATCCTGTCGCCGGACGATCCGCGCTATGGCCGTCCATCCGCTAATGCAGCGCCGGCCGGTCCGGTCCTGTCTCCGAACGATCCGCGTTACGGCCAGCCCTCCGGTCCGCCGCCGGTGATCTATTCCGACCGCCCGGCCCAGCAGCCGCGTGACGGCGTGATGCGTCCTCCGGAAGGCGTTGCCGGCGTGACGGGGTCGCTCCAGCCGCCGCAAGCCAGCGATCCGCGTCAGTCGGTGATGGCGCTGCCTGCCGACGAACAGCCGGAAACCGGCCCGGTCAAGGAATTGCCGCCGCACCTGCGCAAGCAGGAAGTGGCGTTCCAGACCAAGGAGCCCGCGGGCACCATCGTGGTCGATACGTCGAATACGTACCTTTACTATGTGCTCGGCAACGGCCGCGCCATTCGCTACGGCATTCGTGTCGGCCGCGACGGCTTTACCTGGAACGGTGTGCAAAAGATCACGCGCAAGGCCGAGTGGCCGGATTGGCATCCGCCGGCGGAGATGATCGAGCGCCAGCCGTACCTGCCGCGCTTCATGGCCGGCAATCCGCTCGGCGCACGCGCGATGTATCTCGGTAATACGGTCTATCGCATCCACGGAACCAACCAGCCGTCGACCATCGGTCAGTCCGTGTCGTCCGGCTGTTTCGGTATGCTCAATTCCGATGTCGCCGATCTGTTCGAGCGCGTGAAGGTTGGTACCCGCGTGGTCGTGTTGCCGGGCGGCAAGCCGCCGGTCCCGGCGAACACCGCAGCCGCTGACCCGGTGCAGTTGCAGGGCAGTCAGATCTATGCGCCGCAGTCGTCAGGCTCGGCTCCGATCCCGCCAGGCGACCTGGCATCGAATGCGCCGGTGCCGGGCACCGGACCGACCGTCGTGCCGCCGCTGCCCGCGCCGGTGACGGTGCGTTGAGCGCGAGCTACAGGTTCGAACAAAATGCCCGGCTCATGCCGGGCATTTTGTTTGGGCATTGTGTAGCGATCAGCTCAGAACGCGGATCGGTTTGCCATCGAGCCAGGCCGCCACGTCTTCCACGGTCTCCCGGTAGAAGCAGCGGTAAGTCTCCTCGGTGACGTAGCCGATGTGCGGCGTAATGACGACGTTGTCGAGCGTGCGGAATGGATGGTCGAGCGGCAGCGGTTCGATCGGGAACACATCGAGGCCGGCGCCAGCGATTGTCTTCTCGCGCAGCACTTCGATCAGCGCATCCTCGTCGATGATCGGTGCGCGTGCGGTGTTGATGATGTAGCTCGTCGGCTTCATGCGGCGCAGATCCTCGCGCCCGACCAGCCCGCGTGAGCGTGCACTCAGCACCACATGGACGCTGATCACATCGGACTGCGAGAACAGCTGTTCCTTCGTTGCGTATTCCACGCCGGCGGCGGCACAGGCTTCCGGCGTCAGGTTGGTGCTCCAGGCCAGCACCTTCATGCCAAGGGCCTTGGCGATCCCCGCGACGCTGGTTCCGAGTTTACCGAGGCCGAGGACGCCGAAGACCTTGCCTTCTGGGTCCATGCCGATGGTGGTTTGCCACGGCTCGCCGGCTTTCATGCGTGCGTTCTCGAAGCCGATCTTGCGGGTCAGTTCCAGCATCAGGCCGATGGCGAGTCCTGCAGTCGGCTTTCCAGGATTGTCGGTCCCCGACACTACAATACCGCGCGCGGCGGCCGCGGGCAGATCGATCGCCGCGTTACGCATGCCAGAGGTAACGAGCAGCTTCAGCTTCGGCAGTGCGCCGAGCACGTCCTTGCTGAACGGGGTGCGTTCCCGCATGGCGCAGATGATCTCGAACTCCTGGAGTGCGGCGATGGCCTCGGCGGTGGACGCGAACGGCTTGCTGAAGACCGTGATGTCGGTTTTTGTTTTCAGCTCCGACCAATCGGCGAGCTTGAGGGCCACGTTTTGATAGTCGTCGAGGATCGCACAGCGCAGGCGCATGGGTCTTAAATCCGGTTCGTATCAGGAATGGCGGCCGGAGGCCGCAAGAAGATGCCCATGGTCGCGCGCGCCGGGGACCGGCGCAAGCGGCAACAACCGGATTGGGAACAAGATTGGGTGTCTAGCGGGACGGAATGCCGTGCTTGGCGCGCCAGGCCGGTCCGGGACCGCGCATATAGTGCTGTTCAGGACGGTAGGGATTGAAAGCCGCAACGATGAACTGACGCCAGAACGCGACGACCTCGGCAAGGACGCCGCCGTCGCGGCCATTGAGATCGATGGTGCCGGTGACCGGCTCGTTGATGGCAGCCATGGAAACAATCCTGGGACTAGTTCCGCCGTCCGGGAGCGACTTTGTCGTTTGGTCGCTGCTCGTGCCCTGCTGCGTTCAACATGCGGCGGAACTGATTAAAATGTGGTTTGAAATCTGCGGGAAAGTCCGGGGATGGACATTAAGCTTGCTGTCCGCTTAACGGGGACATCAGGATGGTTGCCCTTTCGGAACCGCACGGCTACATCAGCGCAAATTCCCGCTGAACCCGCAAAATCAGACCCCTCAGAAAGAGTGTCAGGACCGCGATGGCTCGCCAGTTCGTTTACTTCATGCAGGGCCTGACCAAGGCCTATCCGACCCGCAAGGTGCTGGACAACATCCACCTGTCCTTCTACCCGGACGCCAAGATCGGCGTGCTCGGCGTCAACGGCTCCGGCAAGTCGACCCTGCTCAAGATCATGGCCGGCCTCGACAAGGACTATAGCGGCGAAGCCTGGGTCGCCGAAGGCGCCCGCGTCGGCTACCTCGAGCAGGAGCCGCAGCTCGACGCCAGCAAGACCGTGCGCGAGAATGTGATGGAAGGCGTCGCCAAGCAGAAAGCGATCCTCGATCGCTACAACGAGCTTGCGACTAACTACTCGGACGAGACTGCGGACGAGATGACCAAATTGCAGGACGAGATCGAGGCGCAGGGCCTGTGGGATCTCGACAGCAAGGTCGATCAGGCGATGGATGCGCTGCGTTGTCCGCCGGATGACGCCGATGTGACCAAGCTGTCGGGCGGCGAGCGCCGCCGCGTCGCGCTATGCCGTCTCTTGCTCGATCAGCCGGACTTGTTGCTGCTCGACGAACCGACCAACCATCTCGATGCGGAATCCGTGTCGTGGCTCGAAGGCCACCTTCGCAACTATCCGGGTGCGATCCTGATCGTTACCCACGACCGCTACTTCCTCGACAACGTGACGGGCTGGATTCTCGAACTCGATCGCGGCCGCGGCATCCCCTACGAGGGCAACTACTCGTCATGGCTGGTGCAGAAGCAGAAGCGCCTTGAACAGGAAGGCCGCGAAGAGGCCGCGCATCAGCGCACGCTCGCGCGCGAGCAGGAGTGGATCGCGGCGTCGCCGAAAGCGCGTCAAGCCAAATCCAAGGCGCGCTACCAGCGTTACGAGGAACTGCTCAAGCAGGCGAGCGAGAAGCAGACGCAGACCGCGCAGATCATCATTCCGGTCGCCGAGCGGCTCGGCGCCAACGTCGTCGATTTCGAGGGGCTGTCGAAGGGCTACGGCGACCGGCTCCTGATCGACGACCTGACCTTCAAACTGCCGCCCGGTGGCATTGTCGGCGTCATCGGCGCCAACGGCGCCGGCAAGACCACGCTGTTCCGGATGATCACCAAGCAGGAAACGCCGGACAAGGGCACCATCACGATCGGCGAGACCGTGCACCTCGGTTACGTCGATCAGTCGCGCGATGCGCTCGACGGCAAGAAGACCGTGTGGGAGGAAATCTCCGGCGGCAACGACCAGATTCTGCTCGGCAAGAAGGAAGTGAACTCGCGCGGCTACTGTTCGGCGTTCAACTTCAAGGGCGCGGATCAGCAGAAAAAGGTCGGCGCGCTGTCGGGCGGTGAACGCAACCGCGTCCATCTTGCCAAGATGCTGAAGTCCGGCGCCAACGTCCTGCTGCTCGACGAGCCGACCAACGACCTCGACGTCGATACGCTGCGCGCGCTGGAAGAGGCGCTGGAGGATTTCGCCGGCTGCGCCGTCATCATCAGCCACGATCGCTGGTTCCTCGACCGCATCGCGACGCACATCCTCGCTTTCGAAGGCGACAGCCACGTCGAGTGGTTCGAGGGGAACTTCCAGGACTACGAGAAGGACAAAATGCGCCGGCTCGGTCAGGACTCGATCATCCCGCACCGGGTGAAGTATAAGAAGCTCACGCGGTGATGATGCTATGGCGGACTGGAACGCCCAGCAGTATCTGAAGTTCGAGGACGAGCGCACCCGCGCGGCGCGCGCGCTGCTCGCGCAGGTCCCGCTCCAGGACGCACGAAAGGTTGTCGATATCGGCTGCGGGCCGGGTAACTCGACCGAACTGCTGGTCAAGCGCTGGCCGCAGGCGGCGGTTACCGGGATCGATACGTCGGCGGATATGCTGCGCCAGGCGCGCGAGCGACTGCCCAACGTCAACTTCATCGAGGCCAATGTTTCGCACTGGATGCCGAAAACGCAAACCGACGTGCTGTTTGCCAACGCGGTCTTCCAATGGGTGCCGGATCATCTGCGGCAATTGAAGCGTCTGCTTGGAACGCTGCCGCCGGGCGGGGTGCTCGCGGTCCAGATGCCCGACAATCTCGATGAGCCGTCGCACGAACTGATGCGCGAGGTCGCTCGCCTCGAACCATTCAGGGAACAGCTCGAGAAGGCTGCCAGCGCCCGCGACCTTCTCCCCGACCCGCAGGTCTACTACGACGCATTGAAGCCGCTCTGCACGCGCTTCGAAATCTGGCACGCGATCTACAATCACGTTCTGGACGATGCGGCAGCCATCGTTGAGTGGGTCAGGGGCTCGGGGCTGCGTCCGTTCCTCGATCCGCTCGAAATGGACGAGCGGCGGGCGTTCATCGAAACCTATACGGCGCGTATCGCCAAAGCCTATCCGCCGCTGTACGACGGTAAGGTGATGCTGCGCTTTCCCCGCTTGTTCATGGTGGCGGTGCGCTAGACGCCACATCAGAGCCTCGATCGCTGCGCATCAATAGCGCAGGCTGGAGGTTCGGATCATGCGGCGCTCGTTGCAATATCTTCGAACAATAAGTGCGGTCATTGCGACCGCAGCCGTTGCTGTCGTCATTCTCGTCGCGGGGTTGCTGGCGTTCCCGCAACCCCTGTTTGCGCACTCGATGACGCACGGGCAGCTCGAACTATGGTCCGATACGCCGTTTGACGAAGGTCAGGCCCGGCAGCTGCTCAGCGAGACGGTCGAACGGATCAACGCTTCGCCGTTGCCGCTCGATGGCGTAACGCATCGTGTGTTCATCACCAACACGGAATGGCGCCGGCGGCTGTTCTTCTTCCCGCACTGGCAGGCTGGCGGGATCAACTACTATCCCTCGCGCAACGTTTTCATCGGGCGCGCCGACATCGCCAATAACCGCATCTCCGGCAATCATGGGCTGGTGCTGCCGCCGCGCACGCTGGTCTACTACATGGCGCATGAGATCGGCCACAGCCTGGTCGGCGCGCGTGTCGGCGCGATTGGAAACCAGCTGCTGCCGGCGTGGATCAAGGAAGGGATCTGCGACATCATCGGCTTTGGCGGCGACGTCGATATCGATGAATTGACGCAGGCGCTCATCGAAGACAAGTCCGAGATGAACTATGCCAAGTCCGGTCTCTATGCGCGCTACCGGCTGCTGGTCGCCTTCATGCTGACGCGCGAGGGCTGGACCGTCGACCAGTTGCTGGCATCGGGCTTGCCGCAGGAGGACGCGGAGGCGATACTGATGAAGCGAATGGGTGCCAGACCCAAAACGTAAGCGAGCCAGTATGAATCCCGAACTCTTCAGCGCCTTCCTCCTCATCACCTTCATTCTCGTCATCACGCCGGGGCCGATCGTGACCCTGGTGATCGCAACCGGCGCGACGCAGGGCATTCGTGCGGCGCTGACGACGGTCATGGGCACGGTTGCCGGCAATGCGGTGCTGATCGCGGCGATCGCCTTCGGCTTGACCTGGGTGCTGAAGAGTTCAGTGCTGCTGTTCGAGGTGATCCGCTGGGCGGGCGCCGCCTATCTGATCTGGCTCGGCATTCAGGTCTGGCGCAGCGCCGGCAAGGCGGATGCTGCGCCGATGACCGGGCAGGTGCATTTCTGGCGCGGCTTTCTGGTGGCGCTGTCGAACCCGAAGACGGCAGCCTTCTTTACGGCGTTCCTGCCGCAATTCGTGGATCGGAGCTTGCCGCCGGATTTCCAGCTGACGGTCATGTGCGCCGTCTCCGTGCTGATGGCGGCGGTCACCGATTCCGGCTGGGCGATTGCCTCGGGCCTCGGCCGGGGATGGTTCATGAAGCCGGCACGGGCGAAGCTGCTCGGCCGGCTGTCAGGCGGCATGCTGATCGGCGGCGGCATCTGGCTATCGCTGACGCGGCGCCCCGCGTAACGAGGCATTTTTCCCTCCGAATCGTCTCGATTGGGTCACAATGAATCGGGTAAGAACCCGGTGTCGTTTTCCTTTGATTGAGATGTCCGGATGTCCCTGACCCCTGAAACGCCGCTTCCGCCGAAGGGCGCTCACCTGCAGCCGCTGCCGATGCTGATCTTTGGATCGCGCTGGCTGCAATTGCCGCTCTACCTCGGCTTGATCGTGGCGCAGGGCGTCTACGTCATCTTGTTCCTGAAGGAGCTGTGGCATCTGATCGAGCATGCCACGACCTTCAGCGAGCAGCAGATCATGCTGGTGGTGCTGGGTCTGATCGACGTGGTGATGATCTCGAATCTGCTCGTCATGGTCATTGTCGGCGGATACGAGACATTCGTGTCGCGGCTCAACTTGCAGGGTCATCCGGACGAGCCGGAATGGCTGAGCCACGTCAATGCCAGCGTGCTGAAGATAAAGCTCGCGATGGCGATCATCGGCATCTCCTCAATCCACCTGCTGCGAACCTTTATCGAAGCCGGCGGCCTCGGCTCCGGCAGGACGACCTACACCGACGTGGGTGTCATGTATCAGACGATCATCCACACGGTCTTCATCCTGTCAGCCATCGGCATCGCCTATGTCGACAAGCTGTCCAACGGTGCGGTCGAGGCCGCGCGCGGACATGCGACAGGACACGTGGCGCGTGAGCCCGTGGCGCACTGATGTCGCACAGCCGCCGCCTATGCAGATGCATGAGGAGGCGGCCAGCAACCTTCGCGACCGCCGTCCTGTTGGCCATCCTTGTCGTCTTTGCGCCTGCATCGGCCGCGCCCGATCCGGCCTTCTCGCAGTTCATCGCATCGCTGTGGCCCGAGGCGCAGAAAGCCGGCGTTTCGCGCAAGACGTTCGATACGGTGACGCGCCGGCTCGAGCCTGATTATTCGCTGCCTGATCTGATCCTGCCTGGACGGCCGGAGACCGGCGCGCCGGCACAGGCCGAGTTCGTGCAAGTCCCGTCGCAGTATGTGAACGAAGGTACGATCGGCCGTCTCGCTTCGCATGCGCAGACCTTGATGCAGCAGCATCGCGCATCGCTGATTGGTATCGAACGTGACTACGGCGTGCCGGCCACGGTGGTGCTCGCCATCTTCGGTCGCGAAACGGATTTCGGCCGCGCGGCGCTGCCGCACAACGCGATCCGCGTGCTGGCGACGCAGGCTTATGTCGGCCGGCGGAAAGCGCAATTCCGCGAGGAGTTCATACTCGGCCTGAAGATCCTCGACGAAGGGCACGTCAAGCTGAAGGACATGCGTTCATCGTGGGCGGGCGCGATGGGACTGACGCAATTTCTCCCGTCCGAGTTTTTCAAGAACGCCGTCGACTATGACCGCGACGGCCACCGCAACATCTGGACGTCGGTGCCCGATGCGCTGGCGTCAGCGGCATTGCAGCTGAAGAACAAAGGCTGGCAGCCCGGTGTCCGCTGGGCCTATGAGGTGCATGCGCCGAAGAACGTCGATTGCACCCTGGGCGTTCCCGAAACGACGCGAACGATTGGCGAGTGGCTGAAAGCCGGGTTCGTGCCGGTGCGCGGACGCCAGCTCCATCCGCTCGAGCAAGCTCAGACGGCATCGTTCATTCAGCCGGAAGGAATTTATGGTCCGACGTTCCTGACGACGAAGAACTACTTCGTTATCAAGGAGTATAACTTCTCCGACCTCTACGTGCTGTTTGTCGGTCACTTGAGCGATCGCATTTCGAGTCCCGAACGCTTCGAGACGCCGTGGTCGGCGTCAACGCAGCTGCGGACGACCGATGTCGAGGCGATGCAGCGGAAACTGACGGCGCTCGGACTCTATAGTGACAAGATCGACGGCAAGGCCGGCATGAAGACGCGCTCCGCACTCGGCGCGTATCAGAAATCAGCGGGGCTGAAGGTCGACTGCTGGCCGAGCAAGGCGGTACTCAAGGCGATGAATGCGCCTGCGGCAGATCCAACGCCGGCCGCGCTACAGCCGAAAGGTGCTGCGCCCAAGTCATCCCAGCCGAAATCATCCCAACCGACGACGGCACCGCAAACAAAAACCCGGCCGTGAAGGCCGGGTTTCGTGTTGGTTCGTTCGAAGGTGTGCGATCAGCACACTTCGACGCGGCGGATGCGCCAGCCGTAGCCATCCCAGTAGCGCTCGCGAACGATGCGGCAGGTGGGCTCTTCGACATAAACCGGAGCCGGGGCATAGCCGTAGGCCGGGCGGTTCGCATTGGCGATCGCGCCGCCGATGATTGCGCCACCGATCAGGCCGCCAGCAACGCCAGCCGCGATACGGCCGCCGTCAGCCTGTGCAGCCGGAATGGCCGTCACGATCGAGCCGGCGAGGGTCGCGACCGCGAGGATCGCCGAAACAGTCTTTTTCATCATCATCTCCTCAGATCACGCCAAATCCCGGCGTTGGGAATCGGTCAGCCAATGTTCAAACGAATACGCGATGTTATCCCGATCGTCACATCATTGAAAGCATCGGCTGAACGAGCCGTAAATGCTGTTGCCGACATGCCGCAGAAACACGGGTTTTTGAAGGCGAAAACGCTGTTCTCACCCGGAATGTCATGTGATTCAGCCGATTTTGCTGCTCCGGCGGCTTTCAGCTACCGCCGGAGTGGCAATGCTTGCCGGCTCAACCGCAAATCTGAACGCGGCGGACGCGCCAGCCGTAGCCGTCCCAGAAGCGCTCACGGCGCAGATAGCAGCCGCCATACCCGCCGTAGTAGGCAGGGGCATATCCGCCATAGTAGGCCGGAGCGTATCCGTAGTAGCCGGGGCCATAACCGTAGTAGCCCGGAGCATAACCGCCGTAGTGGCGGGGGCCGTAGTAGCCACCATAGTACCCGCCATAATATCCGCCGTGCAGTGCACCGCCGATGATGGCGCCTGCAGCCAGACCACCGAGCACGCCGGCGGCAATCCGGCCGCCACGGGCTTCAGCGGGTTGGGGCGCAAACGTGGTTGCGGCCAGCATTGCGGCAGCCGCTGCCGCCAGAACGAGTTTTCTCATGACACCACCTCCTGCAAACGCAACAGACAACGGCGGAAACTCAAACCGGCTACCGCCTGTCAGGGCGTATCCGGCTCCTCCCAGCAGTGTCAGGGAGGAGGCCACCGAGGATCGTAGATTAGACCCGTTCTAATGAATAGCGGGCGATTTCGTTCAAGTTTGGAATAGCTTGAAAGTGCCTGTTTTCCTTTTGCGCCGCCTGGCTCGCTGAAATATCGATAAGGCGTTCGCTAGGGTTTTCGGGCCTTCATGATTGTCTGTTCCTGTAACGTCATCACCGATCACGACATCCGCAATGCGGTGACCTCGGGCGGGCCTGTGCCACGCACCGCCCGGCAGGTGTACGGCTGCCTCGGTTGCAGTGCTGAATGCGGCCGCTGCGCCCGCACGATCAAGAAAATCATGAACGAGGCTCTGGGCGCCTGCGCCAAGGCCTGCTGTTCCGGCTGCCCCCATGGTAGCGACCACGAGAAGGCTGCAGCGCTGGCACGGGCGCTCGATCCGCGTGCGGAACCCGCGCAAGCTGCTCTCTGACTTGAGATTTTGACCTTGAGCGAGCACCGGCGCCGTGCGCCGGTTAGGGCTTGCTGCTGCTCTTGTTCTCATTTAGAATGGTTCTAAATAGAAAGATTGAGGCTCGCCGTGGGCCTCTCAGCATGGAGCCGCGTCATGAAGGGCGATCCGAAGGTCATCGATTTTCTCAACAAGGCGCTGCGCCATGAACTGACGGCGGTCAACCAGTACTGGTTGCACTATCGGCTGTTGGAAAACTGGGGTCTCAAGGACCTTGCCAAGGTCTGGCGCAAGGAATCGATCGAGGAAATGCAGCACGCGGACAAGCTGATCGACCGGATCATTTTCCTCGACGGCTTCCCGAACATGCAGGTACTCGATCCGCTGCATATCGGCCAGAGCGTGAAGGAAATCCTGGATTGCGATCTCAAGGCTGAGTATTCGGCGCGCGCGCTCTACGAAAAGGCGGCGACGCATTGTCATTCGGTCAAGGATTACGTGACGCGCGACATCTTCGAGAAGCTGATGAAGGACGAGGAAGGACATATCGATTTCCTCGAAACCCAGATCGATCTCGTCAAGAAGATCGGCGTCGAACTTTATTCGCAGAAGCACATGGGCGAACTCGACCACGACTGACGTCCGGTTGTTGAAAACAGAGGGCGGCTCATCCGATGGATGGGCCGCCCCTTTTCATTTCATCGATGCGAGCTGATCAGCCGGTCTTCGCTTCGAGCGCTTCGGCCAGCAGCACCAGTGCCCGTTCAGCAAACGTGCGCATGTTCTCGTGCCGATTCCCATGACCGGTTTCGATCGTCACGGCACGGGTGATCGGACCTGCAACGGCCGTGCAGGAATGGCCGGCTGCGTCGCCATAGCGGTTGCCGCTCGGGCCGGTCGCGCCGGTTTCGCTGAGGCCCCACGTCGAACCGAGTTGCTGTCTGACGCGCTCGGCAAGCAGTGTGGCGTAAGGCTCGGTCGCCGAGCGCAGGCCTTCCATGTCTTCCTTGGTGATGAGGGCGATGCCGGCGCGGGCCCGCGGCGTGTAGATCACGGTGCCCCCGCGATAGTACGCGGATGCGCCGGCGACGCTGAGCAGTGCCGCCGAGATCAATCCGCCGGAGGACGACTCGGCGACGCCAACCGTTTCGCCGCGTGCGATCAGGCGCGCGGCGATGACTTCAGCAAGCGGGAGCAATCGGTCCATCAGAGCGGCTTCACCTCGACCTTGCGGAACTTGACGGGGCCGACGCCGGCATCCTTGATGACGCCCGGATAGCGCTGAAGCGCGAACGGACCCTTGGCGAACTTCGAATCTTCAAGTTCGACCGTCTTCTGGCCATTCAGTATGACAGTGATCTTGTTGCCCTTGAGCGTGACGTCGTATGTGCTCCACTTGCCGCCGCCGCCGGTGCCCGCCTTCGGCATGGGAGAAACCTTGGCGAAGTTGACGATCGCTCCGGTGCCGTAGCTTGGGTCGGGGCGCTTGTCGAAAATGTTGATCTCGTAGGAGTTTTCTGCGGTGATCTTTGCCGGATCGCTGAGCCGGGTGAAGATGCCGCTGTTGGTGTTGTCGTCTGCCCAGAACTCGACCCGGATCTGGACGTCGCCGTACGACTGCTTCGTCACGAGAAAGCCGCTGCCGTTGTCGGCGGACACTTCGCCGTTGGCGAGTTTCCAGTTCGCATCGCCGACCTGCGTGAAGTTGTCGAGGTTCTTGCCATCGAACAGGGTCACCCAGCCGTCGGCGGATTGAGCCGCTGCACCGGTGACGATCGGTGTTGCGGCCAAGCCGAGAGCAAGCAGCGCCACCGCCGCCAGTATCCAGCGTTTCATGAAGTCCTCCCGTGATGATGATTTCGTCTGCGTGGATGTCCAGCAGCGCACAACTTTTGATGTTGTGGCGTTACGATTGCATGAGGCCGGGCCATGGTAAAGTGAGGATCGGCGATCGGGCATGTCTGCATATGCTGCAAAGCATTCTGAGGGTAAGGCGGTAGCTCAGGCTGGCGGCAACGCGAACGGGCATCCAGCGAATGCCTTCTGGACCGGCAGAACCGACTCGCTGACATCAAACTCCGTGACCGACCGGCCCGCGTTGAAGGAGCGCGTGCGCACCACGAGCTTTGTCGCTCCCTCCATGTCCTTGATGAACTGCGCCACGGTCGCGCGGTCTTCGATGACGACCGACTTGGCCCCGTGGAGAAAGCGGACATTGATGGTGTCGCGCCCCGGCCGCTCGTCGAAACGGTAGCCGAAGATCGAATTCAGGCTGCTGCCGATCTTGAAGTCGTAAGCGAACTTGATGACAGGGTCGGTGCCGGAGCAGGTCAGCTGCATGGTGGCGGGTTTGGCGAACAGATCGAGTGATGCGCTCGATGAACGGATGGTGAGAACGCGCGCTGACGGCACCGCCGTACCAGTGATGGGATCGACGTTGTCCTCGATCAGCCAGTTGCCGGCGTAACCCGTATAGGTCTCGCCGAGAACTGTTACGAACGGGTCGAGTGCGCACCCGCCCAGCACCATCGCCGCAACAAGCACCGATACGCAACGCACGACGCATCTCTCCCGATGTGATCAGGCAGAACCGGATCCTACTGCGGGAGGGCGGCCTCGAACCCTGCGAAAAATGGGTATTGCGCGAAACACGCGCGCTAAAGAGATAGCCGCCGAGCTGCTGGATCGCTCGCCGGCGCATTCCCGCCGGGGTGGCCTCCGGTACTTTGATCGTTGATCGAAGCTGCCTTCAACATCGGGAGTGCTGATCATGGCCTATCGGCAGCCTGTCGCAAGCGGCGGCAGAGTAGCGGGTTGCGAGGGCTCGTCATCGCCGGGCGGGCTTTTGCGGCCCGGCAAACAATCCGGGCCGCGGCCATGCGCCAGAGATCAGTAGAAGAAATATCAACAGAGGAGGGATCAGTAGAAGAACCGCTCCTCCGCGATCTTGCCGTCGCGCACTGTGTAAAGGCCGACTTCCTCCATCTGAAGCCGCTGGCCGCTGGCCTTCTGGGTGACGTCAAGCTTGAACTTCAGCGCGAACTGGTCGCCGTTGACGTAGGGGCCGATCGTTTCGAACGCATGGATGTCGTGGTTTGCGAACCACCACTCCGCCTTGGCATGCACGGCGGCCCTCCCGCGCGCTTCCCGGCCTGCCGGCCCATCCTGCGCCTCGATGCTGACCACGTCGTCGGACCAGCAGCTTTCGGCTTCATCGAGGCGGTTGCCCTTGAGGGCGTCGGTGAATTTCGCGGCGATATCGGCTGTCGTCATATCCTGTTCCTCCCTCCGGTCGCTTGCCGGGCCAAGCGTATCCGCAGTGTGGACCAGAAAACGGCAGTGACGGTATGACAGGCGTGCGGCCGGCCTGTCACATTCAGTTGAGCATGACGATCGACATATTCAGCAGCGCCGCAAACGCGGCCCATGCGGCGTAGGGCAGAAACAGCAGCGCGGCGACGCGGTCACCATGCCATGATTGCACGATGAACATTGCGATCGTCACCATGAGTGCCGTGATCACGATCAGCGCCGCGCCCGGCCGCTGCAGCCCGAAGAAGATCGGCGGCCACAGGAAATTCAGTGCGATCTGCACGAACCAGGTGGCCATCGCCGCGCCGCCGCGCTCGCGCATCCAGATCCGCCAGCCGGCGATCGCGATCATGACGTAGAGGACAGTCCAAACCGGCGCGAACACCCAGCCGGGCGGATTGAACGGCGGCTTGTTGAGGCCGGCGTACCAGCCGCCGGGTTCCTGCACATTGCTGGCGCCAATCAGGAGGCCGCCGCCGAGGACCAGGGCGATGAAAACGAGCAGGGAAAAATAACGGGTCATGGATGCAATAAGGTGGTGCGTGCCCCCTAACGCATCTACCGGTGTTTGGTTCCGCTGCCCGCAAAAAATTGACGTGCGCCCTCCGCCGCGAAGCCGCTCCGGCGGGGGCGGGGCTATTTCTTCTTGCCCTTGCGCTTCTTCTTGCCGCGCTTGCCCTCGCGTGCGCCGTCTTCCCCGTTCTCCGCATCGTCCAGGCCGGGTGGCGATTGCATCGCCGCGAGCTGGGCCTCGCGCGCGCTCGCCTCGCGGCGTTCCGTCTCGCGTTGCTCCTTGTAGTCCTCATACGCCTCGAAAATCAGGTGCAGCCACGGCATCACCTGCTCGATCGATGGCAT
>JBMOOJ010000137.1:0-44668 GCA_049323835.1 Pseudomonadota bacterium | reverse complement strand
GCGCGCGGCCGCGGTGGTGACCACAGCGAAGGCGAACGTGCGGCTGAAGCACATCGAGTTCGTGCGGCTGGAACCGGAAAAGGCGCTGGTGGTGCTGGTCGCCGAAGACGGCCAGGTCGAGAACCGTGTTCTGCCGTTGCAGCCCGGCGTGCCGTCGTCGGCGTTGACCGAAGCGTCCAACTTCCTCAATTCGCGCATTCGCGGCCGCACGCTCGCCGAGGCGCGGCTCGAACTCGAAAGCGTCATCGCGCAAAATCGCGCACAGCTCGATCAGTTGACGCAGAAGGTGGTCGCGGCGGGTCTTGCCAGCTGGTCCGGGGGCGCGAGCGACGAGCGTCAGCTCATTGTGCGCGGCCATGCTAATCTGCTCGAAGACCTGCATGCGCTGGAGGATCTCGAGCGCGTACGGCTTCTGTTCGAGGATCTCGAAACCAAGAAGGGCGTGATCGATCTGCTCGGGCGCGCCGAGCAGGCGGATGGCGTGCGCATCTTCATCGGCTCGGAGAACAAGCTGTTTTCGCTCTCCGGCTCGTCGACGATCATTGCGCCGTACCGCGACGGCGCGGGCCACATTGTCGGCGTGCTCGGCGTGATCGGCCCGACGCGGCTGAACTACGCCCGCGTGATCCCGACCGTGGATTACGCCGCGCGCATCGTCAGCCAGATGCTGGGCGGGTAGAAACACCCGGAATCTACGCTAAAACGACGAGAAACCTTGATTTTTGGCGCCAAAGCTCCGATATGCGCCTCAACAAACCTCTCTTGATTGATGGAACGGAACGATGACCGAACCAAACGGGCAGAAGGACAATGTTGAGGCGGCCGCGCCGAATGCCGAGCCCAAAGTCTCCAAGCCCTACATTATGCCTGACGATCCGGAAGAAGGATCGGCCGAAGCGTTGGCAAAGGAACTGACCGAGGCCAAGGACCGCACGCTGCGGACGCTCGCGGAGATGGAAAACCTGCGCAAGCGGACGGCCAAGGAAGTCGCCGACGCGCGCACGTATGGCATCACCGGCTTTGCGCGCGACGTGCTCGACATCGCCGACAACCTTCAGCGCACGCTCGATGCCGTGTCGGCGGAAGCGAAGGCCGCCGCCGATCCGGGCCTGAAGGCGTTGATCGAGGGTGTCGAACTCACCGAGCGTTCGCTGCTCAACACGCTCGAGAAGAACGGCGTGAAGAAATTCGATCCGGCCGGAGAGAAGTTCGATCCGAATTTCCAGCAGGCGATGTTCGAGGTGCCGGATTCGTCGGTGCCGCCGGGTACGGTGGTGCAGGTGGTACAGGCCGGCTACATGATCGGCGAGCGCGTGCTGCGCCCGGCGCTGGTCGGTGTGGCGAAGAAGGGCACTTGATACTCCGGATATCTCCGCATACTCCGGATATCTCCGCGAACGTTGGGCGTCATTCTCAGATCGTCATGCCCGGACTTGATCCGGGCATCCATCTTCAAAACTCTCTGAAGAACGATGGATTGCCGGGTCAAGCCCGGCAATGACGACATTTATAGATCAGTGCCAGTCCCGATAATCAGCGCCCCTGAATGCCGTCGCGGACCGCACGGAAGCGCGGGAAAGCCGCGGACCAGTCGTCTTTTTTGGCAATCGCAAGAATGCGCAGCGTTGCGCCGCTGCCGGAAAAGCGAAGCCATTGCACAAGCTGCACCGGCCGTTCGTCCTTGCCTGCGGTCGCTTCGACGCGCGTCTCGAAGCCGGGTGTGCCATCGATGCGGACGGGCTCCGATGACGTGATGCGGCCATTGTTCAAGCCGGGGACGGCTGCCACGGCCTGCCGCGCAAAGCGATCCCGATCCTCGGGTGCGCCGGGCACCGCCGGGATCACCGACACCAGCACATAGGGCGCGCCGCTCTCGGTTTCTTTCTCCTCGGTATCGTCGGACAGCAGAATTGCCGAGCCGATCACCACGGTGCGTACCGACTTGAAGCCGGCGAGATCGGTCATCTTGAACGGCAGCAGCGACAGTTGCTCGTCGGTCGGTACGGATTTGCGCAAGGACGCCGTTGACAGGAATTTGCGGATGGTCTCGTCGGGGAACGCTTTCCCGGCGGCCTCTGTTACCTGCACCGCGACGTAGCCGGAAAACGTCCCGCCGGCGACGATCAGCGAATAGAGCCGCACGGTGGTCGCGGCGTTCTTGCCACTCTCCGACGTGATGAAGCCCGGACCGGCGGCGGTCTGGAGCGGCTCGATCCTGGGCGCATTCGGCTGGGGCCCCGCTTTCTGCGCGGCCTCGACGGCCGAAAAGGCGGCGGCCGGCAGTTCGCCGACAATCACCTTCACACCCTCGTCGGCCGATTGAAAGCCCGAGAAGCCTTTCGCTGGCGCCAGCCCGTCGGACGGAACGAGGCCGACACGGACTCCAGGCGGATAAACCGGGTTTGCGTTTGCGGTCTGGACCGCGAACATGAACAGGACGAGCGCGAAGACGGCCGCTGAGCGGCGACGGATAAGGGTCATGGGAGTCTCTACTCGGATCGCAATGCGGCGGTTCGATGATCGGATTTTCCGCGCGGTTCGGCCTGAATCCGGTGCCGTTCGGGATCGGAGTTAACCCTATCCCCGAACCGCCGCCAGTGGGTTCGGCTGAACATGCAGATGCATGATATTGTCCGTCATTCGTCAGGCTGAAACCGCTCTGCCAGAGGCGCTTTTCGTGCGCGGTGCATGCCACCAAGTCTTGCGGCGCAGACCCCCCCTCCTATATGAGGCTCACCGTCGCTATCGCGTACAATTGAACCGCCTAACTGAACACATGAACAATGGGGGTTCGGATCGGGATGCCTTTGAGGGCCCGGCCAGCCTGCCGCAAGCAAAGGATGCAAGACCATGGGTAAGGTCATCGGGATCGATCTCGGCACCACGAATTCGTGCGTCGCCGTGATGGATGGCAAATCACCGAAAGTCATTGAGAATGCCGAAGGCATGCGCACCACGCCGTCGATCGTTGCGGTCACGGATGATGGCGAACGCCTCGTCGGCCAGCCGGCCAAGCGCCAGGCTGTTACCAATCCGGAGCGCACCTTCTTCGCAGTGAAGCGCCTGATCGGCCGCCGCTACGACGACCCGATGGTCGAGAAGGACAAGAAGCTCGTCCCCTACAAGATCGTGAAGGCGTCGAACGGCGATGCGTGGGTCGAGGCCGACGGCCAGACCTACTCGCCCTCGCAGGTGTCCGCCTTCATCCTTCAGAAGATGAAGGAAACCGCTGAAGCTCACCTCGGCCAGAAGGTCGATCAGGCGGTGATTACCGTTCCTGCCTACTTCAACGACGCGCAACGTCAGGCGACCAAGGACGCCGGCAAGATCGCCGGCCTCGAAGTGCTGCGCATCATCAACGAACCGACCGCGGCCGCGCTCGCCTACGGCCTCGACAAGGCGAAGTCGGGCACCATCGCCGTGTACGACCTCGGCGGCGGTACTTTCGACGTCTCGATCCTCGAGATCGGCGACGGCGTGTTCGAGGTGAAGTCGACGAACGGCGATACGTTCCTCGGTGGCGAAGATTTCGACATGCGCCTCGTCGGCTACCTCGCGGACGAATTCCAGAAGGAGCAGGGCATCAACCTGCGCAACGACAAGCTCGCGCTGCAGCGCCTGAAGGAAGCTGCTGAAAAGGCGAAGATCGAGCTGTCGTCGACGACGCAGACCGAAATCAACCTGCCGTTCATCACGGCGGACCAGTCCGGCCCGAAGCATCTGACCATGAAGCTCACCCGCGCCAAGTTCGAGGCGCTGGTCGACGACCTCGTGCAGAAGACGATCGAGCCGTGCCGCAAGGCGCTGAAGGATGCCGGTCTCTCGGCTGCCGAAATCAACGAGGTCGTTCTCGTCGGCGGCATGACCCGCATGCCGAAGGTCCAGGAAGTGGTGAAGCAGCTGTTCGGCAAGGAGCCGCACAAGGGCGTCAACCCGGACGAAGTCGTGGCCATCGGCGCCGCCATTCAGGCGGGCGTGTTGCAGGGCGACGTCAAGGACGTGCTGCTGCTCGACGTGACCCCGCTGTCGCTCGGCATCGAGACGCTGGGTGGGGTGTTCACGCGCATCATCGATCGCAACACCACGATCCCGACCAAGAAGAGTCAGGTATTCTCGACTGCCGAGGACAACCAGAATGCGGTGACCATTCGCGTGTTCCAGGGCGAACGCGAGATGGCGGCCGACAACAAGATTCTCGGCCAGTTCGACCTGATGGGCATTCCGCCGGCGCCGCGCGGCATGCCGCAGATCGAGGTGACGTTCGACATCGACGCCAACGGTATCGTCAACGTGTCTGCCAAGGACAAGGCGACGAACAAGGAACAGCAGATCCGCATTCAGGCATCGGGTGGTCTGTCCGAGAGCGACATCGAGAAGATGATCAAGGAGGCGGAAGCGAACGCGGCTGAGGACAAGAAGCGCCGCGAGTCGGTCGACGCCAAGAACCATGCCGACGCGCTGGTGCATTCCACCGAGAAGGCGCTGGCCGAGCATGGCGCGAAGGTTGCCGACACCGAGCGCCGCGCGATCGAGGACGCCGTCAGCGATCTCAAGGAAGCGCTGAAGGGCGACGACGCCGAAGCGATCAAGGCCAAGACCAACACCCTGGCGCAGGCGTCGATGAAGCTCGGCGAGGCGATGTACGCACAGCAGGCCGAAGCCGACGCGAAGCGTGACGCCGCGAAGGATGACGTTGTCGATGCGGAATTCACCGAAGTCGACGACGACAAGGACAAAAAGAAGTCCGCCTGACGCCATTGAGGGACGGTCGTGATGCCGATCGATCTTTCACAAACAGTTGCCCCCGGAGATATTCCGGGGGCCTTGCCTCCACCCTACATGGATAGCCGCATCGTCGCCTGCGCTGGGCCGCAGATGACCCGCGTGCGCGACCGTTGAGAGCCCGGCCGATGTCCACCAAGCGCTGCTACTACGAGACCCTCGAAGTCGAACGCTCCGTCAACGACGCGGGCCTGAAGAGCGCCTTCCGCAAGCTGGCGATGAAATGGCATCCGGACAAGAATCCGGGCGACAAGACGAGCGAGCTCAAGTTCAAGGAAATCAACGAGGCCTACGAAATCCTCAAGGATGGCGACAAGCGCGCCGCCTATGATCGCTACGGCCACGCCGCGTTCGAGCAGGGCGGCATGGGCGGCGGTCCCGGCTTCGGCTCGGGCTTCGCCTCCTCCTTTTCCGACATCTTCGAAGACCTGTTCGGCATGGCCGGCCAGCGCGGCCGTGGCGGCCGCGAGCGCGGTGCGGACCTGCGCTACAACATGGAAATCACGCTGGAGGAGGCGTTTGCCGGCAAGACCGCGCAAATCCAGATTCCGGTCTCTGTCACCTGCGAATCCTGTTCCGGCACCGGCGCGAAGGCTGGCTCCAAGCCGAAAACCTGCGGCACCTGTAACGGTGCCGGCCGTCTTCGGCATGCGCAGGGCTTCTTCACGCTGGAACGCACCTGCCATGCCTGTCAGGGCCGAGGCCAGGTGATCGAAGATCCGTGCGGATCGTGTTCGGGGACCGGGCGCGTGACCAAGGAGCGCAACCTCTCGGTCAACATCCCGCCCGGTGTCGAGGACGGCACCCGCATTCGTCTCGCCGGCGAGGGCGAGGCTGGCGTCCGTGGCGGGCCGCCCGGCGACCTTTACATCTTCCTCTCGATCACCGCCCATCCGCTGTTCCAGCGGGACGGCGCAGACCTGCATTGCCGTGTGCCCGTGTCGATGGTGTCGGCCGCGCTTGGCGGCGAGTTCGACGTGCCGGCGATCGATAAGTCCAAGACCAAGGTCAAGGTCCCGGCCGGGACCCAGTCGGGGCAGCGTTTTCGCGTTGCGGGAAAAGGCATGCCGGTCCTGCGCTCGCGCCAGAAGGGCGACATGTACGTGCAGGTCGTGGTCGAAACGCCGCAGAATCTCACCAGAAAGCAGCAAGAACTGCTGGCTGAGTTCGAAAAACTGTCCTCAGGCGCGACCCAGCCGGAAGCCGTGGGCTTCTTTTCCCGCGTAAAGGAGTTTTTCGCGAACCGTGCGGACGGTGCCTGATTCAGGGAATGCGCTTGCTGACGTCGTAGCGGCTGATGGAACTTCAACGGGCTTGTCAAGCTTGACCGTTTCGAACCGCGTCTGTACGGATTTGTGACGGTTTCCTGACGAAGCCCCGAGTATCGGTCCCGCCTGGTAGAGACATGCCCTCGCAATCCTCTGCGCGCGCGTTAAAAAAACCCCTCCGTCTCGACGACGAGGTCCGATTCCTCCGCTCATGGATCGAAAAGCCGCTGCACATGGGCGCGGTGATGCCCTCGGGTCGTCTTCTGGCCCGCACTATGGCGAGTTACGTTGACAAAAACTCCACCGGTCCCGTTATCGAACTTGGCCCCGGCACCGGCGCGATCACCAAGGCACTCCTCGATCACGGGATCGATGAAAAGCGTCTGGTGCTGGTCGAATACAATCCGAGCTTCTGCGCGCTGCTGCGCGAGCGTTTTCCGCAAGCGACGGTGGTGCAGGGCGATGCCTATGCGCTGGAGAAATCCCTGCGCGACGTTCTGACGGAAACGGCCTCCGCAGTCGTCTCCGGGCTGCCGCTGGTGACCAAGCCGATGCTGATGCGGCTGAAACTGATCCGCGATGCGTTCGCGCTGCTCGGTCCGCATGCGCCCTTCATCCAGTTCACCTATTCCGTCGCGCCGCCGATTCCAAAGTCGCTGCCGGGCGTTGCCACCGAAGCGTCCGAGCGCATCTGGATGAACCTTCCCCCGGCGCGCGTCTGGGTGTATCGCAAGGGCTGACCGCTTTTCGCTTGGCGCAAGCGGGCGTCCGTTCCGCTGTTCATTCGCCAGAGTCAAATGTCAGCCGTCAAGATCCTCATCATTCCCGGCTCGCTGCGCACCGGCTCGCTGAACGTGCGCCTTGCCGGCGTTATTGCGCGCGAATTCGCCAAGGCCGACGCCGACGTCACGCGCATCTCGCTCGGCGACTATCCGCTGCCGATCTATGACGGCGACCTCGAGGCAAAGTCCGGCGTTCCCGCGAATGCCGTCAATCTCAAGCGCATGATCGGCTCGCACCACGGCGTCGTGTTCGTGACGCCGGAATACAATTCGTCGCTGCCGGCGCTGGTGAAGAACGCCGTCGACTGGGTCACGCGCGTCGAGGATCGCGGCGAGACGCAAGGGCAAGTGTTTCGCGAGCGCGCCTTCGCGCTCGCCTCCGCATCCGAAGGCAAGCTCGGTGGCGCGCGCTGTCTGGCGGCATTTCGTCTGATCCTGTCCGGATGCCGTGGGCTGGTGATTCCCAATCAGCTGGCGCTGTCGTTCGCTGACCAGGCGTACGACGATGCCGATCATCTCAAGAATCCGGGAGACATTGCCACGCTGCAAGCCATGGTGAGGCAGCTTGTCGATGTCGCCCAGCACATGATGTGAGCCGATGACAGCACCCGTCCCGCCGCGCGAACGCCTGATCGTCGCTCTCGATGTCTCTGACGTCGGAACGGCGCGCGCGCTGATCATGAAACTCGGTGACAGCGTGGTGTTCTACAAGATCGGCTATCAGCTCGGTTATGCCGGTGGCCTGCCGCTGATCGGCGAACTTGCGAGCGCCGGCAAGAAGGTTTTCGCCGACTTCAAGCTGCACGACATCGGCAACACGGTCGCCAAGGGCGTCGAAAGCGTCGCCAAGCTCGGTGCGACGTTTCTCACCGTGCATGCTTATCCGCAGACCATGAAGGCGGCGGTCGAGGCGCGCACGGGATCGTCGCTTCAGGTGCTCGCGGTCACCGTGCTCACATCCTACGACGACGACGATCTGCATGCGGCTGGCTTCCGCATGAATGTCGGCGATCTTGTCGAAGCGCGCGCGATGCAGGCGCAGACGCTCGGCGTCGACGGCCTCGTCTGCTCTCCGGAGGAGGCAGCGAAGCTGCGCGGCATTACCGGCGCGCGGATGCGCCTTGTGACGCCGGGCATCCGGCCTGCGGGCTCGTCCGCGGGCGATCAGAAGCGCATCATGACGCCGGCCAAGGCGATTACGGCGGGCGCCGACTATCTGGTGGTGGGGCGGCCGGTGGTCGAGGCTGCCAATCCGAAACATGCGGCTGAAGAAATCGTTGCCGAAATCGAAGCGGCTTCAAAATAGCGGGAGTGTCGAATGCCCAAGGCCTACTGGATCGCCAGGATCGATGTGCACGACCTCGACAGCTACAAAGCGAACTACGTCGCCTACAACGGCGCCGTGTTCAGCAAATACGGAGCGAGGTTTCTCGTGCGCGGCGGTGAGTTCAAGGCGCCGGAAGGCTCCTCGCGCTCACGCAACGTGGTGCTGGAGTTCAAAGACTACGCGACCGCGCTCGCCTGCTACAATTCGCCCGAGTATCAGGCGCTGGTGAAGGCCCGCGCGCCATTCTCGCAGGGCGATCTCGTCATCATCGAAGGTTACGACGGCCCGCAGCCGTAATCCCTACCTGTTCAGATTTTCCGGTATGATCAGCGGCACGAAGCCGAACACGCCGGCGCTGTCCGGATCGACGATCACCCGCACCGCATGCACGTCCTCTTCGCCGTAGACCATCAGCTTCAGCACGTTCGGGATCGGCTTGCCGCGGCTGTTCTTCAGCGGCTTCAGTTCAATGAAGTGCTCGTCGCCGTTGACGACCAGCACCGGCTTGCCGAACGCGCTCGCGCCCTTGTCGATCGCGTCGAGCACGCTGGTGAAGCCGGATTGCCGCGGCATCGATCCGTTCGGGAAGCGCGCCTGATCGAATTCGGCCTGCGTGAAGATGACGACAGCCTTTGCGCCGATCTCCTGCGCACGCTTGAAGCCGGCGTCGAGCCAGGCGATGTTGGCCTTGTCGCGATCGAAGAATTCCTTCGCGGCCTCCGGATCGATGGCCTCGAAGCCGTTGTTCGAGCCGACCACGTGAATGCCGATGAACAAAACTCCATTCTTCTCGAAGCGTGAATTTTCGACGTAGGTCGAAAACTCGGGCATCAGCTGGCTCTGGCTCTCGACCGCCATCGGCATCTTGCCGAGCGACTTGCCGGGGTCCGGATAGAACATCTGCCGCAGACGCTTCAGCCGCTCGCGCGGATCGAAGCCGCCGGATTGCCGGCGATGGCAATCGGTCCATTCGTTGTCGCCGGGCGTATAGATCAGCGCGCCCTCGAACGTCTGAAACTGGTCCAGCGTCTTCTGGAAGATGTCGTCGCTGCACGGCTGGCTGCCGGACTTGATGTCGCCGACATGAATGGTGAAGGCGGGCTTCATCTTGTTCACGGCAGCGATCAGCCGGTCGAACTTCTGGTAGTCGGCGGGGATGTTGTAGGGCATGTCGCCGAGTGCCACGAACGAGAACGCCCTGTCGCCGCCGACGCTCTCGGCGGATATCGCCGGACTCGCGGACAGAAGTGCGACGGTGGCGGCGGCGATCAAATGGCGCATGGAGACGGTCCTGCTGGCATGACGAGGATGCGCTGGCGGTGGGCTCGCGCCTGAGCCGGTATCGCGCGACAGGCCGTGCGGGTCAAATCACCTGAGTCCGGCGCAGGTTGCCGGACTGTCATTGGCCCGTTATACCGCCCGGAAGCGTGCAGATCGGGAGATCGCGCCATGTCGGATATGAGATTGATCGTTGCGGGGGCTGGCGGCCGGATGGGCCGGGCCCTGATCCGCGCCATTGCCGAGACTGAGGGAGCCGTGCTGGCCGGGGCGCTGGAGGCGCCGGGCTCGGAGCTGATCGGCAAGGATGCCGGCTTGCTGGCTGGCCTGCCCGCGAACGGCATCAAACTCTCCGCCGATCTCTGGCCGATGTCAGGCCAGGCTGACGGTATCCTCGATTTCACCGTGCCGGCCGCGACCATCGCCAACGTGGCGATCGCGGCGCAGCGCGGCATCGTCCACGTCATCGGCACGACGGGCTTGTCCTCCTCGGACGACGCGGTGATCAAGAGCGTCACCAGGCAGGCGGTCGTCGTGCAGTCGGGCAACATGAGCCTCGGCGTCAATCTGCTGGCCGCGCTGGTGAAGCGCGTCGCGCGCTCGCTCGATGAGGATTTCGATATCGAGATTCTCGAAATGCATCATCGCCAGAAGATCGATGCACCGTCCGGCACCGCCTACATGCTCGGCCGCGCCGCCGCCGAAGGGCGGGGTATCGATCTTGCGCAGCGTTCCGTGCGCTCGCGCGACGGGCATACGGGTGCGCGGGAACGTGGCGATATCGGCTTTGCAACCTTGCGCGGCGGCACGGCGACCGGCGATCACACGGTCATCTTCGCCGGTCCCTACGAGCGGATCGAACTCGCTCACAAGTCGGAAGATCGCATGATCTTCGCGCACGGCGCGCTGAAGGCGGCGATGTGGGCGCGCGGCAAGACGCCCGGCTTCTACACCATGGCCGACGTGCTTGGCCTCGGCGAACTTTGAAAAACGTGGATGGCCGGGACGAAGCCCGGCCATGACCAAGGTTAAAGGATAGAGATGAGCGAACGACTTCTTGTGCTGGTGCGTCATGGCCAGAGCGAATGGAATCTCAAGAACCTTTTCACCGGCTGGAAAGATCCGAACCTCACCGAACAGGGCGTCAAGGAAGCGATCGAAGCCGGGCGCAAGCTGAAGGCGCAGGGCTTCACGTTCGATGTCGCCTTTACATCGGCGCTGACGCGCGCGCAGCGCACGCTTGATCTCATGCTGACCGAAATGGGCCAGACCGGCATTCCGGTGACGAAGCATCTCGCGCTGAACGAACGCGACTACGGCGATCTCTCCGGCCTCAACAAGGATGACGCGCGCGCGAAGTGGGGCGAGGAGCAGGTGCATGTCTGGCGCCGCTCGTTCGACGTGCCGCCGCCGGGCGGGGAAAGCCTGAAGGACACGCTGGCGCGGACGCTGCCGTACTTCGTGCAGGAAATTCTGCCGTGCGTGCTGCGCGGTCAGCGCACGCTGGTCGCCGCACATGGCAATTCGCTGCGCGCGCTGATCATGGTGCTGGAGAAACTCACGCCCGAGGGCATTCTCGCGCGTGAGCTCGGCACCGGCGCGCCGGTGATCTACCGCCTCAACGCCGATGCGACGGTGGCATCGAAGCTCGATCTCGCGGCGTAGTGGCGGCTACTGCACCCGTCCCGCTTCCCAGCCGAGCATCGCCTGCTTGCGGGTGATGCCCCAGTGATAGCCGGTGAGGGCGCCGCTCTTGCCGAGCACGCGGTGACACGGCACCACGAACGAGATCGGGTTCTTGCCGACGGCGGTACCGACCGCGCGTGACGCCTTGTCGTTGCCGATCTTCGAGGCGATGGTCGAGTAGGTGGTCGCGCAGCCCATCGGGATACGCAGCAGCGTTTCCCAAACGCGCACCTCGAAGTCGGTGCCGATCAGAACCACGCGCAATGGCCGGTCCTGCTGCCACTTCTTCGGATCGAAAATGCGTTGCGCCAACGGCGCGGTGATTTCCTGATCCTGGACATACGTCGCGAGCGGCCAGCGGCTTTGCATGTCTTTCAGTGCGGACTGCTCATCGCCCGGATCGGCGAACGCGAGACCGGCGAGGCCGCGCGGCGTCGCGATTACGATCGCCGTGCCGAACGGTGAGGGATGAAAGCCATAGCTCAACGTGATGCCCTGGCCGCCGGCTTTCCATTCACCCGGCGACATCGCTTCGTGCGTGACGAAGAGGTCGTGCAACCGGCCCGGTCCCGAGAGACCGGAGTCATACGTCGCGTCGAGAATGCTGGCAGAGTCGCGCAGCAAACGCTTGGCGTTGTCGAGCGTCAGCGCCTGCATGAATGCCTTCGGCGTCAATCCTGCCCAGCGGCGGAACAGATGGTGCAGTTCGTCCGGTGTGACCGATGCGGCGTCCGCGATCGCTTCGATCGACGGCTGCGCGCGCCACCTGTCGGAGATGAAGGCGATCGCGCGGCGCACGGAGTCGTAGTCGCGCAGCTCGGCGTTCAGCGGACCCGGTTTGGCAAGACGCTGATCGGCGGGATCGATCTGGACTTTGGCGAGATCTGTCATGGTCCCAATCTAGGCCGGCCGGCCTGCCGCACCCACCCGATTCCCGATGTCCCATCAAGCAACGGGATTCAGCACCGGCCCGCGCTTCGCGGCATTGAGTGCCGTAGATAAAGCGTTGTGAAAACTGGCTTTTTCGTCTGGACCGAGAAACCGGCCAATGGAAATCCGGCTCCCGCGCGAAACCAGATAAAGCCGCTCGGTGCCGTACTCCTCGTGCGCGATGGTTTCGAGCTTCACCCAGAGCGGATTGAGCGTCCATTCCATCTGGTGGCCACGATGGCTGACGCGGCGGATGTTGAGCTGGCTCGGCGTGATCCGAATCTCTTCATACGCACGCGCGCGGCTGAAGTTGATCCGGAACGCCCAGTAGACGATCAGCACGTCGAGGCCGAGAAAACCGAACACCGGCCACGCACCCACCACGAGGAAGACGATGCCGGTGGCAAAGCTCATCCCGCCGAAGATGCACATCAGCACGATGAAGCCGGTACGGTTCAGCGAGCGGTGCGGCGTCAGCAAGGCGGACAGGAGCACCGGCTCGGCCGGATCAATATCATTGCGGTCGGTCATGACGGTTCAGTATACCGGGGATCATGGCGAAAGTGACGGCAAAATCAGCGGCGCGGGCGAAGTCAGTACAAAAGCCCACGAGCAAAGCGGTTAAGCCCAGGGGCAAGCCTGCTGCCGCGAAGCCGGTCAAGGCAAAAGCGCTCAAATCTTCGATCAAGTTTTGGAGCGAAGCGGACGTTGTCGAGGCGTTCAGCCGTTTCCGTAAAGCGAACCCGGAGCCGAAGGGCGAACTCGAGCACATCAACCCTTACACGCTGCTGGTTGCGGTCGCACTGTCGGCGCAGGCGACGGACGTGGGTGTCAACAAAGCGACGCGCAACCTGTTTCCGCTCGCGGATACGCCGGAGAAAATGATCGCGCTCGGCGAGGAGCGTGTACGCGAGCTGATCAAGACGATCGGGCTCTATCGCAACAAGGCGAAGAACGTCATCGCGCTCTCCGAGAAGCTGATCGCTGAGCATGGCAGTCAGGTGCCGCGTAGCCGCGAGGCGCTGGAGACGCTCCCCGGCGTCGGCCGCAAGACGGCGAATGTGGTGCTCAACATTGCGTTCGGCGAGCCGACGATCGCGGTCGACACGCATCTGTTCCGTGTCGGCAACCGGACGGGACTCGCGCCCGGAAAGACTCCGCTGGAGGTGGAACTCGGGCTGGACAGGATCATTCCTGCCGAATTCAAGCGCCATGCACATCACTGGCTGATCCTGCACGGGCGCTATACGTGCATCGCGCGCAAGCCGTTATGCGAGCGCTGCATCATCGCCGACCTCTGCCGCTGGCCGGAGAAGACTGTCGCCGCCTGATTGCGGGAACATCCCCGTGTCCGTTCCGTTGTCCTTTCGAAAGAGGAGGACGCGATGGGACGTGGTTTGTTGCTGTGGCTGCTCGGGGTTCCGATCCCCGTGATTCTGCTGCTGTGGCTGTTCTTCCGATGACGAAGACCAATCCCGACGCGCGCGCGTGGCAGGACGTCACGCAAGTCGAGGAGAAAGCCGACAAGCCCAAATCCGAGAAAGATAAGGGCCAGGGCATCGTTCTCGACGAGAAGGCGCAAGAGCAGCCGAAAGACAAACGCCGCGCGCAGAAATGACGCCGCGCGCCGTCAGGTCATGATACGGGCAGCGAACGCGGCCGCTCGGGCTCCAGCAGCTCCGGCCGCGGGCCGGACAGCCGCTTGTGCATGTGAACCATCATTGCCATGCCGAACAGCGGTGTGGCGAGATTCACGATCGGGATCGAAACGAATGCGGCAATAAACAGACCGGCGGTGAACACCGTTGCGCTGTGATGCTTGCGCAGAGCTTTGGCCTCCTCGACGGGACGGAAACGCATTGCCGCCAGCTCGAAGTATTCACGGCCAAGCAGCCATGCCGTCAAAATGAAGAAGATGATGAAGCCCGCGCCGGCGAGCAGCACGAACGGCAGCGCGACCAGATAGACGATGATCGTCAGCGCTGCGGTCTTGGAGCCCTCAATCATGGCGCGGCCGGCCGGCAGCGCGACGCCCGGCTTTTCCGCGGGATAGTGTTCACGCTCGACTTGATCGGCGATATCGTCGACGAAGAAACTCGCCACCAGCGACGTGATCGCCGGCATCAGAAAGATCGCGCCGACGACGATACCGAGGCCCGCCGCAATGGAGATGATCCAGGCGAGAATGTTGATCGGCGTGTCGTAGGTGGGGCCCAGCGCCGTATGCGCCCATTGCTCGCCGGAACCGGCAAGCCAGCTCAACAGCCGCTGCAGGCCGACGGCTGCGAACGCGATCAGCACCAGCGCGAGGCCAATGGCCTTCCACAGGATCGACCGCAGCGGCGGCGAAACCATTTGCGACAGGGCTTTGGCGGCGGCGTCGAACATTCGTCTCTCTCCTGTGGCGTGCCGAGATTATCCCGGACGCGGGGCGAGAGGTAGAGAGGGAAGCAGCGGACGGCAAGGGATGGCGCTGAAAATTTGGCAGAGCGCAATGTGTCTCAATGCACTCAGCCGTCCTCGCGAACGCGAGGATCCATACGCCGTGACCAGCAATGAAGCCAGCAGGCGGCCGTTACGGCGTCTCTCTCGCCACATCCATTCAATACGGAGGGTATGGGTCCCCTGAGTTCACAAACGAAGTGCAACACTTCCCGGAGGGGGTGTTGCGATGGGGCGGCGGTACGAGCAGCTTTCAGTGGACGATCGATGCGAGATTGCCCGGCTTTCTGCCGATGGCAGGTCGGTCCGGCAAATCGCGGCAGCTCTGGATCGCTCGCCATCAACGATCTCTCGGGAGCTGAAGCGCAATAGCGGGGCTCAGGTCGGATACCGGTCCGGTTACGCCAACCAGCAGACCCGCGCCCGGCGCTGGAAGGGCTCGCGCCTCGAACGAGACGAGAGCTTGCGTGCCGCCGTCATTGAGCGGCTCGCAAGCGGATGGTCGCCCGAGCAGATCGCCGGCCGGCTCGAACGCGAGCAGGGACGCAAGGTGATCTCCTATGAGAGCATCTACCGCTTCGTTTATGCGCAGATTGCCCGCACCAAGAACTATAGCTGGCGGCACTACCTGCCACGCGGCAAGAGCAAGCGCGGCTTGCGTGGCCGCAAGGGCGGAAGCTCCGCGACCTTCATCGAAGGCCGTGTTTCCTTGGCCGAACGGCCTGCGGATGCCGCCGGTCGCAAGACTGCCGGTCACTGGGAAGCCGACCTCATGATGTTCTCAAAATACGGTCAGGCTGTCCTGACCGTGCATGAGCGCAAGTCCCGCCTGTTGCTCGCGATCAGGCTCTCCAGCAAGGCTGCAAACGGCGTCGCCCGCCACCTGCTCAATCTGTTCGGCTCCATGCCGCAGCCGCTGCGCCAGACCGTCACCTTCGACAACGGCACCGAGTTTGCCTGCCATCTCGCGCTGCGCTCCCTCTCGATCGAGACCTTCTTCTGCGATCCCTACGCACCTTGGCAGAAGGGTGGCATCGAGAATGCCATCGGCCGGATGCGCCGCTTCCTGCCGCGTAAAACCGACCTCGCCACCCTTTCAAACCGCCGCTTCCGCAATCTCGTCGCCGCCTACAACAATACCCCGCGTAAATGCCTTGACTTCAAAACCCCTGCCGAGGCCTTCTCTCAAGTGTTGCACTTCGAGTGTGAATCCACCTCCCTGCTTCCGCAGGGACGACGCTTTATCTCAGGCGGCCTCGGTCTTGCGCGGCGTCATAGGCTGTCCGCCTACGGGAGCGACGTCGGGGACAAGTGTGGCTTCCGGTGCTTCGAAGATATCATCTGGAAAGGGATCGTCTTCCGCCACCTCCTCGGGCGGCTTCGGCCGGTCTGCCCAGTGCAGGCTCGTATAGTCGAAGCCACGCACGATCGTCGGCTTGACGATCTCGAAATAGGGCGAGATGTCGAAGTCGCGCGGCATGTAGAGCGAGGAGTCGCGGATGTGGAGGATCTCGCGGCGCGCCGAGCGGCTGCCGGCCGTCGTGATTTTCGGCAGGATCGGATAGCGCACGGCGCCGAAGGCCTGCGCGATCAGCGCCGAGCAGATGATCTTGGTCGGATCGCCGGACCCGATTGCGATCATGCGGCGGCGCCAGCGCTGCGGGATCGGCAGCGGAATCAGGAAGCGCATCAGATCGACGATGTTCTTGGTGTCGTAGCCGAAGCCGACGCGATTGATGGCATAGCGGCAGACGGTGGTGCGGTCCTCGTAGGACAGGCCGACGGGGCGGCACAGCCGCGTGTGATAGGCGTAGTATTTCGAGAGCGGTGCGGTGACGACGCCCTCGCCGACATTCGCTTCGATCAGCGTGTGCGGCTCGCCGTCCGGTTCCGATGCGCCGTCGATCGGGCCGACATAAAGCGCAGCATGCGACCAGGTCGACTGGGTCAGATACTTGATGATGCCGGAGATGCGGTTGTTGCCTTCGACGAGCAGCACGTCGCCGGGCTGGATCAGGTCGTGCAGGCGGCCGGGGTCGCTCGGAGTGAAGGGCTCATAGCCCGGCACTTCCTTCTGAAGGTAGCGGGCAATGAGCTTGCCGACTGCGTCTAGGACGAACCCCATGTTTGGCTCCCGCGGACTTCTGTCGCGTGTGTTCTTTTCGCTCCCATGATCCGTGGAAGCCGTTGCAATTTAGTTCACCGCTCCTTCATCCGGGTTCATCATGGATTCACCATGGCTGTTGCCGCACACGATTTCGTGCCACAAGTTCGCGTGATGTTCCCCTTCTTCACCATCTCTTGTGTGTGCTTCATAAGCGCCCGGAAACCATGACATGACAATGACCCGCCGCGGCTTTCTGGCTGCATCCGCTCTCACTGCGATAGCCCAGCCGCTCAGCGCCTTTGCCGCGGCAACGGCGCTGCCGCGGGATGCGGACGTGGTGGTGGTTGGCGCAGGCGCGGCGGGCATCGCGGCGGCGCGAAAGATCGCTGCTGCGGGCCGCAAGGTCGTGGTGATCGAGGCGGCGGGGCAGATCGGCGGGCGCTGCCTGACCGATGCCGCGACCTTCGGCGTACCGTATGATCGCGGCGCGGCGCGGCTCTATGGACCTGAGAGCAACCCGCTGGCCAGACTTGCGCGTAGCGCGGGTGTCGATATCGCCAGCGTCACGTCGGGCCAGAAGATGCGGATCGGCCGCCGCAACGCTCGCGAAGGGGAAGCGGAAGACTTTCTCGCCACGCTCGTCCGCGCCAATCGCGCCATCGACGACTATGCGCGCATGGTCGGCAGGATCGATCTCGCCTGCGCCGCCATACTGCCAAAGGATCTCGGCAACTGGCAGGGCGCGAGCGAGTTCGTGCTCGGACCGATGGCAACCGGGCGTGACCTGAAAGATCTGTCGGTGATGGATCAGTTCCGCGCGCAGGATCGCGACGCCGTTGCCGTGACGCGGCAGGGCGTCGGTGCGCTGGTTGCGAAACTCGCCGATCCCGTGCCGGTGGCGCTGTCATCGCCGGTGACGCGCATCGTCTGGAGTGGCCGCGATCTTCAGGTCGAGACGCAGACCGGAAAGGTTGCAGCGCGCGCAATCATCGTCACCGTGTCCACGGCGGTTCTAAACTCAGGCAAGATCAGGTTTGCGCCTGATCTGCCGAAGCGGCAGCAGGAAGCGGTGTCGCGCCTTCCGCTCGGCAATACCGATCGCATCGCGCTGGAAATTCCCGGCAACCCGCTCGCGCTCGGCCGTGATGACGTGCTGATCGAGCAGAGCACCAGCAACCGCACCGCGGTTCTCTTCGCCAACATCAACGGTTCTTCGCTCTGTACGGTCGACGTCGCGGGTGCGTTCGGCCGCGAACTGTCGGCGCAGGGCGAGGCGGCGATGGTCGCGTTCGCGAAAGAATGGCTGACGAAACTGTTTGGTGCCGATGCGGTCGCACAGATCAAACGCACGGCGGTGACGCGCTGGGATGCTGCGCCCTACGTGATGGGCGCGATGTCGGGCGCGGTGCCGGGTGGGCAACCGATGCGCCGGATACTGGCCGAGCCGCTCGGCAACTTGTTTTTCGCAGGTGAAGCCACGCACGAAACGCTGTACGGGACTGTTGGCGGCGCCTGGGAGAGCGGCGAACGTGCAGCGGACTCCGCCTTGCGCCGCCTGAGCGGCATCAAGGAACCCGACGCGGCTCCGCAGGCCAAGAAGCCGCGACCGCAGCGCCAGCGAGTTGCGCCGACAGCAAAAGACTTGCTCGGCCCGACGGGCTCGACGTTCTCGCGATGAAAGCGCTGATTGCCTGGTCGAGCGGCAAGGACAGCGCATTCGCGCTGCATGAGGTTCGCCGCCACGGGGCATACGATGTCGTTGGCGCCCTGACCACAGTCACCAGCGAATTCGATCGCGTCTCGATCCACGGCGTGCGCCGCGAGGTGCTGATGGCGCAGTTCGCAGCCGCTGGTCTGCCGCCGCACATTGTCGAGATTCCCTATCCTTGTCCGAATGAGATTTACGAAGCGCAGATGGGTGCGGCGATGGCGCGTGCAGTGGATGGCGGCATCACGCACATCATCTTCGGCGATCTGTTCCTCGCGGACGTGCGCGCCTACCGCGAGGACAAGCTGAAGGGCACTGGCATCACGCCGGTGTTTCCGCTCTGGGGCCGCCCGACGCCGCAACTGGCACAAGACATGATCGCTGCCGGCTTCGAGACATATCTCGCCGCTGTCGATCTGAAGAAGCTGCCTGCATCATTCGCCGGCCGCCGCTTCGATGCATCGCTGCTGGCCGACCTGCCCGAGGGCGTCGATCCATGCGGTGAGAACGGCGAGTTTCACACTTGCGTCGTCAACGCGCCGATCTTCTCGCATCGCCTCGATGTGTCATTCGGCGAACGGGTGGAGCGCGATGGGCTCGGCTATTGCGATGTGCTGCTCGATCAGCGGATGACGCCGTCGAGCAGCGGCAGCCCGATGATCGCGGCGAGTGCGATCAGGGCGTAGCAGATCGCGCGAAAAGTCAGCTCGCTGGCGCGGCCGAACATCATTGCGCCAAGGGCCACGCCCAGCGCATACACCGGCCCGACCACGAGCGAGAACTTCAGCGAGTCGGTCGAGATCAATCCGGCTGCGGCGTAACTTGCGGCAGAAAACAAATCCGACATACCGAAGAACAGCATGATGTTGGCGCGCGCAATCACCGAAGAGATCGGCCGGCCGAGCCAGTATGCGACGATCGGCGGGCCGCCGGTTTGCGCGAGCCCGCTGCAAAAGCCGGAGACGGCGCCGACGCCGACGGAGAGCGACGGATGCTCGGCACGGCGATAGCGCCAGCCGGAAATCAGCAGCACCAGTAGCGCCAGCACGAAGCTCGTGATGATCCAGCGCGTCGTTACCGGATCGAGTTGCGTCAGCGCGTAGGTGCCGAGCGGAATGCCGATCAGTGAACCGGCCGCCATCACGGCCACACCTTTACGGTTCGCGTGCTTCCATGCGTTCGGGATCAGCGGCGCGGCTGCGACGAAATCGATGATGAGCAGAACCGCCGCCGTCAGCTTCGGCGCAATGATGCTGCTTGCGAGCGGCATGAAGATCAGCGCCGAACCGAAACCGGAGAAGCCGCGTGCCAGCCCTGCGATGAACGCGATCGCGCAGACCGCGATCGCGGCGTTGGTGCTGACGCTGGAGGGGATGAGGGTGGAAAAGTCCATTGCCCGGCTACAGTGTCATTGCGAGCGGAGCGAAGCAATCCAGCCAAGCGCGCTGGAGGTGGATTGCTTCGCCGCGCAACTGCGCTCCTCGCAATGACGGGTACCTAGCCCCGCAGCGTGCCGCCGGTTTTTTTGGTAACTTCGGCGACGATCCTGGCGGCAACCGCTTCGATCTCCTGGTCGGTCAGCGTCTTCTCGCGCGGCTGCAGGGTCACGGCGATCGCAACCGACTTCTTGTCGGGATCGATGCCCTTGCCCTCATAGACGTCGAACACCGACACGCCCGTGATCAGCTTCTTGTCGACGCCTTGCGCCGTGCGGACGATATCGACCGCTTTCACCTTGCGGTCGACGATAAAGGCGAAGTCGCGCGACACCGGCTGGAAGGCGGAGAGATCGAGCAGCGGCTTGGCGCGCGTCGCCTTGGACTTTGCGTCCGGAATGCGATCGAGGATGACCTCGAACACCATCAGCGGACCGTCGGCCTTCAGGGCTTCCAGCGCGCGTGGATGCAGTTCGCCGAACCAGCCGATAATGTTCTGCGGCCCGATCTGGATCGTCCCCGAGCGGCCGGGGTGCAACCAGGCCGGACCACCCGCCGCGATCTGGAGTGCCTGCATGGGCGCGCCGGCGGCAGCGAGCACGGCCAAGGCGTCGGCCTTGGCGTCGAATGCATCGGCGCTGGCGCTGCCGGTCCAGTGACGGCCGGTGCCTTGCGACGACGCCAATCCGCGCCGCACGCCGCTCGCCGCCACAAGCTGATCCTGCGGACGGTCGCCTGCGAACACCTGACCGACTTCGAACAGCGCCGCGTCGCCGAAGCCGCGATCGGCGTTGAGCTGTGCGGCAGCGACGAGACCCGGCAACAGGCTCGGGCGCATGTCGGAAAGTTCGGAGGCGATCGGGTTGGCAAGTTTCAACTCGGGCTTGCCGCCGCCAAACAGGTCCGCCGCATCCTTGGTGATGAACGACCACGTCACGGCTTCGACCATGCCGCGCGCCGCGAGCGCGCGGCGGGCGCGGCGGGTGCGAATCTGGATCGGCGTGAGCACCGGCTTGCGGGCGTCGTCGCCGCGCTCGAACGGCGTCAGCGGTACACTGTCGACGCCGACGATGCGGACGATTTCCTCGACGATGTCAGCCTTGCCTTCCACGTCGCCGCGCCATGACGGCACCGCGACCTTCACGATCGGTCCGTTACCGGCAACGGTGAAGCCGAGATGTGTGAGGATGCGCCGCACTTCGACGAGCGGCACCTCGATGCCCGCCAATCGCTTCACTTCGCTGAGCGGGAAATCGATGATCTTGTCGTCGGCGAAACGCTTGCCGGTGACGACGGCTTCCGACGGCGTGCCGCCGCAGAGATCGAGCACCATCTGCGTTGCCATCTCGAGACCCGGCACCATGAAGGCCGGATCGACACCGCGCTCGAAGCGATAGCGCGCATCGGAGTTGATGCCGAGCTTGCGGCCGGTCTGCGCGAGATTGATCGGATTCCACAACGCCGACTCGATCAGCACATCGGTTGTGTTTTCGTCGCAGCCGGAGGTTTCGCCGCCCATGATGCCGGCGAGCGACTCGACATTGTGCTCGTCGGCGATCACGAGGATCGACGGATCGAGATTGTAGGTCTTGCCGTCGAGCGCGAGAATCGTCTCGCCGCTCTTCGCGTTGCGCACTGTGAGGTTGCCCTTCACCTTGGCAGCGTCGAACACGTGCAGCGGACGGCCGCGGTCGTAGGTCATGAAGTTGGTGATATCGACCAGCGCGTTGATCGGGCGCAGGCCGATCGAGGTCAGGCGCTGCTGCAACCACTCGGGCGAGGGGCCGTTCTTGACGCCGCGCACGAGCCGCAGCGCGAAGCCGGGGCACAGGTTCTCGTCTTCGACTTTCACCTGCACGGGGCACGGGAGCGTGCCCTTGATCGGCTTGATGCCCGGGTCCTTGAACTTGCCCATGTCGGCGGCGGAGAGATCACGGGCGATACCGTGGATCGACGTGCAGTCGCCGCGGTTCGGCGTGAGATTGATCTCGATCACCGGGTCGCCGAGATTCGCCCACTCGACGTAGCGCTTGCCGACCGGCGCATCCGCCGGCAGCTCCATGATGCCGTCGTGATCGTTCGACAGTTCGAGTTCGGCGGCCGAGCACAGCATGCCGCGGCTTTCGACGCCGCGAATGGTGCCGACGCCAAGCGTGATGTTCTTTCCCGGGATGTAGGTGCCGGGCGGCGAGAACACGCTGATCAGCCCCGCGCGTGCGTTCGGCGCGCCGCAGACGACCTGCACCGGCGCGCCGCCGTCACCGGTATCGACCATGCACACCCGCAGACGATCCGCATTCGGATGCTGCTCGGCGGAAATCACGCGCGCGATGGTGAAGGCGCTGAGCGCCTTCGCCTTGTCTTCGATGTTCTCGACCTCAAGCCCGATCATGGTCAGCTTGTCGGCGAGCTTGTTCAGCGGCTCGTCGGTGTCGAGGTGCTCTTTCAGCCAGGAGAGGGAGAACTTCACGACGACAACCCTCCCGCGAGCGTCGGCACATCCTGCGGCTTGAAGCCGTAGTGATTCAGCCAGCGCACGTCGCCTTCGAACATTTGACGCAGATCAGGGATTCCGTACTTCAGCATGGCGATGCGATCGATGCCCATGCCCCAGGCGAAGCCCTGGTAGACATCGGGATCGAGGCCGCACGCGCGCAGCACGTTCGGATGCACCATGCCGCAGCCGAGAATCTCCAGCCAATCCTCGCCTTCGCCGAAGCGAATCTCGCCCTTGTCGCGGCGGCACTGGATGTCGACCTCGAGCGACGGCTCGGTGAACGGAAAGAACGACGGCCGGAAACGCATGTTGACGTTGTCGACCTCGAAGAACGCCTTGCAGAACTCGGCGAGAATCCATTTCAGGTGACCGAGGTGCGAACCCTTGTCGATGACGAGGCCTTCGACCTGATGGAACTGCGGGGTGTGCGTCGCGTCCGAGTCGATGCGATAGGTGCGGCCCGGACAGATCACCCGGATCGGCGGCTGCTGATTGAGCATGGTGCGCACCTGCACCGGCGAGGTGTGCGTACGCAGCAAGAGACGCGAAGAGCCTGCCCCGGCCCCCGAGCCGGGGTCTTCCTTCGGATTGAAGAAGAACGTGTCGTGCATCTCGCGCGCGGGATGGCCGATCGGGAAGTTCAGCTTGGTGAAGTTGTAGTCGTCGGTTTCGACATCCGGACCTTCGGCGATCGCAAAGCCCATGTCGGCGAAAATCGCAGTGAGCTCGTCCATCACCTGGCTGAGCGGGTGGATGCGGCCCTGTTCGGCAGCGGTGTCGCGGGTCGGCAGGGTGACGTCGATCGTCTCGGATACGAGGCGGGCGTCGAGCGCGGCGTTCTTGAGAATATCGCGGCGGGCGGTCAGCGCTTCGGTGACCTTGTCCTTGGCAACGTTGATCTTCGCGCCTTCGGTCTTGCGCTCGTCGGGCGACATCTTGCCGAGCGTTGCGAGCAGCGCCGAGATCGAGCCCTTCTTGCCCAGCGCCGCGACGCGCACGGCCTCGAGCGCGGCTTCATCGGAAGCCGCAGCGACGGCTGCAAGAATTTCAGATTGAAGTTTGTCTAGGTCGGACATGAATCACCGGCGATGAGGCAGAACGAACGTCCTGCCGGAGCATCATCGTCGTGCCCTGATGGGCATCCACGTCTTGTGACCCGGTAAGGCCATCAGGCGTGGATGACCGGACAAAGTCCGGCCACGACGTCGTCAGGGCCTCGTATCAAGTCAGGCTGAGGAAGCTCAGGCCGCTGCGGGAAGCGCGGCCTTGGCCTTCTCGGCAATCGCCTGGAACGCCGCCGGCTCGTTGATGGCGAGATCCGACAGCACCTTGCGATCGACCACGATGCCCGACTTGGCGAGGCCGTCGATAAATCGGCTGTAGGTCATGCCGAACGGGCGAACCGCGGCGTTGATGCGCTGAATCCAGAGCGCGCGGAACGTGCGCTTCTTGCGCTTGCGATCGCGGAATGCGTACTGGCCGGCCTTGTCCGCGGCGGCCTTCGCGGCGCGGATGGTGTTCTTGCGGCGACCCTGGAACCCCTTGGTCTGCTTGTAGACTTTCTTGTGCTTGGCGTGAGCCGTCACACCGCGTTTGACGCGAGCCATGACCGATCTCCTTCAAATCGAAAAAATGAGGTGACAGATGAGCCGCGCTGATCGCGGCCGGGTTGAGCGTCAGGCGTTCGGCAGCCAGTATTTCTTGACGTTGTCGCCGTCGGTCTTGAACAGCACGCGCGTACCGCGGAGCTGGCGGATCTGCTTCTTCGTCCGCTTGATCATGCCGTGGCGCTTGCCGCGCTGAGCATGTTTGACCTTGCCTGAGGCGGTCACCTTGAAGCGCTTTTTGGCGCCCGATTTGGTCTTCAACTTGGGCATTTGGCTCTCCTGTCCGGCCGAAAAACGCGCCCCAAGGGGCGCTTGTGCCGGGTTAAATTGCTCGTTAGAGCGTTGAAAGTGCTCAGCTTTTCGTCCAAATGGACGAGGCGGCACGGTCACCGCCACGGCAGCCCTTGTTCAGCCGGGCGATGAAGGCCGGGCTTATGGCAGAGAAGGGCCGGATTGGCAATGGTTTATGGGACGGCGGAGCCCGGATGCCGCCTCCCTGAAAGGCGAAGGCCACGACAGGGTCGTGGCCAGCGTCTTGTCTTCTGCATCTGAAAGCGCTCAGCGCGGTGCGAGGATCATCACCACCTGGCGGCCCTCGAAGCGGGCGTCCTGCTCGACTTTGGCGATTTCGGCGACGTCGCTCTTCACCTTGTCGAGCAACCGCGTGCCGATTTCCTGGTGCGCCATTTCGCGTCCCCGATAGCGCAGGGTGATCTTCACCTTGTCGCCTTCCTCGAAGAAGCGCTGCATCGCCTTCATCTTCACGTCGTAGTCATGGTCGTCGATCATCGGCCGGAGCTTGATCTCTTTGATCTCGACGACCTTCTGCTTCTTGCGGGCCTCGGCAGCCTTCTTCTGGGCCTGAAACTTGTACTTCCCGTAATCCATGATCTTGCATACGGGAGGATTGTTGTTCGGCGAAATCTCGACGAGGTCCATGCCGGCTTCCATGGCCATCCTGACGGCCAGAGCGGTTTCGACGGTGCCCTTGTTGACACCTTCGGCGTCGATCAGCTGGATTTGCAGATTGCGAATTTCATCATTGATGCGCGGACCGTCTTTCGCGACGGGAGCAGGCGCTCGGTTGGGACGACGAATGGGACGTTCTCCAAGGTTGTTGACGATAAGGGTTAGTTTGAAGGATTCAGCGCATCCGGGCAAGCACGCTGATTTTCACGGCGGCGCCGGAAATGCCTATCGCTGCTGGACAAGTGACATAGAGCGGCAGGCGGGCTTGCGCAAGCGTGGCCGATCACCGACACAGGGCCGACGGCTGAAAAGACTAAGGGAATCGCTACATGAACGGCACGATTGCGCCACCGGTATTTCTCGAGGTCGGAACGGGCGCGGGCATTCGCCGCATCGCCGTTCGTCCGCGGAGCGGAACCGGTCCTGGAGCGATCTGGCTCGGCGGCTTCAAGTCGGACATGAAGGGCACCAAAGCGCAGGCGCTCGACGAATGGGCCGCCGCCAAGGGCCGCGCCTACGTCCGTTTCGATTATTCCGGTCATGGCGAGTCGTCCGGCGATTTCAGGGACGGAACCATCGGCCAGTGGCTCGAGGAGAGCCTCGCGGTCTATCGCAAGTTCTGTCAGGGGCCGCAGCTTCTGATCGGTTCCAGCATGGGCGGCTGGATGGCCTTGTTGCTGGCGCGGGAAATCAGGCGGAATTCTTCGTCCGGAAGCCTGGCGCCGCTGGCCGGCATCGTGCTGATCGCGCCCGCGCCGGATTTCACCGAGGAGCTGATGTGGAAGACCATGCCGGCGGAGGTGCGGGCCGAGATCGAGACCAAGGGCGTTTGGCATCGGCCGTCGGAGTACGGCGATCCATATCCGATCACGAAGACGTTGATCGAGGAGGGCCGCAATCATCTCTTGCTCGGCGGCAGCATCAACACCGGCTGCCCGGTGCGCATCCTGCAAGGCGCGCTGGATCCGGACGTGCCGTGGCAGCATGCGTTCGCGCTGACGCATCGTTTGCCGAGCGATGATGTCGTTCTCACGCTGATCCAGGATGGCGACCATCGCCTGTCGCGGCCGCAAGATATTGCGCGCATCATCGCGGCGGTGGAGGAGTTCTGAGCCTCATCTCTCGTCATGCCCGGGCTTGACCCGGGCATCCATCTGTTTTCGACTCACCCAAAAGATGGATCGCCGGATCAAGTCCGGCGATGACGAAAGGGAAGGTCTTCGGTGGATACAAAATCCCTGCTCCAGACATTCTGCGATGCGGTCGAGCGTCACGACGGTAAGTCCTTCGCCGCGCTGTTCAGCGAGGACGGCACCTATCACGATGTATTCTACGGCGCCTTCACCGGCCGCGCGAAGATCGCCGAGATGATCGACGACTGGTTCTATCGCACGGCCTCGGACTTCCGCTGGGACATGCACGATCCGGTGTCGAACGGCACGACGCTCTATACGCGCTACACCTTCAGCTACAAGTCGAAGCTGCCGGAAGCGAACGGCGCGCGCGCAATGTTCGAGGGCGTGTCGATCATGACGCTGAAGGACGGATTGATCGCCGAATATCACGAGGTCGCCAACGCGGCGACCGGCTTCGTCGACATGAACTTCGCGCCCGAGCGGATCGCGAAGATTCTCGGCCGTCAGGGGGCGGCGCTGAAAGCGCGTCCCGAGATGGCGCGGCATGTGAAAGAGTAACCCTCTCGTCATTGCCGGACTTGATCCGGCAATCCATCTTTCTTCGGAGATCGAATTTTAAGATGGATCACCGGGTCAAGCCCGGTGATGACGATCTGTACTTGAGGAGGCCCACTCTTCACGCACACTTGCATCACTTTCATGCGCCACGTGTTCTTGCGCGAGTGAGGCGAACTCTGCCGCAGGCAATAATCGCGACAACGCCCATACGGCTGCGCCACGCACCAACGCACTGTCGTCGGTGACAAGGCGCTGGGCCTCGTGCGTCAGCGCGGCGTCACCTGAATTGCCGATGGCGATCGCGACGTTGCGGATGAATCGATCGCGGCCGATCCGCTTGATCGGCGACTTCGAGAAGCGTGCGCGGAAGGATGCATCGTCGAGGCGCGACAGCTCGTCGAGTGCGGGCGCGCGCAGGCTATCGCGTGCGGCGAGCTTAGCTTCGCGCCCCTCTTGCGCGAATTTATTCCAGGGGCACGCGGCGAGGCAGTCGTCGCAGCCATAGATGCGGTTGCCCATGCTGGCGCGGAATTCGCGGGGGATCGGACCTTTGTTCTCGATCGTCAGATAAGAGATGCAGCGGCGCGCATCGAGGCGATACGGTACCGGGAATGCGTCGGTCGGGCAGATGTCGAGGCAGGCGCGGCACGAACCGCAGTGATCGACGTCGGCATCGTCGTGCGGCAGATCGAGCGTGGTGAAGATCGAGCCGAGGAACAGCCACGAGCCGTACTCGCGCGAGACGAGGTTGGTGTGCTTGCCCTGCCAGCCGAGGCCTGCTGCTTGTGATAGCGGCTTCTCCATCACGGCGGCCGTGTCGACGAACACCTTCACGTCACCGCCCGCATGCGCGATCAGCCAGCGCGCCAACTGCTTCAGCCGGTTCTTGATCACGTCGTGGTAGTCGTCGCCGCGCGCATAGACCGAGATCGCGCCGCGCGTCTTCTGCTCGAGCAGCGCCAGCGGATCGTCATCCGAGCCATAATTGAAGCCGAGCATGATGATGGAGCGCACATCGCTCCACAGATTCTTTGGATGCGCGCGTCGTTCGGGACGATCGGCCAGCCAGTCCATGTCGCCGTGGCCGCCGGAGGCGATGAACGCCTTGAAGCGTTCGCCGGCTTCCGGGATGGAATCCGGATGGGTGATGCCGAGCGCATCGAATCCGAGCTTGCGCGCTTCGTCCGTGAGTGCGCGGCGGAGGTCGTGCAAATCAGGTTGTGCGGTCAGAAGTCGAGATCGCCGTAGTGCTTCGCCGGCGGCATCCCCGCCAGCCAGTCCGCCAGCAGCGGACGGAACGACGGACGGGATTTCACCCGCGCGTACCACGCCTTTGCTGCTTCGTCCTCGCTCCATGGCACATCGCCCAGATAGTCCAGCGCCGACAGGTGCGCGGCAGCAGCCAGATCGGCATAGGTCAAGCGGTCGCCGGCCAGATAGTTTCGTGTTTTCGCCAGCCAGCCGATATAGGCCAGATGATAGCGCACATTGGTCTGCGCCGCGCGGATGATCTCGGCCACCGGCGCGCCGTTGCCGTTTTCCATGAAACGCTTGTAGATGCGCTCATTGACCAGAAGTCCGGTCGCTTCCTCGAAGAACTTCTCGTTGAACCATGACAACAGCCGGCGCACCTCGATGCGTTCGTTGATCGAGGTCGGCAGCAGCCGCCGCTCGCCGAGCGCCTCGCCGTGCTTTTCATCGAGGTACTCGGCAATGACCGAGACGCCGGGAATCGGCGGGGCGCCCTCGGCAATCATGACGGGCGTCGTGCCGGCCGGGTTGAAGGCGAGAAACGCCTCCCGCCGCTCCCACACCCGTTCCTCCACCAGCTTCAGCTCGACGCCCTGCTCGCCCAGAACGAGGCGGATGAAGCGGGAATGCGGGCAGAACGGGTGGTGATAGAGGGTGTACATCGAGAGCCTTGATGATGCCGGTTCTGGCAAACTAGCCAAGCTGCCTGACCAAGCAAACCGGCTTTTTTGTGCTTCGTTCCTGAAAGCTATGCACGACGGAGGTTAAGCGGTTTTTACGATTGCAGGCGATTCGCGAATAGGCGACAAGAGCGCGCGTTCGCTGCGTGGCCACCTTCAAGCGGATCGTCTCCATGATCTTCGATATTCTGAAAGCCCTTCTCCTCGGCACCGTCGAGGGGCTCACCGAATTTCTTCCGGTGTCATCCACCGGCCATCTGCTCCTGATCAACCGGTTCTTCGGTTTCGACGACGAAGCGTTCGGCAAGACGTTCGCGATCCTCATTCAGCTCGGCGCGATCCTCGCCATCCTCTCGGTCTACTTCACCCGGCTGTGGCGCATCGCTCTTGCCGCGCTGACCGAACCGGCGGCGCGGCGTTTCATCATCGGCGTGCTGGTCGCTTTCCTGCCGGCGGTGATCATCGGCCTGATCGCGGGCAAGTACATCAAGGAGATGCTGTTCAATCCGTGGGTGGTCTGCTTCACGCTGATCGTCGGTGGCGCGATCCTGCTGTGGATCGATCAGCTCGACATGAAGCCGCGTTATCACGACGCGACCGCATTCTCATTGCCGATGTATCTCGGCATCGGTATCGCGCAGTGCGTGGCGATGATTCCCGGCGTCTCGCGCTCGGGCGCGACGATCGTCTCGGCGATGCTGTTCGGGTCCGACAAGCGCTCGGCGGCGGAGTTCTCGTTCTTCCTCGCCATCCCGACCATGGCGGGCGCATTCAGCTACGAGCTGTTCAAGAGCTACAAGCAGCTCTCGACCGACAACATCACGCTCGTCGGCATCGGTTTCGTAACGTCTTTCGTCGTCGCGCTGATCGTCGTGCGCAGCTTTCTCGATTTCGTTTCGAGCCGCGGCTTCACGCCGTTCGCATGGTGGCGCGTCATCGTCGGCACGCTCGGCCTGATTGCGCTGGCGCTGGGGAAGTAACTCTCGTCCCGGACGCGATGCAGCGGGTCATTTCATGCCGCGCAGCGTCCGGGGCAAAAAACTACGCCGCGCTGCTCCTGAATTGGCCGGTCTTGCGGAAGCGCCAGAGATACGCGGGCATGATCGATTGCAGCGACTCGGATTGAATACCGAGACCTTCGAGGGTGAGGCCGTCGCGCTTCGCCGCATCCGACACGACGTTATCCGACTTCAGCAGTTCGACCTGATCCGGCGTCAGCTTCAGCATGCCCGGCGCGAACTGAAGGAAGTATGCTTTCAGCGTCGCCAGCGGGAACGGCAGCGGCGCGAGCATGCGGTTGCGTTCGATGGTCGCGAGGATCGCCTCGATCGCTGTGCGCATCGTCATCACTTCCGGTCCGCCGAGCTCGTAAGTCGCACCGGCTTTCGCCTTGCCGTCAACCGCATCCGCGATCGCTTTCGCGACATCGCCGACGAACACCGGCTGAAGCTTCGTCACGCCGCCGCCGACGAGCGGAAGCACCGGCATCATGCGCGCCATCGCCGCGAAGCGGTTGGTGAACTGGTCTTCCGGTCCGAACACGATCGACGGGCGGAAAATCGTTGCAGAGGGCGCGGCAGCGCGCACGGCCTCTTCGCCCGCGGCCTTGGTTTGCGCATAACGCGAGGGGGAATCCTTGGCAGCGCCGATCGCCGAGATGTGAATCATCCGCGCGCCGGTCGCGGCGGCCGCAGTGGCGACGGTTCCGGCGCCTTCCGCCTGCACGGCATCGAAGGTCTGTGCGCCGCTCTGGGCGAGGATGCCGCACAGGTTGATGACGACGCTGGCGTCGCGGGCCGCCGCCTTGACCGAATCGGGGTAGCGCAGGTTCGCCTGCACGGCATGAATCTGGCCGACCTTGCCGAGCGGCTGGAGATGGCCTGCGAGGTCCGGCCGGCGGACGCCGACCCGGATGCGGTAGTCGCGCTTGGCCAGCGCCCGCACCAGATGCCGGCCGAGAAAGCCGGAGCCGCCGAAAATCGTGACGAGGGTGTCGCTGTTCGAGGCCATGGAGGTCTGTTCCTCAGGGTATTCTGGGGTCGGTTTCGGCCAAATCGCGATACGCCATCGGCCGTGGCCTGTACAGTCTCATTGGCCCGCACCAGCGCTATTTGACAACCGCCGCCGCGGTCCTTAGTGATCCCCCCGGGCCCAGGTGGCGGAATTGGTAGACGCGCTGGTTTCAGGTACCAGTGGGTAACACCGTGAAGGTTCGAGTCCTTTCCTGGGCACCAAAATTTCTCCTTCAGGATCGGATGGCGGAGTGGGCAGCGCATATTTGGCGCGCCCTCTCGCCTCTGGCCAGGTGGAACGCTAGTTTTGATCGCGCCGATTCGGCCCGATCCATTCTCTCGTTCGCATCAAGGGAACGCGCCCCGCATGACCATCCGCCTGCATCGTGGCGATCTGCCTGATCTGTCCCGCTACAAGGATTCGGTTGCGATCGACACCGAGACGCTGGGGTTGAACCCGCATCGCGACCGGCTCTGCGTGGTGCAGCTCTCCAATGGCGACGGCACTGCGGATGTCGTCCAGATCGCAGCCGGGCAAAAGGACGCGCCAAATCTCAAGAAGCTGTTCGGCGATCCGAAGGTGCTGAAGATTTTCCACTTTGCCCGTTTCGATCTCGCCGTGCTGTCGCATGCCTTCGGCGTGATGCCGCAGCCGGTCTACTGCACCAAGATCGTGTCGCGGCTGACGCGCACCTATACCGACCGTCATGGCCTGAAGGATCTGGTGCGCGAGATTCTGAACATCGATCTGTCGAAGCAGCAGCAATCGAGCGACTGGGGCTCCGACTCGCTCAGCGAGGCGCAACTCGCCTACGCCGCGTCCGACGTGCTCCATCTGCACGCGCTGAAGGAGAAGCTCGACGCGATGCTCAGGCGCGAGAACCGTGAGGCATTGGCGCAGGCCTGCTTTAACTTCTTACCGTCGCGCGCCGCACTCGATCTGAACGGCTGGGAAGCCGAGGACATTTTCGCGCACTCCTGAAGCGCACCGCCGCCCCGTTTCGGTCACACTCCCCGGGCCCATTGATTAATGAATTCATGGGCTAAATGGCGACACTTGCCGGCCCGTCCAGGGCTGCATAATTGCCTGTTTCAGCGTAGTATGTTCGCGAAGCCGGACGCATCGGAGCTTTCGATTTGTCGACCCTGCAAGGGCAGACCTATCAGGACACCATGGAGGCGCGATTCAGGATCGCGGCCCGCCATAGCCGCCGCGTGCGATTTCTTCGCATCGCGGTTCCGGCCGTCGTCACGGTAGCGATGCTGGTGATCGTCGGTGCGTCGATCTTCAATCCGTTCCGCATCCTGAAGAAGCTGCCGCTGGAAGTCGGTAACCTCGTCGTATCGGGAACCAAGGTGACGATGGAATCGCCGCGGCTCGCCGGCTTCATGCCGGACCAGCGGCCTTACGAACTGCGCGCGCAGACCGCAACGCAGGACATCAAGAATCCGAAGATCGTCGAGCTGAGCGCGCTCGATTCGACGCTCGAGATGGAAGACAGGTCCACCGTTCGGCTGCGCTCACGCACGGGCGTATTCGACAGCAAGGCGCAACTGCTCGATCTGCGCGACGACGTGTTCGTGCAGAACTCGCTCGGATACGAGGCACGGATGTCGCAGGCCTATGTCGATCTCGGCAAAGGCACAGTCTCGTCCGATACGCCGGTCGCCGTGAAGCTGCCGAACGGAACCATCGACGGGCAGCAGTTGCGGATCACCGAGCGTGGTGCGGTGCTGCGTTTCGATGGCGGCGTGGTGATGCATCTCGATGGACAAAACAGCAGCGTGGCGCCGGCTTCGAACTCAGCGTCGGCGGGCAACAGGTAATGATGCTTTCTCGAGGTTCTCGCCCGACACGAAGGCTGGCGGCGCTCGGCGCTGTGGCGCTGATGCTTGCTGCATCGCCGGCGCTGGCGCAGCAGCCGAAGCAGGGCGGTTCGACCGTCACTGGCGTTCCGAACGCCGTGCAGGGCTTCTCGCAGAATCGCGACAAGCCGATCCGCATCGATGCGACGTCGCTGGAAGTGCGCGACAAGGACAAGGCCGCGACCTTCACGGGCAACGTCAAGGTCGTGCAGGGCGATACCACCATGTACTGCAAGGTGCTTGTCGTGTTCTACGAACAGGGGGGGCAGTCCGGCGGTGACAAAGGTGCGATGAAGACAGCCGCGCCCGGTCCTGCCGGCAGCTCGGCAGTGCGGCGTCTCGAAGCCAAGGGCGGCGTGCGCGTCGAGCAGAAGGATCAGGTCGTCACCGGCGATCTCGGCGTCTTCGACACCAAGACCAATCAGGTCACGGTGACCGGAAACGTGGTGCTGACGCAGGCCCAGAACGTTCTCAAGGGCGAGCGGTTGGTGGTCGACATGACGACCGGCATCTCCAAGGTGGAATCGCCCGGCGGCAGAGGCGTATCCGGACTATTCAACACATCAGGTTCGGGCCAAAGCTCAGGAGGTCCGGCGACACCGCTGGGCCTTGGTGCGGCGTCGAGAGGCGCGGCCAACTCGAATGCCTCGTCTGGTCGCGACAACGCGGCTGCTCCGGGAAAGCCTCTCGATATCAATAGCTTGTCGGGAGGATCGCGGCGCTGAGGTTGATGCGGGCGAGGCAAATGGCTATCACCGCCATTGCATGCGCCGGCATGAGGGCCGCGCCATTGAGCTTTTCACCGTCCGATATCCTTTTTGTGCGAGTGTCTGCGCACACATTCCAGTTCGCGGATATGGCCACGCCTGAGCGAAGAGACCGATCGAAGTGCCGATGATGGACTTTCTGCGCATGTTCCGGCGGCGTGGCCCGTCGCGCGGCCCTCAGGGTTTCGCGCGTCCGCAGCCGCGCGCGGACATCACGGCGATCAGCGAACGGATCGGCGATCTCCTGAAAAATCCATTCCGCAACTCGCAGCCGGTTGCGCGTGAAGTCGTCCGGCGCGATGACGCTGGCGGTCAGCGGGTTGCTCACAGCGGCGTGACGCCGGTGCGGCTGCCGCCGCGCGCCGGCTATCTGGCGGTTCATGGCGTCGAGAAAACCTTTGGCACGCGCAAGGTCGTGCGCGGCGTCAGCCTGTATGTGCGGAGGGGCGAAGCCGTCGGCATCCTCGGACCCAACGGCGCCGGCAAGACGACGGTGTTCTACATGATCACCGGCCTGATCAAGGCGGATAAAGGCCGCATCGAACTCGACGGTCACGATGTCACGAGCCTGCCGATGTATCAGCGCGCACGGCTTGGCATCGGCTATCTGCCGCAGGAGGCGTCGATCTTCCGTGGCCTCAATGTCGAGGACAACATTCGCGCCGTACTCGAGGTGGTCGAGCCGAGCCGGAAGAAGCGCGAGCACGAACTCGATTCGCTGCTCGATGAATTCAACATCACGCGCCTGCGCAAGTCGCCGTCGATCGCGCTGTCAGGCGGTGAGCGACGCCGTGTCGAAATCGCCCGCGCGCTGGCGACGCGCCCGAACTACATGCTGCTCGATGAGCCGTTCGCCGGCATCGATCCGATCGCGGTCGGCGATATCCAGGACCTGGTGCGGCACCTCACCAACCGCGGCATCGGCGTCCTGATTACCGACCACAACGTCCGCGAGACGCTCGGTCTCACCGACCGGGCCTATATCGTTTACGCAGGTGAGGTGCTGACCGAGGGCGACCCGGACGAGATCGTCAACGATCCCGATGTCCGCCGCCTTTACCTTGGGGAAGAATTCCGCCTCTAGCGCTTTTTTGCGGTGCGTCAAGACGTGTACAACGTCTTCGGAAGAGGATAAGCAAGAATCGGACCAGAATTCGGAGCCGTTCTTGCCATCATGGCACTGACCCAACGATTAGAGTTTCGGCAAAGCCAGTCACTGGTGATGACGCCGCAGTTGATGCAGGCGATCAAGCTGCTGCAACTGTCGAATCTCGATCTGGTGGCCTTCGTCGAGGAAGAGCTCGAACGCAATCCCCTCCTGGAGCGCGCCAGTGACGGACCTGAGCCTGCTGAGATCCCGGTCACCGCCGAGTATTCTGGCGCGGACGAGGGGAGCAGTGACGATCCGGGCGGTGACGATGCCGGCAATGCGGGCGGCGCCGGCGATGGCTTCGAAGGCGGCGCATCCGAGGAATGGATCGACCGCGACCTCGGCAGCCGCGCCGAGATGGAGCAGACCTTCGATACCGGCCTCGACAACGTTTTCCCCGAGGAGCCGTCCGAAGCGGCCGCGCGCACGGCGCAGGACGCCGCGCCCACGGCCTACACCGAATGGGGCGGCGGGGCCTCGAACGACGACGACTACAATCTCGAGGCGTTCGTTGCGGCCGAGACATCGCTCGCCGACCATCTGGCCGAGCAGCTTGCGGTTGCCTTCACCGCGCCGGCGCAGCGGATGATCGGCCAGTACCTGATCGATCTGGTTGACGAAGCCGGTTACGTGCCTGCCGATCTCGGACAGGCGAGCGAGCGGCTCGGCGCGCCGCAGGCGGATGTCGACGCCGTGCTTGCGACGCTGCAGACCTTCGATCCGCCCGGCGTTTGCGCACGCAGTCTGGCCGAATGCCTGGCGATCCAGTTGCGCGAGAAGGACCGTTACGATCCGGCGATGCAGGCGCTGGTCGAGCATCTCGATCTGCTTGCGCGCCGCGACATCGCAGCATTGCGGAAAGTCTGCGGCGTCGACGACGAAGACATCGCCGACATGATCAGCGAAATCCGCCACCTCGATCCGAAGCCGGGGCTGAAGTTCAATTCGGTGAAAGCGCAGACGGTGGTGCCGGACGTGTATGTGCGTCCGGGTCCTGACGGCGGCTGGCTCGTCGAACTGAACAGCGATACGCTGCCGCGCGTGCTGGTCAACCAGACGTACTACTCCGAATTGTCGAAGACGATCCGCAAGGATGGCGACAAGACCTACTTCGCGGATTGCTTGCAGAACGCGACCTGGCTCGTGCGCGCCCTCGATCAGCGCGCGCGGACCATCCTCAAAGTCGCGACCGAGATTGTACGCCAGCAGGACGGGTTTTTCACCCATGGCGTTGCGTACCTGCGACCGCTCAATCTGAAGGCGGTCGCCGACGCAATCCAGATGCACGAATCGACCGTCTCGCGCGTCACCGCAAACAAGTACATGGCGACCAATCGTGGCATCTTCGAATTGAAATACTTTTTCACGGCATCGATTGCGGCGGCGGACGGCGGCGATGCGCATTCGGCGGAAGCCGTGCGGCACCGCATCAAAAATCTGATCGATGCGGAAAGCCCGTCGGCGATTCTCTCCGACGATACGATCGTAGAACGGCTGCGCGAGGCCGGGATTGATATTGCCCGGCGAACCGTCGCCAAATACCGTGAAGCCATGCGCATTCCATCATCGGTGCAACGGCGGCGCAACAAGCAGAGCATGATCGGACATGGACCCTCAGTCGCGGCAGATCGTTCCCGCGACACCGCTTCCGCTTGACGCGGCCACTCCCTATCTAAATCCTGTGAGTCCCACACGACCGAGCGAGGTCCGCTATGACAATTCGAGTCTCGGGAAAAAGCATCAGCGTCGGCGAAGCGCTGCGAGGGCGCGTCAACGATCGCACCGACGAAGTGCTCCGCAAATACTTCGACGGCAACTACTCAGGCCACATCACGCTCAGCAAGGACGGCGTCGGCTTCCGCACCGACTGTGCACTGCATCTTGATTCCGGGATCACGCTGGAAGCGGATGCGATCGCAACCGATGCCTACGCCAGCGCCGATCAGGCGCTGATGCAGATCGAGAAGCGTCTGCGGCGCTACAAGAGCCGCTTGAAGGATCGTTCCGGGCGCAAGCAGGCCGCCACCGCGGCGGCGATGGCCAATCTCAACGGCGGGCCGATCGATGCGCCGAGCTACGTCATCGAAGGCATGTCCGACGATCATGACGAGGAGATCACCGCGTACAATCCGGTGATCATCGCCGAGGCAACGACGTCGCTGAAGGTGCTGTCGGTGAGCGAAGCGGTGATGGAACTGGATCTCTCCGGCGCGCCGGTGCTGGTTTTCCGCCACGGTTCGAGCGGGCGCGTCAACGTGATTTACAGGCGTCCGGACGGCAATGTCGGCTGGGTCGATCCCCCGGTGGTTAATCCCCCGGATCGCCATTGACGGGCCGCCGGACCGTGCATATGGTCCGGCGCCGTTGACGCCGCCGGACCCGTTTTGCGCGTAACGCTGCGACTTTTGAACCTGAACTGATCCTGGTCCACCAAACCACCACGGTCCAACCCAGTCCGGAACGATCCATGATGATTACCGATCTGGTCGCTCCAGAGGCGATCCTTCCGGCATTAAAGGTCACCAGCAAGAAGCAGGCGCTGCAGGAACTCGCGGCGCGTGCTGCCGAACTGACCGGACAGAACGATCGTGCGATTTTCGAAGTGCTGTTGCAGCGGGAAAAGCTCGGCACCACCGCCGTCGGCTACGGCGTCGCCATTCCGCACGGCAAGCTGCCGAAGTTCGACAAGCTGTTCGGATTGTTCGCGCGGCTCGAACGGCCGATCGATTTCGATGCGCTGGATGCGCAGCCGGTCGATCTTATGTTCCTGCTGCTCGCACCGGAAGGAGCGGGCGCCGATCATCTCAAGGCGCTGGCGCGCGTTGCGCGTCTGCTGCGCGATCAGGACGTCGCGAAAAAGCTGCGTGCGTCGCGCGACGCACAGGCGATCTATTCCGTGCTTGCCCTGCCGCCGGCGTCCGCCGCGTAAGCTCGACGCCTTCACCGCCGGTTTCACCGGCGGCGCGCATTCGATCTTCCGCGGATCGATGCAATCCAAGTGATGAAAGTCTGATCGATGATTGTGTTTGTCCGCGCACCGGCGTCATCCGCCGAGCGTAAGCGTCCGCGTATGGCGCGAACGCTCGAACCGCCGCACGCTCAGTGAACGCTGAGCGTCTCGAGCTCCTGGCTCCAGGCGTTTGCGATCGCAGCCTCACGGCTGTCGGTCAGCATGATCGGCGTTCCGTCGGCCGCATGCAGCGCAAACAACTTCAAGCCCGGCGCGATGCGCGGTGCCTGTGGAAACAGGCCCGGCACGTCCTCGGAGCGAATCTGCTTCACATAGGCGATGTGACCTTCGCCCATGGCGGCCAGCGTCTCCAGCGAGACGGGCGTCTTGGTCAGAACGGCATTACCTTCAGTCATGGTCTCGACTCCTCATAAGTACCAAGCGGTCGAGTCCGCCCATAGTTCCCATTATTCGTGTTCATTGATAGCGATTGTCTTAACGATCCGCTCGGGTTCTGGCCTTGCGAGGTCGATCGACAACAGCCCGTTCTTCAAATCCGCTCCCAACACCTGCATCCCCTCCGCCAGCACGAATGTGCGCTGGAAGTGGCGCGCGGCGATGCCGCGATGGATGTATTGCCGGGACTTGTCGTCTTGCTGGCGGCCGCGGATGACGAGCTGGTTTTCCTCAATCGTCACATCGAGTTGGTCGCGGGTAAAGCCGGCGACTGCGAGAGTGATTCGCAGGCGTTCGGGCTGCCCGTCGCTGCGGTCGCAGCGCTCGATGTTGTAGGGAGGATAGCCGTCGGCACCTTTGACGACGCGATCAAGCACACGCTCGATCTCGTCGAATCCCAGAAGGAACGGACTGGATAACGAAGGAACACGGCTCATAGTTTACAAAGTCCTCTCGAAGCGACTTTGGAGTTGAAGGCCCTTTCGGCGCCTTCGTTCGAACGGCGGGTATCGTCCGACGTCCAGATCGAAATATGGCGATGTTCGCCGGGCTGTTCAAGGGACCGGAAAGCCCTGTCCCAGCAACGTTTTCGCCTGCCGCAGATCCTGCCGGAAGATTAACTTTCGGGAAGCCTGCGTCCGTCTCCGCCAAACAGGTGCAGTTTCTCGCGCGGCGCGCCGGCGCGGATTTTCGAGCCCAGCGGCGGAGCGTTGTCGCCCGCCACGCGAACAATGACGTCGCCGCCGCCATCAAGATGCCCGTAGACGAAGGTTTCCGCGCCGACGTGTTCGGCCGCATCGACGGTAAGATCGAGGGCGACGCCGCCGTCCGCGGGCTCATGCGCCATCACCACCAGGTCTTCAGGGCGAATGCCGACAGTCGTCTCCGGCGCCAGCGATCCGGTGCCACCGATCAGGCCCGCGCGTGTGAGCGGCAACAGGTTCATTGGCGGCGCGCCGATGAAGGAGGCAACGAACGTCGTCGCCGGCTTGCGATAGATATCGAGCGGATTGCCGATCTGTTCGACCACGCCGCCGTTCATTACGACCAGAATGTCGGCGAGCGTCATCGCTTCCAGCTGGTCGTGCGTGACGTAGATCGACGTCGTCTTCAGCCGCCGTTGCAGGCGTCGGATCTCGACGCGCATGGCGATGCGCAACTTCGCATCGAGGTTCGACAGCGGCTCGTCGAACAGAAACGCTTTCGGATGCCGCACAATCGCGCGGCCCATGGCGACGCGCTGGCGCTGGCCGCCGGAGAGCTGCTTCGGCTTGCGTTCGAGCAGGTGGCCGATTTCGAGAATCTGCGCGGCCTCGCGGACGCGCGTTTCGATCTCGGGTTTCGCCATGCCGCGGTTGCGCAGGCCGTAGGCCATGTTGTTGTAGACGCTCATGTGCGGATAGAGCGCGTAGTTCTGGAACACCATCGCGATGTCGCGATCGGCGGGTTCGATCTCGTTGACGATACGCCCGCCGATATCGATCTCGCCGCTGGTGATCGTCTCGAGGCCCGCCACCATGCGCAGCAGAGTGGACTTGCCGCAACCGGATGGGCCGACCAGCACGCAGAACTGGCCGTCACCGATCTCGAAGTCGATGCCTTTGATGGCTTCGACCCCACCCGGATAGGTCTTCCGCACATTGCGCAGCGTGACGTTCGCCATCCGACTACTTCTCCGTCTCGACGAGGCCGCGCACGAACAGGCGCTGCATGAAGATCACGACCGCGACCGGCGGCAGCATTGCGAGAACCGCGGTCGCCATTGCCAGCTGCCATTCGGCGAGTTCGTCCGTCGTCGTCAGCATCTTCTTGATGCCGGTGACGATCGTCTGCATGGAATCCTGCGTGGTGATCAAGAGCGGCCAAAGATACTGATTCCATCCGTAAATGAACTGGATCACGAACAGTGCCGCCATCGTGGTGACCGAGAGCGGCAAGAGCGTATCCTTGAAGAAGCGGAATGGCCCGGCGCCATCGATGCGCGACGCTTCGAGCAACTCTTCCGGAATCGTCATGAAGAACTGGCGGAACAGCAGCGTGCCGGTGGCGGATGCGATCAGCGGCAGGATCAGTCCGCCGTAAGTATCGAGCAGGCGCAGGTCCGCGACCACCTTGTAGGTCGGATAGATGCGCACCTCGACCGGCAGCATCAGCGTGATGAAGATGATCCAGAATGCGGTCTTCCGGAACGGGAAGCGGTAGTAGACGATTGCGTAGGCGGAGAGGATCGAAATGAGAATCTTGCCGACGGCGATGCCAATGGCGGTGATGAACGAATTCATCAGCATGGTGCCGACCGGCTCTTTCGCGAGACGCGATCCGCCGACGAAGATGGCACGATAGTAGTTCTCGAGCGTCTGCTCGCCGGGCAGAAGGGGCATGTTGCCACGAACGACGGTTGCCGCGTCGTGGGTCGATGCGATCACTGCGAGATAGACCGGAAAGGCCACCATCAGCACGCCGAACGACAGGATCGCATATGCGACGAAGTCGGCGAATGGCCTGCGCTCGACCATCAGTACTGCACCTTTCGTTCGATGTAGCGGAACTGGATCGCCGTGAGCGCGATCACGATCACCATCAGCACGACCGACTGCACAGCCGAGCCGCCGAGGTCGCCGCCGAGGCGTCCGTCCGAATAGACCTTGTAGACCATGGTCGTTGTTGCGCCGGCCGGACCGCCGCCGGTGACGGCATCGATGATGCCGAAGGTGTCGAAGAAGACGTAGACGACGTTCACCACCAGCAGAAAGAACGTGGTCGGCGACAGCAGCGGGAAGATAATGGTCCAGAAGCGGCGCAGCGGGCCTGCGCCGTCGATGGCGCTCGCCTCGATTACGCTCTTGGGGATCGATTGCAGGCCGGCGAGGAAGAACAGGAAATTGTACGATATCTGTTTCCACACGGCGGCCATGACGACCAGCGTCATGGCGTGATTTCCGTTCAGCAGTGGATTCCAGTCGAGGCCCATGAGCCGGAGCGGGCGCGCCAGCGTGCCGAGCGAGGGATGGAACATGAAGATCCAGAGCACGCCGGCGATCGCGGGCGCGACGGCGTAGGGCCAGATCAGAAATGTCTTGTAGGCCGGCGCCGCTTTCAGATTTTTATCGGCCTGCGTTGCGAACAGCAGCGCGATCGAGAGCGACAGCGCCGCAACCAGCGAGGAGAACACCGCCGTCGTCAGGATCGACTTGTAGTACTCGGGCTGCGTGAACAGCGCCTCGTAATTCTCAAGTCCGACGAATTGCGAAGACAGTCCGAATGCATCTTCCCGCAGGAACGATTGCCAGATGGCCTGGACGGCCGGCCAATAGAAGAACACCAGGATGATGACGAGCTGCGGCAACAGCAGCAGGTAGGGCAGCAGCTTGTGCCTGAAGACGACTGTCTTTTCCATGTGTGCCGCAGATCGGAGTGCGCCGCAGGTCAGAGCGATGTGAAACGGCCCCTCGTCGAGGGGCCGTTTGTGTCGTCTTACTTCGCTGTTTTCTCGAACGTTCGCAATATGGCGTTGCCGCGCGAGACGGCGGAATCGAGCGCCTGCTGCGCGGTCTTCTGGCCCGACAGCGCCGCCTCGATTTCCTCGGCCCACAGGTCGCGCATTTGCACCATGTTGCCGAAGCGCAGACCGCGCGAGTTCTCGGTCGGTTCCTTGTTGGTCAGTTCCTTCAGCGGCGTCTGCAGAGTCGGGTTCTTCTCATAGAAGCCGTCCGCCTTGGTCTTCTCATAGGCGGCCTTGGTGATCGGCAGATAACCGGATTCCTGATGCAGCCTGGCCTGACGGTTGGTGTCGGAGAGGAACGTGAAGAATTTCGCGACACCCTTGTATTCTTCAGGCTTCTTGCCGCCCATCACCCACAGCGATGCGCCGCCGATGATCGAATTCTGCGGGGCGCCGGCGACGTCCGGATAGTACGGCATCGGCGCCGAGGTGAATGCGAACTTTGCGGTTCCCTTGGCCGTGGCGTAATAGCCGGAGGAGGTGAGGAAGATCGCGCATTCGCCGGACGCAAAGCGGCTTTCGCTGGCGCTGGTGCGGCCAGAGTAGTCGTAAGTCTTGTCCTTTTGCAGATCGATCAGATTCTGCAAATGCTTCACATGCAGCGGCGAGTTGAACTTCAGCTCGGTATCGAAGCCGTCGAGGCCGTTCGCCTTGGTGCCGATCGGCACGTTGTGCCAGGCCGAGAACTGCTCGATATGCACCCAGCTCGCCCACGCATTGGAGAAGCCGCAGGTGGTGTGGCCCGCGGCCTTCAGCTTCTTCGCGGCATCGAACACTTCCGGCCAGGTCTTCGGAATCTCGGCAACGCCTGCCTTCTTCAGTTCGTCGAGGTTGACCCACATCACGGTCGACGACGAGTTGAACGGGAACGACAGCATGTCGCCCTTCGAGGTCGAGTAGTAGCCGGTGATCGCCGGGAGGTACGCCTTCGGATCGAACGGCTCGCCTGCTTCTTTCATCAGCACGTGCACCGGCTTGATGGCGCCGGTGGCGCTCATCATGGTGGCGGTGCCGACCTCGAACACCTGGATGATGTGCGGTGCGCTGCCGGCGCGGAACGCGGCGATGCCGGCGTTCATGGTTTCGGGATAGCTGCCCTTGAAGGTCGGAACGACCTTGTAGTCGGGCTGGCTGGCGTTGAACTCCGCCGCCAGCTTGTTGACGATGTCGTTGTTGCCGCCGGTCATCGCGTGCCACCACTGGATTTCGGTAACCGCGTAAGCAGGGGCGGCGAACGCCACCAGTGCGGAAGTCATCAGGCCAAGCCCGATCCGCCGGATATTCATGAATTCCTCCCTCAAAGCCGTCCAATTGCCAGTGCGCGATAGCAGCGCCGTGTGACGGTCCGTTGACTGCAATCGTATCGATGCGGAAACGGGCTTGGAAGAGCAAAAAGCGAAGCCGGATAGCTGCCTGATGGCCGCCTCTAACGGCTGCATCCTGTTTGCGGCAGGCTTCGAAACCGCGACAAAGGCCGTCGCGCGAATACGGATTCTGGGGAGATCTGGTTTGACGCTCGCACCGCGAGGTCACGGTAAGGCGGGGAGGGAATGCCAGAGCCACTCCACGCGCCAGAGTGGCGGCCGGCTCATCTTCGAGCCGGCCGAAACGTGATTAACGCACACGCTGGCGAGCGACGACGCCTGAGGCTACCAGCTTGCCGATGTCGTCCGTCGAGTAGCCGAATTCGCCGAGAATTTCGTCGGCATGCTCGCTGAACTTCGGCGGTACGTGACGCAGGCTTGCCTTGGTGCGGTCGAAGCGGACCGGCGAGGCGATGCCCTTGTACCAGTCCTTGCCGATCACATCGCCGCGATGGGCGACGTGCGGATTGGCAAGCACCTTGTCGATCGACTGCACCGGACCGGCGGGGAGGCCGGCGGCGAGCAGGCGCTGACAGATCGCCGCCGCATCGTGTTGCTTCAGGATCGCTTCAAGCTCGGCGCGCAACTCGTTGCGGTTGACGACGCGATCGCGGTTGCGGGCGAAGCGCGGGTCGGTGCCGAGTTCAGGCTTGCCGAGTTCCTTGCACAGTTTGCGGAAGGTGCCGTCGTTGCCGACGCCCATGAAGATGTTGCCGTCGCGCGCTGCGAACACCGAATATGGATAGAGGTTCGGATGCTCGTTGCCGGTCAGCGCCGGCGGCTTGCCGTGCATGAAGAAGTTCGCCGTGTGCGGATGCATGATGGCGAGCCCGGTCTCGAACAGCGTCGCCTCGACGAACTGGCCGAGGCCCGACTTCTGCCGCTCGGCGAGCGCCATCAGGATGCCGACGCAGGCGTAAAGGCCGGTGGTCATGTCGACGAGCGCGACGCCGATGCGTGTCGGGCCGCTCTCCTGCGAACCGGTCGACGCCATCAGGCCGACCATCGACTGGATGATCGCGTCGTAGCCCGGGTGGCCGCCATGCGGGCCGTCGCCGCCGAAGCCGGAGATGCGGCAGTGAATGAGCTGCGGAAATTTTCCGCGGATCACATCGTTGCCGATGCCCCACTTGTCGAGCGTGCCCGGCTTGAAGTTTTCGATCAGCACGTCGGCGTCTTCGAGCATCTTCATCAGCACGGCGCGGCCGCCTTCGGACGCGAGGTCGAGACCGATCGAACGCTTGTTGCGATTTGTGCCGATGAAGTAGGCCGCATCGTCCTCGTGGAACGGAGGGCCCCAGTCGCGTGTCTCGTCGCCGGCCGGCGGCTCGACCTTGATGACGTTGGCGCCATGATCGGCGAGGATTTGCGTGCAGTAGGGACCGCCGAGAACGCGCGAGAGATCGATCACGCGCAGGCCTGCGATGGCGCCGGTTGCTGGGAGAGTCATTGGTTCAACCTTGGTTTCGTTTCTTGATGTCAGGACTCTGGGCACGCATTGACGTCAGCCGCTTCTTTGCAAATGCCCGACCGGAATGTGATTTCAGATATTTCTCGAAATCTAAAGCCCTATGCTTGTCGGGGAACGGCCATACCGGACGATCTGCCACGGAATGAACTTCGCGGTATGCGGTGACTTTCCGGCATTGTGATCACTGAGCCGTCGCCGCAAATCGGAAGTAGCGCCGGTGTATTCTTGATCGGGAAAGTTGATGCTGCGCAGGATGTAGACGTACCACATGACTGCCCGTCGTCGCCCTACGGGCTATGCCGGGCACGCTGCACTTCGGTTACGTCGCGGCTGCGCCACGCGCGTAGCCGAAGGCGAAGCGTGGTGGAGCCAGGCGGGATCGAACCGCCGACCTCTTGCATGCCATGCAAGCGCTCTCCCAGCTGAGCTATGGCCCCAAACTTCAATCACCGGGACGCGCCGCAACCGGCGCGCGATTCCCGGTGAAAAATCATACTTTAGAGGTTATCTCAAGCCTCTTCGTCACCCGACACGTCGCCGATGATGTCGGTCACGTCTTCGTCCTCGTCCTCATCCTCGGCGATGAAGGTCGAATCGTCGTCATCGTCATCATCGAGCGTCTCATCGACCTCGATATCATCCTCGGACTCGGGCACGTTCGCGGCGACCTTGCCGGTGCTTTCTTC
>JBMOOJ010000136.1:0-44808 GCA_049323835.1 Pseudomonadota bacterium | reverse complement strand
CAAACCGGGTAACGTCACGCGCGGCCATCGCTTCCTCGCGCCCTCCGATTTCAGCGTGCGCCGTTTCGACGATTACGTGTCGAAGCTGGAAGCGGCGAAGGTCGTGCTCGATCCGCAGAGGCGCAAGGACATCATCCTCGCCGACGCCAAACAGGCCGCGTTCGCGCAGGGCTTCGAGCTGGTTGAGGATCAGGCGCTGCTCGATGAGGTCGCGGGCCTTGTCGAATGGCCCGTGGTGCTGATGGGTTCGTTCGACGAGAGCTTTCTGAAGATTCCGGGCGAGGTGATCCGCGCCACCATCCGCAACAACCAGAAGTGTTTTGTCGTTCGCGATCCGAAGACCGGAAAGCTCGCGAACCGCTTCATCCTCGTGTCGAACATCGAAGCGACCGACGGCGGCAAGGCGATCGTCGCCGGCAACGAGCGCGTCATCCGCGCGCGCCTGTCGGACGCGAAGTTCTTCTACGAGACCGATCTCAAGACCAAGCTCGAGGACCGTCTGCCGAAGTTCGAGCAGATCGTGTTCCACGAGAAGCTCGGCACGCAGGCGCAGCGCATGGCGCGCATCGAGCGGCTTGCCGCCGAACTCGCGCCGCTGGTTGTGCCAACCGCGCAAGGCGCGGAAAAAGAAAAGCTCGTCGCCAAGGTCAGGCGCGCTGCGAAGCTGGCGAAGGCCGATTTGCAGACGGAAGTCGTCGGCGAGTTTCCGGAAGTGCAGGGCCTGATGGGCCGCTACTACGCGGAAGCGCAGGGCGAGGATAAGTCCGTCGCCACCGCGGTCGAGGATCACTACAAGCCGCTCGGCCCCGGCGACCGCGTGCCGACCGATCCGGTAGCGGTTGCCGTCGCGCTCGCCGATAAGCTCGACATCTTAGCAGGCTTCTGGACAATTGAGGAAAAGCCCACTGGCAGTAAAGACCCATTTGCACTTCGTCGCGCCGCGCTGGGGATCATCCGTATTATTACGGAGAACAACCTTCGAGCTCCCATCGGTGTGATTGGGTGGAGAGCGCTTTTAGATCACCACGTCACGAAGTTGAGGAAGAGCCGATACACCGACATTCAGAGTGTTCATAAGGCCGCCGAACAGGCTGGGTTGGGCGAGGTAATTGCTGGCGCGCTTGAAGAAGAGTTCAGTAAACGAGTTGCAAAGCTCCGATCTTATGATCCGTTTACGGGACAAATCAGCGAGGGTGATCAGGCATATTTGAAGGCCTCGCGTGACGAGTTAAGTGCGCGGTTCAGTGATCTGCTTTCCTTCTTCGCCGACCGCCTCAAAGTCCAGCTCCGCGATCAGGGCGCGCGTCACGATCTCGTGGACGCTGTGTTCGCGCTCGGCGGTCAGGACGATCTGCTGATGGTCGTTCGCCGCGTCGAGGCGCTCGGCAAATTCCTCGACACCGACGACGGCAAGAACCTGCTCGCCGGCACCAAACGCGCCAGCAACATCCTCTCCATCGAGGAGAAAAAGGACAAGCGCACGTTCGACGGCGCGCCGGATGCGAAGCTCTTCAATTCCGAGGAAGAGAAAACGCTCGCCGCCGCGATTGCGCAGGTGAAAACGGATGCGGGTGCTGCCGTCGCCAGGGAAGACTTCGCCGGCGCCATGAGCGCAATGGCGAAGCTGCGGCCGGCGGTCGATGCCTTCTTCGACAAGGTGAAGGTCAACGACGACGATAAGTCCGTGCGCGAAAATCGCCTGAAGCTGCTCAACGAAATCCGCGCCGCCACCCGCGCGGTCGCCGACTTCTCCAAGATCCAGGATTGATTTTCATCCCTCCCCCGCGAAGCGTGGGGAGGGTGGCGCGAATGAGCGTCAGCGAATGGAGCGCCGGTGGGGGCTCGTTTGATTCCAGCAACCCCCACCCGGCTCGCCATAGCGCGTCGAAGACGCGCGTAAACGCGCTTATGGCTCGCCACCCTCCCCACAAGGGGGAGGGACAGAACCATCGTCACTGTAAAACAAAAAGCCCCGCGCCGGTGCGCGGGGCTGAGACTCGTTCTCGGTCTTCGTTGCTACGAGTTGTTGGTCGAGCGCCCTTAATCGATCACCTGCATGATCCGGCGCGAGCGCGGATCAACCAGCACGGTGCGATCGTTCACGACCGTATAGCGATAGGTCGTCGCGCCGTACTGCTGCGGTACCTCGTAATAGGTCACGCCGGCTTCCGGCAGCACGCTGCCGCGCGCGATTGGCACGCTCACCGCGTAGGATGGCACGCGCTCGCGCACCACGTACTCGCGGAATGCCGGACGTTCGGTTTCGCTGATGATCAGGTCGGCGGAGGGCGCCATGCCAACCGTGCCGCCGCGGTCCTCGATGATGGTGGTTTGGGCCTGTGCGGCCAACGGCGCACTGAACGCTCCCGCCAGCACCGCAAGCGCAATCCATGCCTTTGAAGATTTCTTGGGCTTCTGCATACTCATCTCCTGTGCGCACATCGGAAGAATCATGGGAAAAGAGGCCGGCCTGAAGCGCGGGTCGATCCGGCAAGCCAATGCATGGCCGCTTGCAGTGTTCCGGCCTCGCACGTGATTTCATTGCGGCGATTTTGCAGCAGGCTGTGGAACCAGCCGTTCAGCACGCAGTCATCGTCGCGTGGGTCTGTTAGCGTCCGCTGGCGAGCTTCAGCTCACTCACCGGGGAGAACAATCATGAGCATTTCCGTCGCCCACATTCAGCCAGTCGTCGCCTTGATCGCGGGCATTCTGATTCTCATCATGCCCCGCCTCCTGAACTACATCGTCGCCATCTACCTGATCTTCGTCGGCATCGTCGGGCTTGGAATCATCAAGTAAAAACAGCGCCTCGGGCGCAATTTTTTGACGCCACCCAAGCCTTTGCGCGGCTTGCGCAAAGGCGCTTATCCGTGGTGTAACCCGCCTGCCGTTTCCCCCTCGCGAGTCCCTGGAAGCCAACCCCCTAGGAAACAATGGCCAAATCCTCCACCAAGACCGCTGCTAAGACCAAGCCTGCAAAGTCGAAATCCGCGAAGGCGAAGCCTGCCGCGCGCAAGCCTGCGAAGGCAGTCGCATCACCGGCCCGCAAGGCCGTGACGAAGAGCGCGGCGAAGCCTGCGAAGGTTGTCGCCAAAGTGCCCGTCAAGGCGGCTGCGAAGGCTCCCGCCGCAAAGGCCGGCAAGCTGGTCTTTACGTTTGGCGACGGCCGCGCCGAGGGCGCAACCAACATGCGCGATCTGCTCGGCGGCAAGGGCGCCAACCTCGCCGAGATGGCGAACCTTGGCCTGCCGGTGCCTCCGGGCTTCACCATCCCGACCTCGGTCTGCAACTACTATCAGGACAACAACAAGTCCTACCCGAAGGAGCTGAAGGCGCAGGTCGAGCAGGCGCTCGCCCATGTCGGCAAGATCACCGGCAAGACCTTCGGCGATTCGAAGAACCCGCTGCTCGTCTCCGTGCGCTCCGGCGCGCGCGCCTCGATGCCGGGCATGATGGACACCGTGCTCAACCTCGGCCTCAACGACACCACCGTCGAGGCGCTGGCCGAGCTCTCCGGCGACAAGCGCTTCGCCTACGACAGCTACCGCCGCTTCATCACCATGTATTCGGACGTGGTGCTCGGCTTCGATCACCATCACTTCGAGGAAATCCTCGATACGTTCAAGGACGTGCAGGGCTACTCGCTCGATACCGATCTCAGCGCCGATGACTGGGTCGAGATCGTCGGCAAGTACAAGGACGCGCTCCGCCGCGAGACCGGCGAGGACTTCCCGCAGGACCCGCACGCGCAGCTGTGGGGCGCGATCGGCGCCGTGTTCTCATCGTGGATGAACGCGCGCGCGGTGACTTATCGCAAGCTGCACGACATTCCGGAATCGTGGGGAACCGCCGTCAACATCCAGGCGATGGTGTTCGGCAACATGGGAGAGACATCCGCGACCGGTGTTGCCTTCACGCGCAACCCGTCGACCGGGGCCAAGCAGCTCTACGGCGAATTTCTCATCAACGCGCAGGGCGAGGACGTCGTCGCCGGCATCCGCACGCCGCAAGACATCACCGAGGCCGCGCGCAAGGAGTCCGGCTCCGACAAGGCTTCGATGGAAGCGGCGATGCCGGATGCGTTCAAGGAGTTGACGCGCATCTACACGCTGCTCGAAAAGCACTACCGCGACATGCAGGATCTCGAGTTCACAGTCGAGCAGGGCAAGCTGTGGATGCTGCAGACCCGCAACGGCAAGCGCACGGCCAAGGCCGCGCTGCGCATCGCCGTCGAACTCGCGAACGAAGGTCTGATCTCGAAGAAGGATGCGGTGACCCGCATCGATCCGGCCTCGCTCGATCAGCTGCTGCACCCGACCATCGATCCGGACGCAAAGCGCGACGTGATCGCGACCGGTCTGCCGGCATCGCCCGGCGCTGCCTCGGGCGAGATCGTGTTCTCGTCGGACGAAGCCGCCAAGCTCAAGAACGATGGCCGCAAGGTCATTCTGGTGCGCGTCGAGACGAGTCCGGAAGACATTCACGGCATGCACGCGGCCGAGGGTATCCTCACGACGCGCGGCGGCATGACCTCGCACGCGGCAGTGGTCGCGCGCGGCATGGGCAAGCCCTGCGTCTCGGGTTGCGGCTCGGTGCGCGTCGATTACGGCCGCGGCACCATGACCGTCGGCAACCGCACCTTCAAGGCGGGCGACATCATCACCATCGACGGCGGCACCGGCCAGGTGCTGGCCGGCCGCATGCCGATGATCGAGCCGGAGCTCTCCGGCGAGTTCGGCACGCTGATGGGCTGGGCCGATCAGGTGCGCAAGCTCGGCGTCCGCGCCAACGCGGATACGCCGGCGGATGCCCGTACCGCCATCAAGTTCGGCACCGAAGGCATCGGCCTTTGCCGCACCGAGCATATGTTCTTCGAGGAGACGCGCATCCGCACGGTGCGCGAGATGATCCTGTCGGAAGACGAGCAGTCGCGCCGCGCTGCGCTGGCGAAGCTGCTGCCGATGCAGCGCGCCGACTTCGTCGATCTGTTCGAGATCATGAAGGGCCTGCCGGTCACAATCCGCCTGCTCGATCCGCCGCTGCACGAGTTCCTGCCTCACACACAGTCGGAAATCGAGGAAGTGGCGCGCGCCATGAACACCGATCCGCGCCGCATTGCGGACCGTGTCCGCGAGCTCGCCGAGTTCAACCCGATGCTCGGCTTCCGCGGCTGCCGTCTGGCGATTGCCTATCCGGAAATCGCGGAAATGCAGGCGCGGGCGATCTTCGAGGCGGCGGTCGTCGCCCAGAAGCGCACCGGCAAGGCGCCGGGCCTCGAGGTGATGGTGCCGCTGATCGCGACCCGAGCCGAATTCGACCTGATCCGTGCGCGCATCGACGCGACCGCGAACTCGGTCGCCAAGGACAATGGCGGCAACAAGCTGAGCTATCAGGTCGGCACCATGATCGAGCTGCCGCGCGCGTGTCTGCTGGCGGGCGAGATCGCCGAAACCGCCGAATTCTTCTCGTTCGGCACCAACGACCTGACGCAGACGACCTACGGCATCAGCCGCGACGACGCCGCGAGCTTCCTCGGCACCTATGTCACGCGCGGCATTCTTGCTGTCGACCCGTTCATCTCGATCGACCGTGACGGCGTCGGCGAACTGGTGAAGCTGGGGGTGACGCGCGGCCGCAAGGTGCGCCACGACATCAAGGTCGGCATATGCGGTGAGCACGGCGGCGATCCGGCCTCGGTGACGTTCTGTCACGAGATCGGCCTCGATTACGTGTCGTGCTCGCCTTACCGCGTGCCGATCGCGCGTCTCGCTGCTGCGCAGGCCGCGCTCGGCAAGGTCGCCGCGAGCCAGGCCTGATACGCTGAGTGCAGGATTTCCCTGCTCACGCAGGCCATATCGATCAATCGCCGCCGTCCGATCACGGCGGCGATTCTATTTTGACCGTTTCACGAAGTCGCACACGATGGAACCACCTGTTTCATCGCGAGACAGATGCCGCGAATGAGCGGTATCTCGTCAACGCTGCGAGGGATGGCGCGCCGCTCGCGTTGACGGGATGTTTACCACTTCGCTGCACGGGCGATTCACCAACACTTGCGAAGTGAGTGCGCAAACGCGCGTGATTGCTTGCGTGTGACGTGCGTGCATCGCCGATTAACTCCCGCGCAACTTTAATTCGATATCACCGGAAACGATCGTTTTGTAACTGTTGTGCTTAACGATCCCTGGAAGAGTACGAGTTGCGTAAGCGTTGCGTGTGAGTAATCGATGTCTGTGTTGCGTAACCGGCCGAAGGGTACGCCTGTCGTGCCCTTCGGTCTTGGTCTCTGCATCTTCGCAGTGATCCCCAACGAAATCGGTCATCAGGATATTGGCGCGCTGCTTGCGCGCCAGCCCGGCACTGCCGAGCGTGTGCAGAAATACGTCGCCTCTTCCGCGTCCAAAATTCAGGTCGCGACCTTCAGCTTTCCGCGTCCCATCGGCTCGAGCCTGCCGCAGACGGTCACCTATCGCCTCGCGAGCCTCGATACGTCGGGCTCCGGCGTAACCGGGCCGCTGACCCGCCACCCGCTCGGCCAGTCGCGCCGTTTGCAGGCGTCGGACTTTCCGGTCGTCGAGCGGGCGCTCAAGGGCGATCGCCTGCCGCTGTTTTCTCCTGAAGCACCGGCTACGGTCGAAGCGCCGAAGCCAGCCGAGGACCCGGCCACGTCGAATGCGTCGGTGCGTGGCATGAAGACGGCCGGGGCTGATGCGGCCGCTGCTCCGCTCCATGCCGAACTCGTTGAAGCGCTGAAGGCGCCTCCGCTGCCGCAATACGACGTCTCGCTGTCGCTTGAAGATCAACCGGGCGCGAACCAGCCGGAACCGTCTCCCGAGCAGCCGAAGCGTCTGCGCGACAGCTTCACGGTGCAGACGGCGCATCTCTATTTCGGACATGGTTCGCTCGGCGTCACCGGCGAAGCCATGGAGCGCTGGCAGCCGGGCGAGGAGCCGATCGTGGTTTTGCCGCCCGCGCGCGATCCCGACATCAAGGCCACCGCTTCACTGCCGGTGAAGCCGAACATCACGATCGACAAGGAAGGCCTCAGCGTTGCCAGCAAGGGCGAGATCAAAGCGCCGGTCCAGTTGATCAAGATCCCGGCCGAGCGGCTGAACCTCTCCGACCCGAAGGCGCGCGCCAAGCAGGAAAAATGCCTCGCCAACGCCGTCTACTTCGAAGCGCGCGGCGAACCGGTGCGTGGCCAGATCGCCGTCGCCCAGGTCGTGATCAACCGCGCGTTCTCCGGCTACTACCCCGAGACTGTGTGCGGCGTGGTGTATCAGAACGCCCACCGTCGTCTCGCCTGCCAGTTTACCTTCGCTTGCGACGGCATCCGCGACGTGGTGACAGAGCCCGAACAATGGGAACGCGCCAAGCGTATCGCCAAGGAAACGCTTGACGGCCGCATCTGGCTGCCGGAAGTCGGCAAATCGACCCACTATCACGCCTACTACGTGCGGCCTTACTGGGCGCGCACCATGAAGAAGCTGAACCGCACCGGCGCCCATCTGTTCTATCGCCCGCGCCAGTGGGGTGACGGCAGCGATGCGCCGGTCTGGGGGACGGCAGCGCAGACCGCTGCGATTACCAAGCAGCTGACTGAGGCGAAGTCCGCGGACAAGTAAACCGTCCGTGCAATTGACCTAGGCACAGCGCTGTGACCGACGCTTCCTGCATCGCTGCAATGCTCAGCCGTTTATCGGCTGCTTGCCGCTTGGGTAAATCATGCGGATGCATTAATCTTTCCGGATGCGTCGCGGCGCTTTTGCCGCCCTTGCCGGAATGCATTCATGTCAGCAGTTTCATCGACCCCGTCATCCGTGGGCTGGCGCACGCCGCTCGTTATCATCATCTGCGGCAGCCTGATCGGCATGCTCACCTTCGGGCCACGCTCCTCGTTCGGTTTCTTCATGCAGCCGATGAGCAAGGAGTTTCTGTGGGGCCGCGACGTGTTCGCGCTTGCCGTCGCCATCCAGAACCTGCTGTGGGGTCTCGGCCAGCCGTTTGCCGGCGCGGTCGCTGATCGTTTCGGCAGCGTGCGCGTGCTCTGCATCGGCGCACTGCTCTATGCGGCAGGCCTCGTGACGATGAGCTCCGCCTCGACGCCGCTGGTGCTCGATCTGTCCGTCGGCGTGCTGATCGGATTCGGCCTCTCGGGTTGCTCCTTCAATCTCGTCCTCGCTGCGTTCACCAAGCTGGTACCGGAGGAATGGCGCGGCATCGCGCTTGGCGCTGGCGCCGCCGCCGGCTCGTTCGGCCAATTCGTGTTCGCGCCGTTCAGCGTCGCGCTGATCGGCAGCATCGGCTGGCAGTCGACACTGATGCTGTTCGCGCTGCTGATGCTGCTGGTGGTGCCGCTGGCCTTCGCGCTGCGGACGCCGCCGGCCTCCGAATCCGCGGCCGGCTCAGTTGCGCCGCAATCACTGCGGCAGGCGTTGGCTGAAGCGTTCGGTCATCGCTCCTACGTGCTGCTGGTGCTTGGCTTCTTCACATGCGGCTTCCAGCTCGCGTTCGTCACCGTGCATCTGCCAGCCTACCTGGTCGATCGCGGCCTGTCGGTCGAAGCGGGCGGATGGGTGATCGCGGCCATCGGCCTGTTCAACATCGTCGGCTCGCTCGGCGCCGGCTACCTGCAGGGCAGGATGCCGAAGCGCTACATCCTGTCGGCGATCTACTTCATCCGTGCGGTTTCGACGCTGGCACTGCTGTTGCTGCCGATGACGCTGACGAATGCATTGATTTTCGGCGTCATCACCGGCCTGACGTGGCTGTCGACCGTGCCGCCGACCTCGGCGCTGGTGTCCTTGATGTTCGGCGCGCGCTGGATGGCGATGCTCTACGGCTTCGCCTTCTTCAGCCATCAGGTCGGCGGCTTCCTCGGTGCGCTGCTGGGCGGCGTCGTGTTCGAGTATTCCGGCTCCTACACGCCGGTCTGGATCCTGTCGATCTTCTTCGGCGTGATGTCGGCGCTGATCAACCTGCCGATCGTCGAGAAGCCGGTCGAACGGGCCGTTCCGCAACCGGCGTGATGGTCACTTGATCATTCAGCCGATCTGGGAAACAACCTCCGGCTAATCGCTGCATTCAAGAGCCGGAGGAATTTGCCGTGGGAACGTTCAAGGCCATCAGGATCGACAAGGCGGAGAAGGGCACGACTGCCGCGCTGACGCAGTTCGACGAGAGCGAGCTGATGGACGGCGACGTCACCGTCTGCGTGGAATGGTCGACCCTCAACTACAAGGATGGTCTTGCGGTCACCGGCAAGGCGCCGGTGGTGCGCCGGTTCCCGATGATCGCCGGCATCGATTTCGCCGGCACCGTCGCGCAGTCCTCACATCCGGCCTGGAAGACTGGCGACAAGGTGATCGCCAACGGCTGGGGCATGGGCGAGACCCACCTCGGCGCCTACGCCGAGAAGGCGCGCGTCAAGGGCGACTGGCTGGTGAAGCTGCCGGACGGCATGTCCGCGCGCGATGCCATGGCCATCGGCACCGCAGGCTACACCGCGATGCTGTCGGTGATGGCGCTCGAGAACCATGGACTGACGCCGAAGAGCGGCCCGGTGATCGTCACCGGTGCGGCCGGCGGCGTCGGCTCGGTGGCCGTAGCGTTGCTGTCGAAGCTCGGCTTCCACGTCATCGCCTCGACCGGCCGCGCCTCCGAGGCCGATTACCTGAAGAAGCTTGGCGCTGCCGAGGTCATCGACCGCAACGAACTGTCCGGCCCTGCAAAGCCGCTGGCGAAGGAGCGGTGGGCCGGCGGCGTCGACAGCGTCGGCTCCACGACACTCGCGAATCTCCTCTCCATGACCCAGTACGGCGGCGCTATCGCCGCCTGCGGCCTTGCGGCCGGCATGGACCTGCCGTCGTCGGTCGCTCCGTTTATTTTGCGTGGAGTGTGCCTTTTGGGCATCGATTCCGTGATGTGCCCGATCGAGCGGCGCAAAGCGGCATGGGCGCGGCTGGCCAGGGACCTTGATGCCGCAAAACTATCTGAAATCACTCATGAAATCGGTTTGGCTGATGTCATTGCCGCGGGGCCGAAAATCCTCTCCGGGCAGGTTCGCGGCCGGATCGTGGTAAAAATAGTCTAAGCGCGTTCAGACTTTGCCAACGATCCTGCTCCAATGTTGCCTCGGTTGGTATGGTAAGCACCGGGTTAAGCGCAGTTGCCCAGTGTGGCGGTTTGGAGGTTCGTTCAATCTTGCGGCAAGGCTGCAAGCGAACTTCCAAACCGGAACCACGCTGGAATCTGTGTCTAACTAATGTCTTCTTGAATTCGAGGTTCGCTCCGATGCTGCGGCTCAGTGAAACGAACTTCGAATTCAGACACTAGTGTTGACCGGCGCAGTTGGAGTTCAGCATGACGATGCGAAGCGTGATCGGAGCGGTCGCTGTTTTGGCGCTCACCGTTCCGGCGGCAGCCGAGACGCTCACCCCGGAACAAGCTCGCCATTTTATTGCCGGCAAGATGTTCGCTTTCACCTGCTTCGACGGGAGCAAGGGTGCGGGCCGCATTCATCATGACGGTTCGGTTGCAGGATCGATCCAGTTCTCGGGCCAGGGTCCGGTGCGTTACGCCCGTCTGCCGGTGAATACGATCCAGGTCAAACCGAACGCGGTGTGCGCCTCGATCAAGGGGATTCCGTTCGAACCCTGTTTCAACGTCCAGAAAACCGATCCGGTGTCGTTCCGCGGGTCGGTGTCCGGCATGGGCTTCGCCTATTGCGACTTCCGCAGGCACGGCAACCAGATTCTCGCCACGCGCTCCGAGAAGCCGCGCTCGCTGCGTGCGCGCCTGGCGCGTGCCGAAGCGCCGCGGACTGAGGGCGCTTCGCGGGTCGAGGCGGCGCCGACCGGCTCCGTTCGTAGCGAGCCGCTGCCCGAGCTGCGCAAGTCGACCGACTGAGCGCGTTCCGGATCGCGAAAACGCGGTCCGGCGTTCCTCACACTGATGTCTAACCCGCCGCCGGTGCTGCCGGTGCACTCGTTGCGCGCTGACGAAACAGAATGCGCTGGTAGAACCAGCCGATCGCGATCAGCACGAGGCCAAGCCCCATGAACGAAAGGGCGCGGTAGATGCCTGTCAGGTTCGACATGTCGATCACGAACACCTTCAGCACCGTCAGGGCGATGATGATGGCCGACGCCAGCCGCGCACGTTGCGAACTGAAGACCAGCCCGACCCCGAGCAGGATCACGCCGAAGCCGAGCCACGCGATCGAATAGGTGTACTGCTCCGCATCGCTGGTGCCGCCGGTCGTGAGGTTCGATCCGTGGAAGAAGCGGCGTACCTCGAGCGACACGTAGGCCAGTGCCAGCATCAGTGCGAAGCTGGCGATCGTGTTGGCATAGGTCGGCGAGCGCTGGCCTGCGACTGCATAGGACAACAGCAGCGCCAGCACCGCCGGGAGCGCGTAACCGAGCAGGAGCTCGTTCCAGAACAGGCCGCGAATTTCAATATACCAGAACACGGGGTTCTCGATGATGAAAAGCCCGAAAACCACGCCGAGCAGCGCCAGCACCGTGAGAACGACGGCGGCGACATTGTGAACGATGCTCTGGCTGCGCACGCGCAGCCGTTCGAGCCCGATCGCCATCGCCAGCCCGACGCAGATTTGCAGCGCGACTTCGACCAGCGTCAGGTTGACGCGATAGATGTTGCCGCCATTGGCATAGTGGCGGATCTCGGTGAAGGCGAGCAGCACGGTGAACAGGATTGCCGCGGCCTCGACCATGCGCAGCGGCGCATCGTCGGCGCGCTTCTTCAGGAACCAGGCGCCCGCCCAGAACGCCAGCGCCGGCACGCCGTAGCCCCACAAGAGCCAGTTGAAAATCGGCGTGGTGCCGACATTGGCGCCGGCAATGCGTGGATCGTAGCCAATGCGCAGCGTCACGATCGCGGCGAGGATCGCGGCCAGCCAGCGCAGGAACGGGATCGGCCGCTTCATCGAGATCCACGCGGTCGCCAGCGACATCAGCGCGAGCGCGATGGTGAGCCAGCCCTTTTCGAGCGCAAATGTCAGCCCCAGCGAAAGGGCCGACAGCGTGCCGGTGGCGAACAGTGCGGTCGCGATCGCCTGGCCGGGGCACTGCTCGCGCCTGGTCAGCCACTCAGTCGCGAGCGCAAAGCCGCCTGCGACCGCAATCGCGATCAGCGCGAACGGGATCGAGCGGTCGAGGTGCGCGATGCGCGCATACAGCGCGACGAGCAACGCGAGCGGTACGAAGACGGCGCTCGCCGCCCACACCACCGGGATTTTTGTGCTGGACGAGCGGCCCTGCGCGAGAAAGCCCGTCACCCCGAACGCAAGGCCGAAACCGGCTGCGGTGATCAGATGCAGCGAGACGGACCCGTCGGTTGCTCCGGGCGCGACGCCAGGGAACGACCCTCCAGGCACCACCAGGTACTGTGGATTGGCGCGAACCGCCCACTCGATGAAAACGACCGCGGTGAACACGGCTGCGGAAGCGACGACGCCCGTCGCCGCCTCGGCACGCCACGCCACGTACAATGCTGCGGCAACGAGGAGCGCAAAGGCGATCATCGCCGTATCGGCGTGGATGCTCGACAGCACGACCAGCAGCGCCCCGAACAAGTAGGCACCCAGCGACGTCGACGAGATCGGCTCGATCTTGCCGCCCTCTGCAGGCGGTCCGAACATGAAGCCGCAGACCACCAGCAGCGCCGCGAGGATGAATCCGGCGATCACATGGAATACGTGGGGCGCGACCATCGACGGTCCGCATGACAGGCACGGGAGGGTCCACAGAACTGCGAAAACGACGGTGGTGATCGCCAGCCAGCGCCACAGCCGCGCGCGCGCCAGCGCGAAGGCGGCCCCGGTCACGATCGCGAGATAGATATACAGCGCCCAGAAATCCGGCTTGTCGGACGAGACGAGTATCGGGGTGACGAATGCGGCGGCGATGCCGAGGCCGGCCAGCGCAGGCCCGTGCAGCAGCGCGGCTGCGAGCGTGCACATCGCGACGATGCCGAGCAGGATAAAGGCCGAGGCCGGCGCGAGGAAACTGTAGAGCGCGTAGCTTGCATAGACGGTGCCGAAGGCGACCACCGTTCCGGCTGCGGTCAGGATCGCCGGAATGTTGGCGATCGGCAGCGGGCCGGTGGCGGTTGCCGTCTCCTTGCGGCGGGTCCATTCGCCCGCGGCGAGCAGGCCGGCCGCGAACAGCGAGGCGAGCAGCACGCGCACGCCGGGACCGAGCAAGCCCTGTTCGATCGAATAGCGGACCAGAAACAGCCCGCCGAGCGCGAGCGTCAATCCGCCGACCCAGACCACCCAGCGGGTACCGAGGCGCTCCTCGAGGCCGGGCTTCGGGGCATCGGGTGCCGTATCCTGCGCCGGCGGCGTTGGGGCGGCCGTGCTCTGCGATGCGGAGGTGGCCGCTTCCTTGATGACGTCGTCGACGCTGAACGGTTCGGCGGTCCGTGGTGTGTCCGCAGCCGCCGGGACGATAGGTGGCGCGATCGGTATTTCGGCCGAAGAAGTTTGGGGGGCGGCTGCTCCGGACGCCGCCTGGGCTGGACGCGAACGCTTCAAATCCTCCAGCGTGGTTTCGAGCGTCGCGATTTTCGCGCCAAGCTCGTTCGCCTTGAAGGACGCCTTGCGGGCCCAGAAGATGCCAACGAAGGCCAGCACCAGCGCCAGAAATTCCATGGATCTCCCCCGACAGCCTTCTGTGTGGGCCGGGCAGCCCGATCGTCATATGCGAACGCAAGCGGCCGCGGTCGCGGCTGCCTGCGAGAATGTCAGTGTCCGCGGAGCCCAGAAAAGTTCAAGAGAACGGAGGTGGAATCCTACAGGCGGCGCTTCGCCGCTGGGCTCAATCCGGCAGCCCTATTCCAGATCGACGCGGAAGGGGCGGCCCTCGACGGAGAGGTCGCCCGGGCCGATGGCATCGAGGGCGCGCAGCATCCGGCCTTCGCGGCCGAGCGCCTTGTCGGCAAGCGCCACGATCAGCCGGTTCGGATAGGCGCTGGGCGAGGCCTGCCGGATCTGCCGTGCGATCGACAGTTCGTCGCGGTGCGGGTTGAGCGCGCAGGCCGCCGCGAACGCGCTTGCGGTGGAACGGCTGATGCCGGCGTAGCAATGCACCACCATCGGCGCCGCGCGATCCCAGCGCCGCACGAAATCGAGCGCGCGTTCGACGTGCTCGATCGAAGGCGCGACGAAGCCGTCCGCGGGTTCGGTGATGTCGTCCATCGAGATCATCAGGTGGTTGGCTTCGAGCACCGTCGGCGGCCGCATCACCTTGGAGATGTTGCCCATCACCGTCAGCACGTGGCGTGCGCCGGTGGCTTGGACGGTGTCGTGCAGGGCGGCGAGCGAGCAGACGTGTATCATGATGATCCCGTTTGGCGCGATTATAGGATGGCTATGGTGAGGGAGGAAGCCATAGCTGCTCCCACACTGTCGTTCCGGGATGCTCCGCAAGGAGCAGACCCGTGATCTCTGCCATACGGCAAACGTCGAGATTTCGGGTTCGCGCTCTCAGCGCGCCCCGGAATGACAGCTATCCTTCGTACAGCAGGCGAAACCTTGTCAGCAGCCGCTTTTCCGCCTTACCAGCGGACCACGGCGTCAAATAGTCCTGCTGGATTGCCGGTGGTAGTTTCGGATCGCGTCCGAACAGGCGGCGCGCTTCCGCTTCGCTGAAGCCCGCGAGCTGCGTCGCTTCGAGATAGGCCGCGCCCATGTCGGCGGCCTTGATCTGCTTCTCGACCCCGGCAGGCGTCACCGCGGGCAATCCGAAGCGGACATGGATCGCGCCAAGCAGGCGTTTCTCGACCTGCTTGTACGATCCGCCGATCACCGCCTTGAACGGCGAGATCATGTCGCCGATGACATACTCCGGCGCGTCGTGGAGCAGTGCGGCAAGCCGCGTGCGCGCGTCGATGCGCGGATTGGCTTCGCGCATCACCGCTTCGACGAGCAGCGTGTGTTGTGCGACAGAGAAGATGTGTGACCCGTGCGTCTGGCCGTTCCAGCGCGCGACGCGGGCGAGGCCGTGCGCGATATCCTCGATCTCGATGTCGAGCGGTGAGGGATCGAGCAGATCGAGCCGCCGTCCCGACAACATGCGCTGCCACGCACGCGAGGCGACAGAACTGGCCGTTTTCTTGGCGCTCATTTCAGCTTGGCGTAGCGCGGCGGCTTCCGCTTGCCGCAGGTCGCGTGGCAATGGCAATCGACGAGGTGATCATTGATCATGCCGGTTGCCTGCATGAAGGCATAGACGATGGTCGGGCCGACGAACTTGAAGCCGCGCGTCGACAACTCCTTCGAGATCGCGACCGAGAGCGGCGTCGATGCGGGAACGCTCTTCGTCGTCTTGAATGAGTTCACCTTCGGCTTGCCGCCGACATGGTCCCACAACAGCTTCGAGAAGCCGGGACCTTCGTCCATGATCTTGAGGTACGCCTTCGCGCTCGCGATCGTGCCCTCGATCTTGGCGCGGTTGCGGACAATGCCGGCATCGTTCATCAGCGCTTGCACTTTCTTCGCGTCGTAGCGTGCGATCTTCGCCGGCTCGAAATTGTCGAAGGCTTTGCGGAAGTTGTCGCGCTTGCGCAGGATCGTGATCCACGAGAGACCGGCCTGAAAGCCGTCGAGGATCAGTTTCTCGAACAGTGCGCGATCGTCGTACTCCGGCACGCCCCACTCGTCGTCGTGGTAAGCGATATAGAACGGATCTTCACCCGGCCAGGTACAGCGAATTTTTCCATCGGCGTGTTTGACAGGTTTCGACATCAGCAAAGCGTTTTCAAGCGAAGTGGAATCCGGTTCGCGTCAAGAAAACGCGCGTCATGAAATGTATGATTAGGCCGAGACTTTCTTGTCCGCAATCTTGATGTCGTCAGGCGAGGCGATACGCACAGCAATGCCACCGGCGGTCAGCGATCCGCCTGCATCGAGCGCTTCGCCCACGCGATCGATGCGCAGCAGCGCCAATCCCACGCCGCTCGCGGACGATCCCATCACGCCGACCGGCTTGCCGCCGGCCTCGACGCTGATGCCCTGCTCGGGGCGCGGGCCGTCGAGGATCAGCCGCACGGTGCGGGTGCGCGCCGTGCCGCGGTGCTGCATGCGCGATACCACTTCCTGGCCGACGTAGCAGCCCTTGTCGAAATCGATGCCGCCCAGGCGGTCCATGTTGGTCTCGTGCGGAAAAGCGTCGCTGTACATGAAGTCAATGCCGCCGCGCGGCACCCCGCAGGCGATACGATGCGCCTCGTATGCGTCAGAATCCGTCAGCACTGCGCCGGCGAGCTTCGCCGTCGTTTCTGCAACGTCCTGCGGTATCAGCACGCGCCAGCCGAGCTTGTCGGATCGCGGATCGGGAAAGGCGAGATCCGGTGTTGCCGCCGGAGTGCCGTCCCACAGCGCCAGCACGCCGATCGTATCGCTGAGGTTCTCGATCGTAACCTTGGCGCGCAGCTTGTAGAAGCCGAGCTTGGTCGCGAGTTGCGGCGCCAGCGCCTTCGGACAATCGAGCAGCAGGCCGCCGCCGAGGCCCTCGGGCACGGCCGTGATCAGGAAGTCGACGATGATCTTGCCTTGAGGCGTCAGCAGCGCGGCAAAGCGGGCGGTTCCGGGCGCTATCTCCGATACGTCGCTGGTAACGAGGCCGTTGAGCAGGTGGCGCGCATCCACGCCGCTCACCTTGACCACTCCGCGATCGGGAAGAAACGCTGCTTTCATGATTGTTTCTCGTATGCGCTCGTCCGGGAGATTTTCTTGCTGCGGAAACCGCTCGAAATGCCTTGAATTGTCGCGGCGCGCTTGCAACATGCGGCTCATCGAACGTAGGGCGCTTGCCACGCCGCCACAAGTCCCGCCGTATCAGAGTTGCTCAAAGATGGGCGATGTTTGTCGAGGACCCGTTTGCTGAGGATATATGAGCCAAACCTATGACGTGATTCTCCGTAACGGCATCGTCGTCAACCAGGACGGCGAGGGCCAGCGCGACGTCGCCATCTCGAACGGCCGGATTGCCGCAATCGGCGGCCTCGGTTCGGCAAGTGCGGGCGAAAATATCGACTGCAAGGGCCTGCATATCCTGCCCGGCGTCATGGATACGCAGGTGCATTTCCGCGAGCCCGGTCTGACGCACAAGGAAGACCTCGAAACGGGTTCGCGCGGCGCGGTGCTCGGCGGCGTCACCGCCGTGTTCGAGATGCCGAACACCGATCCGCTGACGATCACGGCCGAGACGTTCACCGACAAGGTGAAGCGCGGGCATCATCGCATGCATTGCGACTTCGCCTTCTTCATCGGCGGCACCCGCGAGAACTATCGCGACTTGCCCGAGCTCGAGCGCGCACCCGGCTGCGCCGGCGTCAAGGTGTTCATGGGCTCATCCACCGGCAGTTTGCTGGTGGAAGACGACGGGGGCTTGCGCGAAATCCTGAAAGTCATTCGCCGCCGCGCTGCGTTTCACGCGGAGGACGAGTATCGCCTCAACGAGCGCAAGCCGCTGCGCATCGAGAGCGATCCGCGCTCGCATCCGGTATGGCGCGATCCGATCGCCGCGCTCAAGGCGACCGAGCGCCTCGTGACCATCGCGCGCGAGACCGGTGCGCGTATCCACGTGCTGCATATCTCGACCAAGGAAGAGATCGCGTATCTGCGCGACCACAAGGATGTCGCATCAGCCGAAGCGACGCCGCATCACCTCACGCTTGCCGCGCCGGAGTGCTACGAGCGGCTCGGCACCCGCGCGCAGATGAATCCGCCCGTGCGCGATGCCAGCCATCGCGACATGATCTGGTACGGCGTGCGTCAGGGCATCATCGACGTGCTCGGCTCCGATCACGCGCCGCATACGGCGGAAGAAAAGGCCAAGACCTATCCAGCCTCGCCCTCGGGGATGACCGGCGTGCAGACGCTGGTGCCGATCATGCTGGATCATGTGAACGCGGGCCGCCTGTCGCTCGCGCGTTTCGTCGATCTCACCAGCGCCGGCCCGGCGCGATTGTTCAACATGGCCATGAAGGGCCGCATCGCGGCGGGCTACGACGCGGACTTCACCATCGTCGATCTCAAGCGGGAGGAGACGATCACCAACAACTGGATCGCCTCGCGTGCGGGCTGGACGCCCTATGACGGCGTGAAGGTGACGGGCTGGCCCGTCGGTACGTTCGTGCGCGGCAAGCGCGTGATGTGGCAGGGCGAGGTGATGACGCCGTCCACCGGCGAGCCGGTGCGGTTTCTCGAAACGCTGAAGGCTTGATGTTCCAAGTCCGTCGCCCTGAGGCGCGAGGGCAATTGCCCGAGCCTCGAAGGGGCGGATATCATCCTTCGAGGCGCGCAAGAACGCGCACCTCGGTACGGCGGTTACTGTTTCGCGAAGATCGAGAATTCGCCGTTGCGGATGCGGTTGGCGAGACCTTCGGTCAGCTTCGCGACCGGCTCTTCGCCGTAGGTCGAGACCAGTTCGGCGAACGCCGCGAAAAGGCTGGCCTGCGCGAGGCAGTCGCCATCGACGCCATCATGGCGCGCTTCCGCCCACGCTTCGTTCAGATAGCTCAATGCAGCTTGCTTCTGCTCGTGGTCAGGCAGCAGATCGCGAACGAAGTACGACGGATGGCTCATGAAACTTCCGGCAGATACGGCGCGAAGAAATCCCGCGCCTGAACTCGACGCTGATTGCTTAGCATGCCCGCCGGACGCCGCGAGGCAGTTCTTTAGGAAAGGTTAATCGGGCCGTTCCGGGATTCCCGAAAATCTATGGTAACCGCGAAAGACCTGCGGCGGTACGTCAGTTCGCGTAGCGCGCGGTAAGATCGCGGGAGATGCGCGAGCCTTCGTCGAGGAAGCGCTTGATCGCCACCGTCGCCGCCGGCGTGCAGGTCCGGTAGGTCTGCTGAAAGCCGTTATAGCCGCGGTTGAAGCTGGCGATCATGCGGGCGCGGCGCTCGCCGGAGGGCGTTTCCGCGTCGACCAGCGCCTGCATCTCGTTGCGCCACTTCTGCCCTTCATTGGCGCCGCAGATGCCGCGCAGGTAATGCAGCGTGCCAAGGATCTCCGCGAGGCGCTGAAGATCCGCATCGAACGGCGCAGCCGCCTCCTGCGCTCGCGCGGGAGCGGCGAGGCTGAGGACGACGAGGGTTGCGGTGAGGAGCGTGCGCATCGGGTCGCGGGTCATATGCCTGCCGCCTGTGGAGGAAGCAAGGCGCGGAGGGCTTCAGCTACCTGCTATCCGGGCGGAAGTCTCGACGATCTCGGCCAATCCCTCGGTGGTCCTGAAGCCGCCGAGTTCGCCGGGCGTGATCCAGCGGAAGTCGCCGAGCTCCTCGTTCAGCTGGACTTCGCCGGCCGTCCAGCGGGCCGCGAACGGCAGGATCACGAAATGCCCGGGCTGATCGCGGGCGGGGTTCGGCAGAGCCTCACGGAAGCCGGCAAGGCCAATAATCGCAATGGTGAGGCTGGTCTCCTCCTGCACCTCCCGGTTGAGGGCCTGATGCAAGCCTTCCCCGAACTCCACCCGGCCGCCTGGCAGGGTCCAGACCCCGAGGGCGGGGGCGCGGGCGCGCCGGACAAGCAGAAACCGGTTGTCCTTGAAAATAGCGGCGCTGACCGCGAGCCGGGGCCAAGGAGCCTGTATTGCAGGCGATACAGGGTCGGTCACGGCGTCAGGCGCTCATGATCCGGTCGACGTCAGCAGCGCTGTCACCGTTGATAACGCCCCCAGCCATGGCCACCAGCGGCTTGACCCAGACGGTGGCCTGGTCGGCCAGTTGTGCCCGGGTTTCGTCATGGCGGGCGGCGCGCATGGCATCGCCGACCGCCGTCAGGATCGAGGTCATGTTGGCGGCGATCACGTCGAACTCGCCGCGAATCGATGGATGCGCCTCATTGTAGGCCTCGATGGCGAGGTCGCGGGCCTTGAAATTCGAGGCGATGAAGTGCTCGGCGTAGGAGAGGGGCTTCCAGCCGAGAAAATCCTCTGCACATTCCGGCATGTCCGGAATCATCTCCAACAGCATGATAGCTTCGTTGAAATGATTCAGGTAATCGGTGGCGAGACCGGTACGGGGATTGATGTTGGCGGCCGCGAGTTCAGCCGCCCGCTGCGGGCTGATGGCGCCGCCGGTTCGCGCTGCGGAATTGCTGGCTGTGGCAGACGGTGAGCTCATTCGTCGCAGTGTTAGCGCTCACGGTTAATACGGACTCAACAACCCTCTGTTTGAGCAGACGAATGTGCGGACGTTTCGTCATCACATCCTCCCCTGAGGCGCTACGGCAACTGTTTGCCTACCGCGAAACGCCCAATTTTCCGAAACAGCACAATGTCGCCCCGACCCAGCCGGTGCCGGTGGTCATCGTCGATAACGGCGCGCGGCACTTCCGCCTGATGCGCTGGGGCTTGCTGCCGTCGTGGGTGAAAGACCCGCGAAAGTTCACGCTCCTCATCAATGCGCGCTCCGACGCGCTGCTGGAGAAGCCAGCCTTCAAGAACGCCGTGCGCCGCCGTCGTTGCCTGATCCCGGCCGACGGTTGGTACGAATGGCAAGACCAGGGCACGCGCAAGCAGCCGTTCTTTATCTACCCAAGCGACGGCCGGCCGATCGCCTTCGCGGCCCTCGCCGAGACATGGGCCGGACCCAACGGGGAGGAACTGGATACCGTCGCCATCATCACTACGACGGCGAGCCGCGATCTTGCGCCGTTGCATTCGCGTGCGCCGGTGACGATCGCCGATGACTACTTCGAGCAATGGCTCGATTGCCGCAGCGAGCATCCGGACGACCTGGCCGACGCGCTCGCGTTGCTGCTGCCGCCATCGGAAGGACAGTTCGGCTTTCACGCGATTTCGACAGATGTGAACCGCGTCGCCAACGATTATCCGGGACTGATGGCGCCGCTGACGCCGGAGCAGGCGGCCGCGTCACTTGCGCCCGGAGTGAAAGCGCCGCGCCCGCGCACCAAACCTGAGCGGCCCGATGATGGGCAGGGGTCATTGTTCTAGATCGTTTCAGCTTCATGCGGAATCAAATGCGTCGCACTTAGCCTCCCCCTGAAAGGGGAAGGGAGAGCAGGCATCCGCTTCCATCACACCTTGAAGCGCTCTAGTAACGCTCGTTTTTTAGTTCGACAGGAAGCGGCGGAAGCAGCCGCGAATCCAGTCGATCGTGATCCGCGCGGCTGGATCGTGCCTGAGATGGTTCTGCACCAACAGCCACACGTCGCGTTGCTTGGGCAGCAGCGACACGCGCAGCCGCCGGTCGGCTGCGAGCTCCTTGCACATGTGCTCCGGCAACACACCGGCGGCGCGATAGCCGGCCACGAGTTGCCGGACGACGTGAAGGTTCGTGCTCACGCACCGCGCCTGTGCCTTCAAACCCTTCGCCTGCATGAATTGTGATTCCGGCGTGTGGTCGAGATCGTCCGGATAAGCGCAGACGATTGGGGCTGCCGCCGCGGCCGGTTCGACAAGGCAGAAGCGCAACTCGCCGAGCTTGGTGATGGCGAAGTTGCCTTTCGCCGGCTTGCGCAGCCGGATCGCGAGATCCGCCTCCCAGCGCGCGAGGTCGACGTTCTCGCCGGAGATCAGAAACTGCAACGCGATGCCGGAATGTTGTTCGAGAAACGGCCCGAGGTCCGGCCCCAGCACATCCTCGACGATCATTCCGGTGGATGCGATGCGCAAGCGGCCAACCGGTCCCGCCGCGGCCACGCCGATTTTGCTGATCTCGGTGACGTGCGTGGCCATCGCCCGCACATGATCGAGTACGGCCTCGCATTGGGGCGTCGCCCGCCGTTCGCCGTCGATCGCCTCGAACAGCGGAAAGCCGAGCGCGCGCTGCATTCGTGCGAGGCGGCGGGCGACCGTGGTCTCGTCGATCTTCAGCCGCGCGCTGGCGCCGGCATAAGTGCCTTCGTCGCGCACGGCCGCGACGATGCGCAGATCATCCCAGTTCATCCTTGAACCGTATCACATTGCCTGCGTTTCTGCAGCTATCGGTAGCAACTTTGCTGCGTGATTGCAGCCATGCGGCGGGCCATGATTGCCGCCGTCCCCTTCCCAGTTTTCAGGAGTGACCGACCATGACCGCCAGAACCCTGCTTCAGCTTTCCGGAGCCGATCTCACACCCGCGTCCGTCCGTAACGCGGCTCTCGTCCTGATCGATCTGCAAAACGAATATCTCGCCGGACCTGTGGCGCTGCCGCGCGCCAAGGCTGCCATCGTGCAAACGGAAAAGCTGCTGGCGGCGGCACGCGCGGCCGGCGCTCCGGTTATTCACATCGCCCACAAGGGTAAGGCCGGCGGCATGTTCGACCGCGACGCCGAGCGTGGCGCGATCGTTCCGTCACTGGCGCCACGCGATGGCGAGACGGTCGTGGAGAAAGCGCTGCCGAACGCCTTCGCCGGAACCGATCTGCAAGCGAAACTGAACGCCACCGGTCGCAAGGATGTCGTGATCGCCGGATTGATGACGCATATGTGCGTCAGTTCGACCGCGCGGGCCGCGCTCGATCTCGGCTTCCGCGTCACCATTGATGCCAACGCCTGTGCGACACGCGATCTGCCGGACGGCCGTGGCGGTACGATCGATGCAGACACGCTGCACGAGGTGGCATTGGTGGAACTGTCGGACCGGTTTGCGCTGATCGCCCGCAATGGCGAGACGCTGGCCTGAGAAGCAACAGGATTCATGCCCCTCCCGTCATTGCGAGCGTCGCGCGAGTGCGCTCCTCGCAATGATGACGTGGAATTACCTGAACAAATGCAGCGCCGCGTACTGCAGGAGGATGATCGTCTTTGCATCGATGATACGGCCGTCGGCGATAATGGCGAGCGCGTCCTTGATCGGCACTTCCATTACCTCGATGTCTTCGCCTTCGTCGGCGAGTCCGCCGCCGGTGCTGACGCGCATGTGCGGCTCATACTCGGCGATGAAGTAGTGCAGCCGCTCGGTTACCGAGCCCGGGCTTGAGAACGCCTCGAAAATCTTCTGCACGTGATGCAGCCGATAGCCGGTCTCTTCCTCGACCTCGGCGCGGATACGCACTTCCGGACTTTCGTCGTCGAGCAGTCCGGCCGCAGCTTCGATCAGCATCTCGTCATATCCGTTGACGTAGGCCGGATAGCGAAACTGCTTGGTCAGGATGACGGTGCTCTGCTTGAGATTGTAGGGCAGGAGCGTCGCGCCGTTACCGCGATCGTAGGTCTCTCGGTGCTGCGTCAGCCACGCGCCGTTCGAATGCCGCCACTCGAACTCGGTCGTCTTCAGCGTATACCAGTTGTCCGACAGCAGTCGGACATTCTTCACGCGGATGCGGTCCTTGAGGCTCATCGTTACGCCTTACGGTGTCGGGTCGCGGCCATCGAGCCAGCGCGCGTAGGTGATGCGTTCGGCCGTCGTGTAACCGAGACGGTCGTAAAAGGCGCTCGCTTTCGTATTTTCCGCGCGTACCATCAGTTGCACCTTCGGAATGCCGCGGTCGCGCAGCCAGTCCTCGGCCGCCGCAACCATCGTGCGGCCGTGGCCGCCTCTCTGAAGCTTCGGATCGACGGCGAGGTAATAGAGCCAGCCGCGATGGCCGTCGTGACCGACCTGTACCGAGGCGACGATTGTGCCGTCGAGCCGTCCGACCAGAATCTCCGAGTTCATGTATTGCCGTGCCAGTGCAATGTCGGACGACGGATCGTTCCATGGCCGCACCAGATCGCAGGCCGTCCAGAGCGCGATCAGTGCATCGGTATCGCCGTCGGCGACCGGCGCGATGTCGAGGCGACCTGGCACGTTCAGATCACCTTGCCCGGATTGAGGATGTTGAGCGGATCGAGCGTCGCCTTCAGGGACTTCATCACCGCAATCGCGGTCGCGTCCTTGAAGTCCGGCAGTTCCTCGCGCTTCATCACGCCGATGCCGTGCTCGGCCGAAATCGAACCGCCGAGCCTGGCGACGATCGAATGAACCACCTCATGCACGTCGTGCCAGCGGTCGAGGAACGCCTTCTTGTCGCCGCCGGCCGGCTGGCTGACGTTGTAGTGGATGTTGCCGTCGCCGAGATGGCCGAATGGAAACGGCCGCGCGCCGTCGATCAGTTTCACCACCGCCGCGTTCGCTTCCGCGATGAACTGCGGCACGTTGGCGATCGGCACCGAGACATCGTGCTTGATCGAGCCGCCCTCTTCCTTCTGCACCGGGGAGATCACCTCGCGCAGCTTCCAGAACGCTTTGCGCTGGTCGAGGTTCGCCGCGATTACCGCATCGCGGATGACCGCGTCCTCGGATGCCTTCTCCAGAACGGCTTCGATTGTCTCGCGCGCATCCTGGCGCGGCGAGGAAATTTCCATCAGCACGTACCACGGATGTTTGCCGGGCATCGGATCGCGGATGCTCGGCCCATGCCGGACGCAGAAATCGATGCAGATGTCGGCGATCAGTTCGAAGCTCGTGAGATTGCTCGAGGCCATGCTCTGGGAGATCGTGAGCAGCTTCAGCGCATCCGCGGGCGAGGAGATACCAACGAATGCAGTCTCGACCGTGCGCGGCCTCGGGAACAGCTTCAGCACCGCGGCAGTGATGATGCCGAGTGTGCCTTCCGCGCCGATGAAGATGTTGCGCAGGTCGTAGCCGGTGTTGTCCTTTTTCAGCTTCGACAGGTTGTTGATGATGCGCCCGTCGGCGAGCACGACCTCGAGCCCGAGCGCCATCTCTCGCGCGACGCCATAGGCCAGCGCGCTGTTGCCGCCGGCATTGGTCGAGAGGTTGCCGCCGATGGTGCAGCTGCCTTCCGCGCCGAGCGAGAGCGGAAACAAGCGGTCAACGTTGTCCGCTGCCTGTTGCGCGTTGGCGAGCACGACCCCGGCCTCGCAGGTCATGGTGTTCGATGCTGTATCGATCTCGCGGATTTTGTCGAGCCGGCGCAGCGACACCACGACCTCGCCATGATGCGGCGTCTGCCCGCCGACGAGGCCGGTATTTCCGCCCTGCGGGACGATGGCGATGCGCAGTTCGCTGGCGAGCTTGCAGATCGCCGCGACCTCTGCGGTCGATCCGGGCCGCAGCACCAGCGGCGAGTGACCCTGATAGAGATTGCGCTCTTCGGTCAGATACGGCGCGATGTCGCCATGCGCAGTGACTGCATACTTGTCGCCGACGATCGCCTTGAAGCGCGCGAGAGCGTCGGGTGCGAGCGAGACGGGTTTCGGCGGCGGGGAGGCGATGGTCATGCGTCGCTCTTCTTTTGGACCGCTCCTATGTGGCCGGGACGGCGGCGCGACGCAAGCGGTCGTTGATGGCTTCGCCAAGGCTGACCATCGGCACCGGCATGGCGGCAATGCCGTTCGCGCCCATTGCGTCGAGCGCGCGCAGATGGCCGAACAGGTTGGCGGCTGCCTCGATCAGATCGCCGCGTGCGGAGAGGTTCAGCACCGCATGCGCTTTGTCCGCTCCGGCGGGCAGCTTGCCGCCGAACGCCAGCAGCGCCTCGCCCGGGGCGACGCGATCCGCATTCAGCCGCAGCCGCGTGCGCGGCGCATAATGCGAGGCGAGCATGCCCGGCGCCAGCGGGCTCTCGGACGATGCGTCGAATTCCTCGGCGCCGATGCGCAGCGCTTCGCCGAGCACGGCTTCAATATCGCCGCGCGGCAATCCGCCGGGCCGCAGCAGCATCGGCTCGCCAAGGCAGGAGACGATGGTCGACTCGACGCCGACTTCGACCTGCCCGCCATCGACGATCAGATCGATGCGGCCGGAGAGGTCGCTCTCCACATGTTGTGCTGTCGTCGGCGAGACGTGGCCGGAGATGTTCGCGGACGGCGCGACCACGGGCCTGCCGAACGCCCGAAGAAGATCACGCGCCACCGGATGCACCGGCACGCGCACGGCAATCGTATCGAGGCCGGCGGTCGCGAGATCCGAGACGCGGCAGTGCACGCTCTTGCGCAGCACCAGGGTCAGCGGCCCCGGCCAGAACGCCTGCGCCAGCTTCAGGCTCTTCTCGTCGAACACGGCGATTGCGTGCGCCGCCTCGATGCTATCCACATGCGCGATCAGCGGATTGAACGAGGGGCGGCCCTTGGCTTCGTAAAGCCGAGCGACGGCATCCGCATTCGTTGCATCCGCCCCCAAGCCGTAGACCGTCTCGGTCGGAAACGCGACGAGCCCGCCCATGCCAAGGCAGCGTGCCGCGGTTGCCGCGGCGGCAGCGTCGGCATGCAGCATGGTGGTGACGAGCGTGCCCATCGTCAGTCCGCGTCCTCGCCGGCGATATGCTTGTGGCGGATACGCCGGACCATTGCCCAGATCACCAGCGCCGCAACCGGAACGAACGCGGCAGTCACGATGCTCGGCTCGACATGCATCTTGCCGGAATCGTGCAGCGCCTTCACCAGATAGCTGAAGAGACCGACGACGTAATATGTGATTGCCGCAACCGAGAGCCCTTCGACTGTAGTCTGCAAGCGCAGTTGCAGCCGCGTGCGCTTGTTCATCGATTGCAGCAGCTGCTGGTTCTGGTTTTCCAGTTCGACGTCGACGCGCGTGCGCAGCAGGTTCGCGGCGCGCGCGAGTTTCTGCGACAGGTTCGCCTGCCGCGCCTCGATCGCTTCGCACGTCTGCATCGCCGGCTTCATGCGCCGCGCCAGGAACGACGACCATGTCGGGAGGCCGCCGGCCTTGTTCTCGCCGATGGTCTGCAAACGCTGGAGCACGATGTCGTTGTAGGCGCGCGTCGCGCCGAAGCGGAAACCGGTGGTCGCAGCACCGGCCTCGACCTCGGCGGCGAGTGCGGTGAGCTCATCCAGCAGTTTGCGATTGGCGGAGAGATCGCCCGCGCCGCGCGTGGCTTCGGTGACTTCGGCGAGCCGCTGCTCGATGCGTCCGATTGACGGCGCGATCCGCTGTGCTTCCGGCAGGCCGAGCAATGCCAGCGTGCGATAGGTCTCGATCTCGATCAGCCGCTGCACCAGCGCGCCTGCGCGTTCCGCGCCGAGGCCGCCGTCGGCGACGAGGATGCGCACGAACCCAGCGGGGGCGGGCTGGAAGTCGGTGGCGTAAAGCGCAACGCCGTCCGAATTGCGTGCGGCTGCGAGGCTCGCGCGGTTGAATAGCCGGTCCGGCACGATGTCGAGATGGTCGGCGACCAGACTGAGGTCGATGGCGACGAGCAGCGGACCAGGCTGCGGCACCAGCCGCATTGCGGACGCCAGCGACGAAGCATCCGGGTGAAACGGCGTCGCCGCCGCCTGCGCCGGCATCTCCCAGGTGTAGGTGGTGAATTCCGAATGCTGCTCCCAGCGCAGCACCGTCGATCCGAACTGCACGCGATGGTGCTTTTCGGTGGCGAGCGGCGCGGCGAGCCCGCGCTCGGCGCAGAATGCCGTGAGCGCGGCGCGATCCGCCTGCGCCTTGCCGCCGCTGGTATCGAACGCGAAATGCAGAATGCGGCTGGGCGTTGCGATGGCCGTGAACGGCCGGGCATGCAACTCGCCGAGAATGGCCGCGCGCAGGGGGTGCTGTTCCAGCTGCATCCCTCCATTCTGGGCCGGCGTGGTCGGGGTCATGGCTCGGGCATCTGGTAAAAATGGGCTTAGCGACGGACCCGGCGAAACGGGGTCTGGCGAACGGATACTGACCGGGTGGTGGCTACGGACCACTAGCACAAAGGCTAGGGCGGGGCGAAAGGGCCAAAACCTTTCCCGGGCTGTGAAATAGATGATTTAGCGGGTGAATCCGCGCCTTGCGGTGCCGCAAAGCCGGGGCTATAAGCCGCGTCACGTCGGAGTGTGGCTCAGTCCGGTAGAGCACTGCGTTCGGGACGCAGGGGTCGCAGGTTCAAATCCTGCCACTCCGACCATTTTCCCAATCATTTAGCGATCTTCCCGTAGACCGGTTGCCGTTTCAGCAATGAATCGGCAACGACCGATTTTTCCGGTAGTCAGTCGCCGTTGCGGCCTGACTCACATGAGGGAAATCCAGCCTATGCTTTTTGACGACGTCATTCTCGGCCGGCGCAGCATCCGCGGTTACAAGCCCGACCCCGTCCCCAAGGAGCTGATCGCGGAAATCATCGCTTTGGCGATGCGCGCGCCGTCGTCGATGAACACCCAGCCCTGGAATTTCTACGTCGTCACCGGCGAGCCGCTGAACCGCATCCGCGCCGGGAACACCGAGCGCATGGTCGCCGGCGTGCCGCAGTCGCGCGAGTTCCGCACAGGCCAGGGCTTCACGGGGCCGCACCGCGACCGGCAGGTCGGCGTCGCCAAGCAACTGTTCGCGGCGATGGGGATCGCCCGCGACGACAAGGAGAAGCGTCAGGACTGGGTGCTGCGTGGCTTCCGTCAGTTCGATGCGCCCGTCTGCATCATCGTCACCTACGATCGGGTGCTTGACGGCAGCGACGACACGCCGTTCGATTGCGGCGCGGTCGCGACCGCGCTGGTCAATGCCGCCTGGTCGCGTGGATTGGGCGCGGTGATCAACAGCCAGGGCATCATGCAATCGCCGGTCGTGCGCGAACACGCCGGCATCGCCGACGATCAGGTCATCATGAAAAGCATCGCGCTCGGTTGGCCGGACGAAACCTTTCCGGCCAACGCGGTTGTGTCCGAACGAAAGTCCGTCGAGGAAGCGACCGTGTTCGTCGGCTTCTGAGTAAAAAGCGGAAAGCAGCTGCATGCGTATCGCAGTGATGGGGGCAGGCGCGATCGGCTGCTACTTCGGCGGGCTGCTCGCCAAGGCCGGCCATGATGTCGTTCTCATCGGCCGCGCGCAGCACGTCGATGCGGTTCGCGCCAACGGCCTGTTGTTCGAAAGCAAGACGTTTCACGGCCACATTCCCGTCGGTGCAACCACAGAGCCATCCGGCGTCGCCGGTGCGGAGCTGGTGCTGTTCAGCGTCAAGTCGGCCGATACGGAAAGTGCAGGCTGCGCGATCGCGCCGCACCTGAAGTCCGATGCCGCGATCGTCTGCTTGCAAAACGGTGTCGACAACGCCGAGCGGCTGCGCAGCGTTGTACCCCAGACCGTGATCGCGTCGGCGGTTTACGTCGCAACCGAAATGGCCGGGCCCGGACACGTGAAGCACAACGGGCGCGGCGAGCTGGCCGTCGAGAACTCTCCGGCGACGCCGAAGATCGCCGAGGTACTGAACGCGAGCGGCATTCCGACGACGGTGTCGGATCGCGTGCGCGACGTCCTATGGACGAAGCTGATCACAAACTGCGTCGTCAATCCGCTCTCTGCGCTGACGGATCTGTCGTATCAGCCGCTCATGCAGGTCGAGGGCATCGACGCGGTCGCGAAGGGCGTCATCGCCGAGTGCTGCGCGGTGGCGAAGGCGATGGGCGTCAGTGTGCCTGCGACCATCGAGGAGATCGTGCTGTCGATTCCACAAACGATGCCGCATCAGAAGTCGTCGACCGCGCAGGACCTGGCGCGCGGCAAGCCGACCGAAATCGACTACCTCAACGGCTACGTGGTTCGGCAGGGCGCACAGCTCGGCATCCCGACGCCCATGAATCAGGTGCTGCATGCGCTGGTGAAGGGGCGGGAAGCGCGCAACGCCGATCGTTCCGCGTCGGAAACCGCTCCCGTTCATTGACCCCGCCACCGGGAACTGGCCAATGGCGCGTGCCAGATCAATCCCGGCCCCGCGACCTGAACCGATCGTCCAACAGTAACAGGTAATTTCCGCATGTCTTACGTCCGCTATCGCGTCGAAAGCCACATCGCGCGCATCACCCTCGATCACGCGCCGGCGAACGCGCTCAGCCTGCCGATGGTGGAGGAGCTTCTCTCGCTGTTGCGCGAAGCCCGCCTCGACGACAACGTCCGCGCGGTCGTTCATGCGGGCGACCGACACGCGCAGCGAAATCGGTTATGCGGTCGAGAACTTCTGTAGCGCCATCAATACGGAAGAAGCTCGCGCGGGCCTGGCCGCGTTTCTGGAGAGGCGGGGTAAGACGTAGTCCGGACTCTGGCTGCCTTAAATGACTGATCTGTCTTCAGTATCGTCAGGCTGCGGAATTGGGGACTGCGCGGGTGGACGAAGCACCCGCGCTCGTTCGCGTACACCGGATGTGCAGCCGCTTCTCCGGCATGAGCCCATGTGGCGGGGGCGGTTGCGCGGTCCCACATACTCGGCCATACGAATGGCAGCACGGTTTGCGCGAGTATGTCATGCCTCATTCTATTCCTGATATTCTGAAAGCCTTCGCCGCCGGCGAGATGGTCGTCGTCACCGACGATGACGACCGCGAAGGCGAGGGCGACCTCATCGTCGCCGCGCAGTTCTGCACACCGGAGAAGATGGCGTTTATCATCCGCCACACCTCCGGCATCGTCTGCGCGCCGATCACGGCGGAAGACGCGCGGCGGCTGCGGCTCGACCCCATGGTCTCGCACAACGATTCCGCGCACACGACTGCGTTCACCGTTTCGATCGACTACAAGCCCGACGGCGGCACCGGCATCTCGGCTGAAGAGCGCGCCTCCTGCTGCCGCGCGCTGGCCAATCCGAACGTCGGCGCGGCCGACTTCACCCGTCCAGGCCATATCTTCCCGCTGATCGCGCGCGACGGCGGCGTGTTGCTGCGCTCCGGGCACACGGAAGCGGCGGTCGATCTCTGCAAGCTCTCTGGCCTCGCGCCTGTCGGCGTCATCAGCGAGTTGATGAATGACGACGGCACCGTGATGAAGGGCGCACAGGTCGTGCAGTTCGCCGAGAAGCACAACCTCAAGCACGTCACTATTGCCGACATGATTGCGTATCGCCAGGCGCGCGAGAAGCTGATCGAGCGGGTCTCGACCTTCACGGTCGACAGCCCGATCGGCCCGCTGCAAGGCTATGCCTACCGTTCGCCGTTCGATCCGATCTCGCACCTCGCGCTGGTCTACGGCGGTATCGGCGATGGCAAGAACGTGCTGGCGCGTTTCCACAAGCCGAACATCGTCACCGACCTCTTCGGCGGTCCGAAGAAGGTGCTCGCCGCGCTCGAGCGCTTCAAGAGGGAAGGCAGCGGCGTGCTGGTATACCTGCGCGACGGCGCGGCCGGCGTTCCGGCGGCTCCGCTCGGCGAACAGCACTCGGCGGAAGCCGATCGCAACAAGCAGTGGCGCGAAGTCGGCGTCGGTGCGCAGATTCTGCGCGACCTTGGCGTGTGTTCGATCCGTCATCTCACGTCATCGACGCACGAATACAAAGGCCTGTCCGGCTTCGGCATTGAAATCGTCTCGAACGAGCCGTTCGAGGGCTGATTGCGTCGCATTTGCCGAGTGTCGTGAAGCTCTAGGCAATGCAATCTTAGCGATCTAAGATACTATCGAGTTCATTTTCTCCGCCGTCATGGCCGGGCTTGTCCCGGCCATCCACGTCTTTGTTTCGCTGAGGTGCAGCAAAGGCGTGGATGCCCGGCACAAGGCCGGGCATGACGAGAGAATGCCGGTCCTTCACCGGGTCCAACCAATAGAAGAGGATCAATCATGAGCGCGCGCCCACAAGCCAAGGACAAACCGGCTGCGGCATCTTTCCAGTGGGACGATGCTTTCCTGCTTGAGGATCAGCTCACCGAAGACGAGCGCATGATCCGCGACACCGCGCGTGCCTACGCGCAGGAAAAGCTCGCGCCGCGCATCACTCAGGCGTACCTTGAAGAGAAGACCGACCGCGAGATTTTCCGCGAAATGGGAGAGCTCGGGCTGATCGGCGTGACGTTCCCCGAGGAGTACGGTTGCGCCAACGCCGGCTATGTCTCCTACGGCCTCGTCGCGCGCGAGATTGAGCGCGTCGACTCGGGCTATCGCTCGATGAACAGCGTGCAGTCCTCGCTGGTGATGTATCCGATCTACGCTTACGGCGACGAAAGCCAGCGCAAGAAATACCTTCCGAAGCTCGCGACCGGCGAGTGGATTGGCTGCTTCGGCCTCACCGAGCCGGATGCCGGCTCCGATCCCGGCGGTATGAAGACCCGCGCCGAGAAGGTATCGGACGGCTATCGCATCAACGGCTCGAAGATGTGGATTTCGAACGCGCCGATCGCCGACGTGTTCGTGGTGTGGGCGAAGTCCGCCGCGCACGACAATCAGATCCGCGGCTTCGTGCTCGAGAAGGGCATGAAGGGCCTCTCGGCGCCGAAGATCCAGGGCAAGCTGTCGCTGCGCGCCTCGATCACCGGCGAAATCGTCATGGAAGACGTGATCGTGCCGGAGAGCGCGCTGCTGCCGAACGTCTCGGGCCTGAAGGGTCCGTTCGGCTGCCTCAACCGCGCCCGCTACGGCATCTCGTGGGGTGCGATGGGTGCTGCAGAAGATTGCTTCCATCGCGCGCGCCAGTACACGCTCGACCGCAAGCAGTTCGGCCGGCCGCTGGCGGCGACCCAGCTCGTTCAGAAGAAGCTCGCCGACATGCAGACCGAAATCGCGCTCGGCCTCCAGGGCTCGCTTCAAGTCGGCCGCCTGATGGACGCCGGCAAGATGGCGCCGGAGATGATCTCAATCGTCAAGCGCAACAACTGCGGCAAGGCGCTCGACATCGCCCGCGTCGCCCGCGACATGCACGGCGGCAACGGTATTTCCAGCGAGTTCCAGGTGATGCGTCACGCGCAGAATCTGGAGACGGTGAACACCTACGAGGGCACGCACGACGTGCATGCGCTGATCCTCGGCCGCGCCATTACCGGCATTCAGGCGTTTTCGTAGGCTGCCTTGAGTGTCATTCCGGGGCGCGCCAAGGGCGCGAACCCGGAATCTCTACTCTTGCTATTTCGCTCGCACCCCTGAGATTCCGGGTCTGGCCCTGCGGGCCATCCGGGAATGACAACAACAAGAAGTGCCAGCATGTCCGACAACGACGACATTCCCTTCAACCGCGATTTCCCGCTGAAGCCCGGCGTCGTCGACGAGCCCGTCGCCGGCGTGCGCCGCGTATTGTGCAACAACCCGTCGCCGTTCACCTTCACCGGCACGGTCAGCTACATCGTCGGCCGAGGCAACGTCGCGATTATCGATCCGGGTCCGGATGACGAGGCGCATGCGAAGGCGCTGCTTGACGCGGTGAAGGGCGAGACGGTGACGCACATCATCGTCACCCACACGCACAAGGATCACTCGCCGAACACCGGACGCATCAAGGCTGCGACCGGCGCGACCGTGTATGCGGAAGGCGTGCATCGTTCGTCGCGTCCGCGCTACGAGAGCGAGAAGATCACGACCGAGTCCGGTGCCGATCGCGACTTCGCGCCCGACGTGACGGTGAAAGCCGGCGAGATCATCAACGGTGACGGCTGGGCGCTGGAGGCTGTCGCCACGCCGGGCCACACCGCCAACCACATGGCGTTCGCGTGGTCCGAGCGGTCGATCAATTTCGTCGGCGATCACGTCATGGGCTGGTCGACCTCGATCGTCTCGCCGCCTGACGGCTCGATGGTCGATTACATGGCCTCGCTCGATCGTCTCGCAGCGCGGCCGGAGCAGCTCTATTTCTCGGGCCATGGTCCGGAGATTCCGGAAGGTCCGCGCTACGTGCGTTTCCTGACACGCCATCGCAAGGCGCGAGAAGCCTCCGTGCTGCATCGCCTCGCCAAGGGCGAGGCAGATATCCCGACCATGGTGCGCGCGATCTACATCGGCATCGATCCGCGGCTGATGACGGCGGCGGGTTACTCGGTGCTGGCGCATCTGGAGGATCTGGTCGCGCGCGGCGTGGTTGCGACCGACGGCGATCCGGTGATCGGCGGCAGCTACCGGCTGGTGTGAAGCTGCGCCAAATCTCAACTCGTCATTGCCGGGCTTGACCCTGCAATCCATCTTCCTTCTTCAGAAAAAGATGGATGCCCGGATCAAGTCCGGGCATGACGACAGAGAATGCTGATGCGCCCTGCGCCGGTAGCGAAGGTTACTTCTTCACCGTCTTCGGCAGAGACTTCGGTTGCGCCGGCTGCTTTTTCGCCGGCTTGATGTTGTCGGCCTGCTCGTTGATGTCCTCGATCAGCCTGGTGATGCGCGAAGCATTGGTGCCGAGATCGTGATCGAAGTAGCGCGACGACGAGCGCAGATCGATGCGCGAACCTTCGCCGTCCGGCAGCACGCGGATGGCAATGTCCTCGCGGAAACCCATGATCGGCGTGCGCGCGATCGCCTCGATCTTGCCCTCGCGCCGCGGCAGCTGCGGCGCACGGTCGACGAGGATCAGCCACTTGCGTTTCTTCACCACGCTCAGGGCGGCGTCGTAGGCCTGCTGCGCTGGCACTTCCAGCGTGATCGGTTCGACCTCCGGATAGGCGATGCGCTGCCGCTCAGCCGAATAAAGCCCGGCATAGGCGGCGGGATTCGCACCTTCGGCACCGCGCAGCCGCGCAATCGCCTCGTAACGCGGCGGATCGATCGGATCGGTGGTGACGTCATAGATCGCCGGCAGCTTGCGGTACTGGTAGAACAGGTAGGCCGGGTAGGCGAGAATGATCGCGTCGAGCATCAGCGCGAACAGGATGCGGCTCATGCCGCGCGAGCCGTTCTGCCAGATCGCTGCGAAGCCGGCGAAGGCGACGAGGATCGACAGGCCGGCGACGGCCAGCGCGCCGAAGAACGTGAACAGCGCCGGCTTCACTTCGAGGAAGCCGAACCGCACGATGGCGATCGACGAAATTGCCGCCACCAGCGAAAACACCGCGAGCCGCCGCGCCCACGAGGCGAGGCCCGAGATCGGTTCCGATTTGTAGGCGGCGGAGAAGCTTCGGGCCATCGTGCTGCGCGGGGTTCAGGACGGGCGGTGTCTAACCTATTTCCGCGCCTGGAGGGAAGCGATCAGGGTTCAACGGTCCTTCAAATACCGGTCAGGCCGGCCGGGAGGTCTGGTCACCGAACTTTTCGACCAGAAAGTCGATGAAGGCCTTGATGCGCGGGGCGCGATGGCGGCCGGGGACGGTCAGCGCATGGATCGGGAACGGTTCGTCGAGATGCATGTCGGTGAGCAACGGCACCAGCTTTCCCTCGCGAACGGCGTCCGCCATCATGAAGTCCGCAAGCCGCGAGATGCCGAGTCCGGCGATCGCCATGTCGAGCAACAGATCCGCGTTGTCGGTCATGAACGGCCCGGAAATCGCGAGCCGGTTGATGCCCTCATTGGTGCGGAACGGCCACTGCGACAACGCAGCAAAGCCGGTGATGACGAGGCAGGTGTGCTGGCGCAGATCGCCCGGCGTTTTCGGCGTGCCATGCTTCTTCAGGTAAGCCGGGCTTGCGCAGATCACGCGCTTCGCATCGAGAATCTTGCGGGCGACCAGCGTTGAATCCGCGAGCGCGCCTGAGCGAATGGCGACATCCACCTGCTCGGCGACAAGATCGACCTGCCGGTCGGAGAGATCGATCTGCAGCGTGATCTCAGGATAGCGCGCCATGAACTCAGGAATGTACGGCGCGAGTTTGCGCCGTGCGAATGCCGTTCCGACGCTGACGTGAACGTTGCCGCGCGGGACGGTGCGCGAGGCGGTGACCTCTGCCTCGGCGGATTCGATCGAGGCGAGGATGTCGCGGCTGCGCTGCGCGAACAGGTCGCCCTCGGCGGTGAGCGTCAGTTTGCGGGTGGAGCGGGTCAGGAGCCGCACCCCGAGCCGCTCCTCGATCCGCGTCACCAGTTTGGACAGCGCCGAAGGGGTGACCCCAAGATCGGCTGCCGCGCCTGCGAAACTGCCTCGTTCGACCACGCGGACGAAGGCTGCCATGTCGGCGGAGGCGGTGTTTCGTGAATTCAGATCAGGAATAAGCGTCATAGAACCAGTATTATCATTTTTAAACGACATAATAAAGTCTTCTCTCAAAGGGAGACCAAGGCTATGACCAGCAATCAATTGGAAGGCTTAGGATTTGAGAGCGGCGTGCTTCGTCACGCCGATGGCAGCATCGACATCGCCGCCTATGGGCGGATTGCCCATGAGGAGCGGCTCGCCGCCATGCATGAGGCGGTCCGCGACCTGTACAAGGCGGTGCTTGGATGGACTCCGGGCTTCGAGCGGCGATCCGCGCCGAAGCCGACGCTTTCCAGCAGCGCCTGCTGACGGATCGGCTCCGTTCGACCTCAAGATAGTACACAAGACGAAAAAGCGCGCCCGTGAGGGTGCGCTTTTTCGTTGCGCGATGATGGCGCGCCGCGCGTTCATGTCTCACTTACGTTCGACGTAATTGCTTCGCTGATCGCTGGAGCTATTTCTATGCGCATGCGCACGCAACAGGTAACTCCCGAAACCGGTGGCCAGTTCAGCCGGCTGCTTAAACATTGGCGCGGCGTGCGCCGCTTGAGCCAGATCGAGCTCGCTGGCGAGGCCAGCATTTCCGCGCGCCATCTCTGCTTTCTCGAAACCGGCCGCGCGCAGCCGAGCCGCGAGATGGTGCAGACGCTGAGCGCCGCGCTCGATCTTCCGCTCGACGAGCAGAATGCGCTTCACATCGCCGCCGGTTTCGTGCCGCCGTTTGGCGATCGCAGTCTGGAGGCGGACGATCTCCAGCATGTGCGGCAGGCGTTCGATTTCATTCTCAAGCAGCAGGAGCCGTATCCAGGCATCGTCATCGACGGGCGCTGGGACGTGCGTATCCGCAACGAAGCCTCGCGCCGTATCCTGGGTATTTTCCGCCAGGGCTACGACATGCCGGCGAAGCTCGCCGACAACGCGATGCACGTGGTGTTCCATCCGAAGGGCCTGCGCCAGTTCATCGTCAACTGGGATGAGTTCGCGAGCCAGATGATCCAGATCCTGCATCGCGAGGTGGCGCAGAACGGCCGTGTCGCGGTCGAGCTGATGAGCGAGATCGCGGCCTATCCGGATTTGCCCGAGGACTGGAAACGGCCAAACCGCGCTGCTTCCCCGGTGATGCCGATGCATCTGCGCAAGGGTGATCTGGAGCTGTCGTTCTTCACCACCTTCACGTCGCTGGCGATGCCGACCGACGCGGCGCTCCAGAAGATGAAGATCGAGTGCTTTCACGCCGCCGACAGCGCGACCGAAGCGAAGGTGCACAAACTCGTGTTCGACTGATCAGGAGAGACGCATGACCGATGCCGCGACGATGGCTGAACTGCGCGCGCTCAACGCCCGCTTCATCCACAATTTCATCACCAACGATGTGGCCTCGCACGACGCGATCCTGCATCCCGCCTTCATCAACATCTGGCCGAATGGCCAAAAATGGGATCGCGCTGCCTACCTGAAATACTGGGCGACGGCGTTCGATCCTGACGTCATCGTCTACTGGGACGTGCGTGACGAATTGATCACCGTCATCGGCGATGTGGCGCTGGTGCGCTCCACCAATAAGGCCATTCGCCGCCGTAACGGGCAGGAGGTGACAGGCATGACGACCTACACCGACACGTATCTGCGCGAGAACGGCAGATGGACGTGCATCCAGGCGCAGATCGGCCCGGTCGCGCCGGAGCATTATCCCTCTGACGACACCATCGTCAGCGTCTACATCAATGGCGAGCTTCAGAAGGTGGCGGCATGAGCCAGAACAGTGTGAGTGAAGACAGCAAGAGCCGCGTTCGCGCGTTGGTGACGCAGTATGTCGATGCGTGGAACGAGCCCGACGTTCGCAAGCGCGAGGCACTGCTCGCGCAGTGCTGGGGTGAGGGCGCAGTCTACGTCGATCCGACGGTGGAGCTCAAGGGTGCGACCACGCTGAGCGCCCACATCGCCAAAGTGCAGGCGGCGCGGCCCGGCGCGTACCTCGAATTCATGAGCGGCATCGACGTCCACCACAACGTCGTGCGTTTTCTCTGGCGGCTGGTGCGCGCGGATGGCACGCGCGGCGACACGTCGATCGACTTCGGCGAGATCGGGCCGGACGGGCGGCTGACGAAGATCGTCGGATTTTTCGGGCCGGCACCGATGGCGTAGAGCAGGCTACGCGATTCCGTCGCGAACGAATGCGACCCGGATGGTCGGATCGCCGATCGCTTCGTGCGCATCCTCGAACCGGACCCGCCGTGTCACGACATGTTCGGGATGATAGTGACCAGCGACGACGTGTGCAACGCAGTCGGGCATCTGCGCGCGGACATTGACTCTGCCGATGTGTAGGGTCACACCAACGCCGTACATGTGGCGGAGCGGTACGGGCGTTATCTCGACGAAGTCGCCGTAGAAGCGCTGGCAAACGCCGTTCGGTTCGGTGGAGCGAATGGCCAGCATGATGCTGGCATCCGTCCCCATTGCATCGATGACGATCGCGAACTGACCGATCGGCTCCATCGCGAGATCGGGCGGCGCTTCATGCACCTCCGCACCGAGCGATTTCGCTTTCGCTAAACGCTCCGGGTGATTGTCCAGATAGACCACGCGCCGGCCACCGCGGCTCATCGCGGCCTGGACCGAGAACATGCTGAGCGACTGTCCGAAGCCGCCGATAATCAGCACGTCGCTGCCTGGTCGCTGTTTAAGCCAATTTGCGACCGCGCTGAATGCATCGGTTGCGCCGTCAGCAAGGCCGGCAGTCTGCGACAATGCGTGACCGTGTGGGTTACGCACCAGCATGTGATCGGCGAACGGCACGCGCAGCAGGTCGGAAAGCGCGCCGCCATATTCGACGCCACAGACGGGTTTCAATCCGTAGGATGACCGGAAGGGTACCGAGGTGCAGGCATTGGTATGCCCGCGGCGGCAGCGTTCGCATGTGCCGCAGCTGATCTGGAACGGCACGATGACGAGGTCGCCTGGCACGAAATTTTTCACCGCGTCGCCGACATCGATCACCTTGCCCGCCGTTTCGTGGCCGATTGCGAACGGCCCGGGCAGTTTTGATCTGCCGTGGACGATCATCAGGTCCAGGTCGCAACGGGTGACAGCGAGCGGTTGTACCAGCGCATCGTGATCGCTTTGCAGCTTCGGCGCGGGTACGTCCCACCACTCGACGATGTTGTCACGAACATAAGTCAGCTGGCGCATCGATCACACCTTCTCGGCTTTCGGTTTGGGAAACGGAACGAGCGCGACCGCCATGGAGACACGTCCGATCTCGCCACGAACGTCCAGCAGCGTGCCGCCGCCGATCCCAACGCCGCGTGCGGTGTCCCAGCCCGCATGCGCATGCACTCCGATCCAGCCATTTTCTGGCTTTCTCAATTGGTGCACCGACAGGTTGGGATTGGGATCGGCAACGACGTTCTGGAGCGGCCGGCCGATGCCATGCGCCCAGTCTGCAGGTCCAAGGATCGACGACAGCGCTCCCGCCCGCGCGCCCGCGACGATCGGGACGGTTTGACGAAACCATGCGATGCCGCCGCCCATGCGGGTTTCCATCGCATCCATCATCCATGGCTTGCCGTGAAAGGACGGAGTTCTCCGCTCCGGGAAATCCAGCGGGTTAACCAGCTCCTGCGCATGCTCCGGAATATCCGGCGCTTCGACACCACGCTCCTTGACGAGCGTAACCCGGGCGGTGGCGCAGGGCTCGTCATCACCATCGGAGAACATGGTGTTGTCGATCACGCAAACGCGCCCGTCCTTGCGCAGCGGGGAGATTTGCGTCCGCAGCTTCGCCATCGGCGTTGGCTTGAGGAAGGACACAAACACGCTGATTGCGGTGCCCCATCCGCGCTCGATTGACTGCGCCTCGACCTCGGCTGTCAGGAGGCTGGCAATCGCTCCGCCCTGTAACCCAGCGAAAGGCCCGGCGGCGAGTGGCGAGGGAAGCCAGACGCCCGGTGTCGTATCCGCTTCGAAGATCGGCATATGTGATGGCTGCTCAACAGGTGAATTCGATTTGACAGTGTGTCACTGTGGTTCGGCTTCGTGGCCTCCACAAAAGGAGCTTCGTCACCCAGGATGAAAAACATTCATCTCAAACCGCACCCGTCGGACCCCTTGCGAACGATTCCGCCGCTGGCGGCATTGCTGGCGTTCCAGCGGGCAGGCTCGCAACTGAGCTTCCGCCGCGCGGCCCGCGACCTCGCGCTCAGCCCATCTGCCGTCAGCCACCAGATCAGGGGGCTGGAGGAGCGGTTCGGCGTGCGGCTGTTCGCGCGCGGCGGCCGGTCGGTCAAACTCACCGAGGATGGCGAGCGCTATCTTCAATCGGTATCGGCTGCGCTTGCAGCGCTGGACGACGCGAGTCGCGATCTGTTGCGGCAAGCGCGGCGCGGCAGCGACGAGCTGCGCATCTCGTCGCTGCCGTTCTTCACCAACGCCGTGATGATCCCGGCGCTTGCGGCATTCAAACGCGACCATCCGGACGTCACGTTGCGGATCGAGGCGACGCATCAGTATGCAGATTTCGACCGGTCTGGAGTCGATGTCGCCATCCGCTATGGACGTGAGCGTTCCGCCGGCCTCAAGCTCGAACCGCTGATCGATGTCAGTAGCCTGCCTGTCTGCACACCGGAGGTGCGAAAGGGGTTGAGGCGGCCGGAAGATCTCGCCAAGGCGACGCTGATCCACGTGTCCGTCCAGCCGAATTCATGGCCCGCATGGTTCAACGATGCGGGCTGCCCCCACATCACCGGTGCGAACAATCTCTGGTTCGATAGCGTGACGTCGGCGATCGAGGCGGCCGAGCAGGGACTCGGCGTGGCCCTCGCGATGGCGCCGCTGATCGTCAGCCGTCGCGGGTTTGGCCGCCGTCTGGTGGCGCCGTACGATTCGCCGACGCGGCGCGCCGAAACGATTTATCTGGTCTCGCGCACAGAGCAGTCGAATGACGGGCGTGTTCGTGTATTCCGCCGCTGGATCAAGGATGCGATCAAGAAGGCCACGACGCTTCGTACTCCATAAAGCAAACAGCCGGGCGTGGCCCGGCCGTTTTGTATTGGCATTTTTGTCATTGCGAGCGAAGCGAAGCAATCCAGCTCTTGCCATGAAGCTGGATTGCTTCGTCGCGTTGCCCCTCGCAATGACGAGTTGTTACGCCGCGACAGACGGGAACTTGTAATCCTTGAACTGCTCGCGCAGCGCGGTCTTGAGGATCTTGCCGGTCGCTGTGTGCGGAATGCTGGTGACGAATTGCACGTCGTCGGGCATCCACCACTTGGCGATCTTGCCGTCCATGTACTTCAGGATGTCGTCGCGCGTCGCGCTCTGACCTTCCTTCAGATGGATGATCAGCAGCGGCCGCTCGTCCCACTTCGGATGGTGCACGCCGATCACGGCCGCCTCCATCACCGCCGGATGGCCGACGGCGAGATTCTCCAGATCGATCGACGAAATCCATTCGCCGCCCGACTTGATGACGTCCTTCGAGCGATCGGTGATGCGCAGATACCCGTGCTGGTCGAGTGTCGCCACGTCGCCGGTGTCGAAATAGCCCTCGTTGTCGAGGATGTTGTCCTCGAGGCGGAAGTAGGCGCCGGCAATCGCCGGGCCCCTCACCTTGAGGCGGCCGAAGGTCTTTGCGTCCCACGGCATCTGCTTGCCGTTGTCGTCGGTGATCTTCATCTCGACGCCGAACGGCGGGTAACCTTGCGTCTGGAGCACGTCGAGGCGTTCTTCCCCAGTCAGGTGTGCGTACTGGCCCTGCAGGCCGCCGACGGTGCCGAGCGGCGACATTTCCGTCATACCCCAGGCGTGGCGCACGTCGACGCCCATATCGACGAACGACTTGATCATCGAGCGCGGCATCGCCGAGCCGCCGCAGATGAGAACTTTCAGGTCCGGCAGCGTTTTCTTCTCGGTCGCCATGTACTGAAGCAGCATCAGCCACACGGTCGGTACGCCGGCAGTGTAGGTGACTTTCTCGGTCGAGAGCAGTTCATAGACCGATGCGCCATCGAGCTTGGCGCCCGGCATCACAAGCTTGGTGCCCATGGATGGTGCGGAGAAGGCGATGCCCCACGAGTTGGCGTGGAACAGCGGCACCACCGGCAGCATGGTGTCCTTTGAGGTGGTGCCGAGCGCGTCGCCGTTATTCGCGATCAGCGCGTGCAGCACGTTCGAGCGGTGCGAGTAGAGCACGCCTTTCGGATTGCCGGTCGTACCCGAGGTATAGCACATGGCGGCGGCGGTGTTCTCGTCGAACTCCTTCCACTGGAAGTTGCCATCGGCTTCGGCGATCCAGTCTTCATATGCGACGGCGTTCTTCAGCGTCGTCTGCGGCATGTGCGCCTTGTCGGTCAGCACGATGTAGCGCTCGACGCTCGGCAGGCTACCCGCAAGCTTTTCCAGAATCGGAATGAATGTCAGGTCGGTGATGACGATCCGGTCCTGCGCATGATTGATGATCCAGGCGATCTGGTCCGGGAACAGGCGCGGGTTGACGGTGTGGCAGATGGCGCCGATGCCCATGATGCCGTACCAGCATTCCAGATGCCGCCATGTGTTCCACGCAATCGTCGCGACGCGGTCGCCGAGCTTGATGCCTTCGCCGTCAAGCTTCTGCGCGACCTTCAGCGCGCGGGCGCGGATATTGCGGTAGTTGGTGCGGACAATCGGCCCTTCCACCGACCGCGTCACCACTTCGCGGTCGCCATGGATCGAAGCCGCGTGATCGATGATACGATGACACAGCAACGGCCAATTTTGCATCAAACCTTGCATCGAATGGTTCCTCCGGATCGTCTCAGCTTTGTTGTTCGAACCCCTGCGGGGCTTGGCCGCTGTTTTAGCGCGCCGCGCGAGTGGCGCAAATGGTCCGTTTGCACCCACTTGTATGCCACGGCTATTTTGATTGCCGTTTTTCTGGGCGCGACGTCGGCATTCACGTTTGCACAGCCGGTACAGCCGGTCCCGCTACCGAAGGAGCGGCCTGTGGAGGCACCGCCGCGCGCCGTACCCGCGGATGGCAAGCCGGCCGATCAACCGCCGGTCGCCGAAGCGCCGCCCACGCCACCGCCGCCCTCCGCCTGCCGCATGGCGCTGACGGAGGCAATTGCAATCGCGCCGTCGATCCCGCCGATCACGGGTCCTGGTGCGTGTGGCGGCGACGATCTGGTGCGGCTTGAGGCGGTGGTACTCAAGGACGGCAAGCGTGTGCCGCTGAAGCCCGCCGCGACGCTTCGCTGCAAGATGGCGGTGGCGGTCGCGGACTGGGTGCGGGACGATCTCGCGCCGCTCGCGGAGGGGTTGAATTCCAGCGTCGCCGAGCTCGACAATTTCGACTCGTTCAACTGTCGTGGCCGCAATCGTGTCGCCGGTGCGCGCCTCTCCGAGCACGGCAAGGCCAATGCGCTCGACGTCCGCGGCTTCCGCCTTGCCAGCGGCCAGATGCTTTCGCTCACCGAACGCAACGTCGATCGCGGCTTGCGCGAGAAGGTGGTGGCATCGGTGTGCGCGCGCTTCACCACCGTACTCGGACCGGGCTCGGACTGGTATCACGAGGATCACATCCACCTCGATCTCGCCGAGCGGCGCGGCGGCTATCGCATGTGCCAGTGGAACGTCTACGATCCGCTGCCGCAGATCGCGCCGCTGATGCCGGCCGAGCGGCCGGCGGATGCGCCGCCGCGCGAGGCTGAGGTCGCGAAGGACGGGAAGGGCGAGGGGAGGAAGGAGTGAGCGAAATTTGAATCCCTCTCCCGCGACGCGTGGGGAGGGTCGGCCGAGCGAAGCGGAGGCCGGGGTGGGGTGATACACGCCCCCACCCGTCGCGTTGCTCGCTAGTCGCTCACAACACGCCACCCTCGCCACAAGGGGGAGGCATAAGGTCCGCTTCGCAATCAGACAATTTCAATGAGACGGTCGCCTGTCTCGATCGATTCGATGATGCGTTCAAACAGCGGTTCAATTTTTCGCACGAGCGCGGAGTTGCTGATGTTACCCAGTCTAATCCAGACGATTTGGGGACTTTGAGGATCAAGCCGAGAGAGTGAGATAAAGTCTTCGTCTTTTGTCACGAGAACGGCATTCGTATGTTTGGCGCGCTCCCAAACTATTGTGTCAGTTGCACCGTCAAGTCCGATCCTGCGGACGTGCTCCGCACGATGTCCTTTGGCGGAGAACAAAAAAGCAAGACTCGGCGGAAGCTGTTCGTCGATAAGGAAAAGAGCCATCACGCGCTTCGCAGCACGCGATGATCCGTTGAACCCGCCGCGTAAAGCAGCGCTGCCGTGATATCCTCGGTGGACAGATAATCAAAATCGGCCAGCAGTTCCTCACGCGTCGCGCCGTGGGCGAGAGCTTCGAGGATATCGACCACGCGCATGCGTGTGCCGCGAATAACAGGCCGCCCACCGCAGACATCCGGGTGCGAGGTGACACGTTCAAGCAACGAGCCGCGCTTCGCAGTTGATGTCTGCAGCGTTGAAGCGGTTCTGACAAAATCCCTCGGCAAATTTATGCGCGCCAAGCTATTCGGCGCTACGCCGAACTTTCCGAGATATTCGCGCAACGCTTGCGCCAGTGCTGTGCCGAGCTCTGTGTCCGGTTCGATCTCCTGGAACCATTGACTCAGTACGCGCTCGGTGTCGCGTCCGTCTCTCGATCCGGATTTGGCGTCATCAAAGTATTCTTGAGCCGATGCGAATTGATAACCGATGACCTTGCTCGGCGCGAATAACCACTCCCCCGACTCCTGTCTGCTTGCATACCAAGCCCGGACAAAAGGGGCCCGGCGGGCCAGTTCAGGGACTTGCATGATTTCGAGTTGATAGCGCTCAATATTTCTGAGAGCCGAGGGCAAGCTTGTGACAAATTCCTTTCTCATGTTCTTTCTCCTCAATATCTCCTGAAATTGGGTGTATCCCTTTTACAGGAGATGTCAAGCCGATGTGGCAGCAAACCGGAAGCGATCTCGCCGAGCGGCGCGGCGGCTATCGCATGTGCCAGTGGAACGTCTACGATCCGCTGCCGCAGATCGCGCCGCTGATGCCGGCCGAGCGGCCGGCGGATGCGCCGCCGCGCGAGGCTGAGGTC
>JBMOOJ010000135.1:0-45558 GCA_049323835.1 Pseudomonadota bacterium | reverse complement strand
GCGTTGTCTCGTCACCCTCTCCCGCAAGGGGGAGAGGGTTTTGAGGGCTCATCTTGACTCCGGCCTCCGGCGATGATGGATTGCCGCCCCATGAACACCGTCGCCCGCCAATCCCGTCTCTGGTGGCCCACCTCCTAAGGGTGGCCGGTGCGATTTGCTGAAAATTCAATCGTCAGTCAGGCCGTCCGCGCAAGCAAGCGACGACGGCCTTCTGTTCGTTTGCCCTGCGTGATAACCCCTCCCGCGAGGATGCAATGAACAGAGCGATATTTTCGTTACCCCCGCACACCGCATTTCAGACCGCGGGCGGCCTTGCCATCACGCGCACGGTCGAGGCGTTCACCGGCGGCGAGCGGCTGGACGCGCTGATCGATCTTCTCGATCGCCGCCGCGGCGTGGTGCTGTCCTCGGGCACGACGGTCCCGGGCCGTTACGAGAGCTTCGATTTCGGCTTCGCCGATCCGCCGCTGCGGTTCGAGTCGACCGGCACGAACTTCTTCATCGAAGCGCTGAACGCGCGCGGCAAGGTGCTGATCGCGTTCCTCGCCGATACGCTGGCCGAGCCCTGTGCGGTGATCATCGCAAAGACCGCGACCAGGCTGACCGGCCACATCCTGCGCGGCGAGGCTCCGGTCGAGGAGGATCAGCGGACCCGCCGGGCCAGCATCATGTCGCTGATCCGCGAGATAATCGCGCGCCTGTCGTGCAAGGAAGATTCCTTGCTCGGCCTCTACGGCGCGTTCGGCTACGACCTCGTGTTCCAGGTCGAGGACCTCGTGCAGAAGCGCGCGCGCGAAGCCGACCAGCGCGACATCGTGCTCTACATTCCCGACCAGCTTCTCGCCTACGACCGCGCCACCGGCCGTGGCGTGATCATGAGCTACGACTTCGCCTGGAAGAACGAGACGACCAATGGCCTTGATCGCGGCACGCCCGAGAGCGCATATGCGAAAACGCCGCGTCAGGGCTTCTCCGATCACGGCCCGGGCGTCTATCAGGCGACAGTGCAGAAGGCGCGCGAGGCTTTCGCGCGCGGCGATCTGTTCGAAGCTGTGCCGGGGCAGTTGTTCGCCGAGCCGTGCGGCCGTTCGCCGGCGGAAGTGTTTCAGCGCCTCTGCAAGATCAATCCCTCGCCCTATGGCGGTCTGCTCAATCTCGGCGATGGCGAATTTCTCGTTTCGGCGTCGCCCGAGATGTTCGTGCGCAGCGACGGACGGCGCGTCGAGACGTGCCCGATTTCCGGCACCATCGCGCGCGGCACCGACGCGATCAGCGACGCCGAGCAGATCCGCGAGTTGCTGAACTCCGAGAAGGACGAGTTCGAGCTCAACATGTGTACCGACGTCGATCGCAATGACAAGGCGCGCGTCTGTGTGCCCGGTTCGATCAAGGTTCTGGCGCGGCGGCAGATCGAGACGTACTCGAAGCTGTTCCACACCGTCGACCATGTCGAGGGCATGCTGCGGCCGGGCTTCGACTCGCTCGATGCGTTTCTCACGCACGCATGGGCTGTCACCGTCACCGGCGCGCCGAAGCTTTGGGCGATGCAGTTCGTCGAAGACCACGAGCGTTCGCCGCGCCGCTGGTACGCGGGCGCGTTCGGGCTCGTCGGCTTCGACGGCAGCATCAATACCGGCCTGACGCTGCGCACCATCCGGATGAAGGACGGCCTTGCCGAAGTGCGCGTGGGCGCAACGTGTCTGTTCGACTCGGACCCGGCTGCGGAAGACCGCGAATGTCAGATCAAAGCGGCGGCGCTGTTTCAGGCGCTGCGTGGTGACCCGCCGAAGCCATTGTCCAGCATCCAGCCGGACGCGACTGGTTCCGGCAAGAAGGTGCTGCTGATCGATCACGAGGATTCATTCGTGCACATGCTGGCGGATTATTTCCGTCAGGTTGGCGCCAGTGTCAGCGTGACGCGCCATACGCACGCGCTCGATATGATCGCCAGGAATTCCTACGATCTGCTGGTGCTGTCGCCCGGTCCGGGACGGCCGGAAGACTTTGCTATCTCGAAGACGCTCGATGCCGCGCTTGAGAAGAAAATGCCGGTGTTCGGCGTCTGCCTCGGCGTGCAGGCGATCGGCGAGTATTTCGGCGGCCAGCTTGGCCAGCTCACCCAGCCGGCGCACGGCCGTCCGTCGCGGGTCCAGGTGCGCGGCGGCACGCTGATGCACAACCTCCCGAGCGAGGTGACGATCGGCCGCTATCATTCGCTCTACGTCGAGCGCGACAGCATGCCGGATGTGCTTCAGGTCACGGCAACGACCGAGGACGGTGTCGCTATGGCGATCGAGCACAAGACCCTGCCGGTCGGCGGCGTGCAATTCCATCCGGAGTCGCTGATGTCGCTGGGCGGCGAGGTCGGCCTGCGCATCGTCGAGAACGCATTCCGGATGGGCGAGCGCCGCAATACCTGACAAATACTGCCGATAACCGATTGAGCATCACGCGAGATATCCATGAGCCTTGAAAGCGAACTGCACGCCGCCATCCGCAGCATCCCGGATTATCCCAAGCCCGGGATCATGTTCCGCGACATCACCACCTTGCTCGGCAACGCGCGCGCCTTCCGCCGCGCGGTGGACGAGATGGTGCAGCCGTGGGCCGGCTCGAAGATCGACAAGGTCGCCGGCATGGAAGCGCGCGGCTTCATCCTCGGCGGCGCGGTCGCGCATCAGGTGTCAGCCGGGTTCGTGCCGATCCGCAAGAAGGGCAAGCTGCCGCACACGACGGTGCGCATCGCCTATTCACTGGAGTACGGCATCGATGAGATGGAAATGCATGCGGACGCGATCCAGCCGGGCGAGCGCGTCATTCTGGTCGACGATCTGATCGCGACCGGCGGCACGGCTGAGGGTGCGGTGAAGCTGATGCGCCAGATCGGTGCAGACGTTCTGGCCGCATGCTTCGTTATTGATCTGCCGGATCTCGGCGGCGCCGACAAGATCCGCGCCCTCGGCGTGCCGGTGCGGACGCTGATTTCATTCGGCGGGCACTGAGTCTTTTGCCCCCGCCTTGAGCCGGGGCCATACCACCCACAGCATCTGTAACGGTCCCGGCTCTGCGATGCACCGTAAGGACGCTGCATCGCGTCCGGGACAAGTCGGTCTAAGGCCGGTGCGCGTCGAGATTGGTCTCGAGTTCGCGGAACTGCATGTAGCTGTCGCGGATCCAGTCGTAAAGCTCGGACGACCTGTTCTGCGGCGATCGTAGGAATTCGGTGAACGAGAAGCTCTGCCGGCTGATGTAGCTCTTCAGGAACGGTTGCAGCGCCGCGATGCGCATCCGGCGCACGCTGCGGAATGTCGCAGGCAGGTCGCCGCGCAGTGTGTGTTCGTTCTCGACGGCGATGATCGCGGTCATCGGATAGCGCGCACGCAGATCGTCAAACGTGCGCACGGATGTCCGGTCGATGTCGGCGACGAACAGGATGATCGGATCGACGCCGCGCCGCTCGGCCTCCTTCACGAAGCCGATTTCCGCGCACATCTTGAAGAAGCCATCGTAGGCATGGAATCCGAGGTCGATCACTTTGGCGAGGTTGTCGTTGTAGATCAGCTTGTCCATCAGCTCCATCTGCCCGAACGTGTCGTCGATCGACGCGGTTTCCGTGATGCGGGGATGGAAGTCGATCAGCGACGGCTCGTTGATGCTCATGTCGTAGGCCGCAACGATGCCGCGATGTGCGATCAGGAACTCGCACAGCAGCCGTGCGACCAGCGTCTTGCCGACCTGCGGGCGGGGCGAACAGATGATGTAGACGGGCGTGCGGCGCATCAGACCATTCTAGCCTGTCCGCAGTATTTGCGGACGCGATGCCGGCGCATGGAGCGAGCTTATTTCTCGCCGCCGGTCAGCTTGTTGCTGGCGCGCGCGTCCTTCGAGCCGACGATGTCGGTCAGCTTGATCCGGTCGAATTCGCTCCAGACGTTCGCCAGCCAGTGGCGGACATAGCCGCGCAGCACGAAAGAGTTGTTGGCCGGCTCGTCGTGCTGGCCCTTGTTGGCCACGAACTTGAGGAACGGCACCGAGGCGACTTCGACCTGCTCGAAGGCCATTTCGTTGAGCTTCGGGATGGTGATCTCGGTCGCGTCCTTGATGCGGTGGAAATAGGTGTTGTAGGTCGCCTGATCCCACTCGAAGAAGCTGGTGTTGTTGATGAAGTTCTTCACCAGGAAGTACTTCGCGCCGGTCATGAAGCCGGCAGTCTCGGCGATTTCGTCGAGCGAGGCGATCGACGGCCCCAGGATGTGGAACACGGCGAACGTGATCTGGCCCTGGCGCGCGGCATCGAGGAAGCCGATATCGCGGAGCGAGGCGAGGGCGGGGGACAACAGGCCTGCGCGCACGTCGATCACGGTGACCGAGGCATCGGCAGTGCTGAGCGTGTCGAAAATCTTCATCTGGTCGGAGGTCGTCGTCATGTCGACGATCTCGGTGATGTCCGGATGGAAGCGCTTCAGGGTGCCGCGCGGGGACTCGGTGTCGAACGCACGGATCGGCACATTGTTGGCGCTGAAATAGTCGAGAACGGTCCGTGACACGGTGGTCTTGCCGACGCCGCCCTTGTCCGCGCCGACCACGATTACTGCTGGCTTCGCCATAAATTCCCCTTGAGCGCTTGCCGCCCCTGCCGTCGCCGGCAAAGGTGTCCCGGTCCCTGCTTCCGGCCGGAACATGGCAGAAACAAGGGATAATTCAATTCCTGCCACAGCTTGCGGACAGGCTCCGAAGCGAAACGTCGTTAACGCGGCGGGCTGGTGACGGCCCTTCCGTGGGCGGCGAGCTTGGCCTGCAGATAGGCGTGCAGCACCACAGGCAGTTCGGCGGCGAGCGTGACGCGGCTCTCGGGGCTTGCGTCGAGGGAACCGATCATGCCGCGCGTGATATCGATCCAGACATTGATGATGCGGCCGCGCTCGTCTTGCGGCAACTGCGGCAGCGCTTCCGCGAACACGGCCTCGAGCCGGTCGACGATCACCTGTTTCAGACGGTCCGCCACGGAAAGGCTGTCGCGCGTGCCGCTCGGCGCGAACAGGCACACAAAACCCGCATATTGCTTCTGAATCCGGCCGATCCCTGTCACCAGCGTTTTGACGAAGCTGGCAGGATTCGCGCGCAGATCGTCCGATTGCAGGTCGCGCGTGGCAAACGCGTCGATATCGTCGCTCGCGCGCTGCACAAGCTCGCTGATGATCTCATCCTTGTCGCCGAAGAATTGATACAGCGATCCGATGGGAATGCCTGCGCGCGCGGCGATGGCATTCGTGGACAGGCTCTCCAGTCCGCTTTCGACCAGCAACTCGCCTGCGGCCCGCAGGATCAGGTCGACCCTCTCGCGGCTCCGCTGCTGGCTAGGACGTTTGCGCGGTGGTGACGGCATCCTGGTCCGGTTGACAATATGAGTATTTGCTCATATTTCATGATATGAGCAATCGCTCGCATCTATAACCCCGGGAGGTCCGGATGGGAATTCTCAATCGTATTGGAATTCGCCCGGCCGCCCGGCTGGCCCCCATTCGCGAGGGTACGTTCATAGTCGCGGGCGTGCGGGTGTGGAATCCGGGTGAGGCTGTTAGCGCGCCCGTGAACGTCGAGATCGCGGGCGGCACCGTGACCAGGGTCGCGGCCTCCGGCGATCCCGCACAGGATGAATTCGCCGGCTGCACTGTCACGCCGGGCTTCACCGATATGCATGTCCACCTGCCGCCGGACAACGCACTGCGGCTGACGCCACTGATGTCGCTGCTCTATCTCAGCCACGGAGTGACCTCGATCCGCGATGCCGGCGATCTCGACGGCACGTCGATCGACGCCGCCAGGCGATTGCAGGACGCGGGGCAGGTGCCGGTGCCGCGCCTGTCCTACTGCGGCCCGTTCGTGGTCGGCGGCAAGCCGACTTTCAGCAATTCGATCGTGCTGCAATCTCCCGACGAGGCGGCGGGCGCGGCGCGCCGTGTCCGGGCGCTCGGTGCAACGTTCCTGAAATCCTACGATGGTCTCTCGCTTGCGATGATCCGCGCGCTCGATGTCGCCTGCGCACGCGAAGGCTTGAAAATCATGGGACATGTGCCCGCGGACCTCTCCTACGAAGACGCGCGGGTGCAGGAGGTGCAGCACTTCTTCGGCTGTCCGGAGCCGGCGACGCTGGACAAGCCGCTGCTGCCCAATCGGACGCTGGACTGGCACGCGGTTGACGATGCGCGCATGCAGTTTCTCGTCGATACGACAATGAAGCACGGCATCGCCAATACGCCGACCATGGTGATGGTGAAGTCGATGCTTTCCTATGAAAACTTCGAGGAGGCGGCGGAAAGCCGGATGGCGAAGCTGATGCCGCCGTTCTATCGCGAGGTGGTGTGGCACCCCGATTACGGCCGCATCAATGCCCGCGTCTCGCCGGAGTATCTGAAGCGGCGTGGGCATGAGGCGCTGCGCAAGAAGCAGCAGCTGACGCGGCTGCTGTTCGAGGCCGGGGCGCCGGTCTATGTGGGCACCGATACCGCACAGCCGTTCCTGGTGCCGGGCGCGAGCTTGCTCGACGAGTTCAGACTGTTCGTCGAAGCGGGAATCGGCATCACCGATGTCTGGAAACTGGCAACGCAGGCGGCGGGCGAGCGGCTCGGCGTGCCCGGTCTCGGGCGCGTCAGCGAGAACGCTCCCGCCGATCTGCTGATCTTCAAGAGTGATCCATCCCGTTCCGTGCCTGATCCCGAGCAACTCGTCGGCGTGGTCGCTGCCGGCCGCCTCTACCGCAAGCGCGACCTTGATCGCGCGATCCGCAACTATCTCGATTTCTATGAATCGCCGATCGTGCGGCGGATGGCCAATCGCGCGGTCAAGCAGGTGCTGGCGAAGCTGTTCGATCGCGCGGCTTGATGATGCTCAGCGCCGTCCCCACGGGCTGAGTACCTTGCCCCAGGGCGATGGGCGAGCAGAGCCGGTACCTGCGGGCACCGGCGTGTTGGCGGGTTCTCGCTGAGCCGATGATGTCTCGTCGGCATCTGCCGTGCCGTCGCGCGACGGCAGCTGCTTCATCCGGCCCGGATCGCGGCCGCCCGCAAACTGCGTCAGCGCCTTGATCCGCGCGTCGATCGAGGGGTGCGTGGCGAACAGGTCGGCGAAGCCCTCGCGCGGATTGTCGATGCACATTTCCATGACGGCGGAGGTCGAGCCTTCCAACTCGCCGCGGTTCTCGATCTTGCGCAGTGCCGAAATCATCGCATCGGGATTCTTGGTCAACTCGACTGCCCCGGCATCTGCCAGGAACTCGCGCGAGCGCGACAGGGCGAACCGCACCACCAGCGACAGCGCCCATGCCAGCATGAGCAGCGCGATGGCGAGGATAATGACCATGGCGGCAGCACCGCCGCCGCCCTTGCTGCTGCTGTTGCTGTCCGATGACGAGGAAGACGAACGCGACGATGAACTGCTACCGCTGCCGAAGCTCCAGCTGGAGTTGAAGAACACGCGGAAAAACATCTCGCCGAAGAAGCCGACGACGCCGGCAATGATCACGGCCACCACCATCAGCTGAACGTCACCGTTGCGGATATGCGTCAGTTCGTGGCCAAGCACGGCTTCCATCTCATCGTCGTTCAGCGCGCGCACCAGACCGGTCGTCACCGTGATCGCGTACTGGCGCTGATTGAGTCCGGTGGCGAAAGCATTGAGCGCATCGGTTTCGATGATCTTGAGTTGCGGCATCGGGATACCGCGCGAGATGCACAGGTTCTCGAGCAGATTGTAAAGCCGCGGCTGCTCCTTGCGCGTGACACCGTGACCGCCGGTGACCGCGTCGATGATATTCTGGTGGAAGAAGTAGGCGATGACGATCCAGATCGCCGAGGCGATCGTCGCATAAGGGAAGGCCGCGACCAGATCCTGCGATGCCCGGATAATGTACTGGTCGAACGGACGGTTGCTGTTGAGAAACACTTCCGCAACCAGCGCGCCCGCGAACACGATCACATAGATTAGGATGAACAGCCCGGCGAGCAGCAGCATCGAACGAAACTTGTTCGATGCGATGTGGGTATAGAGACCGTAGGCGGCCATGGTCCGCTCTTACCGGATTTGTTCGGTCATTCCGAGGCACGCGCTTGCGCGTGAACCCGGAATCTCGACACATGCCGCTCCGCAGAGATTCCGGGTTCGTCGCTTTGCGACGCCCTGGAATGACGTGGTGATCCGGCTAAACGGCATTGCTGTCAGAACTTCACCTGCGGGACCTGCTCGACCTGCGTGCGGGTTTCGCCGAGGTCGAAGAATTCCTTCGGGTGGAAACCGAACGAGGCGGCAAACAGTGCCGCCGGAAGCTGCTGAATGCCGGTGTTGTATTCCTGGACCGCGTTGTTGAAGAAGCGGCGGCTCGCGGCGATCTTGTTTTCGATGTCCGAGAGTTCGCTCTGGAGCTGCTGGAAGTTGGCGTTGGCCTTGAGGTCCGGATAGGCCTCCGACAGTGCGATCAGCTTGCCGAGTGAAGCCGTCAGCATGTTCTCGGCGGCGGCGACCTGGGCCGGCCCCTGCGCGGAGATCGCCGAATTGCGCGCCTTCACCACGTCCTCGAGCGTGCCGCGCTCGTGGCCGGCATAGCCCTTCACGGTCTCGACGAGGTTCGGGATCAGGTCGTGGCGTTGCTTCAACTGCACATCGACGTCGGCGAATGCCTGGCCGACGCGCTGACGCATGGCGACGAGCCCGTTGTAGACGCTGAATATCCAGAACGCGATAACTGCGAGAACGCCGAGAACAATCCAGCCGGTCGACATGCAAGTGCTCCTGATGGGAGATAAGGAAGAGGCAAACTAGACCAATTCGGCCGTCCGGTGCATCATTACCGGCGGAGACAGGGATCAATCCGTTAGTAGGTCGGCGAAAGGGGGCGGATGGTTCAAGAAACTGTCATGCCAGACGCGAAATACTCGTGTCATTCCAAGGCCAAATAAAGGGCGCCGGACGGCGAACAAGGCTCTTCCCTCCCGCCCCGGTTGGCGTCATGGTCCACCCGTGAGCGAGGCCCAGGCCCTTTTCGACGTTCTCAGCAAGTCCGCCGATTCCAGGGCGGCTGATGCCATTGCGCGGCTTGTCCGCGACGGCTCCGATCGCGACCTGTGCCGGATCAATGTGCTTGCCTTCGCCGATGCCAGTGGCGTCAACACGGAAGCCGCGATCGCAGCGTTCCTGCATGCGGCGCGCCTCGGCATTTTCGATCTGTCGTGGAACATGCTCTGTCCCGGATGCGGCGGGGTGCTCGATGCCGGCGAGACGCTGAAGTCCTTTGACCGCAGCGAGTATCACTGCTCGCTCTGCTCCGCGGGCTACGAGCCGACGCTGGACGAGATGGTCGAGGTGACCTTCACGGTCAACCCGCGCGTGCGGCGGATCGCGGCACATAGCGCCGATACGCTGCCCTATATCGAGTACTGCCGTCAGGTGTTCTGGGGTTCGGGCGTCGATTTGCCCGAGGCGCTGGCCGAGACTTTCGACACGTTTACGATGGAAGCGCTGGAATTGCCGCCGCGTGAGAAGGCGCTGGTGTCGATCCAGCTGCCGCAGGAATTCATCATCGTCTTCGATCCGGTGACCCACGGCACCCACTTCATCGACGTGCAGGGCGAGCCGACCAAGGAGCGTCAGGAGTTGACGCTGGTGCTGAACAACGTGAAAGCGCCGACCGGCACCACCAAGATGCGGCCGGGCCCGTTGCGCGTGACGTTCGAGAATCGCACCGACCGCCGCACGCTGCCCGGCATCTGGCGCGCCAACGATGCGCTGCATCACACGCTCGGCCACCGCCGCCCGTTCCTGACCGCCAAGCGGCTGCTGACCAACCAGACCTTCCGCGACATCTACCGCACCAACACGCTCGATGTGGACCAGAAGCTCAAGATCACGAGCCTCGTATTCATGTTCACCGACCTCAAGGGCTCGACCGCGCTTTACGAGCGCGTCGGCGACCTCGTCGCCTACGATCTCGTACGCCAGCACTTCCGCGTGCTGAATGAGATCGTCGCGACCGAAGCGGGCGCGGTGGTGAAGACGATCGGGGATGCCGTGATGGCGACGTTTCCGACGCCGGACCGCGCATTGGCTGCGGCACTGAAAATGCGCAAGGCGATGCAGGCCATCAACAGCGAGCATGGCAACGAAGACCTCCTGCTGAAGATCGGCATCCATGAAGGACCGTGTCTTGCCGTGACCCTCAACGACCGGCAGGATTACTTCGGCCAGACCGTCAACATGGCGGCACGAGTACAGTCGCTGGCGTCGTCGTTTTCGATTTATGCATCGGCGCCGGTGGTCGAGGATGCGAAAGCCTCGCACATCCTTCAGGAAGCAGGCTTGCAGCCGGTGCAGCAGCGCGCCTCGCTGCGCGGCATTACTGAACAGATGCTGGTCTACGAGATTCCCTGATTTTCAGCGGCGACCGCGTCACCCCATCGCCAGCGCCGCGCGCGGGCATAGGCATCCTTGTCACGGCGAGCGATCGACTGAACGTTGACGTGTCCATCGGTGAAGCACAGCTTCGCCTTGATCTCGACCTTGCTCTGATGCGGCGATGCCAGCACGCGCGCGGCGGGATTCGGGATCTGGCTGCGTGACATCGCGATGTACGAGTACTTCTCGTCTTCGTAAGGTACTTCGGCTCCCTTGAGCTGCTTGTGATCGCGCGAGCGCGACAGTCGGGCGGCGAAGTGGCACCAGTCGGGTGCTTGAAGCGGGCAGGTTTTGTGATGCGGGCAGGGCGCGACGATGTGCGCGCCGGCGTCGAGAAGCTGCGTGCGGGCCGCGATGATGCGTGCATGGCCCGCGGGGGTACCGGGCTCGACAATTACGAGAAGACTGCCCGTCTTCGCCCACATGGCCTCGATCAACTCAAGCTGAGTGGCCTCGTTCATCTCACCGATGGTGTAGCTGGCGAGGACGAGATCGGCTCCGGATGCGACACGTGTTTCGATCTGCGCGTCCGCCTGCCGGTAGGAAAGCTGTTTGAAGCGATCGTTGCCGCGCGCGAGATCGAGCGCGACATCACGCAGCGCCATGTTCGCATCGATCATCGCAAACTGCTGCAACGACGGAAAAACCTCGGCAGCCGCCCAGGTCGCCGTTCCTGGTCCTGCGCCGATATCGAGCAGGCTGCGAGGGGAGAAGTCGCCGGCGAATTCGGCTGCTGCTTCGAGGCTCGCGCTCACGGCCGCATAGGTCGCAGGCATGCGCGCCAACGCATAAGCCAGCGCGTCGTGTTCGTCGCGGATGGTGTCGGAGCCGCCGCCGTCCCGATAGGTCTTCGAGATGGTCTCTGCCCGCCGCGCCATGCCCGTCCGCGCAACGCCTTCGGTCAGGCGCTCGAGGGCACGTTTCAGGTGGGGCGGAAGGTCGGAGGTGGCCATGTGACCACGATCACCCTTAGTCGTCACGCCCGGACATAGCCGTTCAACGAACGGCGTTCTTGCGAACGCCTATGCCGGGCATCCATCTTTCTCCTCCGAGAACGTTTTCGAAGATGGATTGCCGGGTCAAGCCCGGCAATGACGAGAATGTCTTACGCCACGTTCGCGTCGAGGATGCGCACCGCGTTCTCGAGATCGACCGAGACGAGCTGCGATACGCCACGCTCCGCCATGGTGACGCCGAACAGCCGGTTCATGCGCGCCATGGTGATCGGATTGTGCGTGATGATGATGAACCGGGTCTCGGTCGAGCCGGTCATCTCATGCAGCAGGTCGCAGAAGCGCTCCACGTTGTGGTCGTCGAGCGGTGCGTCGACTTCGTCCAGCACGCAGATCGGCGACGGGTTCGTGAGGAACACGGCGAAGATCAGCGCCAGCGCGGTCAGTGCCTGCTCGCCGCCCGAGAGCAGCGACAGCGACTGCGGCTTCTTGCCGGGGGGCTTGGCGATGATTTCGAGGCCGGCCTCCAGCGGATCGTCCGCCTCGATCAGGTGTAGCGCCGCTTCGCCGCCGCCAAACAGTTCGGTGAACAGCCGTTTGAAGTGGCCGTTGACGATATCAAACGATGCCAGCAGGCGCTCGCGCGCCTCGCGGTTGAGGCTCTGGATGCCGGTGCGCAGCTTCTTGATCGCTTCGACCAGGTCGTCGCGCTCGGTGGTGAGCTTGGTGTGCTGGGCCTCGACCTCGCGCAGCTCTTCTTCCGCGCGCAGGTTGACGGCGCCAAGACGTTCCCGGTCGCGGCGCAGCTTTTCGAGCTCCGCTTCGGTATCGGCAACCGGGGGCAAGTCCGCACCCGGCTCGATCTCGGCCAGCGCAGCGACGCCCTGCGGCTCGACTTCGAGGATGTCGTGGATCTCGCGGGCGATATCCTCGACGCGGCGCTTGGAGCCTTCCATCCGCTCTTCAGCGCGGGCGGTGGCTTCGCGGGCGGCCGAGAGTGCTTCGAGCGAGGCACGCGCGGCGCGATCGGTCTCGGCCATGATGTTTTCCGCCGTCGCGAGCGCATCGGCGGCGGTACGGCGGTTGGCTTCGGCGGTTTCGATCTCGCTGATCAGGCCGCGGCGCTTTTCGGCGAAGGCGGCGGGCGCATCTTCGAGTTCGGCGCGCTCGGTCTTCACTTCGGTGATGCGGGTCTCGATGGTGGCAATCTGCGAGGTCGCATTCTGCTTGCGCGCCTGCCACTCGTTGCTCTCGGCGAGAATAGCCTTGAGCCGGCGGTCGGCGAGTTCGGCTTCGCGGGCGAGCGCCTGCGCTTCGGCGCGCACGTCGGCGGCCTGCTTGCGGTAGCCGTCGATCTCGCCGCGAACGGTGGCAAGCCGGGCCTCGGTGTCGGCGGTCGGCGGCAGTTCGCCGAGTGCTGCGACAGCGGCCTGATGGCCGGCGCGAGCTTCGGTGACGTCGGCGTCGAGACGCGCGGCCGCTTCCGTCAGCGCCGAGCGGCGTGCAGCATGGCGGTTGATCTCGCGCTCGGTCGCCGCGTGCTTCTCGCGGGCAATATTCGCTTCCCGCTGGGCGTTGCGCGAGGCTTCGCGTGCGGCTGACTCGGCCGTTGCTGCAGCTCGCAGTTCTTGCTCGGCAGTTTCCAACGCCTGACGCTTCGCCACCGCTTCCGTGCGGGCGGTTTCGAGTTCGGCCTCGATGTCGACAAGGCGTGCACGCTCGGCGAGGCGGCGGGCGGCGCCTGTCGGCGCATGTGCGGCCGCGACGAAACCGTCCCAGCGCCAGACGTCGCCTTCCGGGGACACCAGCCGCTGGCCGGTCTTGAGCTGCTTGGCGAGTTCTGCGCCTCGCTCTTTCGCAACGACACCGATCTGCGCGAGACGGCGCGCGAGTTCGGCAGGCGCCTGCACATGCTGCGACAACGGCTCTGCGCCTTCCGGCAGGGCCGGATCGCCGTCGACGGCCTCGGCGAGCGTCCAGCGCATCGGCGCCGACGGATCGACCGGCGCGTCGAGGTCGTCGCCGAGCACGGCGCCAATGGCCTTCTCATAGCCCTTGGTGACGCTGATGCCGTCGATGATCGGCGGCCACAGGTTCTTGGTTTCGCCGTTGACGATCTTCGAGATCGTCTTGGCTTCCGTCTCGAGACGCTGAACGCGGCGGTCGGCGTCGGAGAGGGGGCTGCGCGAGCCTTCAAGCCTGGCGCGTGCCGCGACGTGCGCAGCCTCGCTGGCCTGCGCGGCGGCTTCGGCTTCAGTCACCGACTGACCGGCGGCCTCCACGGCGGCGGCGAGCGCGGCGAGATCGCCGAGGCTGCCGGTTTCGCCTTCGAGCTTTGCGGTTTCCGCCGTGACGTTGGCGATTTCCTGATCGAGCCGTTCGACGCGCGACTGCTGCGAGCGGACGTTGGCTTCGAGCTGGTTGCGCCTGGCGGTGAGGTCGGCGAGCACAGTGGTCAGTTCGGCGAAGGTGCGCTCGGCTTCGGAAAGAGTCGCTTCAGCCGCCGCTACGCGCTCGTCCGTTCCGCTGCGCTTTTCGACATGCGTCTTGATTTCTTCCTTCAGCGTCGCGTCTTCGGCCGAGAGGCGCTCAAGCGCTGCATCGGCGTCGGACGACAGGCGCTGCTCGCGCTCGATGTCGCCGGCGAACTGTGTGAGACGGCGATCGAGCTCCTCGACGCGCTCCTTGGCGCGCTGCTCCTCGCGGTCGAGCGTTTCGCGGGCGTTGGTCAGGCGTTGCAAACCGGCGGCAGCACGCGCTTCGTTCTCGCGCAGGCCCGGCAGTTCGGCCGCGCGGATCGCCTGCAGTTTAGCAGCCTCGGCCTGCTGGCCGGTCCGTTCCGCCATCTCGCGGACGCTGAGCTCGTGCGTGCGGGCGGCTTCGGCCACGTCCGCGTTGGCTTCCAGCCAGCGCAGATGGAAAAGCATCGCCTCGGCCTTGCGGACCTTGGCAGCGACTTCGCGGTAGCGGATCGCCTGACGGGCCTGACGCTTGAGGCCATCCATCTGGCCGGCCAACTGGCCGATCACGTCCTCGACGCGGGTGAGGTTGGTTTCGGCGGCACGCAGGCGAAGTTCCGCCTCGTGGCGGCGGGCATGCAGACCGGCGACGCCGGCCGCATCTTCCAGCACGCGGCGACGCTGTTCCGGCTTCGCCTGGATGATCTCGCCGATCTTGCCCTGGTGGACGAGGGCGGGCGAACGCGCGCCGGTGGCGGCGTCGGCAAACAGAAGCTGCACGTCACGCGCGCGGACATCCTTGCCGTTGATGCGATACACCGATCCGGCTTCGCGCTCGATGCGGCGGGAGATTTCCAGAATCTCGGCATCGTTCACGGCGGCGGGCGCGGTGCGATCCGCGTTGTCGATCGTCATCACGACTTCGGCGTGATTGCGCGAGGGCCGGTTGCCGGACCCTGCGAAAATCACCGAATCCATGTCGGCTGCGCGCAGCGACTTGTGCGAGGTCTCGCCCATCGCCCAGCGGAGAGCTTCGACCAGATTGGATTTGCCGCAACCGTTCGGGCCGACCACGCCGGTGAGGCCAGGCTCGATCAAAAAGTCGGTAGGTTCGACGAAGGACTTGAAACCGTGAAGGCGAAGGCGCGTGAGTTTCATCAACGATGCTCTGTTGGCAGACTAAAATCGCTGCCGGGGCAAGGGCATACGAACATACCATCTTGCGGGGCGAGTCGCAGATTGGCGACCCAGTTGAAGCGGACAATGGCGGCGGGGCTGGTTCAGGGCAACCGCCGAAAACCGCTTTTCCCAAAGCTTTTCAGAGTGTTTTCAAGTGGATTACGGGACTTTTTTCGAAGAACCCGGTTGCGTCCGCTGAAACTTTTCGGCGCGGGTAACGCGGAACCTTGGCCGGCCCCCGGGCGGCTCATGCGGCCGGGGCTGATTCGCAAGATTTCAGGCCGGAACTAAAGGGCTCGCGGCTCAGCTCTTCAGCAGCGGCTTGATCATCTTGTCGAACGCCTCGAACGACGTATCGCCCTTCAGTGGCGTGCCGTTGACGAAGAAGAACGGCGTCGAGTTCACCTTCAGCTTGGTGTTGGCGTAGTCGAGCGTCTGCACGATGCCGTCGAGCAGGCGCTTGCCGGTCTCGGTCTTCTTGTCGAGGCAGGCTTCGACCGCTTCTTCGCTCAATCCAGCCTGCTTGCCGATGCGCTTCAGCGTCGGCAGCGGCGTCCGTGCGAGATCGTTCTGCTGCTTGAACATCGCATCGACCAGCGCGAAGTACATCTGCGAATTGTCCTTGGCGATGCAGCGCGCCACGATCGAGCCGGCGGCGGCGACCTCATCGAGCGGGAATTCGCGGAAGATGAAGCGCACCTTGCCGGTGTCGATGTATTCCGACTTGATCTTCGGGAAGACATTGTGCGTGAAGTTCGCGCAGTGCGGGCAGGTCATCGAGGCGTATTCGATGATCGTCACCGATGCGTTCTCCGGGCCCAGCGCCATGTCGCCAAGCGGGCTCGGGGTGGCGATCTCGGCCGCGGTCTGCGCCGACGCATCGCCGATCAGCGAAAACGGCGACAGGCCGAGGAGGGCGGATACGCCCGTCATCGACATCAGGGCGGAAAACGTGCGGCGCGTGAGGATCACGGGATGGCTCCAAATAGGCTCAAGGCGCTTCAAATAGCTGCTGTTCGCTAGCTTGAAACCACGATTGTGGCAATGGCAGGCCGGAACGGCTCGCCTGCATCGTCCTGACGAAAACGTCACTTTCGCTTGATCGACGCGCCCAGCCGGGCCAGCGCCCCGCGCAGGTTGTCGTCCTCGACGTTGCCGAGCGTACTCTCGATCTTGGCGACCGTGGCCGGGTCCGGCGGCGGCGTGCGTTTGGGCTGCTCGCGCCGCGACAGCGGCGCCTGCCGCAGCGCAATCCGGCCGACCGCGTTCCAGCCGAAGAAGGTATTCACCCGCTGGAGGATGGCATCGGACGAGTGCTGGATTTCCAGCGCCATTGGGCCTTCCACGCGCAGCACGAGCGTTGCGGGCTCCGGCGGCTGATCCTCGACTGGGCGCGGCCACTGGATCTTCAGCGGCTCGGAATGGGCGGCGATCTCCGCGCCCGCGATTTCCGCCCAGCGCGTGACGAGTTCGCGCGAGGCAAAGCCCTGCCGCTTGAACACGTCGTTGATCGTGCTGCCGAGCAGCACCGACAACGGCTTTGCGGATATCGGACCGGGTTTGCTCATGGGCCCACTATACATCGTCATGGCCGGGCATAGCCGTTTAGTATAAACGGCGTCGCTTCGCTCGCCTATGCCGGCCATCCACGTGTTTTGTACCGTCTCGAAGAAAGACGTGGATGCCCGCGACAAGCGCGGGCATGACGTGGAGAGTTCTGGACATCGTAGCTAGATTGACGTCATGAGAGCCGGAGCAGCCAAACAGCAGCGCATTGAGGACGGATCGTCGCCCGATCGCGCGGCGCAACTGCTCGCCTGGTATGACCGGCACCGCCGGCGGTTGCCGTGGCGCGCGCTGCCGGGCGAGCGTTCCGATCCCTACGCCGTGTGGCTCTCCGAAATCATGTTGCAGCAGACGACGGTGAAAGCCGTCGGGCCGTACTTCGCGAAGTTCCTCGCGCGTTGGCCCGACGTGAAGGCGCTCGGCCGTGCCTCGCTCGACGACGTGCTGCGGATGTGGGCGGGGCTCGGCTATTACTCGCGGGCCCGCAACCTGCATGCCTGCGCGGTCGCGGTCATGCGCGAGCATGATGGACGTTTTCCCGATACGGAAGCTGGATTGCTGTCACTGCCCGGCGTCGGGCCTTACACGGCGGCTGCGATTGCCGCGATCGCATTCGATCGCCGCACCATGCCGGTCGACGGCAACATCGAGCGCGTGGTGTCGCGTCTCTACTCGGTCGAGGACGCGCTGCCCGGTGCGAAGCCGCGCATCAAGCAACTTGCCGAAACGCTGCTCGGTCCGTCACGCGCGGGCGACAGCGCGCAGGCGCTGATGGATCTCGGCGCGACGATCTGCACGCCGAAGAAGCCGGCGTGTTCGTTGTGTCCGCTGAACGATAACTGTGCTGCGCTGGTGCGCGGCGATCAGGAGACGTTCCCGCGCAAGGGCCCCAAGAAAACAGGCGAGTTGCGCCGCGGCGCTGCGTTTGTCGTCACGCGCAGTAACGACATCCTCCTGCGCACGCGGCCGGCGAAAGGTTTGCTCGGCGGCATGGCGGAAGTGCCGACGTCGGACTGGAGCGTCGGGCAGGACGACAAGACCGCGCTGAAACAGGCGCCTTCACTCAGCGGCGTGAGATGGCATCGCAAGGCGGGCGTGGTCACGCACGTCTTTACGCACTTTCCGCTCGAGCTTGTAGTCTACACCGCGAAGGTGCCCGCGCGTTCGCGTGCTCCGGACGGCATGCGCTGGGTCGCGATTGTCGATGCAGAAGGCGAGGCGTTGCCGAACGTGATGCGCAAGGTCGTTGCGCACGGGCTGGGCTAAATCTTCGCGTCGCGCGCAAAATCGATGAAGGCGCGTAACGCAGCGGGCAACTGACGGCGGCTCGGATAGTAGAGGAAGAAGCCGGGATAAGCCGGGCACCAGTCCTCAAGCACGCGCACGAGTTTCTTCTGCCTGATCAGCTCTCTTGCTTGCTGTTCGAAGACGTAGGCGAGGCCGGCGCCATCGAGCGCGGCTTGCAGCATCAGATCCTGATCGCTGAGCGTGAGCGGGCCGTCGGCCTCGATCTCGACTTCCATGCCGCCACGCTCGAACTCCCAGCGATAGAAGTTCCCGCTGGCGAAACGAAAACGAATGCACGGCAGCGAACTCAGGTCGTGCGGCGTTGCCGGCTTCTTCCGGTCCTTGAAGTACGCGGGCGATGCGACCACGGCGAAGCGATGACGCGGACCGATCGGCACCGCGATCATATCGGCGGCGATCGTTTCGCCGAAGCGGACGCCGGCGTCGTATCCTCCCGACACCATGTCGACCAGCGCGTCGTTGGTGGTGAGTTCGATCTTCACATCGGGATAGGCGCGCAGGAATTGCGTGACGATCGGCAGCAGCACGAGCTGCGCCGATTGCTTCGCCGAGTTGAAGCGCAGCGTACCGGCGGGCTTGCCGCGAAAGGTGTTGAGGTCGTCGAGCGCGTCGGTGATGTCGCGGAAAGCGGGCGAGATGCGCGTAAACAGCCGCTCGCCGGCTTCCGTCAGCGCGACGCTGCGTGTCGTGCGGTTGAACAGCCGCACGTCGAGCCGTTCCTCGATGCTGCGCAGGGAATGACTGAGTGCCGAAGCGGTGACGCCAAGCTCGGTCGCGGCGGCGCGAAAGCTCTTGTGCCGTGCGATGGCGAGAAAGGTCGTCAGGTCGGCCGGGTTGATCAGCATTGATGAACTATACTCAGTAGTACATCAAAAACATAGCGGATTAATTCAGCTAAGTGAGCGGCGTATTTCTCATCCCATCAGCCGCGGCGAGGCGCCGGGGTCAAACAAAGGAGAGGAACATGCGTGTCTGGTTCATTACAGGAGCATCCCGCGGCTTCGGTGCACGGATCACGGCGGAAGCGCTGGCCCAGGGCGATGCGGTGGTTGCCACCGCCCGCAATCCGCAGCAGATCGAACAGCGGTTCGGCAAGCACGAGCGCCTGCTCGCCGTGAAGCTCGACGTCACCAAGGAAGCCGAGGCGCACGAAGCTGCCGGCATCGCGGTGAAGCACTTCGGCACGATCGACGTGCTGGTCAACAATGCCGGTTACGGTCTGCTCGGCGGCATCGAGGAGGCGAGCGCAGAGGAAACGCAGCGCGTCTACGCGACGAACGTGTTCGGCCTGCTCAACGTTACCCGCGCCGTGTTGCCGCACATGCGCCGCCAGCGGTCGGGTCACGTGATCAACATCTCGTCGGTCGGCGGCTACACAGGCTATCCGGGCTGGGGTGTTTATGGTTCGACCAAGTTCGCGGTCGAAGGCATCAGCGAAGCGCTGCATGCGGAAGTCGCGCCGCTCGGCATCAAGGTTACGGTGGTGGAGCCCGGCTTCTTCCGCACCGACTTCCTCGACGATCAATCGGTCGTGCGCACCGCGCAGGTGATCGCAGACTATGCCGATACGGTCGGCAAGACGCGCGCGCATGCGGAAGGCGCCAACCACGCTCAGCCCGGCGATCCGAGCAAGCTCGCCAAGGCGTTCATGACTTTGGTCGCGGCGAAGAACCCGCCGAGCCGCCTGCAACTCGGCAGCGACACCATCGCCCGTGTCGAAGCCAAGCATGCGCATGTCGAGCGCGAGCTGAATGAATGGCGCAGCCTTGCCCTCTCGACGGATTTCGTCGAGCAGGCTGCGTAAAGCAGGAAACAAGAAGCGGTCATGGCCGGGTTTGTCCCGGCCATCCACGTCTCCACTGCCGGGGTGCTTAAAGACCTGGATGCCCGCGACAAGCGCGGGCATGACGGACGTGGGATGTTTCCCTCGTTTTTGCGGTTACCCTGCGCGGGGCTGCGGCATCGACACGATCGGCGGCTTCGCGTTCAGCGCCTCGACCTGGAAACCGGCGACACGCTTGTAGTTGTTGGCGATGTCTTCCAGCTCCTGCTGCGACAGCACGTCGGTGACGACGTTGAAGCCGTTCGGCGCGCGCTCCTCGACGAGCGTCATCACCTGCTCGGGCCCGTTGCGGCGGTTGAGCTGCACGAGTTCGGTGGTCGCGGGCCGCCGCTCGGCCTCATAGGCTTCGAGCGCAGCGATGGTCTCACCGCGGTTCAGAATTTCGCGCGTCAGCGTGCGCGCATCGAGGATCGCCTGCGACGCGCCGTTCGAGCCGATCGGATACATCGGATGCGCGGCGTCGCCGAGCAGCGTCACCGGTCCGAACGTCCAGCGGTTGACCGGATCGCGATCGACCAGCGGATACTCGTATGCGTGTTCGTTGTTCTGGATCAGGGCCGGAACGTCGAGCCAGTCGAAGCGCCAGTCCTTGAACCAGTGCAGGAACTCATCGAGCTTTGCCGCGCGATTGTAGTCCTCGCGGCGCCACTGATAGGTCCGGTCGAATTCGCGCTCGGCAATCCAGTTGACCTGGTAATTGCCGTTCGCGTCGGGTTCTTTTGAAATGGGATAGCAGACGAACTTCAAGCTCTGATGTCCAGCCATGATCATGGTGCGGCCGGAGAGGAAGGCCTTGCTCGCCGTGATGCCGCGCCAGAGGATGCGGCCGTTCCAGATCGGCGGGCCTTCATCCGGATAAAACTTCGCGCGGATGGCGGAGTGGATGCCGTCGGCGGCGATCAGCAGTTTGCCGTCGTAGATGCCCGCGTTGTTGCCGGTCGTCTTGTCGATGAAACTCGCGCGCACGCCGCCATCGGTCTCCTTGAAGTGCGACAGATGATGGCTGGTGAGGATATTCTCGCGACCGAGCCGCTCGATCGCCGCATCGAGCAGGATCTGTTGCAGGATGCCGCGATGGATCGAGAATTGCGGCCACTTGTAGCCGGCATCGAGGCCGCGGGGCTCGCTCCAGATCGGTTTGCCGTGCTTCGAGAAGTAGGCGAGTTCCTTGGTGCGGACGCCGTGCTTGTCGAGCGTGTCATGCAGGCCGAGCTCGATCAGCTCGCGCACCGCGTGCGGCAGCACGTTGATGCCGACGCCGAGCGGCCGAAGTTCCGGCACGCTTTCGAACACACGGCAGGGGACGCCGATCTGATGAAGGCTGAGTGCGAGCGTGAGCCCGCCGATGCCGCCGCCTGCGATGAGAACAGTCATGATGCGCCTCGCAATTCGTGAGGCAATTGATGCCACGGGACGGTATCCGTGGGCAACCGCGAACAGTTTTTATTCGTCATGCCCGGACTTGATCCGGGCATCCGGTTCGTTGCCTAGGCATCTATCTTGTTGCGAAGAAAGATGGATTACCGGGTCATGGGCGCTCTTTGGATCGCCGCGCTTCGAACGGTTAGGCCCGGCCATAACGAGGGATGTCACGCCGCTTTCCGCTTTGGCTTGTCCAGCGCCCGGCCGGCTTCCAGCACGAGGTTGCGCAGCCAGACCGAGCCGGCATCGACCTGCGCCCGCGTCGGATGGAACATGAACTGCGTGTCGGTGCCCGGGTCGATCGGCGGATCGATCGTGAGCAGCCTGAGCGGCTCGGCGAGGGCGGCGATCAGGCGGCGCGGCACGAAGGCGACGAGGTCGGTCTGCGACACGACATGCAGCGCCTGGATGTAACCGGGAATGGTGAGCGCGACTTGCCGCGCGAGGCGTTTGCTGCGCAACCACTCGTCGATCAGGTCTTCCGCCTGTCCGCGGCCGACGACGGCGATGTGACGCGCCTTGAAGAAAGTCTCCGGATCGCTCAGCCGTTTTCCGGCTGGATGTCCCTTGCGCACTGCGAGCGCGTCGCTGTCGTGATAGAGGTGCGTCCTGTGAAAGCCGGGATACGCATCGCCGAGGCACGAGATGATGAGGTCGAGCGAGCGCGAGAACTCCGGCGTCATCGTCGCGGGTGAACGCCACGGCACCGCCTCCAGCCGCACTCCGGGCGCCAGCTCGCCGATCTTGATCGCCAGCATCGGCAGGAACAGTTCGGCGATGATGTCCGGCAACATGATGTGGAAGACGCGCTGGCTGCGCTTCGCATCGAAGCCCTCGGTCGTGAGCAGCCCGCGCACCTGATCGAGCGTCTGCGCGAGCGGCGTGCGCAATGCCAGCGCCCGCGGCGTCAATTCCATCCGCGAACCGGCGCGCACCAGCAGCGGGTCGTCGAGCATCGTGCGCAGCCGTTGCAGCGCATGGCTCGCGGCCGGCTGCGACAGGCCGATGCGTGATGCGGCGCGGCTGACATTGGCCTCGAGCAGGAGTGCGTCGAGGGCAACGAGCAGGTTGAGGTCGAGGGCGGCTAAATTCATCAGGCGAATATATATCATATCCTTTATCGATTGGAAGAATAATGCCCGTGGCGCAATATTCCGGCCATCAACCCGACCGATGGAGATTGCCATGAGCGCCGCCGCCAACAAGAAACTCGTCCAGCAGATTTACACGGACTCCGCCGACCGCAGCGGCACGACGTTCGCCGACCATCTTGCGGACGACGCGGTCTGGATTCAGACCGGACAATGCTCGTGGTCCGGGGCGTTCAAGGGTAAGGATGCGATCCTGAATGGTCTCTTCAAGCACTTGAGGACGCTGCTGACCGACCGGCCGCGCACGCTGGCGTTCAACTTCGTCGCCGAGGGAGACTTCGTGATCGTGGAAGCGCGGGGGGACAATGTCACCCGCACGGGCGAACGCTATGACAACCAGTACTGCATGGTCTGGCGGATCGAGAACGGCAAGATCACGCAGATCAAGGAATACTGCGACACGGCGCTGGTCGAGCGTGTGCTCGGGCCGTTTCCGGAGACAGACCTGCGGCGTGCGAGTTGAACGGGCTGGTGGTGGCGGGCCTCAGCCCGCCGCCGCCATTTCCTTGCGGACTTCCGCGCGCAGGTCGTCGATCAGCAAGAGACCCTTCTTGGTCTCGACGTGCCAGAAGGTCCAGCCGTTGCAGGCTTCCGAGCCTTGCGCCACCGCGCCCATGCGGTGGATCGAACCGACCTTGTCGCCGAGCATGATCGCGCCGTCGGCACGCACCAGCGCGCCGTGTTTCTTCTTGGCATCGACGAGCCTGGTGCCCGGAGAGATCATGCCGCGCTCGACCAACTCCGAGAATGCGACCCGCGGGGCATCGCGTGCCGTCATGAACGGAGCAAGCGTTGCTTCCGGAAGCGGTTCGATCGCGGCTATGCGCTCCTCAGCGGCCTTGGCGTAGACCGTGTCGCGTTCGAAGCCGATGTAGCTGCGGCCGAGGCGCTTGGCGACGGCGCCGGTGGTGCCGGTGCCGTTGAACGGATCGATCACAAGATCGCCGGGTTTTGACGATGACAGCAGCACGCGGGCGAGCAGCCCCTCCGGCTTCTGGGTCGGATGAATCTTCTTGCCGTCCTTGCCCTTGAGGCGTTCGTCGCCGGTGCAGAGCGGGATCAGCCAGTCGGAACGTGCCTGCACGTCTTCGTTGGCGGCCTTCAGGGCTTCGTAGTTGAACGTATAGCCCTTGGCATTCTCGTCGCGCGCCGCCCAGATCATGGTCTCGTGCGCGTTGGTGAAGCGGCGGCCGCGGAAGTTCGGCATCGGATTCGATTTGCGCCAGACGATATCGTTGAGCACCCAGAATCCGAGGTCCTGCATGATCGCGCCGACGCGGAAAATGTTGTGATAGGAGCCGATCACCCAGATCGTCGCCGACGGCTTCATGACGCGGCGGCAGGCGAGCAGCCAGGCGCGGGTGAAATCGTCGTAAGCAGCAAACGACGAGAACTTGTCCCAGTCGTTGTTGACCGCATCGACGTGCGATTCGTCAGGGCGCTTGAGATCGCCCTTGAGCTGGAGGTTGTACGGAGGGTCCGCGAACACCACATCGACCGAACCGGCCGGCAGCTTCGACATTTCGGCGACGCAATCGCCAATGACGATGCGGCTCGAAGGACCAGACTCAAAATGCCTGCGGGGCGCCTTTGCAGACGCCCCGCGACGCGACACACCCATGACTCAAACTCTGACTCAGGCGACGCAGCCGGCGACGCGGGACTAACTAAACCGACTTCGGGGATCATGAATGGGTGAGGTAAACGTCAGGTTTATCGTGAGAACTTCTCGCTTATGGAGAGCTAGGCAAAATTTGCCGGGCACGCTATTTGTTAAGAACTTGGAAATGCGCGAAACTGCTGCGCGAATGCGGCGTTGAATGCGACGCACATGTCAGGAATGAGGGACTTGCGCCATGCGTTACGATGATTTTCGCCGCAGCGACAACATCGACGACCGGCGCGATGACGACGGCGGCGGTTTCGGCGGTGGAGGCGGCGGCTTCGGCATTCCGATGGGCGGAGGCGGCGGCCTTGGCATCGGCACGATTATCGTTCTTGGCCTGATCGGCTGGGCGGTCGGCATCGATCCGCGGCTTCTGATCGGCGGTGCGGAGATTCTCACCGGTGGCCAGCGCGAGCCGACCATTCAGACCGAACGCCGCTCCGGCCAAGCCAAATCCACCGGCGCACCGAAGGACGAGATGGGCGATCTCATCTCCGCGACGCTCGGCTCGATCGACGATCGTTGGACCGAAATCTTCCAGGCCAGCGGCCAGAGATATCAGGGCCCGCGCATCGTGCTGTTCCGTAATGCGACCAACGGCGGCCGCTGCGGCATGGCGCAGTCGGCGATGGGCCCGTTCTATTGCCCGCCGGACCGGCTGATCTATCTCGACACCAATTTCTTCCGCGAAGTCGAGACGCGCTTTCGCGGCTGTTCCGGCAGTTCGTGCAAGTTCACCGCCGCCTACATCATCGCGCATGAAGCGGGACACCACATCCAGAACCTGCTCGGCATTCTGCCGCGCGTGAACCGTATGCAGCAGCAGGCCGGCAGCCGCGCCGAGTCGAACCGGTTGCAGGTGATGGTCGAACTCCAGGCCGACTGTCTGTCGGGCGTGTGGGTCAACCGTCAGTCGAAAAAGAGCCCCGGCATGCTTGAGGCGGGGGACATCGACGCGGCGCTGCAAACGGCAACTGCGATCGGCGACGACACGCTTCAACGCAAGGCGCAGGGGCGCGTGGTGCCGGACTCGTTCACGCACGGCTCGGCCGAACAGCGCAAGCGCTGGTTCATGACCGGCTATCAGCAAGGCACGGTTCAGGCTTGCAACACGTTCGCGGCGGAACGGTTGTAAAATTGATTTCCAGAGCCGTCATGCCCGTGCTTGTCACGGGCATCCACGTCTTGGCGGCATGTCAGAAAGTAGACGTGGATGGCCGGGACAAGCCCGGCCATGACAGAAGGAAGCAGGGAATGTCGTCCCCCAGCGAAGCAAGACAATTCATCCCGCTCAACATCGCGGTGCTGACGATTTCGGATACGCGGTCGCTCGCCGACGACAAGTCCGGTACGACCTTGGCGGACCGGCTGACCGCGGCGGGTCACATGCTCGCGGCGCGCGACATCGTCACCGATGACGTCGAGGCAATCCGCGCCAAGGTGAAGCTCTGGATCGCGGACGCGGGCATCGATGCGGTCATCACCACCGGCGGCACCGGCTTCACCGGCCGCGACGTAACGCCGGAAGCGCTCGAGCCGCTGTTCGAGAAGCGGATGGATGGTTTCTCCATCGCCTTCCATATGCTGAGCCACGCCAAGATCGGCGTCTCGACGATCCAGAGCCGCGCGACCGCGGGCGTTGCCGGCGCGACGTACATCTTCTGCCTGCCGGGATCGCCCGGCGCCTGCCGCGATGCGTGGGACGGCATCCTCGCGCATCAGCTCGACTACCGGTCGAAGCCTTGCAACTTCGTCGAGATCATGCCGCGGCTCGACGAGCATCTGCGCCGCCCGAAGGCAAAGGGCGCGACTGTGTAGGTCGTTTGCACGCGGCTCGCCACAGCTACCACCGTCATGCCCGGCCTTGTGCCGGGCATCCACGTCTTGACAGAATTCCAGTAAGACGTGGATGGCCGGGTCAAGCCCGGCCATGACGAGCTGAAGTTGAACGCTTACAGCTCCAGCTCCCACGTCTCGCCGACGAGATCCTGACCGAAGCTGCGGTGCGGCTCGGTGCTGACATGAACGAAGCCTGCGTTCCTGTAGATGCCGCGCGCCGCCACGAGAATGCTCTGCGTCCACAGCGTGATTGTTTTGTAGCCGCAGGCGCGCGCGAACGTGACGCATTCATTGACCAGCATCTTGCCGGCGCCGCGTCCGCGTGCGGCGGGATCGACCAGGAACAGCCGCAGCTTCGCGATCTCGGGGGTGTGCTTCACCAGGAATACGGAGCCGGCCGGCTTGCCATCGACTTCGGCGATCCAGCAGCGCTCGCACGAGGCGTCGTAACTGGCCAGAAATTGGGCGGCGATCTCCGCCGCGAGACTCTCGAACGATGAGTCGAAGCCGTATTGCTCCGCGTAGAAGCGTCCGTGCTGGGCAACGATCCAGCCCATGTCGCCGGGGCGATGCGTTCGCAGCACAGGCTTGCTGCGCGGGCGATCCGGATCAAGCAGCCGCTCGATCTCCGCCATGGCCGAGATCAGCCGTGGTGTCGCGTCCGGGGTCAGCTTGCCGAGCAGTTCAGCCACGCTGTCGTGCTGCCTGCTGTTGAGCTTGGCGAAAGCGGTGCGCCCTTTCGCCGACAGCGCAAGGCGAAACTGACGTTTGTCCTCGGGTGCAGGCGTTCGTGTGATCAGCTTCGCATCGAGGAAGCTTTGCACGATGCGGCTGAGGTAGCCCGGATCGAGCCCGAGTTCGGTGCCGATGTCCTTGGCGATGCAGGTCTCGTGCTGGGCGAGTTCGTAGAGTACGCGCGCCTCCGTCAGCGAGAACGGGCTCTTCAGGAGATGCTGATCGAGCACGCCGATGGTGCGCGTATAGAAGCGGTTGAAATGGCGGAGCGCGGCGATATCGGCGTCACGAACCGGCGGATTTGGAGACGGCATGGCGGAATCAGGCCCTGAAAACTTGAGAGCCGCATCCTGATCCTAATACTTGACGGAGTCAACTAATTGCCGGAAGCGCGCGCCGGCACGAAAATCCGGGTCCGCAGCAACGCGCGTCCGGACCGGCCGAGATGCGCGAGCAGCTTTTGCTCCGGGCGGTGGGATGTTTGAGGGTGCCCGCCGAGCTTCTCGTAGTGCGCGCGGGCGATCAGCAGGCCCTGGTCGGCAGAAGGGCCGCTCAGCAGACGCATCGCCGACCTCAGGCCTTCGCGCAGGCCCGCCGGTGCGTAGGGGGAGCGGGCATAGCGGAAGATCGCGGCCCGCGGCGCGCCGTGAACGGCGATCCCCTGAATGAACTGCGTGGTCTCCTCGATCCAGCCCTGATCGGGAATTGCCCCTGGATGCAGGAACATTAGCCAGGATGAGCGCGCCTGCCTTGCGCCAGCCGCAAGTGCTGCGGCATGGCTGCCGTCAATCGGCAGATAGGTGCATCCGGCGATATCGGCGACGCGCTCGATCGCCGCCGATCCGGTACGATCGGCGAGCACAACTTCGCTGATGAGGCCCGCGGTTGCGCCCGGCACCAGCGCGGCAAGGGTAGCGACGACCGGCTGCTCTGCCGCGTCCGTCGCGATGATAACGCTCAACATATCCGGCTCTAACGGGAAGGGTCCGCGAAACGCCGTACCGTTATCACCTTGTCACACTCAAAACAGCCCTCGCGCGCCGCCGGAGTTGCAGCTTTTGCAGGCAGCCGCGTTAAGGCTTAACGGCGCGCCGGACCGGCGGCCGGCCGCGCATAGTAGTTGGCACTGCAGGTTCCGCCGAGGCCGCTGAGAAACGCGCGGCATTGCTCGACGGTGTCGTAATGGCAGCGCACGATCAGTCCGGATGAAGTGTACTGCTCGGCGCAGAAGGCGCGATTGCCGGTGTAGCCCTGCGCGCTGCTAGGGGTGACAGTGGCGATCGCCGCGGTTGTCGCGATGGCTGCTGTGATCAGAAACTTGTGCATCTCAATCTCCTTTGATGAATGACGGCTACTGCCGCTTGTCCTTTTTGGCCAGCGGTTTGCTGGCAGATCTGGGATACGGATTCTCGAAGCAGCTGCCTCCGAGGCCCGAAATGGCAGCCTGACACTGCGCAAGGGTGCGGTAGTTGCAGCTCGGCTCCGCCGCTCCCTTGAGATAGACCTGCGCGCAGAATTCCCATCCGGCGTCGGATGCGCTCGCTGGCGTCACCGGCGTTATCGCCGGCGCCAACGCGATCGCCACCAGACCGGCTGCTCGCGGGATCGCGCGCATCGCTAGCGGGACCTCGGACCGGTGCGAACCGGTACGGTTTGCCGAATGGTGAGGTTGTCGTAGCAGGTGCCGCCGAGACCCTGCACCGTCGCCTGGCATTGCTGGTAGTTGTAGAAATCGCACTGTTCGACGACGACGCTCGAGGCATAGATGCGTGCGCATACCGGTGCGTTGGCGTTGGCTGCGTACAGTTCGGTGGCGGCGAGAACAGCGGTGAGGGCGGTCAAACCTGCGATCAGTTGTAGCTTGCGCATGGAATGCTCCTGAAATGGACGAGAGCGGTGCCGCAACTGCCGCGGCCGATGGCGGCTTGGCACGGTTTCGAATGTGCAATCGCCAGGAATCGGATCGGCATTCGCAAGTACGGTCCAGGCGGCGATCGGTTACGGCGGAAAAGCCGGGGACACGCGAATGTGTGTTCTTGATTTGTTCTCATGAGGTGCTATCTTCGCACCCATGGGAAAGAGCTCAGCCGCCAGACGGATCGACCGGCCCGCCAACACTGGCGCTGAGGGGGCTGCATTTCCATCCCTCGATGTCGCGATCGACCAGGCGAAGCGGCGCGGACGCGGCGCGCAATCGAACAGGAGCGGGCGGTTCGAGGCGGAGGCGCGGATCGCCTTCGACGACGGCTGGCAGAGCCTTGAGGATCTGCCACCGTTCAAGACGACGGTTTCGGTCGATACCGCGCGCAAGGTCATCACCCGCAACGATTCGCCTGACGTCTCTTTCGACCGTTCGATCAATCCCTATCGGGGATGCGAGCACGGCTGCGTCTATTGCTTCGCGCGGCCGACCCACGCCTATCTCGGACTGTCGCCCGGCCTCGATTTCGAAAGCCGGCTGTTCGCCAAGCCGGATGCGCCGGCGCTGCTGGAGAAGGAACTCGCGGCGTCCGGCTATGAGCCGAAGATGATTGCGATCGGCACCAACACCGATCCCTATCAGCCGATCGAGCGCGAGTACAAAATCATGCGCGGCATTCTCGAAGTGCTGGAGAAGGCGGGGCATCCGGTCGGCATCGTCACCAAGTCGGCGCTGGTGATGCGCGACATCGATATCCTGTCGCGGATGGCGAAGCGCAATCTCGTCAAGGTCGGCATCTCGGTGACGACCATGGACCCGAAGCTCGCCCGCAACATGGAGCCGCGCGCCTCGACGCCGTCGAAACGGCTCGAAGCGCTGAAGGCGCTGACGGATGCAGGGATTCCGACCAAGGTCATGGTGTCGCCGATCATTCCGGCGCTGAACGATCAGGAGATGGAGCGCATCCTCGATTCGGCCGCGCACATCGGCGTGCCGGAAGCGAGCTACATCATCCTGCGGCTGCCGCTCGAAGTGCGCGACCTGTTCCGCGAATGGCTGATGGCCAATTATCCGGAACGCTACCGCCATGTCTTCACGCTGATCCGTGACATGCGCGAGGGCCGCGACTACGACTCGCAGTGGGGCGCGCGCATGAAGGGCACAGGGCCGATGGCCTGGATGATCGGCCGCCGCTTCGATGTCGCATGCGAAAAACTCGGCCTCAACAAGAAGCGCATCAAGCTGACGACGGAGCATTTCGTCCGCCCGAAGGCAAGCGGCGAGCAGCTCGCGCTGTTCTGAGAGAGCGTCTCTTTACCTCTCCCCTAAATGGGGCGAGGGAGCGCTGTCGCCACTCTCTTCGTCATGGCCGGGCTTGACCCGGCCATCCACGCCTTGCTTTCCTAATGCGCTGTTAAGACGTGGATCACCGGGTCAAGCCCGGTGATGACGACGTTGGATGTGGCGACACCTCTCGTTATCTTTTACCTATTCCCGCAGGCGGGAGAGATAGCGCAGTCGCGCCGCTCGCGCTGGACATTGAAATACTCTAAACGCTGCGCATGGCTGCCGACACACCATCGCATCCGTCCGTCATCATCGAAACGCCGCGTCTTGTCCTGCGCGCCGCGTCCGATGCCGACATCCCGGTGATGTATCAGCGCATCTTCGGAGATGCCGAAGTCATGCGCCATGTGTTTCAGGGTGGCGTCATGGGCATGGAGCGCGCCGAAGGCTTCGTGCGCCAGCACTTTACCTTCGGCCAGACGCGAACCGGTATCGCGATCCTCACCGAGAAGGCGGACGGCAACGTTATCGGCTTCGCCGGGCTGTTTCCCTGCAACGCGCTCGAAGCCGACGATTTCGAGATCGGCTTCGTGATGGCCAGGCAGGCTTGGGGCAGGGGCTATGCGTCGGAGATAGGCGAGGCGCAGCTCGCCATGGGCTTTGGCGAGGTAGGATGCCGGCGGCTGCTCGGTCTCGTGCATCCGGACAACAAGGCATCCGTCCACGCGCTGACCAAGCTCGGCCTGCGCTACCATTCCCATGTCACCTCGCCGACACGGCCGCCGCGCAGCGTCTACGTCATCTCCGCCGATGCGTGGCGGGACCGCAGGGCATGATCCGGTGCGTGGACAGCGCGCATAACCCGAATTCGCCGTTGTGCCGGCCACTGCGCCTGCGCACCATCGCAGCATGATTCGAGCCGTGAAACCCGTCGCGAGAAAGGTCAAGCCGCCGAGCTTCCGGCGCGAGCGTGCGTTGATCAAGCTCGGCTCGGGGCCCATTGCCGGTTGCGATGAGGCAGGGCGGGGGCCTCTGGCAGGGCCGGTGGTTGCGGCTGCCGTGGTGCTCGATCCGACGCGGATTCCGAAGGGCATCGACGATTCTAAGAAGCTGACGCGCGAGCGGCGCGAGGAGCTGTTCGACGAAATCTGCGCCACTTCAGCAGTCTCTGTGACCATCGCCTCGGTGGCGCGCATCGAGCGCGACAATATTCTGCGTGCGTCGCTGTGGGCGCTGGCGCGTTCGGTGAACGCATTGCCGGAGCGGCCGACGCACGTGTTCGTCGATGGCCGCGACAAGATCGACGTCAGGTGCGAGTGTCAGGCGGTTGTCGGCGGCGACGCGCTGGTGGTGTCGATCGCGGCGGCGTCGATCGTCGCCAAGGTGGCCCGCGACCGGCTGATGTGCCAGCTGGCGCTCGATCATCCAGGCTATGGTTTCGAGAGCCACATGGGCTACGGCGTGCCCATGCATCTCGAAGCGCTGCGGCGGCTCGGGCCGACGGTGCATCACCGCCGCCTGTTCGCGCCGGTCGCGGCGCTGCTGCAACCGCCCGCGCCGTCACCCGAACTCGATCTGGGCTTGCCGCTTCCGTCGGTTGCCTGATCGCGCGCCGCGCTTTACAGACGGGGCAGCCGCTTCATTGCTCGCCGGGCCTTCATGCGCTTCACGTCCCTGATCGTCGAACTCGTGCGCGCCCGTCCGCGTCTGATGTTCTGGATCGCCGCGCTGTTCATGGCGGCGCTGTGGCTCACGGTGCCGATGTTGCTCTACCGCAGCCCGCCGGGCGATGTGGCGCTCACGCTCGCCTACGGCCGCGAGTATCCGCTCGGCACGCCGTTCGGTCCGCCGCTGGCGTTCTGGCTTGCCGATATCGCGTTCCGTCTGTCCGGTAACACGATCTTCGGCGTCTACCTGTTGTCGCAGGCGTGCCTCGTGACGATGCTGTGGGCGCTGTTCCAGCTCGCGCGCGCCATCGTCGGCGGCCAGCAAGCGGTAATCGTTATTCTGCTGACGGCGACGATCGCCGTGTTCAGCTTCCCCGGCGTCGAGTTCGGGCCCTCGGTGCTGGCGCAGCCGCTGTGGGCGCTTCTGATGCTGCATGCTTGGCAGATCGCCGGGCAGGGCCGCCGCAACGCCTGGTTCGCGCTGTCGATCGAGGCAGGGCTGCTTCTCCTCACGACGCCGGCGGCGGCGATGCTGTTGCTGTTGCTGATGGCGTTCTTCGTTGCGACCGAGCGCGGCCGCCGCGCCGTCGCCTCGCTCGATCCGCTGTTCGCGCTGATGGTCGTCGTCGTGCTGGCGCTGCCTTACCTGATCTGGCTGATGCGCAACGATGTGATGCCGGCACTATCCCTGCCGTCGATCGCGGAACTCGGTGATCGCAGCCGTCTGTTCGCAGTACTGTTCGGTGGCCTCGTAGCATCGCTGGCGGGAATCGCGCTGCTGTCGCTGCTGAACTCGCGCTGGTTCGCGCGCAAGCCCGAGGAAGCGCCGATCATCTTCCGGCCGCCGGTCGATCGCTTCGCCAAGGAGTTCGTCTTTTACTTCGCGCTGGCGCCCGCGCTCGCCGGCAGTCTCGTGTCGGCGCTGCTTGGGTTCGACATGGTGTTCGGCGGCGCCGGCGTCGCAATGGCGATGTCGGGTTTGGCCGCAGTGATCGTTGCGGGCGATCTCATCTATCTGCGCCGGCAGAGGTTCCTGCGCACGGTCTGGCTGCTGATCATGCTGGCGCCGGCAGTTGCCGTGCTCGGCCTCGCGCTGATCCAGCCGTGGACAGAGGCAGACGAGGTGAAAACCGCGATTCCCGCGCGCGAGATGGGCCGCTTCTTCGCCGAGAACTATCAGCGGCGCACCAACCAGCCGCTGCGCGCCGTCGCCGGCGATCCGCAATTCGCGTTGCTGATCAGTCTCGGTGCCCCGTCGCGGCCGCATGTGTTCTTCGATGCCGATCCGGCGCGCTCGCCCTGGATCGATGCGGCGCGTTTCAACGCCGGCGGCGGCATTGTCGTCTGGCGGGCTGCAGATACGGCGGGCACGCCGCCCGCCGACATCCTTCAGCGTTTCCCCGGCATCGTGCCGGAAGTGCCGCGCGCGTTCGAGCGGCTCGTCAATGGCCGCCAGCCGCCGTTGCGGCTCGGCTGGGCCATCGTGCGGCCCAAGGCGCCGTAGCAACGTTATCACAGCGTCATGGCCGGGCATAGCCGTTCGAAGAACGGCGTCGCTTCGCTCGCCTATGTCCCGGCCATCCACGTCTTATTGTTGAACGGCCCGAAAAGACGTGGATGCCCGGCATAAAGCCGGGCATGACGGGATTGTTTGCTGAACTGACCGCTACGCCGCGCTGATCTTGAGGTGGCGGAACAGGTTGCCGCGCGCCTCGTCGTCCATCTCGGTCTTGAAGGTGTGCCTGTCCTTCAGCGCGAGCGCACGCGCCGCCGCCGGCCGCGCGCTGACTTCATCGACGAGCCGCTTGAGGTTCGGATACTTGGCCCAATGCTCTTCGCCGAGTGCGACCGGAATGAGACGCGCCCAGCCCCAGACATCCATGTCGACGATCGTGTAGGTGCCGCCGACCATGTATTTGTTCTTGGCGAGATGGTCGTTGAGGATGCCGAAGTGGCGCTGCGCCTCGAAGGCGTAGCGGTTGATCGCGTACGGCAGTTTTTCCGGCGCGAAGTTCTTGAAGTGCACCGCCTGCCCGCAATAGGGGCCGACGCCACTGGCGACGAACATCAGCCACGACAGAAGCTCGGCGCGATTGGCGGGGGTGTTGGCCGGCATGAACTTGCCGGTTTTTTCGCCGAGGTAGAGCAGGATCGCATTGCTGTCGAACACGCGCACGCCGTCGTCGATGATCGCGGGCACCTTGCCGTTCGGATTGACGGCGAGATACTCCGGCTTGTGCTGATCGCCCTTGCGGGTATCGATGGGAATGGCCTCGTACGGCACTCCGGCCTCTTCGAGGAAAAGCGCGACCTTGGTCGGATTGGGCGCGGTGTTGAAATAGAATTTGAGCATGGCGTGATCCTTGATGTGCTGAACGATCCGGAAGCAGGGCCGGCCGGTTGCCAAATGCTGATGTCGGGCGGCGGCATCTTTGACCGAGGGCCGAGACCCATGCAAGCGCATGGGCCGGCTCTACACGCTCGCGTTTTCGTGAAGGGCGGCCTTGATCGCGCGCAGATCCTGCCAGGACAGCCGCTTGTAGATCGGCGAACGCAGCAGATACGCCGGATGGAAGGTCGGCATCGCCCGGATCGTGCGCTTGCCCGTATCGTACTGCACCCACTTGCCGCGCGTCCGCATGATGCCGTCGCGCGTGTTGAGCAGGGTCTGCGATGACGGATTGCCGAGGCATACCAGCACATCTGGATCGACCAGCTCGATCTGGCGGCGGATGAACGGCAGGCAGATTTGTGTCTCCTGCGGCGTCGGCGTGCGGTTGCCGGGCGGCCGCCACGGAATGACGTTGGCGATATAGACCTTGGTGCGGTCGAGGCCGATCGCCGCCAGCATGCGGTCGAGCAATTGTCCGGAGCGGCCGACGAACGGCAGTCCCTGGATGTCCTCGTCGCGGCCCGGCGCCTCGCCGACGAGCATCACCTTTGCCTCAGGATTGCCATCAGAAAACACGAGCCGCGTCGCGGTCGCCTTGAGCGCGCAGCCGTCGAAGGCATCGAGCAATTGACGTAGCTCGTCCAGCGACTTCGCCGATGCAGCTGCATCGCGCGCGGACTGAGCCGCGACGTCGGGCGGCGGTGCGGCGTCAGCGCGCGGCGCTGAACTTTGCGCAGGTGCGGACGAACCTTTCGGCGGCAAGGTGCGCAGGGATGGCTCCGCTGCGGCCGCGCGCTGGACAGGCACCGCCGGTTCCGGCGTTTCCGACAGGCGATCCTGCGGCATGTCATCGAGCGCGCAGTCGACACCCGCCTCCAGATAGAAGGCGAGTAGCTCAAGCGCCGTGGGCGGCCGGTCGGGAGATGGAAGAGACATCGCTGAGTATGTTCCGCAGTGCGGTTCTGGCCTCGAAGGCCAAGTCCGCGCGGCCACTGTAAGCCTTCGCCCGGATTGGCGAAATGGTTCACGCATGCTCATGCACTGGCATGCAATGGCGATCGGCGTCGCCGGGGTTGTCCTTCCACGAAAAATCGGAAAGAAACACTCCAAGAAAACACTTGGAACCATTCTGAAATGATCTGACGATGGTTGTCGTCAGGGAAGGCCACACGAGATCGTCATGAGCACCGAACTGCCGCCCCGTGAATCCATGGAATTCGACGTCGTGATCGTCGGCGCAGGTCCGTCCGGTCTCGCGGCGGCGATCCGGCTGAAGCAGATCAATCCGGACCTGTCGGTCGTCGTGGTCGAGAAGGGATCCGAGGTCGGCGCGCATATTCTTTCGGGCGCGGTGATCGATCCGGCCGGTCTCGACAAGTTGCTTCCGGACTGGCGCGACGACGCCGACTGTCCGCTGAAGACGCAGGTCAAGGACGACCGCTTTTACTGGATGACCGGCAGCGCCGCGATCCGGCTGCCGAACTTCATGATGCCGCCGCTGATGAACAACCATCATTGCTACATCGGCTCGCTCGGCGATGTCTGCCGCTGGCTCGGGCCAAAGGCGGAAGCGCTCGGCGTCGAAATCTATCCGGGCTTCGCGGCCGCCGAAGTGCTCTACGATGAGAGCGGCTGCGTCAAAGGCATCGCCACCGGTGACATGGGTATCGGCCGGGACGGCAAGCCGAAGGATTCGTTCACGCGCGGCATGGAACTGCTCGGCAAGTACACGCTGTTTGCAGAAGGCGCACGCGGCAGCCTCGCCAAGACGTTGATCGCGAACTTCAAGCTCGACGCCAACAGCGAGCCGCCGAAGTTCGGCATCGGTCTGAAGGAAGTGTGGGAGATCGATGCGGCCAAACACCAAAAGGGGTTGATCCAGCACTCATTCGGCTGGCCACTCGGCAACAGCACGGGCGGTGGTTCATTCCTCTATCATTACGGCGACAACCTCGTTGCCGTCGGCTTCGTCGTGCATCTCAACTACAACGATCCGTATCTGTCGCCGTTTGACGAGTTCCAGCGCTTCAAGACGCACCCCTCGGTCCGGGGCGTGTTCGAGGGCGGCAAGCGGCTGTCGTATGGTGCGCGCGCGATCACCGAGGGCGGCTACCAGTCGGTACCGAAGCTCTCGTTCCCGGGCGGTGCGCTGATCGGCTGCGCTGCCGGCTTCGTCAACGTGCCGCGCATCAAGGGCGTTCATAACGCCATGGGCAGCGGCATGCTCGCCGCCGAAAGCGTCGCTGCCGCGCTCGCGGCCGGCCGCGCCAACGACGAACTGATCGACTACGAGAACGCCTGGCGCGGCTCGGTGGTCGGCAAGGATCTGCACAAGGTTCGCAACGTCAAGCCGCTCTGGTCGAAGTTCGGGACCATCATCGGCGTCGGTCTCGGTGGCTTCGATATGTGGACGAACACGCTGTTCGGCTTCTCGCTGTTCGGCACGCTCGGCCACGGCAAGCGCGACGCCAAGACGCTGGACGCGGCGCAGACCAAGTCGCCGCACGCCTATCCGAAGCCGGACGGCAAGATTTCTTTTGACAAGCTGTCATCGGTATTTTTGTCAAATACCAACCATGAGGAGGATCAGCCGATCCACCTCAAGGTCGCCGACATGGCGCTTCAGAAGTCTTCGGAACACGACGTCTTTGCCGGTCCGTCGAATCGCTACTGCCCGGCCGGCGTTTATGAGTGGGTCGAGGAGTCGTCCGGTCCCAAGTTCGTGATCAATGCCCAGAATTGCGTTCACTGCAAAACCTGCGACGTGAAGGATCCGAACGGAAACATCACCTGGGTGCCGCCGGAAGGCGGCGGCGGGCCGAATTATCAAGGCATGTGATTGCGTTGGCGGCATCTCGGCCACGATGCCGCCACAGTGCGGTTCTGGAACCTGTGACACCGCGAACGTCGTGACGGAACTGCATTTCCTTGCGGTTGGCCGTCAAACGGGCCATTGTGCGTGTTGCTCGATGCGCCGGGCGGGGCGGATGCCTTGGCATGATTTCTTGGCATGATTTCGAGCCAATCTGGAGCTTTCGAACCAAGATGCTGACTTCCTTCAAGCGGCGCGCCGCCACTGCCGGGCTTGCGACCAGATTTGCCACCGTCGCGCTGGCGATGCCCGCCATCTGGCTGGGCGCGACCGACGCGATGGCGCAGCGGGTCAAGGAGGCCCGCAATACGCCGGCGGCCGCAAGCCCGATGCGGGTGGAATCGACCTTCACCAACGCCGGCAGCTACCTTGCGGCACGCCACGCCAATGTGGAGCGCGATGCGTCGGCGGCGGCGCTGTTCTATCGCAACGCGCTGCGCCTCGATCCCAAGAATAATGAATTGCTCGATCGTGCGTTCATCTCCTCGCTTGCGGACGGCAACATCGAGGAAGCGGTGAAGCTCGCCGAGCGTGTACTCGTCGTTGACAAGAACAACCGCGTCGCGCGGCTGGTTGTCGGCGTGCGCGCGCTCAAGCAGAAGCAGTACGCAGCCGCACAGCAGAACATCAACCAGTCGGTGCGCGGTCCGATTACCGATCTCGTCGCCGTGCTGCTGTCGGGGTGGGCCGCCGCCGGGGCGGGTGAACCGCGTGCGGGCGTCAACAGCATCGACCGGCTGGCTGGTCCCGAATGGTATCCGCTGTTCAAGGATTTCCACACCGGCCTGATCCTCGACAATGCCGGCCAGCAGAAGGATGCCGGCGTGCGTTTCGAGCGCGCCTACAAGCTCGACACGTCGGCGCTGCGGATGAACGACGCTTATGCGCGCTGGCTGTCGCGCAACAAGAGCCCGCAGCCGGGTGTGACAGCGATCTCGATCTACGAGGAATTCGATAAGAAGCTGCCGCGCCATCCGCTGGTGACGGCGGCGATGCAGGATTTGCGCGCGGGCAAGAAGCTGCCGCCGCTCGTCGCGACTCCGCAGGCGGGCGCTGCGGAAGCGCTCTATGGCATCGGTGCATCGCTGACCCGGCGCGGCGGCGAAGACCTCGCGCTGGTCTACCTTCAGCTCGCGCTGTACCTGCAGCCCGATCACGCGCTGGCGCTGCTCTCGCTCGCCGATCTCTACGAGACGGTGAAGAAGCCGGCGATGGCGATCAAGGTCTATGAGCGCATGCCGGCGAGTTCGCCGCTCAAGCGCAATGCGCAGATCAACCTTGCGACCAACCTCGACAGCGTCGAGCGTAGCGACGAGGCGATCAAGATCCTGAAAGAACTGATCGCGGGCGATCCCCGCGACCAGGAATCGATCATGGCGCTTGGCAACGTCGAACGTGCACGCAAGAAGTTCGCCGAGTGCAGCGAGACCTACGCACAGGGCGTGAAGGAATTGCAGGGCACCGAGAAGAACGCCTGGGTGTTCTATTATTTCCGCGGCATCTGCGAGGAGCGCTCGAAGCAGTGGCCGAAGGCGGAAGCCTCGATGAAGAAGGCGCTCGAACTTCAGCCCGAGCAGCCGCACGTGCTGAACTATCTCGGCTATTCCTGGATCGACCAGGGCGTGAATCTCGACGAGGGCATGAAGCTGATCCGCCGCGCTGTCGAGCAGCGGCCGGATGACGGCTACATCGTCGACTCGCTCGGCTGGGCATATTACCGCGTCGGCAATTACGAAGACGCGGTGAAGCATCTCGAACGCGCCGTCGATCTGAAGCCGGAAGACCCGACCATCAACGATCATCTCGGCGACGCCTACTGGCGCGTCGGCCGCACGCTGGAGGCGCGCTTCCAGTGGGCGCATGCGCGCGACCTCAAGCCCGAGCCGGACGAATTGCCGAAGATCGAGGCGAAGCTTAAGGACGGTCTGCCGGAGGACACTTCTTCGGCCGCGTCCGCCGACAAGAAGGATGGCAAGGGCGGTTAAGCCACCCTCGCAAGTCTCTGACGGTTGACGCCTGCGCGCAGGCGGCCCAAAAGCATATCGAAGGTATCCGGGGATCAGGCGGACAGCGCGGAATGGCGCGGTCGTGTGTGGGCGATGGCACAATTGATCGAAGCAGCACGGGCGAAGGTCAATCTGACCTTGCGGGTGCTCGGCCGTCGCGCGGACGGCTACCACGATCTCGAAAGTCTGGTGGCGTTCGCTGATTGCGCCGACACCCTGACGCTTATGTCTGGCGACAGGCTCGGCCTGACGATGACCGGTCCGCGTGCCGCCGAGTGTGGCGGCCTCGAGGACAATCTGGTGACGCGGGTCGCGGCGGCGCTTGCCGAGCGTGTCGATGGCCTGCGCACCGGGCACTTCACTCTCGACAAGCATCTGCCGGTTGCGGCCGGCATCGGCGGCGGCTCGGCGGATGCAGCCGCAGCGCTGCGGCTGCTCGCGCGCGCGAACAATCTCGATCTCGCCGACCCGCGCATTGCCGACGTTGCGCGCGAAACCGGCGCCGACATTCCGGTGTGCGTCGCTTCAAAGGCGTGTCTGATGGCGGGGATCGGCGAAGAGCTGACGCCGCTGCCGTTGCCGGCCATGTTCTGCGTGATGGTCAATCCGCGCGTGGGCGTGGCGACGCGCGATGTTTTCACCGCGCTTGGTCTGAAGAATGGCGAACTGCTCGTCGGCGCGACCGACGTGATGCAGGCGCTGCAATGGCCCGAGGACGGCGCGGGCGCGGACGCATGGATCGAGGTCGTCGGCTCCGGCATCAACGATCTGGAAAAGCCGGCGCTTGAGGTTCAACCGCTCATCGGCGACGTGCTCGATGCGCTGCGCGATGCCGAGGGTGCGCAGTTCGCACGCATGTCAGGTTCGGGAGCGACCTGTTTCGCGATCTTCAAGACCGGCGGTGCCGCACAGAAAGCGGCTGCCGCGATTCAGCAAGCGCATCCCGGCTGGTGGGTGCACGCGGGGGTGTTGAGCTAGACGCTGCCTTTCCCCGGACGCGGCGCAGCGCGAAGCGATACGCCGCTGATCCGGGGTCGTAGCAAACTCTGCGGTTGGAATGGTCCCGGCTCTGCGATGCAACGCAAGCTGCGCTGCATCGCGTCCGGGACAAGAATTAATGCGATCGCGCCAGACAGAACGCGACGACGTCTTCCAGCGCCGTGCGCATTGGTGACGCCGGAAACAGCGCCAGCGCATCCTTGGCCATGTCGCCATAGTGCTGCGCGCGATTGATGGTGTCTTCCAGCGCGCGGTGCTTGGTCATCAGGCCGATCGCCTGATCGAGATCGCCATCGCCGATCTCGCCCTTTTCCAGCGTCCGCACCCAGAACGCACGCTCGCTGTCGCTGCCGCGCCGGAACGCCAGCACCACGGGCAGCGTAATCTTGCCCTCGCGGAAATCGTCGCCGACGTTCTTGCCGAGCTTCGCGGCCTTGCCGCCGTAGTCGAGCACGTCGTCGACAAGCTGGAAAGCGATGCCGAGGTTCATGCCGACCGAGCGGCAGGCGGTCTGCTCGGATTTGGGCCGGTTGGCGAGCACGGGTCCGACCTCGCAGGCAGCGGCGAAAAGTTCGGCCGTCTTGCCGCGGATCACTGCGAGATATTCGTCTTCGGTGGTGGCAGTGTTCTTCGCCGCCGCCAGCTGCATCACCTCGCCCTCGGCGATGGTCGCGGCCGCTGCGGAGAGGATGTCGAGGGCGCGCAGCGAGCCGACTTCGACCATCATCCGGAACGCCTGGCCGAGCAGGAAGTCGCCGACGAGCACGCTCGCCTCGTTGCCCCAGAGCATGCGCGCCGACAGCTTGCCGCGCCTCAGTTCGCTCTCGTCGACCACGTCGTCGTGCAGCAGCGTTGCGGTGTGCATGAATTCGACCGCAGCCGCGAGCTTGATGTGGCCGTCGCCGGTGTATCCGGTGAGGTTCGCCATCGCGAGCGTCAGCATCGGCCGCAGCCGCTTGCCGCCCGACGAGATCAGGTGGTTTGCGACCTCCGGGATCATGGTGACTTCGGAGCCTGTCCGGGCAAGGATGGTCGCGTTGACGCGCTCCATGTCGGGCGCGACCAGCCCGACCAGCGGGTCGATCGACGCTGCCGCGTGGCTTTCGAAAGGAACAATAACCGCCACGTATGGCCTCCGGAATGCTATGCCAATCGACAATAGAAAGTGTGGCGGGGCCGGGCAAGGGCCGCTGGAACCTCCCGGCCGCCTGCGACGAGAAGGCGCTTCAAGTGCGGGAATTGTTGCGAACCAACGATATGGTGCTGGTATCGGCGGTGGGAGCCTTGCTCGACGGCGCCGAGATCGGCCATCTCGTGCTCGACCAGAACATGAGCGTCATCGAGGGTTCGATCGGCATTCTGCCGCGCCGGATTCTCGTCGGCGAGGACGACCTCGCGCAGGCCCGGCGCCTTCTGAGCGATGCCGGCCTCGCGCATGAGTTGCGTGGCGATGACTGAGGCGCTCGCCGAGACGACCACCGACGCTTTCCTCGGCGGTAATCTCGTGCTGCGGCAGCCGAAGCGCGGCCATCGCGCTGGCCATGACGCGATCCTGCTGGCGGCAGCAACTGCCGCGAAGCCGGGCGATCGTGTGATCGAGTTCGGCGCCGGTGTCGGCGCGGCCGGACTCGCGCTGGCGCGGCGCATCGGAGGTCTTGATCTGACGCTGGTCGAGATCAACGCGCCGCTGGCGGCGCTCGCGCACGAGAATGCGATGGCGAACGCTATTGCCGCGAATGTTCTGACGCTCGATGTTGCGGCAAGCGCTGCTGCGTTCGAAGAGGCGGGACTTCATGCCGACAGCGCCGACGCGGTGCTGATGAACCCGCCGTTCAACGATGCAGGCCGCCACCGTGCTTCCAGCGATCAGGACAAACGGCTTGCGCATGTGGCGACCGCGACGACGCTGGAGGAATGGGTCCACGCCGCGCGGCGCGTGCTGAAGTCCGGCGGCGCGCTGACTCTGATCTGGCGGGCGGATGGGTTGACCGATGTGCTTGCGGCGCTCGGCCGCGGGTTTGGAAGCCTGGCGATTTTGCCGGTTCATCCCGATCTGGAGAGTCCGGCCATTCGCGTGCTGGTCCGGGCGATCAAGGGAGGCCGTGCGCCAATGGAAATCCTGCCGGCGCTGGTGCTGAACGATGCGGCGGGGCTGCCCACGGCGGAGGCACGCGATGTTCTGGCAGGGCGGGCCGCGCTTTCCCTCGGCGGCCACCGGCCGTGAGATATGCCGTTACTGCACAGTCCGCTTGGTCTGCTTGTCCGGCATCGAGGTGAAGTGGATTGCCGCGAGAAGCGTGCCCATCATCAGGATCAAAAGATATGTCTTCATGGTTTTGACCTTCTCGGCTTTGACGATGCGAAGCGGCGGCTGACGCAGAACAACGAACGCAGGGCAACAAACTCAGAGCAAGAAGCGTTCCGGCGGTTAAGGTGGGGTTAAGGCAAACACTTTGTGAACGAGGTTACGATGTCGCACGGGACTGATACGGATCGGACGCGGCCAAATTGGGTCAGTTCGATCACAAGGCTGCTACCGGCGCGCTGGCGGCGGGATATTCCCGTCGTTCCCGTGGTGCGACTGTCCGGCGTCATCGGCGCGGTGACGCCGCTGCGGCCCGGGATGACGCTGGCCGGCGTCGCGCGGCTGCTGGAGCGGGCATTCGCAACCCGCAATGCCAAGGCGGTTGCGATCGTCATCAACTCACCGGGCGGTTCTCCCGTTCAGTCGCGACAGATCTATCTGCGCATCCGCCAACTCGCGGACGAGAAGAATCTGCGCGTGCTGGTGTTCGTCGAGGATGTCGCGGCGTCGGGCGGTTACATGATCGCGTGCGCGGGCGACGAGATCTTCTGCGATCCGTCGTCCATTCTCGGCTCGATCGGCGTGGTTGGCGGCACGTTCGGCTTCCAGGAGTTGATCAAGAAGATGGGCGTCGAGCGGCGGCTCTACACGGCCGGCAAGCACAAGGCGACGCTCGATCCGTTCCTGCCTGAGAATCCGGATGACGTCGCGCGGCTGAAAGAGATTCAGCGCGAAATCCATCGGGTCTTCATCGATCTCGTGAAGGAAAGCCGCGGCGCACGCCTGAAAGGCGCCGACGACGACCTTTTCACCGGCGAATACTGGGCGGGCGATCGCTCGATCCAGCTTGGCCTTGCCGACGCCATCGGCGATCTGCGCTCGACCCTGCGGGCGCGGTTCGGCGACAAGGTCCGTACCCCCGTGATCGCGCAGCCGACCGGCCTGTTATCGAGCTTTTTCGGGCGCAAATCGGCCGGGGCGGGGTCTTTTGCCGCAGGGATTGGCTATTCCGGGCTGGGGGACGAGCTTATTTCCGCCATGGAATCCAGGGCAGTCTGGGCGCGTTACGGGCTATAATGGTCAAATCGGAACGTTTTCGGTCCGTTTCGGGTTAAAGGGAGCGAGGAGTTTTCCATGCCACCTTTTCTGGCGGTTCTCGGCGGTGCAGTCGGCGCCTTCGCGCTGGTGCGCTGGGCGATGAAAACCGCACGCCGCGTCAATGACGAACTCGAGGCTGCGCGACAGGCGCATCTGTCCGAGACGGTCGCGCGCGAGACAATCCCGACGCTTCGCCGCGATCCGGTCACCGGCGCGTATCGTCCGGGCTGATCTGCACCCCAAGCGAGCAAGCACGCTTGCGCATCCCTCGCGGCGGGCATGCCGCGAAGGATGCTAAACAAGCCTGGAGGTAAGGCAGGCTTTTGCGTGCGCGTGAGCCCACGCAAACCGAGTGCGTTAGCGAATTGCGCGCGTGTCTGTTTCGACCATCGCCAGCAGCGCCAGCGCGATCAGAACAGCTCCGATGATTTGAGCAACGATCATTGTTTGAGCCCCCAAAAAATGTCTCCCCATTCATCGCCGCCTCTTGTGGGCGGGTATGGATGGTGAGGCGCATGCCGGTGTGCCGGTCTTCGTTCTGGCGCACGCGGACTATGCGCCGCCATGTCCTAACAAAGCGCAAGGAAAGGACATCGCATTGCTGTAGCGGTTAGGAGAGCGTTACCGCGTTTCCTCGAAACGATTCACGTTCGATTCACGATCCGCGCGCGCGCGTTTCTCCTCGCGCTGTGCGAACACGTAAGGCGCTGCGGCGAATGCGGTCAGTGCCACGGCGACAAAACAGGTTGCGATCGTCTCAACCGACATGACGAGCGGCCTTTCGTTTCTTGTATGGATCGGTTCGTGTCTCGAATGGAGTGCGCGATCGCCCTGACTGTGGCGGCAGCCCGCGGCGTCGCTCCGCATCATTACGCTTTGGCGGGGGCCTGAGTTTCTTGGGCCACAGCTTGATTCCCGCTTTCCACACCGATACGGTCCGCGCGCTATCGGTTAGGTCAGCGAATCCTTAAAGCGATCATGGAATCTCTTCCCGAACACATGCGTCCGGAGCGTTCGTTCCAGGGCCTCATCCTGACGTTGCAGCGCTATTGGGCGGATTACGGTTGCGTGATCTTGCAGCCCTACGACATGGAAGTCGGCGCGGGTACGTTTCATCCTGCGACGACGCTGCGCGCGCTCGGACCGAAGACGTGGAACGCGGCCTACGTGCAGCCGTCGCGGCGTCCCAAAGATGGACGCTATGGCGAGAACCCGAACCGCTTGCAGCACTACTATCAGTTCCAGGTGATCCTGAAGCCGTCGCCGCCGGACCTTCAGGATCTGTACCTGAAGTCGCTGGCAGCGATCGGCGTCGATCCGAAGCTGCATGACATCCGTTTCGTCGAGGACGACTGGGAGAGCCCGACGCTCGGCGCGTGGGGGCTCGGCTGGGAGTGCTGGTGCGACGGTATGGAGGTCTCTCAGTTCACGTATTTCCAGCAGGTCGCGGGCGTTGAATGTTCGCCGGTCGCGGGCGAACTCACCTACGGTCTCGAACGCCTCGCCATGTACGTGCAGGGTGTCGATCGCGTCTACGATCTCAACTTCAACGGACGCGAAGGCGCCGAGAAGGTGACGTACGGCGACGTGTTCCTTCAGGCCGAGCAGGAATACTCGCGCCATAACTTCGAGCACTCGGACACCACCATGCTGTTCGAGCAGTTCAAGATGGCGGAAGCCGCGTGCCGCAAGTATCTCGATGCGGGCTGGAAGGACGGTAAGCGCGAGACGCATCTGATGGCGCTGCCGGCCTACGACCAGTGCATCAAGGCGAGCCACGTCTTCAATCTGCTCGATGCGCGCGGCGTGATTTCCGTCACCGAGCGGCAAAGCTACATTCTGCGCGTGCGCGAACTGGCGAAAGCCTGCGGCGACGCCTGGGTTCACACCGAAGCGGGCGGAGCCTGATCCATGCCCGATCTTCTGCTTGAACTGTTTTCCGAAGAAATCCCCGCGCGCATGCAGGCGAAGGCGGCGGAAGACCTGCGCCGCATGGTCACCGACAAGCTGGTGGCCGAGGGCCTCGTTTATGAGGGCGCGAAAGCGTTCGTGACGCCGCGCCGCCTCGCGCTCACCGTGCACGGTATTCCCGCGCGCCAGCCGGACCTCAAGGAAGAGCGCAAGGGCCCGAAGGTCGGCGCACCGGATGCCGCCGTGCGGGGGTTCCTGAAAGCCGCTGGCCTGAAGTCGCTCGACGAGGCGACGCTTCAGAAGGACCCGAAGAAGGGTGACTTCTACGTGGCGCTGATCGAGAAGCCCGGCCGCGATGCGATCACGGTGATCGCGGAATTCCTGCCGGTCATCGTCCGCACCTTCCCCTGGCCGAAATCGATGCGCTGGGGCGAGCGTTCGAAGAAGCCCGGCGCGCTATCGTGGGTGCGGCCGCTGCATTCGATCATCGCAATCTTCGGTCCCGAAACCGAAGAGCCGGAGATCGTCAAGTTCGA
>JBMOOJ010000134.1:0-47708 GCA_049323835.1 Pseudomonadota bacterium | reverse complement strand
CTGCGGTCCTGCCAGGCAATATCGCCTGCGCGATCCATCCGTATCATTGCAGCCATCCGTCGCGGAATGAAAATGCGGACTGGAACCTCTAAAACATTGCAAAAGCGCTGACTTGATCTGTCCGCTGCGAAAGCCGAAAATGCCGGTGCAACTCAAGTCCCGACAATGGTTGACCGCACATCGCACCCCGACTTTCAGCATGTAGCCGTGATCGGCGGCGGGCCGGTGGGCCTGGCGGTGGCGATCGCGCTTGCGTCGTCCGGAGCGCGCGTGGCGCTGGTGGCGCGGCGCGTGCCATACGCGGACAACCGGACGACGGCGCTGCTTGGTGCATCAGTTGACTTTCTCGACGGCATCGGCGTCTGGTCGCGCTGCGCCGATCAGGCTGCCGCGTTGAAAGTCATGCGGCTTGTCGACGACACCGGCCGCCTAATTCGCGCTCCCGAGGTCAAATTCGTCAGCGACGAAATCGGCCGCGACGCATTTGGCTACAACATCGAAAACAGGCTGTTGCTGGAGGCGCTGGAACAGCGCTCCGCGGAATGCGAGGGTCTGATCCGCATCGATGACGATGTGGTGCGCGTCACGCCGGACGAGGCTGCCGTCGGGATTGAAACGAAACGCGGTCAGACGGTGCGCGCGCAACTTGTTGTCGGTGCCGATGGACGCAATTCGATCTGCCGCGAGGCGGCAGGAATCGCAGTCGAGCGGCGTGAGTTGCGGCAGACCGCCCTCACCTTCAACGTCGCGCACACGCGGCCGCATCGGAATACGTCGACCGAGTTTCATACGCCGCACGGTCCCTGCGTGTTCGTACCACTGCCGGGCCAGCGGTCGAGCATCGTCTGGGTCTCGCGCCCGGATGAAGCGGCACGGCTGCATGCGCTCGGCGATGCCGCGTTGGGGCAAGCGGCGGAGCGGCAATCGCATGCGATGCTGGGCGCGATGACCGTCGAAGCCCCGCGCTTCATGTTTCGGCTCTCGATCGAGAAACCTGCGCAGCTTGCGGCGAAGCGTATCGCATTGGCCGGTGAAGCCGCGCATGTCATCCCGCCGATCGGTGCGCAGGGTCTCAACATGGGCTTGCGCGACGCCGCCGATCTTGCCGAGATCGTCGGCGAATGCCTCATACTCGGCGGCGATCCGGGTTCCGAAACCGTGCTCGCAGCCTACGCGCGAAGCCGCAAACCCGACATTCTGAGCCGCACCCTCGCTATCGATCTCGCCAACCGCTCGCTGCTCAGCGAGTTTCTGCCGCTTCAGCCGGTGCGTGCGCTCGGCCTGCATCTGATTGGATCGATTGCACCGCTGCGGCGGTTCGCCATGCGCGAGGGGCTCGCGCCGTCCTGGCGGCGATAATCTCGCAAAAGTTAGGGCATCACCAGTTGGCCGGTCTTTAACAGCCATAGAACCGTGGTGAGCGTTACCACCGACACCAGTGTACCGATCATCACCGCGGCTGACGCCGGCTCGACCCACGTATCGTATTGCCGTGCGATCACAAATACGTTCAGCGCCGGCGGCAGCGACGCCATGAGCAGCGCGGCCGCCGCCCATTCCACGCTGAACGGACCGAGCCACCACAACAGCGCAAACACAATCGCCGGATGGATCAGGAGTTTCACGCCGATGAGCCATGGCAGTTCCCATGGCACGCGGCTGAACGGGCGCAGCGCCACAGTTACGCCGAGCGCGAACAACGCAACAGGTGCGGCCGCGTTCTGAAGGAACTGCATGGTGCCGTCGATCGCCGGGGGCAGTTCGATATGGAACGCTGCAGCCATCGCGCCGAAATAGGAGGCGACGATCAGGGGATGCAGCAGGATCTGCTTGGCGACCTGCTTGATGGTAGCGCCCAGATTGCCTTGCCCGCCGCCGGTCACCGCCATCAGGATCGGGACGAGCGAGAACAGGAAGATGTTGTCGAAGCAAAAGATCAGCGCGACAGGCGCCGCGGCCTTCGTGCCGATCGCCGCCAGCGCCAGGCCCGGTCCCATGTAGCCGATATTCCCGTAGCCGCCCGACAGCCCGGCCATTACGGCCTCGCGCGCCGTGATCTTGCCGATGACGCGCGCGCCGACGGCGCACAGGACAAATGCCAGCGCGGTTCCAGCCGTGGTCGCGATGATGAATGGCGGGTTGTTCAGTTGCTCGAACGGCGTCTTTGACAGGATGCGGAAGAATAGCGCCGGGAGTGAGATGTAGAGGAGGAAGAAATTCATCCACGCGAGGCCCGCTTCGGGCAGCGATTTCAGCCGGCCGCAGGCGTAGCCGATAAAAATCACTCCAAAGTAGGGGAGCGCGAGATTGAACACGTCGATCATGGCAACCGCTGCTATTCCTCAGGAATGCCTCAACATTTGCGTCGTTCCGGCGCAATGGGCGGTGCCCCGATTCACGGCTTTGCCTCTAGCATCGGCCACAATCCTGGTCTATTCGGACTCATGGCCAAGATGCGCACCGCAAAGTTCCAGATCGGACAGATCGTCCGGCACCGGATTTTTGCGTTCCGTGGGGTGATCTTCGATATCGACCCGGAGTTCAACAACACCGAGGAATGGTGGCTGTCCATCCCCGAGGATGTGCGGCCGCACAAGGATCAGCCGTTCTACCATCTCCTGGCCGAGAACTCTGAAACCGAGTACGTCGCCTACGTCTCGGAGCAAAATCTCCTGCCTGATGATTCCGGCGAGCCGATCCGCCATTCGCAGGTCGCCGAGATTTTCGTGAAGGACAAGGCGGGCGGCTATCGCCCCCGGAACCCATCGCTGAACTGATCGCAGCTTTGGGATTTCTGGTCTTCAGAGATCGCGCGAGCTGCCCTGCTCAATCCTCTGAATTAAATAAAATAAAGGCGCGCATTGATGCGCGCCTTTTCGTCGACTGGAAACCGCTTACTTCGCGGCGGGGTTGGCCGCGCCACCCTGCTGCTCGAGCTTCTTGCGGGTTTCTTCAGCGCGCTTCTGCAGCTCTTCCTGCAGCTTCTTCTGAGTCTCTTCGAACTGCTTCGGATCGGTCGGCGGACCGTCGTAAGCCTTCTGGAACTCGTTGACGAGCGGCAGCGCCAGCGTGAGCGGTGCGCCGTTCGAGTTGATTGCCTGAACGATGAGGTTCTGGCCCTTCTTCAGGTTGGCGATCATGTCAGGGGTCGCCTCATAGTCCGACATGCAGCCATTGGCGAAGCAGATGACGTAGGGGCTCTGCGCCGGGGCGTTGTTGTCGATGATGATGCGCGTGCCGTGCACGAGTTGCATGCCGAGCGGCAAGGTCACGCGGAGAATCTTCTTCGGCTCCCCTTCCGGCTCGATGATGACGGCAGCGACGACTGGCTGGCCCGACTCGATGCGGCCGTCCTTGCCGGTGAAGCACACCTGCTTGGCGTTGGCATCTTGACCCTTGAGGCAGAACTTCGTCCACGGTGCGTAGATCAGTTGCACCTGATCGGCCTGCTGCTGGGGATTCTGGGCGGGAGCCTGCTGCTGGGCGGCAGGGGCCTGCCCCTTCGGGGCGGCAGCCGGCGCCTTCGGAGCGGCGGCCGGTGCCTTTGGAGCCGGGGCTGCCTTCGGCGCGCCGGGAGCCGGCTGCGGCTGTTGGGCGTGGGCTGCCGAGAGGGTCAAAACGCTAGCCGCAGCGAACATCAGGCCGCGCGCAGCCGACAGACGAAACTTCATTCGGAAAACCCTTTCTGAACCGTGCGCCTTGAGGCCGCGTCGGGGCGGTCAAACCCGCTATTTCGCGGCTGTCTCGGAGCCAATTGAGGCGTTACCGTGACTGGCGGCCTTGACCCTTCTGGAATAGACCGCCTTTTACAGCGGCGGGCGAAAAGATCAATGGCGACAGCCGTCTTTCGCGTCCCGGCGACACCGGATCGTGACCCGGCATGGTAAATTCCGGCGTGCAAAGCAGCGAATCAAATCGGCCCGGCCGGCCGCTCCGATGTTGGGGCAAACTCGCGGCAGCGACGCTGATCGCGACTTTCGCGACCGCAGGGGTTCCGGCCGCACAGGACGCAGCCAAGCCGGCGATCGTCAGCCACGGGATTGCAATGCATGGGGTGCCCGCCCTGCCCCCCGGATTCGCTCATATGCCCTACGTTAACCCGGATGCGCCGAAAGGCGGCCGCCTGACCGGCGGGATTTCCGGGACGTTCGACAGTCTCAATCCGCTGATCGTGCGGGGCCTCGCGGTCCAGCAGGTCCGCGGCTACGTCATCGAAAGCCTGATGACCCGTGGCCAGGACGAGCCGTTCACGCTTTACGGCCTGCTCGCCGAGAGCATCGAAACGGATGATACGCGCAGCTACGTCACCTTCCGCATCCATCCGAAAGCGCGATTCAGTGACGGCAAACCTGTGGCAGCCGGGGACGTGCTGTTTTCGTGGCAGCTCTTGCGCGACAAGGGCCGGCCGAACCATCGCCTCTACTACGCCAAGGTCACGAAAGCCGAAGCGCTCGATCCGCGGACGGTGAAGTTCGATTTCGGCGGCGTCGCCGACCGCGAGTTGCCGCTGATCCTGGGGCTCATGCCGGTGCTGCCAAAGCATGCGATCGATCCGGCGACGTTCGAGGATACGACGCTGACGCCGCCGGTCGGTTCGGGCCCCTACATCATCACCGGTGTCCGCGCCGGTGCGAGCGTGACGATGACGCGCAACCCGGATTATTGGGGCCGCGATCTGTCCGTGAACCGGGGCCTGTGGAATTTTGACGAGGTGCGGCTCGACTATTACCGCGAGGCCAGCGGCCAGTTTGAAGCCTTCAAGCGCGGTCTCTACGATTTCCGTGTCGAAACCGAGCCGCTGCGCTGGCACGAGGGCTACGATTTCCCCGCAGCCCAACGGGGCGAGGTCAAACGCGAGGAGATCGCGACAGGTCTGCCGAAACCGACCGAATACCTCGTGTTCAACACGCGGCGTCCGGTGTTCGCCGATATCCGGGTGCGTGAAGCGCTGTCGCTGCTGTTCGACTTCGAGTGGATCAACCGCAATTACTTCTTCGGTCTCTACAGCCGCAACGGTGGATACTTCCCGAGCTCCGAGCTCTCCGCCTATCAGCGTCCGGCGTCGGACATCGAGCGCACGTTGCTGCGTCCGTTTGCATCGAGCGTTCGCGCCGACATCGTCGATGGAACATGGCGGCTGCCGGTCAGCGACGCGAGCGGCCGCGACCGCGACGCGCTGCGGCGCGCGCTCACGCTCCTGGCGGACGCCGGCTACCAGCTCGACGGCACGGTGATGCGGCACAAGGCGACCCGCGCGCCGTTGAAGTTCGAAATTCTCGTCACCACCCGCGAGCACGAGCGCATCGCGCTGGCCTTCATCCGCGACATCAAACGCGCCGGCATCGAAGCGACGATCCGCACCGTCGACGCCGTCCAGTTCGACCAGCGCAAGCTCGGCTACGACTACGACATGATCCAGAACCGCTGGGATCAGTCGCTCTCCCCCGGCAACGAGCAGCTGTTTTACTGGGGGTCGGAAGCCGCCGATCTGCAGGGCACGCGCAACTACATGGGCGCCCGCGACAAGGCGGTGGATGCGCTCGTGACCGCCATGCTGCAAGCGCGCGAGCGGCCGCCGTTCGTTGCCGCCGTCCGGGCGCTCGACCGCGTCCTGATGTCGGGCTTCTACACAATCCCGCTGTACAACGCCGAGCGGCAATGGCTGGCCCGATGGAATCGGATAGAACGGCCAAAGGCTGACGCGCTCTCGGGCATCCTGCCCGAGACGTGGTGGGCCGCTCCGGCAGCCGCCGGCGCGCGATGAATGAACAAGGTCACTGAGCCCGACTCGATGATGCTGAGTTCCACCTCGCCGACGCTCGAAGACCTGCTCCGCCGCATCACAGCGCGCAGGCCGGAGAGTCTTGCGCTGATCGATCCCGCCGACAAGCCGCGCGTCACTGGCCAGCCGCCACGCAAGATGACCTATGCGGAGGCGGATGCTGCGATCTCGGCGATAGCCACCCATTTCATCGACAGCGGCCTGCCGACCGGATCGGTGATCGCCGTCCAGTTGCCGAATACCATCGAATTCTCGCTCACGGTGCTCGGCGCCTTCCGCGCTGGTCTCGTCGTGACGCTGCTGCCGCAGCTTTGGCGGCAAGCCGAACTCACCATGGCGCTGAACCGCACCGGTGCCCGCGCGATCGTGGCCATGAGCAGGATCGACGGTGTCAGCCATGCGGACCTCGCGATGAACGCCGCCGCCGAGGCGTTCTCCATCCGCCATGTGTTCGGCTTCGGCGACAACCTGCCGGAAGGCATGGCTTCGCTCGACCATGTGATTGCGCATCCGCCGTCACCGGCGCTGTTTCCGGCGACCGATCCACGGCGGCCGGCGATCATCACCTTCGACATGACGCCGGAAGGCTGGCGGCCGGTCCCGCGTTCGCACATGAGCCTGATGGCGGCGGGTCTTGCGGTGTTTCTCGAAGCCCGCCTGCCGCAAGCGGCGCGCATTCTTTCGACCATCGCCCCGGCCTCGCTCGCCGGCATCTGCTGCTCGACGGTCACCTGGCTGCTGAGCGGCGGCACGCTCAGTCTGCACCACGCTCTCGATGTGGACGCGCTGACCGCCCAACTGGCCCGCGACAAGTGCAATGCGCTGGTTTTGCCTGCGCAGATCGTCTTCAAGCTTGCCGAGAGCGATGCGCTGCAAGCGCTTGACGATGCAGCCGAGATTATCGGCGTCTGGCGTACGCCTGAGCAGATCGGCGCAAGCCCCGCGTGGACGGGTAGCCAGCGCCTGACCGACCTTTACCTGTTCGGCGAGGCCGGGCTGTTCGGAGCCCGGCGTGACGAGGATGGCCTGCCCGTTCCGATCCGCGCCGGCCAGCACCGCGCTCCGCACGACGTGCCGGCGGCGACGCCCGCCTGCGAAATCCTGATGACGCCGCAAGGCACGCTCGCGCTGCGCGGCCCGATGGTGCCCGTTGCCGCCTATGCTCCACCGCCCTCCGAGCGCGCGCGGGAGGCGCAAGCCAACCTCGACTACGTCGATACCGGGTTTGCCGCACGGCGCGACCGCAGCAGCGGCGAGATCAGGATCACGGCGCCGCCGAGCGGGCTCGTCAACATCGGTGGCTACCGCTTCCTCGCCGACGACCTTCAGCAATGGGCGAAGCGGCTATCGCAAGGCGCGATGCTGACCGCTCTGCCCGATCGCCTCAACGGCCATCGGCTCGCCGGGCGCGCGATCGACAACTCACGGGCGCGCGAGGCGCTGGCAGAACTCGGCCTCAACCCGCTGATGTCGGAAGCCTTCCGCGATCGCGGCGCGAATTGATCATCCACGTACTTACTCAATCTCAACAAGGAAGACGTGGATGCCCGGCACAAGCCCGGCCATGACGAGTTTGCAGAGCTCGATCGACATCTCCAACCCCGCCTTCTTCGTTGACCGGGCATTAAGGCTGAACGTCTAGGCTCCCGGAATCTTTGTTCCGCGTGCCCGAGAGCCAATGTCCCAGCAAGGTCCGATTCTGTTCGTGTCCGACACCGAGCGGCTGCCGCTCGCCGTCGCCCTCGAAGACTGCAAGCTGTTTCCGCTGATCGACAGCACTTGGGCGGACGCCTGCGACGCGGTCGAGCGCTTGCAGCCGGCGGCCATCATCGCCGACCTGTCGGCGGCGGATGAGATGTCCGTTGCGGCACTCGCGGCCAAGGCGGCTGCGGTGACGCCCTACCTGCCGATGATCGGCATCGATCCGGCCGCGGCGTTGCCTTCGAACGTGCTGTCCTATTCGAGTGAGCGCGGATTCGACCGGCTGCTGGCCCGGCTGAATGCGGCGCTGCGAGTCCGCACCCTGCACGCCACCATCGAGCGCCGTCTCAACGATGAAAGTGCGGCCGGCGTGCGCATCCCGCAAACCGATCTGCTCGACGATGCGACCGTGCTGCTCGTCGGCCGTGGCGCTTCGTATCCCTCGCTGTCCGTCGCACTCGGCGAGCGCGTGGCGGTCGTCGGCGCGCTGAGCCTCGAAGCTGCCGTGAAGCATCTGGAAGCGCGCGATCTTGACGGTGTTGTAATCGGCTCGGGCTTCAGCGCCCGCGTGCTCGACAACTTCTTCACGGCCCTGTCGGATGACGCACGCTTCCGTCATCTGCCGGTCATCGTCAGCGGTATCGCGCCGGATGCGATGCCCGGCCATCTTCTGCCGAACCTCGAGGTCGGCACCGGCGACGCAGCGGCCATCGCCGCCGCGGCGCTGCCGCTGATCCGTCAGCACGCGCTCGACGCACGGCTGACACGCACACTGAAGTCGATCGAATCCGGCGGTCTGCTCGACCCGCGCACCGGCCTCATGACCGGCACAGCCTTCGAGCGCGAGTTCTCGGCAGCAATCACCGATTCCACCTCGCGCGGGGCCGGTCTCTCGGCCGCACGCTTCATGTTCGACCAGTCGAGCGAGCGCGCGCATTACGACGCGGCGCGCATCCTGAGCCGCCTGATGCGGCGGTTCGACTTCGCAACCATGGAAAACGACGGCTCGATCGTCGCCGCCTTCGCGGAAACCGATTTGCGTGAAGCACATGTGATCGCGCGGCGCATCGCCAGCGTCGTCAAGCACACCATGCATGCGGCGCGGCGCGAGGCGCCCGCCGATCCGCATGTCAGCATCGCCACGCTGCTGGCGAAAGACACGCCCGATAGCCTGATGGCGCGCCTCAAAGGCAACGATCACCGCGCGGCGTCGTAAGTCTTGCCCCGGACGCTGCGCGGCATGAAATGACGCGCTGCAGATCCGGGGCCGTACCAACAGCAGTATCCGTGACGGTCCCGGCTCTGCGAAGCAGCGTTGCACGCTGCATCGCGTCCGGGACAAAACGGATCACGCCGCCTTCCGGCCTTCCGCGAGATTGGCGAGATCCTGCAGGATCACGCTGACGCCGTTCATGCGTTCTTCCGGTGTCTCCCATTCCTGGAAGAACACCACCTTCATGTCCGGCCGCACCTTCGCCGCCTGACCATGCTGGCGGATGAAGGCAACCAGCCGGTCCGGATGCGCGAAGCTGTTGTCGCGGAACGCGATCACGGCGCCCTTCGGCCCGGCATCGACCTTCTCGACATTGGCGCGGCGGCAATAGGTCTTGATCGCCGCGATCTTGAACAGATACCGCGCCTCGTCCGGCAGCGGGCCGAAGCGGTCGCGCATTTCGGCCGCGAAGTTCTCGATCGCGTCGTCGGTCTCGAGATCAGCCAGCCTACGATACAGCGACAGGCGCACGGCAAGATCGGGTACATACTCCTCCGGAATGAGCACCGGCATGCCGAGGGTGATCTGCGGCGACCAGCGGTCAGCGACCGGCTCCGAGATGCCGGCCTTGAGGTTGACGATCGCCTCCTCCAGCAACGACTGATAGAGCTCGAAGCCGACCTCCTTGATGTGGCCGGACTGCTCTTCTCCAAGCAGGTTGCCCGACCCGCGGATGTCGAGATCGTGCGAGGCGAGCTGAAAGCCTGCGCCGAGCGTATCCAGCGATTGCAGCACCTGAAGCCGCCGCTCCGCCTGCGGCGTGATCTTGTGCGCGGCCGGCAGCGTGAATAGCGCGTAGGCGCGCAGCTTCGAACGGCCCACCCGGCCGCGCAGCTGATAGAGCTGCGCCAGGCCGAACATGTCGGCGCGATGCACGATCATGGTGTTGGCCGTCGGAATATCGAGGCCGGACTCGATGATCGTCGTCGACAACAGGATGTCGTACTTGCCGTCGTAGAACGCGGACATGATGTCCTCGATCACCGTCGGCGGCATCTGGCCGTGTGCGACCGCGACCTTCATCTCCGGCACGTTCTTGTCGAGGAATTCCTTGGCCTCGGCGAGGTCGTCGATGCGCGGGCAGACATAGAACGCTTGTCCGCCGCGATAGCGCTCGCGCAGCAGCGCCTCGCGCACCATCAGCGGATCGAACGGCGCGACGAAGGTGCGCACCGCAAGGCGGTCGATCGGCGGCGACGCGATGATCGAGAGGTCGCGCACGCCGGTCAGCGCAAGCTGTAACGTGCGCGGGATCGGTGTCGCCGAGAGCGTCAGCACGTGGACTTCGGCGCGGAGCTGCTTCAGCCGCTCCTTGTGGCTGACGCCGAAGTGCTGCTCCTCATCGACGATCAACAGGCCAAGGTCCTTGAACTTGATGGTCTTGCCGAGCAGCGCATGGGTGCCGACGACGATATCGATCGATCCGTCGGCGAGCCCCTTCTTGGTTTGCGTGAGTTCCTTGGACGAGACGAGGCGCGATGCTTGCGCCACGTTCACCGGGAAGCCCTTGAAGCGCTCGGTGAATGTCTTCGTGTGCTGGCGCGCCAAGAGCGTCGTCGGAACAACGACTGCGACCTGCTTGCCTTCCAGCGCGACAGCAAATGCCGCACGCAACGCGACCTCCGTCTTGCCGAAACCGACGTCGCCGCAGATCAGGCGATCCATCGGCCGGCCGGTTTCGAGATCGCCCAGGGTCGACGCGATGGCGCCGAGCTGATCCTCGGTCTCCTCGTACGGGAAACGTGCGCAGAATTCGTCGTAGGTGCCCTGCGCCGGAACGAACTTCGGGGCCTCGTGCAGCTGCCGCTCGGCGGCGATCTTGATCAGGTCGCCCGCGATCTCGCGGATGCGGCTCTTGAGCTTCGCCTTGCGGGCCTGCCAACCCGAACCGCCGAGCTTGTCGAGCTCGACGCCGGTCTGCTCCGAGCCGTAGCGCGACAACAGTTCGATGTTCTCAACCGGCAGGAACAGTTTCGCGCCCGCCGCATAGTGCAGTTCGAGGCAGTCGTGCGGCGCCCCGGCGACATCGAGCGTCTGCAAACCGACGAAACGGCCGATGCCGTGCTCGACGTGGACGACGAGATCGCCGGCGGTGAGGCTCGTGACCTCGGAGATGAAGTTTTCGAGCTTCCGGCTTGCCTTGCGCGGCCGCACCAGACGATCGCCGAGAATGTCCTGCTCGCTGATGACGGCGATGCTGTCGGTCTCGAATCCGGACTCCAGCCCGACGACCGCGAGCATCGTTTCGTTGCGCGGCGTCGCCTGCACCACGCGCCAGGTGTTTACCGGCGTCAGGTTGAGAAGCTTGTGGTCCTTCAGCATCGAGGACATGCGGTCGCGCGAGCCTTCGCTCCACAGCGCGACGACGACTTTCTTGCGGGCGGCCTGCAGCCCGTTGATGTGCGCCGTCACCGCCTCGAACACGTTGACTGTCGTATCGGCCCGCTCGGGCGCGAAGTTGCGCCCGGCCCGCGCACCGACATCGATCACGTTATCGGTTTCGGGCACGTCGAACGGCGTCAATCGCGCCAGCGACGCCTCGCCGAGCTCCTTCGTCCATTCGGCTTCGGTGAGGTAGAGCCGGTCCGGCGGCAGCGGCTTGTAGACGGTGCCGCCGCCCGCCATGCCGAGCGCCTCGCGCCGCGCCTCGTAATAGTCGCCGATCTGCTTGAACCGCTCGCGCGCCGCATCCTCGCCCTGCGGCTCGATCACGATCGGTGCGTTGCCGAGATAATCGAAAAGCGTGTCCATTCTGTCGTGGAACAGCGGCAGCCAGTGCTCCATGCCGGGATGCCGCCTGCCTTCACTCACCGCTTCGTAGAGAAGATCGCCGCGCTCCGGCGCACCGAACGCCGCGACATAGCCCATGCGGAAACGGCGGATGGTTTCGGTGACGAGCTGGAATTCGGACACCGGCACGAGATCGAGCCCGCGCATGTCGAGCAGCGTGCGCTGCGTCTCCGCATCGAAGGTGCGGATCGATTCCAGCGTGTCGCCGAAATAGTCGAAGCGCACCGGCTGATCGAGGCCGGCCGGAAACAGATCGAGGATGCCGCCACGCACGGCGTACTCGCCGCTCTCGCGCACCGTCGAGACGCGGTTGTAGCCGTTATGTTCGAGCCAGGCCGTGATCGAGTTCATCGGCACGCGATGGCTCGGCGCGACCGACAGCGCCTGCGCCGCGATCACCTCGCGCGTCGGTACCCGCTGCACGATGGCGTTGACGGTCGTCAGCACGATCAGCGGCTTATCGGAGCCGACGAGACGCGAGAGCTTCGCGAGCGTGGTGACGCGCTGCGCCAGGACACCGCCATGCGGCGAGACGCGGTCATACGGCTGGCAATCCCACGCCGGAAACTGCAGCACGCCGATATCCGGCGCGAAGAAATCCAGCGCACGCGCCAGCTGCGCCATGCGCGGCCCGTCGCGGCAGACGACGGCAAGACTGATCGCCGGCTTGTCCGGCTTTGCGGCGACGGCGCGTGCGAGGTCGGAAATGACCAGCCCCTCCGCGCCTTCGGCAACGTTGGCAAGCGTGATGGCCTTGCCGGGCGCAAGCCGCTCGGCGGGCGAACGCGGCTTCATCACGACAACTCCGCCGGGCGGAACGCCTTGATGCGCTCGAACATGGGTCCAGCGATATCCGGTCCGGGCATCGTCGCCCCGGTCAGCGCCGCATAAAGATCGGGATCGGCGGCTTCGATCAGCTGTTCCAGCTGATCGACCTCGGCCTCGCTGAGATCGCCGATATGCGCGTCGGCGAACCGGCCGAGCAGCAGATCCATCTCGCGCGTGCCGCGATGCCAGCAGCGGAACAGAAGCCGCTTGCGCCGCGGGTCCAGTCCTTCGCTCGATCGTGTCGTCCCGGTCATTCAAGAACCGCTTCCTTTTGGCGCATGATCTGGTCCGAAAACCGGCTCCCACTTTTCGGGATCATGCGCGCGCAACGCCAAACGCCCGGACGTGCCGGGCGAGGTGCATATAGCCGCGCTTTCCGCCAATGTCAGCCCCGGAAGCCATCATCAGGAGCGATTATCGGCATTGGAATGAACGGCGATCCCGGCTAAGTGATTTTTCGGTGAACCAAGAGCTGATCGTGACTCGCGATTTTTTTGCGCGCCTTGAATCCCTCCGCGGACTCGCAGCTCTGGCGGTCGCGGGCTATCATATTCTTGGCACACCGTGGCAAACAGCCAATGGCTCCGGAATTCTCATCAGTGGAGCGCCCGCCTACGAAAATTCTGCCTGGACGGCTGCGCTGAAGGTATTGAAGGCAATGTTCAACGGGAACAGCGCCGTCATCGAATTCTTCGTTCTGAGCGGCTTCGTTCTCTTCTTCTCCCTGCTGCGCAACGCAAATAAGCCGCCAACCGGGTTCACTGCATTCTGCGTCGCTCGAATCTTCAGAATCTATCCGGCGACAATCGCGACGATCGTCTTCTTCGTCGGCGTTTACTGGATGATTGATCCCACCTTATGCAAGCATTGCTTTGGTGCGCGAACGATCCTTGCGAATGCAATGTTGTTAGAGACGTCGATCGACGGAGTCATGTGGTCGCTGCAAGTCGAGTTGTTGGCGGTTCCGGTCATTCTCGCCGCATTCTATGGATGGCACCGCTGGGGTCCGGTGCCCCTCATTGCTCTGTTCTTTATCTTTGCTGCCTTGTCATTCGTCGGTCCGTTCTATCGCGCGATTGGCCCCGGCCTGCCATTCCATGCATTCATTGCCGGGATGATTGCAGCCGTCTACGGAAAGCAATTGATTGGCGGGCTATCTCCGACGGCATCGCGCGCGACTTTTGCAATCACAGTCGCAATGTTCTTTCTCGCTCGCCCCGTGATCGGCTTCACCTCGCACTGGTCCGTTCAAGTCGAGATTATCGCAGGCGCAGTGCTGATTGCGCTCCTCGCATTCGGGCAACTCGGCCGTATTGGCGCATTGTTCGACGCCAAGCCCGTTCGCACGTTGGGACGTCTTTCGTTTAGCTTTTACCTGCTGCACCCGATTGTGATGCCGTTCCTTGCCACGGCCAGCGCTGCAACAACAGTTGGTGCTCTAATTTCGGTAGGTCTGCCGACGCCGCTTGTCATCATCGTGCTTATCGCTGTGTCCGTCGCAGTCACGTTTCCTTTTGCGTGGCTCATGTACTATCTGGTCGAGCAACCAGGCATCAAAGCAGGACGCAGCGTGATCCAGCGGCTGGCATCGGCCCGGCGTTCTCCGATCGGTCAAACCAGCTAGCGCAACACCCATGCGCCCGCCGCTCCTCAATCCGCTGTTTGCGCCGGTCACGAGCCTCCCCGGCACGGGACCGAAACAGGACAAGCTGCTGCGCTACCTGCTCGGCCGCGATGAAACACCCCGTCTTGTCGATCTCCTGCTGCATCTGCCGTCGAATGTCGTCGACCGGCGCGCGCAGCCGAAAATCCGCGACGTGGTGCCCGGCACGGTCGTCACGCTGAAAGTAACAGTCGACCGGCATCGGCCGACCCCGCCGGGCCGTTCACGCGCGCCGTATCTGGTCTACGCCAGCGACGATACCGGCGACGTGGTGCTGACGTACTTCCGGGCGAAGGCCGATTATATCGACAAGCTGCTGCCGGTCGGCGAGACGCGCTACGTGTCCGGCAAGGCGGAGTTGTATGACGGCACCTTGCAGATGACGCATCCCGATCGCGTCGTCAGCGAGGCCGATCTCCAAAAGCTCTCGCTGATCGAGCCGGTCTATCCACTGACCGAAGGGCTTGCGCTCGGATCGCTCCGGCGCGCCATCGGACTGGCGCTGACGAAGCTCCCGGCCATGCCGGACTGGATTTCAGCGGACGTGTTGCGTCGCTGCCAATTTCCGCCGTGGGGCGTCGCACTCCGTCACGTGCACGAGCCGAAAGAGCTCACCGACGTGCTGCCGCAGGAACCGTACTGGTCGCGGCTTGCCTTCGACGAGCTGCTCGCAGGACAACTGGCGCTGGCGCTGGTGCGCGCGCAACTGCGGCGCCCGGCCGGAGCACGCCACGCCGGCGACGGGCATCTTCGCCACAAGGTGATCGATGCCCTGCCCTATGCGCTGACCAAATCGCAGCAGGAGGCGGCGGCCGCCATCGCAAACGATCTACAACAGCCGCTTCGCATGCTGCGGCTCCTGCAAGGCGACGTCGGCGCAGGCAAGACGGTGGTCGCGCTGCTGGCGGCGGCGGCCGCCGCCGAGGCCGGAAAGCAGACGGCGCTGATGGCGCCGACCGAAATCCTCGCCCGCCAGCATATCAAGACCATCACGCCGCTGGCCGAACGCGCCGGAATCCGCGTCGCGATCCTCACCGGCCGTGAGAAGGGCAAAGAACGCCGCGAGATTCTCGCAAAACTCGAAGCTGGCGAGCTCGATCTTCTCGTCGGCACCCACGCGCTGATCCAGGACGACGTGATCTTCAAGTCGCTGGCGCTCGCCATCGTCGACGAACAGCATCGCTTCGGCGTCCGCGAACGCCTGACGCTGACGCAGAAAGGCGAAGCCGTCGACGTGCTGGTGCTGAGTGCGACGCCGATCCCGCGCACGCTTGTGCTGACTTACTTCGGCGACATGGACATCTCGGAGTTGCGCGAGAAGCCGGCCGGCCGCCAGCCGATCGATACGCGCGCGGTTCCGCTCGATCGCCTCGGCGAGGTCATCGATGCCGTCGGCCGCGCCATCAAGGCGAAGCGGCGCGTCTACTGGATCTGCCCGCTGGTCGAGGAGTCTGAGGACGTCAGTCATCTGATCGACGCAGAGCAACGCTTCGCCAGCCTGCAACAGCGCTTTGGTGATCAGGTCGGCCTCGTCCACGGCAAGATGAAAGGCGCGGACAAGGATCGCGTGATGGCGAAGTTCGCGTCCGGCGAGATTTCCGTGCTGGTGGCGACGACCGTCGTTGAGGTCGGCGTCGACGTGCCGGCGGCGAGCGTCATGGTGATCGAGAACGCCGAGCGCTTTGGCCTCGCGCAGTTGCATCAGTTGCGTGGCCGCATCGGCCGCGGTTCGGAGGCGTCAACCTGCATTCTGCTGTATCGGGAGCCTTTATCCGAAATGTCGAAGGCTCGGCTTTCCGTGATCCGCGATACGACCGACGGCTTCAAGATCGCCGAGGAAGATCTGCGGCTGCGCGGCGAAGGCGATGTGCTCGGCACCCGCCAGAGCGGCATGCCCGGTTTTCGTATCGCGCGGCCGGACGTGCATGCGCAACTGATCGCGCAAGCACGCGAGGAAGCATTGCGCATCATGAAGGAGAATCCGAAGCTGACGGGCAAACAAGGCGAAGCGCTGCGCGCCCTGCTCTACCTGTTCGAACGGGACGAGGCGATCCCGCTGCTGACGGCGGGATAGTGCTATTGCCCCGGATGCATCGCAGCGCCTGCGCGCCGATGTCGAGCCGGGTCCATCGCAAAGACAGCGTCTGGAATGGTCCCGGCTCGGCGACGCACCGCTGAGGTGTGGCGTCGCGTCCGGGAAAGAACAATCACGGCGCGTCGGCACCGACCGGCGGCTTCTTGGGGCTGCCCTGCGCCAGCTTTGCAGCCGCCGCCATGTCCGCGAGCGCGGCGTTGCGTTTCGCCGGATCCTTCTCGCCGGGCTGCACCACGCCGGCCGACATGATCAGCGTCGCGGCGTCCTCGGCACTCAGTTCGATCTCAACGACCTCCGACTTCCTCACGTAGAAGAAGAAACCTGTCGTCGGGTTCGGCGCGCACGGCATGAACACCGACATGTATTCCTCGGCGCCGGGCAGGCTCTTCGCGACATTGGCGCCGGGCGACTGCGAGATCAGCACGATCGACCACATGCCGGGCGAGGGAAACTCGACAAGGCCGACCTTGCGGAAGCTCGACCCCTTGCCGGAGAAGAGCGTCTCGAACACCTGCTTCAGGCTGCGATAGATCGCGCGCACGACCGGCATGCGGTCGAGCACCCCCTCGCCCAGCTCGACCAGCGTGCGGCCGATCAGGTTGGCGGTGAGGAAGCCGAGCAGCGTGAGGCCGAAGAACGCGACGACAAGCCCGGAGCCCGGAATGTTGTACGGAAGGTCCGGCCGGTAGGCGACCGGGATCAGCGGTTTCACCAGACCGTCGACCCAGGTGACGAACGACCACGTCAGGTACGCGGTGATTGCGACAGGACCTGTGACGATCAGACCGGTCAGGAAGTAGTTGCGGATGCGGGCCATGAAGCCGCGCGGCGCGTCGGTATCCGGATCGAGAGGGTTGTTATCGGCAGGCACGGGGGTCATCGGCAGGACATCATCCAGGACGCATCATCCACAACGTCCGCGAAAGCGCCCTGCGCCCCGGTCCGTTCGAAATCGAAGTCTACCACGAAGTCGGGCGCGTTTGTGGCACAAACAACCTGCGGCGCATTGTCGGAATTCATTAATTCCCGTCTCATCCGAAAGTCGATGGCGCCTTCAGAACGTGCCTATTCCACAGTCACCGATTTCGCCAGATTACGCGGCTGATCCACGTCGGTGCCCATGACGACCGCCGTATGATAGGCCAGCAACTGCACCGGAATGGCATAGATCAAAGGGGTCACCGTCGACGGCATGTCCGGCAGCACGATGGTGACGAGCGACGCCACGGTCGCCTCCTCCGCGCCTTTGGCGTCGGTCATCAGGATAATCCGGCCACCGCGCGCCGCGACCTCCTGCATGTTGGAGACGGTTTTCTCGAACACGCGATCGAACGGTGCGATGACGACGACCGGCATCTTCTCGTCGATCAGCGCGATCGGCCCGTGCTTGAGTTCGCCGGCGGCGTAGCCCTCGGCGTGAATGTAGGAGATTTCCTTGAGCTTCAGCGCGCCTTCAAGCGCGAGCGGATAGCTCGTGCCGCGGCCGAGATACAGCACGTCCTGGCTCTTGGCGATGTCGCGCGCCAGCTTCTCGATCTGCGGCTCGAGCTTCAGCGCTGTGGTCATCAGACGCGGCACCTCGATCAGTCCGCGAACGAGCTTGTTCTCGTCATCCGCTGAGAGCACGCCGCGGGCGCGGCCGGCTGCAATCGCCAGGGTCGCCAGCGTCATCAGCTGGCAGGTGAACGCCTTCGTTGAGGCAACGCCGATTTCGGGGCCTGCGAGCGTCGGCAAGGCCACATCGCTCTCACGTGCAATCGTCGAAGTCGGCACATTGACGACCGCAACTGTGTGAAGACCTTCCGCCTTGGCGTAACGCAGTGCCGCCAGTGTATCGGCGGTTTCGCCCGACTGCGAAATAACGAGCGCCAGGTCGCCCTTTCGCAGCGGCGCCTCGCGATAGCGGAACTCGGACGCCACATCGACCTCGACCGGCAGCCGCGCGAAACGCTCGAACCAGTATTTGGCGACATGCGCCGCGTAACTCGCCGTGCCACATGCCGTCATCGACACGCGCTCGATCGCCTTCCAGTCGAACGGCAGCTTCGGCAGCGTGATGGTTTCCTGCGCCATGTCGACGTAGTGCGCGAGCGTATGCCCAACGACTTCCGGCTGCTCGTGGATTTCCTTCGCCATGAAGTGGCGGTAGTTGGCCTTATCGACCATGAAGCTCGACGCGCCGGACTTCAGCACCTCGCGCTCGACCGGGTTGTTCTGCGCATCGTGAATGGTGCCGCCATTGCGGTTGAGCACGACCCAGTCGCCGTCGTCGAGGTAGCTGATGGTGTCGGTAAACGGCGCGAGTGCGATCGCATCCGAACCGAGAAACATCTCGCCCTCGCCGAAGCCGATCGCCAGCGGCGAACCCTTGCGCGCGCCGATCATCAGATCCGGCTGGTCCTTGAACACGAAGGCGAGCGCGAACGCGCCGCGCAGCATCGGCAGCGCTTCCTTGACGGCATCCTGCGGGCTCTTGCCCTGCTTCATCTTCGAACTGACGAGATGCGCGACGACCTCGGTATCGGTTTCGCTGGCAAAGGACGCGCCATCCTTCTCGAGCTGCTCGCGCAGCTCCTTGAAGTTCTCGATAATGCCGTTGTGGACGACGGCGACCGTCTCGGTCGCGTGCGGGTGCGCGTTGGCCTCGGTCGGCTTGCCGTGCGTCGCCCAGCGCGTGTGGCCGATGCCGGTGTGGCCCGACAGCGGTTGCGACTTCAGACGCGCTTCGAGATTCTTCAGCTTGCCTTCGGCGCGGCGGCGCGCGAGCTGCGTGCCTTCGAGCGTTGCAACGCCGGCTGAATCGTAACCGCGATATTCGAGGCGCTTCAGTGAATCGACGAGTTGGTCGGCGACCGGACCGCGCCCCAGAATTCCAATGATGCCGCACATGCGGTCGATCTCTCCCCTTGAGCGACAGTCCGCTCAATTGCCCCGGCATCCGATCCCGTGCCGTCCATTGCCTGACATTCGGATCAAATGCGCGCTTCTCTTATCGAGAAATGCGGCGGGTGCGTTACTCAATAATTATTGCCAATTGAAACAACGTTAAGTTGCACTCATGCCTCGATGGCGTTCACTCAGATTGTTTTAACCGTAATGGACGGCGCTGTTCACTTCGGCTTTTTGCTCTTCGCGGCCTCGGCCGCCTTCTCCACTTTCGCCGCGAGCTTCATCTCGCGGAAGCGCTTGGCCCAGCCGGGCCGCACCGTCTGCTCGCTCCGCTCCAGCATCAGCGCATCGTCAGGCACGTTGCGCGTCACCACTGAACCCGATCCGATATAGGCACCGCTGCCGATCTTCACCGGCGCGACCAGCGACGAGTTGGTGCCGACGAATGCGCCCTCGCCGACTTCGGTGCGGTGCTTGTCGAAGCCGTCATAGTTGCACGTGATCGTGCCCGCGCCGAGATTGGCGTTCGCGCCGACAGTCGCATCGCCGATGTAAGCCAGGTGATTAGCCTTGGCGCCGGCGCCCAGCGTCGCCGCCTTTACCTCGACGAAGTTGCCAATCCGCACGCCGTCGCCGAGCGAGGTTCCTGGCCGCAGCCGCGCATAGGGACCGACCGAGACGTTCTTGCCGATCGTCGCGTTCGTTACATGCGAAAATGCGTGGATCACCGCGCCGTCCGCGATCGTTACGCCCGGCCCGATCACGACGAAGGGTTCGATGACGACGTCCTTGCCGAACTGCGTATCGGCGGCGAGAAACACCGTTTCCGGTGCAACGATGGTGACGCCGGCATCGAGCGCCTGCCTGCGCAGCCGCGCCTGCATGACCTGTTCGGCTTCGGCCAGTTGCGCCTTGGTGTTGATGCCGCGCACTTCATCCTCGTCGGTTTCGATCGCCGCCGCCTTCAGGCCAAGCTCGTTGGCGATGGCAACCGCGTCGGGAAGATAGTACTCGCCCTTCTTGTTGGCGTTGCCGATGCGATCAAGAATTGTGAGCGCCTTGTTACCGGCCAGCGCCATGACGCCGGCATTGCACAGCGTGACCTTGCGCTCGGCATCGCTCGCATCCGCCTCCTCGCGGATCGCTGTCAGGCGGTCGCCGGTCATCAGCAGGCGGCCGTACCCTTTCGGATCGGCGGCCCGGAAGCCGAGCACCGCGACGGATGCACCATCGTTCAACGGCGCACGCAGGCGTTCGAGCGTCGCGGCCGAGATCAGCGGCGTATCGCCGAACGCGATCAGCACATGGGCGGCGCCCTTCGCCGTTTCTCTGGCGATCGCATCGCGCGCCGCGAGCACCGCATGCGCGGTGCCGAGGCGCTCGCGCTGGACGAAGATAGCCGCATCGGCGCGAACGCGCTTCGCCTCGTCGGCGACATCCTGCCGGTCAGGACCCACCACGACCGCGAGCGCCGCGCTTCCGCCATTCGGCGCCGCGCGCAGCACATGCGCCAGCAGCGATTGCCCGGCAACCGGATGCAGCACCTTCGGCAGCGAGGACTGCATGCGCGTGCCCTCGCCCGCGGCCAGCACGATCGTCAAACTGCTCGTATCGGACATTGAAATCCTTCGCGGGAAAGTTCCCGACGCCCTCTTAGCCGACGAAGCCGGGCCGCAAAAGGGGGCTGGATCGTTTCCGGCAACTCCTCGCCGTTGCGAGGTTCCTGTTACTCTTCGTGAGTGATTCGCGCGGCCGCGGGAGGGCTGGGTCCGACGAATGGCAAAGAAGCGTGACGAAATGGCCGACGGCGTGATTGCCGACGAGGCCGAAGGTTGGCTTGCAAACTTGCTCGCGGAAGAAGAACCGTACGATCGCAAGATGCTCTGGCAGCTCGGCTCGTGGGCGGCGGCCGCGCTTGGCGCGCTGGCGTTTGCGTTCATGGCGGCGCAGACGGTCGGTGTGACGCGCAGCGACCTCGCGGCGGCCAACGAACTCGTGCGCCAGAACCAGCAGATCGCCCAGGCCGCAACCGAGCGCGAAACCGAAGCACGGCGGCTCGTTGCAGCGATCGATATCCTGAATGCGGACCGCGACCGCCTCTACGCGCGCGTCACCGGCCTCGAACAGAACCTTGATTCGGTCACAAGCTCGATCAAGCAGACGCGGACACTGGTCGCACCGGCGCAGTTGCCGACCGCGCCGCCGATCGGCGGCCCGCCTGAGAGTGTCACACCACAGCCGTCGCCCCCCGCATCGGCGCTGCCGGCAATACCATCGGCACCGCAATCCGAGGCCGATCCGAACAGAGCCGCGAAGCCCGCACCGCTTGCCACTGCCAGACAGGCGGCTACGGAGGCTCCCAAGCCCGAGATTCCGAAGCCAGAGACGGCCAAAGGCGAGCCTGCCAAGACTGAGCCTGCCAAGGTTGAACTCCCCAAGACTGAGCCTGCCAAAACCGAACCTGCCAAGGCTGAAGTTGCAAAGTCTGAATCTGCAAAGTCCGCTGAGGTTGAGAAAGCCGTTGATCCGAACAAATCGACCGACGGAGCGGCGGCCACGCACGCACAGCCAGCAGCCGACACACCAACGGCTGGGCCGACACCGATCGTGGCGGCGGCGATTCCGCCGGCCATCACGAACGACGCCGACACTGTGCCGGAAGTTGCCGTGGCTAAAACCGAATTCGGCGTGGATCTTGGTACGGCCAGTTCCGTCGAGGGCTTGCGCGCACTGTGGCGCGGGGTGCAGTCATCGAACAAGAAGCTGATGGCGCCGTTGCGTCCGATTATCGCCATCAAGGAACGCAGCGGCCTCGGCATGCAGTTGCGCCTCATCGCGGGTCCGTTGACAGATGCAGCCGCCGCGGCGCGCATCTGCGCGGCGCTGTCCGAGAACGACCGCCCTTGCGAAACGGCGTTTTTCGATGGGCAGCGGCTGACGCCGGCATCCGAATTTCCTGCCGCGAAACCTGCTCCGCCGCCGCGCAAGAAGCAGTCACGAACCAACCGCCGCGCCGGAACTCCGGTTGCAGCGCGCCCGCCAGCGCGCAGCGGGTTTTCCTTTCTTGGCGGCAACTGACGGTTCTCATTTCCGGGCGCGCCCTATATAGGGGGCGAAGCAATCCTTCGCCGGATCAGGGCCTTGATGAAGAAAATTCCGTTTCGCCTTACGCCGTATCAGGTGCAGTGGCTGCTGGTGGTGGGTTTTTTCACCGTCGGCACCGCGCTCTACATCCGCTACCTGATGGTCGAGTTTTCGCAGTTCGCGCTCCAGTGCGACGCCGGATTGCAGACAGCATCGTGCTCGATCCGCAGCCTTGCGACCTACCTCTTCAAGAACTCGGTATTCGGGATTGCCGCGCTCGTCATCGCGTCGCTCAATCTGATGCGGCCGTCGATCGTGCTCCTGACCGGCGGACTGATCGCCGCCGGCTTCGGCATCGTGCTCTACAACGTGATGCTGTCCGGCCTCGCGATTGGCCTGCTCATTCTCGGCTTTGCACGACCCGCGCCTGCCACAGCGTGAGCGCAAGCAGCAGATAAACCACGCAGGTCCAGATCGACTGCCAGTTCTTCGGCCCCTCGTTGACGAGGGTGAAAACGGCCGCCGCAGCAAGCAGGCCGGCGAATGTCGCTTCCGCGATCGGCCGGGCGCCCGTCTTCGGGCGGTTGAACGCCATCAGACCGGCGAGCGGCAGCACCGCCATGGTGAATTCGGCGAACTTGAAATCGCGATAGCGCGGATCAAACACAAAGCCGAGCGCGGTCGCGGTTGCGATCACCACGACGACCGCAAGCACGAGACCCAGTGCGTAGCAGTTCCACGACGCGCGTCGCGCGCCGCGCGGCCCGATCAATTCGACAAATGCAGGCAAGCCCTTTCCTGCCATCAACGCCTGGGTCGCGAACAGGGGCGATAGCAGCGCGGCGGCAAACAGGCACCCATTCTGGATCCAGCCGCCATAACCGAGACTTTCATAGAGGAGCTTGTCGAACGCCACGCCGAGCAGCGTCCCCGCCGCGGTGGCCGAAACGAACACCGCGATCCACGCGCTCCAGTGCGGATGCCACGGTCTGCGGCGGAGCGTCAGCATTGCAACGCCAAACACCACGATACTGAGGGCGAGTCCCGCTCCCATGAAAAGCTTCCAGTCCGGATAGTTCGAGACTGGCTGTCCTGCCGGATATTTCAGCGTGCGCGGATCGTCGCCGAACAAGCCCCAGTAGCCGCCGACGGTACCTTCGAGCTGGCGTTTCCACGGCTGGTCATAGGCCTCGATCAGGTTGACGCGGAATCCCTCGCGCTTCGCGAGGTCGAGAATTTCCGACACCACCCGCGCCTGGTTGGTGCGCGATGGCAGCGCGCCTTCGCGCATGCGCCCGGTGCTCGGCCAGCCGGTTTCGCCGATGAGGATTTCCTTGGCTGGAAACGCCACCGCCATCCGCTTGCGGATCGAATCGACATGCGACACCGCGTGCCGCGCGCGCACCGGGAAATCTTCCCAGTACGGCAGGATATGAATGGTGACGAAATCGACCGCCTCGTAGACGTCGCGATTGCGCAGCCAGAACTCCCAGACGTCGGCGTAGGTCACCTTCATCGGTTGCACCTGCGCCTTGACGGCGCGCACCGTGGCCGCGAGATCGGCGGCGGTCATCTCGCCACGCAGCAGAACCTCGTTACCGACCACGACCGAGGTGATGACGTTCGGAAATGTCTTCGCGAGCGCGATGCCGGTCTGGATCTGCTCGCGCGTCTTGACGCGATCACTCGATAGCCAGATGCCGAGGATGACCTTGAGACCGGCCTTCTCAGCGAGTTCCGGAATGAGTTCCAGTCCGCTGTCGACGGAATAGGTGCGGACGCAATCGGTGATCTTCGCGAGCTGTGCGAGATCTTCCCTGATCTGCTCCGGCGTGATGCGCACGCCGGGGCGCAACGGCGACTGTTGCCCGCGGAACGGCGCGTATGACACGCATTCGAGCTTGCGGGCCGGGTCGATCGGCGCGCGCACGAGCGCGATCGGCGTTGCGATCCACCACCAGACGGCGACGATGATGCTGAGGGAAACGGCCAGAAGGGCCAGCGGCGCACGATAGGAAATCGGTTCCATCCTCCGGGATTATCCGTCGATTACCTGCTCACCTGCGCCCTGCCAAGGGGCTGAGGCGCGGCTCGCCGGGATATGTGACGCTTGCACGCGCGAAAGCCCCGCGCTGTCGCGTCCCTGCGACATCAGCAATCTCGCCGGGCTTGCCGCGCTCCTATAAAGTTCCGGACTTGCTGGACAAAATCACAATTCTCCGCCATGGGATTTGGAGCGCGACTGTTCCGCTGGCCGCCGTATTCGGGACCCATTTGGGCGGCAACAGACAGTCGGCGGCCGTCCGGCCTGGATGGGTCAAGCCGTGCCGGATCATCGGGGACTTCATGCGTCGTTTGCTGTTCAAAGTGCGAGATCAGGTCGTCCGGAGCGTTGCGGTGCCCGGAATGGTGCTCATGATCGGTATCGGCGCCGCCATCGCCCAGAGTGGCGATGTCCGTGCCCAGGATCAGGGGCGCCCCCCGGCCAATGCCGCAGCCGCGGCGGCGGAAGCGGCCCGCGAAGGCCAGCGCCGCGCCGATGAGTTTGCGGAGGCCGCGCAAGTTCTGAACAACCCAGCCGGCAACCCGGAATGCGTCTGGCTCGGCCGCCGTTTCGTCCGCCTGATGTGGCTGGATGATCTCGACACCGCTTTCCGCCACCTCGACCTGTATGACCGTTTCGGCTGCCCAGGCGGACACGTGCAGGCCAGTTTCCGGTGCCTGACCAAGTTCGGTGGCGCGATCGACAGCAAAGTCCCGGAGAGCCTGAGCCGGCAGGTGCATGCCTGCTGGATCAATCCGAACGCCCAGCCGCAACCGGCGGCGGCCGCGCCGGCGGCCCAGCCTGCGGCGCCCGCGGGCGGCAGCCCGCCTGCTGCTGCGGCCCCAGCCCCTCCGGCCGGCGCAGCGAAGTAATCTGCCTGATCTCCCGTTCCGATGAACGGGCGATGAACAATCGCGCCGCCGGAACGAAAACAAAAATTCCCCGTTTCGCTTTTACCGCGCCCTTAAAACGACATGGGGCTGTCCGAAGGCGTCATACGAGTTGTTAAAACACGTGGCATAGATAGACTTCTCTCGCTGCCGTGTTTGCTTGAAGAATTAGACGAACCGCGGGGACAGGTTCGCCTGCTGCCATTCCGCCCCAGATGGTTGAGTTACGATGCGCGTCATCGTTGCAGTTCTGCTGTGTGTTGCTTCGGCCCACGCTGCGCTCTGGGGCATGTTGCAAGACAAACAGCAGGCGCCGGATTTCCGCGGCGTGTTGCCGAGCGTGTCCTATGCGCCGTTCGAAGGCACCGGCCATCCGGACATCGACAACATTCCGACCGTCGAGAAGATTCGCGCCGACCTGAAGAAACTCGCTCCGCTAACGCGCGCGATTCGTCTCTACTCGTCGACCGGCGGCGTCGAACTCGTGCCGCCGATCGCCGCCGAATTCGGGTTGAAGGTGACCGTCGGCGCGTGGATCGACAAGAACGCCGAGCGCAACGAGCGCGAGATGCAGGCGGCCGTCGATCTCGCCAAGAAAAACTCGAACGTCATCGGCGTCGTCGTCGGCAACGAAACCATTTACCGAGGCGAACTCAAGGTCGAGGAACTCGCCGAACTGATCCGCCGCGTCAAGCGGCAGGTCAACGTGCCGGTCACGACCGGCGAAATCTGGAACATCTGGCGCGACAACCCCTCGCTCGCCTCCTCCGTCGACTTCATCGCCGCGCACGTGCTGCCGTACTGGGAAAACTTCAAGGACACCCAGGCTGTCGACCAGGCGGTCTACATCTATGGTCTTCTGCGCGAAAACTTCCCCGGCAAGCGCATTACCATCGCCGAGTTCGGCTGGCCGAGCGCCGGCTACAACCTGCGCAACGCCGATCCCGGGCAGTTCCAGCAGGCGGTGGTTCTGCGCAACTTCGTGACCCGTGCCGAAGCCATCGGCATGGACTACAACATCGTCGAAGCGATCGATCAGCCCTGGAAGTTTTTTGAAGGTAGCGTCGGCCCTTACTGGGGCATTCTTGATGCGGCACGCGAACCGAAGTTTGCCTGGTCCGGCCCGGTCGTGAACGAGAACTACTGGAAGCAGGCCGGCATCGCGGTCCTCGTCGGCATCCTGCTGTCGCTGCCGATCTTCCGCCTGTTCAATCCGACAGTGATGCAGGCGACCGTGCTGTCCGCGACCGCCAATCTCGTCGGCGCGTGGGCCGCGACCATCTTCGCCTACTGGACGACGCACTACTTCGTCTGGGGCTCCGCCTTCGCACTGATTCTCGGCTTGATCCTGCTTGTACCGCTTGTGCTGATCGCCATGGCGCGGATGGAGGAAGTCGCGACGATCGCCTTCGGACGCGCCCCGCGCCGCCTCCTCGGTCCTGCAACGCGGCTTCCCGCTGCGCCCGACGGAAACGTTCCGAAGGTGTCGATCCACATCCCGGCCTATTTCGAGCCGCCGGAGATGCTGAAGCAGACGCTGGATGCCGTCGCCCGCCTCGATTATCCGAACTTCGAATGCGTGGTGATCATCAACAACACGCCCGATCCGGCGTTCTGGCAGCCGATTCAGGATCACTGCCGCATGCTCGGCGAGCGCTTCGTTTTCATCAATGCCGAGAAGGTGAAGGGCTTCAAGGCCGGCGCGCTGCGCATTGCCATGGAGCGCACCGCCCCCGACGCTGAAATCATCGGTGTGATCGACGCCGACTATGTGGTGACGCCCGACTGGCTGAAGGACCTCGTTCCGGCCTTCGCCGATCCGCGCGTCGGCCTCGTGCAGGCGCCGCAGGATCACCGCGACGAAAACCGCTCGCTGATGCATTACGCCATGAACGGCGAATATGCCGGCTTCTTCGACATCGGCATGGTCCAGCGCAACGAATTCAACGCCATCATCGTCCACGGCACGATGTGCCTGATCCGCCGCACGGCCATGGACATGGCGGGCGGCTGGGCCGGCGACACGATCTGCGAGGACACCGATCTCGGTCTCGCCATCCAGGAGCACGGCTGGCTCACGCACTACAGCAACAAGCGATACGGCTTCGGCCTGTTGCCGGATACCTACGAGGCATTCAAGAAACAGCGCCATCGCTGGGCCTATGGCGGCTTCCAGATCGTCAAGAAGCACTGGCGGCGGTTCTTCCCCGGTGCGAGCCGGCTGACGCCCGACCAGAAGCGCGAGTTCTCGATCGGCTGGCTCAACTGGCTCGGCGCTGAAAGCCTCGGCGTCGTGGTGGCGATCCTCAACCTGATCTGGGTGCCGATCGTGGCCTTCGCCGACATCGCGATCCCGGACAAGATTCTGACGCTGCCGATCATCGCGGCGTTCGTCGTCACCCTGATCCACTTCGTTGCCCTTTACCGCCTGCGTGTGTCGATCAAGCTCGGCCAGATGTTCGCAGCCATGTTCACCGCCATGTCGGTGCAGTGGACCGTCTCGCGCGCCGTCGCCGACGGCCTGATCAAGGACCACCTGCCGTTCGCCCGCACCTCCAAGGGCGGCCTCTCGCGCCTCTCCATCGAATTCCAGGCGTTCTGGGAAGCGGTGATCGGCGTGCTTCTGCTGGTCGGCGCCGCGGTGCTGGTGGTGATGAACAACTTCAAGGAAATCCGCGAAATCTACATCTTCGCCGGCGTGCTGGTGCTCCAGAGCCTGCCGTTCCTCTCCGCCGTCGGCCTCGCTCTGCTGGAAAACTCCCGGATCAACGCTTTCGAGTTCTGGAGCAATGCCCGCGTCCGCACGGCTGAACTGATCGGGCTACGCCCGATCACGCTGCCGAATCCGACGGCTCCGCAACCCGCAGCGATGGCAGCCGATATTCCCGCCGAACGCAGCTGATGCGGATTGCTGCATCTCGTTCCCCATCTGAAGGATGCTGCCGAACCGGCTGAATTTTCAACCGAATCAACCATTCCACAGCGCCTGCGCAAAGCCCGCCGCGCTATTGACCCGGTGAGGTCTGGCCCCTACACAGCGGCCAAGTGAGCGCGTAGCTCAGGCGGTAGAGCACGTGACTTTTAATCATGGGGTCGAGGGTTCGAGTCCCTCCGCGCTCACCAACCGATTGAGGCCCCAGGGTCTAACCTTCCCGCAGCCTTGCGATCCGCGATCAGCCAAGACGGTTCGAACTGCCAAGACCATCGAGAGAGCCTAGTGACGCCGCCGCCAGCTTTGCGGGTTGACCAGCGTCGGCTTGGCGCGCTGCTCCTGCTCGGCGACGATCAGCTTTCGCACCTTGCGGGCTTCCTTGAAGGCCCGCTGGATTCCCAGATCCTGCGAATCCTTGTCGAAGGTGATCAGGCGCCCGCAGCCGGTGCATTCCGGCTGATATCCCTCTCGCACATAGGACAGCCGCACGCGGAAAACACTCTTGCAGCGCGTGCAGAGAACCTTGATGCGATCGTCGGTCACCATCCCCAACATGGATTCCAGAGGTAAATTAAGAAACCGATAAGTCGCCTCCCCGGGATACCGGTGATCGGCAACTGCACGTCCCGCCAAGCCGTATTCCGCATCGCGCGTGCAGCCTGCTGTGGAAACCTTCCGCGCGTGGCGCGCTTTCGCGTTGACCCACAAGGCTTTGCCCGCACAATCCCGGTTTGGAGTGCGGAATGACAACAACAACCCTGCCCGGTAACCGGGTTCGTCCTCATCTCGATCGCATCGGCCTTGAGCGGGCGGATATCCAGAAGCGGGTCGAGACTTTCAGACAGCATCAGGCCAGACAGCAGGCTGAACGCGAGCGGCGCTGGGCCCGCGTGATCGCTGAAACGCGCGCGTCACTGCAAGCCCCACTGCTGCACGACCCGGTTGAAGGACTGAAACAGCGCGATCAGCGATGAACGGCGCGCGGCCTTAGCTTGCGCGCACGTTGCCGCTCGTACCGGTGCTGCTCGTACGCACGCTGACGTTCGATTTGCAGCCGGTAGGCTTTGCGTGATTCTGCCAGGGCTCGCTGGTACCCGGGGCTGTTGAAGTGATCGCTGGCGCCGCCGCGCCGCGCATCGGCGGGCATCGCGGTCACGAGCCAGACCAGCATCCCCGCCGCACCCGCAACGAACATTCGCATCAGAGACTTGTGCATGACGGCTCTCCGCTGCCGCGAGCATGCCATCAATGGCAGCGCGCGTCGTGAGCTAATTGGCGCCAAGGTGCCGGCGCACGGCGGCGATCGAATGCCCGACCTCGGAGATCGCTGCCAACAGTTCGTTGCGGGACACGTCGAGCCGTTGCGCCCACTGGTCGACGGCGGCGGCATCGTCGACCCGGATCGACTGGGCAGGCTCCACCCTCGCCAGAACGGACGCAACTGTCACAAGCTGGATCATGCGGCAAGGCTATCACCCGAAACGCCACGGCAACGGCCGGCCTTGCGATAAACCCTAACGAATGGTTTCCGCGAACCATCAGGGTTGCGGAACGCTGACCGCGCCGTCAGCTGACCGGCTCATGGGCAGGCGCAGTTTCCTTGCTTGCTCCGGAGCCGGATTTGCGGCGGCCCAGCAAGGCCCGCCCGGCGCGGATCGCAGGCTCCTCGATGTAACGGGCAGACAGGTACGCGACCGGCAGGGTCAGGGCGATCACAGCCACCGACGCCAGTAGCCCAGCCTCCAGCGGCCGCGCAGCCGCCCACGGCTGGCCACGCAGGTGGTGGCAGACGATCTCGAGAAACATCACGTTGAAAAGGTAGAAGCTGTAGCTGATGCGGCCCAGGAACTGGGAGACGGGACGCTCGAGAAACCGGCCGAAGCCGCCCGATGTCCCATGGTACAGCATAAGGACAAGCAGCGCCGCCGACCATTGCAGGAGCCTGGTGCTGGTGTTCGGCCCCTCGATCACATGGCGGGCCAGCAGCATGCAGATGAAGAAGACGGGCAGCATGATGAGCGGAAAGACCTGCACCACACGTTCCCCGATCCGGGTCGGAATCAGCATGCCGAGTGCGAACGCGAACCAGTGGACCTGCATGAGCTGCAGCTGCAGGACGTCGGTCTTCACCGGCTTCAGCATCGCCAGCCAGATCAGTAGAACCAATCCAAGAAGGCCCCACTCCCCGAACCGGCGGTACGCCAGGATCGCGGCGAGAAACAGCGGGATCGCCAGAAACTCGACCGCGAGCGTCCAGGTGGCGCCGTTGATCTTGAAGTCGAGCAGCAAGGCGTTTTCGGCGAGCCGGCGGAGATCGAAACCGGCAACACCCGCCCACGGCAACACGAGAGCCGAGGCCATCAGGCAGGCCAGCAACGCCGGATAAATCCGGAAGATGCGGCGCACCACGAAGTGAAACGACAATGTCGGAAACGGCGCACGATCCGCCGCGAGACTCTTGAACAGCACGACACCGCTGAGAACAAAGAAGATCACGACCGCGGTCTCGCCGCTGACAATCAGGAGTGCGATCTTCAGCGCCCGATCGTAGCCGTTCTGGAGCGACTGGACCGTGGCCGGCACGATGCGGTCTGCCAACGATATGTCCATCCCGATGATCGTGTGATAGATCGCGACGACAAACGCGGCGTACCCGCGCAGCCCGTCCAGCCGAGCATTGCGCGCCGGCGCCGCAGGCACAGGCCCAAGCGCGCGCCCTGATATCCGTGGATCGGCTTCCATCGGCTTGTCTGATATCGTCGCCCGCCTGGAGCGGCAAGACATCGGCTGAACGGGTGGTCGCCCCTGCGCCATTCTGCACACAATTCAGTGCGTTACACAGCTATCCCTGACCGAAACGGCATGGCAAAATGGCCACGCTGCACTGAATGGCAGCGTCCGCGGGGACACGGGCGAACGATGTATAACGGGCTCTATTCGATCCACGTCGCGACCCTTGACGGGCATGGCGGCAAAGGCAGCGGTGTGATCGCTTTCCAGAATGGCCGCATCTTCGGCGGCGACGCCTATCTGTACTACAACGGCAGCTACACCCTCGCCGGATCGGCCTTCAAGGGTGAGGTCGTTGTCAGCCAGCACACCCGCGCACTCGACGCGCGGCCGCTGTTTGGCCGCAGCGGCGATCAGCCCGGGCAGGAAGTCGGCATCGGCGTCTCCGGGAACTTCACCGACGCCGGGGGTGACATGAACGGCGCGGCATTTCAGGGCAAGCAAAGCCTCCTGTTCAGGGCAACGCTGAAAAAGCTGATTTCGTTCGATTGACCGGTGAGGCGCGAGGTCTACCAGCGCCACTGCCCTTCCGGCGTCCAGCGCGACCGGTAGCCGAGAAGCCGGTCGAGCACGGTAACGATCTGGTCGAATCCGTTGATGTAGTTGCACGCCTGATCGCGCCGCCACCCTTTGAGACTGCGCACCTCGCCGATGCCAACTTCGTTGGCGAACGGCAGGAGTTGCAGCGGCTTCTCCGGGTCGTCGATTTCGTGGCGATTGACGATCAGTTCGCGCTCGAGCTTGTTGAAGATGACGCACGGCGTGCTGGCGTAAGTCCGCTTTTCGCCGTCGGCCAGCACCCGCGCGTTGTCCGGCGCCGGCTCGATGCTGTAGAGAAACAGCAGCGCCACAGTCACGATAAAGGCCACGACCAGAACGATCGCCGCGGCGATCTGTTCGTTGACCGTGCCCATAAAGCCGCTCCTGAGCGCCAATCGCCCGGCGGTCGGCGCGTGCCGCGGATTGCCCATGCCCCTGGCCAAACAAAAACAATCGAACTTTACAACAGCTTATTGAAAACGCTCTTCAAACCGGCCGCAAGCAGTATTGCGGCCGTGAGCTGGCTGAATCCGGCACAGCCCCGGGACGGCTATTTGCCGGCGGCCTTGCGCAGGGCCTCGTTGATACGATCCTGCCAGCCGGGACCATCCTCCTGAAAATACGCCAGCACGTCCTGATCGATCCGCAAGGTCACCTGCTCCCGCACGCCCGGGACAGCCGCTTGCTTCGGTAGCGGCGCAGCGGTTTTGGCCGTGGCCTTTTTGAATGCGGCTTCGGCTTCGGTACGGGCATCGTTGAGGGTGCGCGGGCGGCGCGGCGGATCGTTGGCCATACTCCCAGGCTCCTCAGATTCCTTCGAACAATGCGGTCGACAGATAGCGCTCCGAGAACGACGGCACGATCGCGAGGATCGTCTTGCCGGCATTCTCCGGCCGCTTGCCGAGTGCAAGCGCGGCGGAAATCGCAGCGCCCGACGAGATGCCTCCGGGGATGCCCTCGTTCCGCGCCAGCGCGCGCGACATCTCGATGGCCGCCGGGCCGCTCACCTTGACGATCTCGTCGATCACCGAGCGGTCGAGAATGTCCGGCACGAAGCCCGCGCCGATGCCCTGGATCTTGTGCGGCGTATGTGCACCGCCTGACAGCACCGGGCTCTCCTCGGGCTCGACCGCGACGATACGCAACGACGGTTTGCGCGGCTTCAGCACCTGCCCGACGCCGGTGATGGTGCCGCCGGTGCCGACACCCGCCACGAAGACATCAAGATTGCCGCCGGTGTCGTTCCAGATTTCCTCCGCCGTGGTGCGGCGATGAATCTCGGGATTGGCGAGGTTCTTGAACTGCTGCGGCATCACCGAATTCGGTGTCGTGCGTACCAGCTCCTCAGCCGTCGCGATCGCGCCCTTCATGCCTTGCGCCGCCGGCGTCAACACCAGTTCGGCGCCGAGAAACGCCAGCATCTTGCGCCGCTCGATCGACATCGACTCCGGCATTACGAGTTTCAGACGATAGCCGCGCGAGGCAGCGGCGAATGCGAGACCGATGCCGGTGTTGCCCGACGTCGGCTCGATCAGCACCGTATCCTTGTTGATGGCGCATGCCTTCTCGCCGGCGACGATCATCGCCGCACCGATGCGATCCTTCACGCTGGCCGATGGGTTGAAGTATTCAAGTTTGGCGAGAATCGTTGCGTTGACGCTATGAAGTTGCGGCAATCGGCGCAGCTTCACCACGGGCGTATCGCCGATCGCATCGACAATGCTGTCGTAGATTCGGCCGCGGCCGGGTTTGTGAGCAGTACCGCTGGCTGAAGTGCCTTCCATCGCATGTCTCCCGGCGCGTTCAGAACAAGATGCGCAAACTGTTTCCTAAAACGCCAAACATCGCTTGCGCAACCATCCTCGCCGCCAAGCGATTGCGTTGCAATATGGAATACCAACAAAGGAACGCATTTGTGTTGCGACTTCGTCAAACAAATCAGGCATAGTTCCCACCAGACAACCGAGCGTCGAGAGGAGGCCACGATGTCAGCAATCGCTGAAGTCCTGCCGTCCGATCTGCATCCCTCCGCCCCTCGCGGAAGCGATCTGCCGGCTTGTGCCGTTTGTTCGGATACGATGATTGCAGCCGAAGCGTCCGCGTTCCTGTCGGACGATGCGATCAGCTACCTGTGGAGCTGCGAAACCTGCGGCTATGGCTTTGTAACCAAGCACGCGGTCAAGCCCGCTCGATTCGCCTGCAACTAGGTACCGGCCGGCGCGGGCCGGCTGGGTTTGGGCGTTGCATAAGTTCATTCTCGATCGGGTCAGCGCGGAGCGACGTCGCCCCGCGCCCATTCTGCTTTCGTCTGCTCGCGGAACGCGGCGAACCGGTTCTCACGAATGGCTGCACGGATGCCCTGCATCAGCGACTGGTAATAGGCGATGTTGATTTCAGATAGCAGCATCGCGCCGAGCGTCTCGCTCGACCGGACCAGATGATGCAGGTACGCGCGCGAACAGGTGCGCGTCGATGGCCAGTCGCTCTCCTCGTCCAGCGGCCGCGGGTCATCCGCATGGCGCGCGTTGCGCAGGTTCACCGGCCCCCGGCGCGTAAAGACATGCCCATGCCGCCCGTTGCGGGTCGGCAGCACGCAGTCGAACATATCGATGCCGCGCGCGATGGCTTCCAGCATGTCGTCCGGCGTGCCGACGCCCATGAGATAACGCGGCCGCTCGCTCGGGAGGATTGGCGCAACCTCGTCGATCATCGCCAGCATCACCTCCTGCGGCTCGCCGACCGCAAGCCCGCCGACGGCATAGCCGTGGAACCCGATGTCGATAAGACCGCGGGCGCTCGCATGCCGCAGCGGCGGTACGTCGCCGCCCTGCACGATGCCGAACAGCATGCGCCCCTCCGGCGCCGTCTCAAATGCGCGCTTGCAGCGCTCGGCCCATCGCAGCGACAGCAGCATGGCGCGCTCGATATCGGCCCGCTCCGCCGGCAGGCGAATGCACTCGTCGAGCTGCATGGCGATATCCGAACCCAGCAGTCCCTGCACCTCGATCGCGCGCTCCGGCGAGAGTTCGACCATGACGCCGTCGATGTGCGATTTGAATGTCACGGCCTTTTCATTGACCTTGCGCAACTGCGACAGCGACATCACCTGAAAACCGCCGGAGTCGGTCAGCATCGGCCCGTTCCAGCCGGTGAATTGTTGCAGGCCGCCGAGCGCCGCGATGCGCTCCGCGCCAGGCCGCAGCATCAGGTGATAGGTGTTGCCGAGTACGATATCGGCGCCCGCGTCCCGCACCTCTCGCCAGTGAATGCCCTTCATTGCACCGAGCGTGCCGACCGGCATGAAGGCGGGCGTGCGCACCTCGCCGTGCACCGTGCGCAGCACGCCGGTTCGGGCCGCGCCGTCCTGTGCAAGCAGCGTGAAATGATTGGCGGCGGTCATGGGTTGGAATCGGCCCGGAACAACAATGAAGCGTCGCCATAGGAGTAGAAGCGATAGCCGGATGCAATGGCGTGCGCGTAGGCGCGCCTGATCGGCTCGATGCCGCTGAACGCGGACACCAGCATCACCAGCGTCGACCGCGGAAGGTGAAAGTTCGTCATCAGCACGTCGACGGCGCGGAAGCGGTAGCCGGGCGTGATGAAAATTGCCGTCTCATCCGCGAACGGCCGGACGATCCCGTCCTCGCCGGTCGCGCTTTCCAGCAGCCGCAACGACGTGGTGCCGACGGCCACTATCCGCCCGCCGTCGGCCTTCGCGGCATTGAGGGCATCCGCCGTCTCCTGCGTGACGATGCCGTACTCTGCGTGCATCACGTGATCGGCTGTATCGTCGACCTTCACCGGCAGGAATGTCCCTGCCCCGACATGCAGCGTCACCCGCTGCATGCCGATGCCCTTGGCCTTCAATCCGGCTTCGAGCTGCGGCGTAAAGTGCAGGCCTGCCGTCGGCGCAGCAACCGCGCCCTCGTTCGCGGCGAACATGGTCTGATAGTCGCTCATGTCCTGATCGTCGGGGTCGCGCTTCGAGGCGATGTAGGGCGGCAGCGGCGTCGCGCCCAGATCTGCGATCGCCTGATCGAGTGCGGGCCCGTGGAAGACGAAGGCGAACGTCACCTCGCCGTTCTCGCCCTTGGCTTCGACCGTGGCATCGAGATGACCGAGAAAGCAGACCCGGCCCTCGTTGCCAAAGCGCACGACATCGCCCGGAGCGAGCTTCTTGGCCGGCTTGACCAGCGCCTGCCAGCGCGAGCCGTCCAGGCGCTTGATCAGCATGGCCTCGATGCGCGGCTCGGTCGCACGGTTGATGCGCCGGCCGGTGAGCTGCGCCGCGATCACCTTGGTGTCGTTGACCACGAGCACGTCGCCTGCGCGCAGAAAGTCCGGCAGTTCCGACACCGTGCGATCCGAGAACGCGCCGTTTACGTCGACCACGAGGAGACGCGCGGAATCGCGCGGGCTTACCGGGCGCAGTGCAATGCGCTCGGGCGGCAGTTCGAAGTCGAAGAGATCGGTGCGCATGATGTCGCTTCTCCCTCGCCCCGTTCTTACGGGGAGAGGGCTGGTGTGAGGGGCAATTGCCTGCACCTTCAGTGAAGCTTGCCCCTCACCCGGCTCACTTCATTCGCCGGCCTCTCCCCGCACGCGGGGAGAGGCAAAGATTACGCCGCATCGGCGGCCATGCGCGCCTTGACGATCTTGTCCGGGTTCTGCACGGGCTCGCCGCGCTTGATCTTGTCGACGTTCTCCATGCCGTCGGTGACCTTGCCCCAGACCGTGTACTGACCGTCAAGGAAGCCGGCGTCATCGAAGCAGATGAAGAACTGGCTGTCGCCGGAATCCGGGTTCGCCGCGCGCGCCATCGAGGCGGTGCCGCGCACGTGCGGCTCCTTGTTGAATTCGGCCTTCAGCTTCTGGCCCGAGCCGCCGGTGCCGGTGCCGTGCGGACAGCCGGTCTGCGCCATGAAGCCCTCGATCACGCGATGGAACACGATGCCGTCGTAGAAGCCTTCGCGCACCAGTTCCTTGATGCGGGCGACGTGACCCGGTGCGAGATCCGGCCGCATCTCGATAGTGACGGGACCCTGCGTGGTTTCGAGGATCAAGGTGTTTTCGGTTGCCATGATTGTCGTCCTTTCAGATTGATTTCGTGCGGCGATCGTCAAATCTCATGCGGAGCGGACGTCCCGCCACCGCGTCGCCCAGTCCCTCGGTAAATGGCATCGGCGTGCAGCGTTGCAACGCCTGCATCAGTGCAGTCCGGTAGAGCAGCCGATCGTTATCGGTCGCGTACTCGCTTTCGTAAGTGACCTTCGGCTGGCCGAACAGCTCGCCGGTCTTGGTGAAGGCCACGATGAAGGTGATCTGCTGGCCGGGGTGTCCGCGCGGAAGCTTCGGCGCCTTGAAACACTTGCCGAGCCGCTTGAAGATGTCCGGCAGCGTGCTGATTTTCTCCTGCGCGAATGCGGGCATGGGCCCTCCGAGCAGTGCGGCGAACAGGATCAATCCGATCGTTCGCCGCATGTGCCCTCACGTGATGCAGGTCACTTGATATCGGAGGCGACCTGGACCTTGACCATCTTGTCGGGGTCAGCGACCGGCTCGCCGCGCTTGATCTTGTCGACCACGTCCATGCCCTGCACCACCTCGCCGACGACGGTATACTTGCCGTTGAGGAACGAACCCTCCGCGAACATGATGAAGAACTGCGAGTTCGCCGAATTCGGGTCGCCCGCGCGCGCCATGCCGACGACGCCGCGCTTGAACGGCGTCGGTGTGAACTCGGCCGCGAGATTCGGATACTTCGAACCGCCCGTGCCGTTGAAGTTCTTGCCGTCGCCGGTCTGCGCCATGAAGCCGTCGATCACGCGGTGGAACGGCACGTTGTTGTAGTAGCCGTCGCGCGCCAGCTGTTTGATGCGCTCGGCGTGCTTGGGCGCGAGATCGGTGCGCAGCTTGATCACCACGCGGCCCTTGGTCGTGTCGATGACGACGGCATTCGCCTTGTCGAGATTGGCGGGAAGCGGCGCCTGCGCGAACGCGGGTCCGGCCAGCAGCAGTGCGGCGAGTGCAGCGAGAATGCGGATCATGATGGCTCCAGTTTGAACGGGCGCGAGGCGCGGACGCGCTCGCAAAACCTGACTTGGACGTTACTTGGCGAACTTGCTCTTCAGGCGATCGGCCACGGCCTTCGGCACGAAGTTCGACACGTTGCCGCCCATGCCAGCGATCTGCCGTACCAGTGTGGCGGTGATCGGGCGCACGGTCGGCGACGCCGGCAGAAACACGGTATGCACGTCCGGCGCCATGGTTTCGTTCATGCCGGCGATCTGCATTTCGTAGTCGAGGTCGGTGCCGTCGCGCAGACCACGGATCAGGATGGTCGCGCCGGCGCGTTGTGCGGCCGTAACGGTCAGATCATCGAACGTGATGCAGTCGAGTTCGCACTTCGCTTTGGCGGCGAGCGGCGCGAACACCTCACGGACCATGTCGAGCCGCTCCTCGGTCGTGAACAGCGGCTTCTTTCCGGGATGGATTCCGATCGCCACGACGAGGCGATCCACGAGGCTGACAGACTGGCGCACCACATCGAGGTGGCCGTTGGTGACGGGGTCGAACGACCCGGCGTAGAAGGCAATACGGGGCATTGCTTCGTCTACCTTGCCGGAACTTGCGCCGCAAGCGCGCCAGATTATCGATCAGCGTCAGGTGGTTCCGCGTAAATCCCTCGAACCACTGGTTTTTATTTGACCTCCCGATCCGAACCGGATCGCCCCTGATTGCGTCTACCGGGCATGCGGCTCAAGGGACGGAGCGGCGCCAACCGGCCAATGTTTCGTCCCCGCCCCCGCGACGAAACAAATCAGACGGCCGACGAAACCATATTCCTGGCCGACGCAGACACGCTGAAACGTGACAGGTCTAGAAGCTCTCACAACAGGGAACGAGAAGCCGCAAGAAAATCGAAAACGGCTCTCAGGCGACCAGATACAGGGGACACCAATGATCAAGGCTCTTTCCGCAGTTGCAGTCGCAGCGTTCATCGCCGCCGCACTGACCGTTCTGCCCGGCTTTGCCCCGCAGGTCGAAGCAAGCGTGCCGGTCGCCATGACCAAGGGCGACCGCCTCGATATCCGCCCGATCGGCAAGGACTGCTCGCAGCAGGCCTGGCCGAACTTCGAAACCTCGTGTCTGCGCCAGGCCGGCAGCAAGGCCGTCGTGATGACAGAAGCCCGCGTCGTCACCGCAAGCCGCTAACACGAGATTTCAAGACTTCAGACCTCCCAACTCATACCTCCAGGTTAAAAGCCGCCGGGATGCCCCCCAGCGGCTTTTTCTTTTGGTCTGACGTTCGGCACTCAATACTCGTCATTGCCGGGCTTGACCCGGCAATCCATCTCGCTTTCCAGATCAAAGATGGATCACCGGGTCTCGCGCCTAAGGCGCGGCCCGGTGATGACGAACTATGGATTAGGCTCAGTGCCCGTTCCCGTTGCCGTTGCCGCCTTCGGCCTCCTCGGTGAGATGCTCGACCGAGACGACATGCTCATCGTCGGCGGTGTCGAACACGATCACGCCCTGGGTCGAACGGCCGGCGATGCGGATGTCCTCGACCGGGCAGCGGATGAGCTGACCGGCATCGGTCACCAGCATGATCTGGTCGGAGTTCTCGACCGGGAACGAGGCGACGAGTTTGCCGTTGCGCTCGTTGACCGACATGGCGACGATACCTTTGCCGCCGCGGCCCGTGGTCCGGTACTCGTAGGACAGCGTGCGCTTGCCATACCCGTTGGCGGAGACGGTGAGCACCACCTGCTCCAGCGCCGACATCTCAGCGTAGCGCTCCTGCCCGAGCTGGAACGCGCTCGAGGCCTCATCGCCCTCGGCATCCGCTGTCGCCTCCGCCTCGCCCTCGCCTGATACCGCCCGGCGCATCTTGAGATACGCCGCGCGTTCGTCCGACGTGGTCTCGACGTGGCGCAGGATCGACAGCGAGATCACCTTGTCGCCCTCGGGCAGCGCGATGCCGCGCACACCCATCGACGTGCGACCAGTGAACACGCGCACGTCAGTAACCGGGAAACGGATGCACTGGCCGCCGGCGGCGGTGAGCAACACGTCGTCGCGTTCGGTGCAGATCTGCACGTCGACGATCGCCTCACCCTCATCGAGCTTCATGGCGATGATGCCGGAGCGGCGGACATCGACGAAATCGGAAAGCTTGTTGCGGCGGACGTTGCCGCCGGTGGTCGCGAACATGACGTCGAGTTCGCTCCACGTCTCCTCGTTCTCAGGCAGCGGCATGATCGTGGTGATACGCTCGCCCTGCTCGAGCGGCAGGATGTTGATCATCGCCTTGCCGCGCGCGTTGGGAGCCGCCATCGGCAGCCGCCAGACCTTTTCCTTGTAGACCTGACCGCGCGAGGAGAAGAACAACACCGGCGTATGCGTCGAGGCGACGAACAGCCTGGAGACAAAATCCTCGTCGCGCGTCTGCATGCCGGAGCGGCCCTTGCCGCCGCGGCGCTGCGCCCGGTAGGCGGAGAGCGGCACACGCTTGACGTACCCGGCGTGCGACACGGTCACGACCATGTCCTCGCGCTGGATCAGGTCTTCGTCCTCGACCTCGCCTTCCTGCTCGACAATAACGGTGCGGCGCGGGGTGGCGAACTCGGCCTTCACGTCGCTCAGTTCGGTCTTGACGATCGACTGCACGCGCGCGCGCGAGCGCAGGATATCGAGATAGTCGGCAATCTCGGTCGCGAGTTTGTCGAGCTCTTCGGAGATTTCCTCGCGGCCCAACGCTGTGAGGCGCTGCAGGCGCAGATCGAGGATGGCCTTCGCCTGCTCCATCGAAAGCCGCGCGGTGCCGTCCGGCGAGAGCCGATGCCGCGGATCGTCGATCAGCGTAATCATCGCCGCGACGTCGGCCGCCGGCCAGTCGCGCGACATCAGGGTATCGCGGGCCGTGTTCGGATCGGGCGACGTGCGGATGACGCGGATGATCTCGTCGATATTGGCGACCGCAATCGCAAGGCCGACCAAAATATGCGCGCGGTCGCGCGCCTTGTTCAGCAGGAACTTGGTGCGGCGGGTGACGACCTGTTCGCGGAAGGCAATGAAGACCGTCAGCAGGTCCTTCAGGTTCATCACCTGCGGACGGCCGCCGTCGAGCGCCACCATGTTGGCGCCGAAGCTCGATTGCAGCGGCGTGAAGCGATAGAGCTGGTTCAGCACGACGTCGGCGACCGCATCGCGTTTCAGTTCGACGACGACGCGATAGCCATCGCGATCGGACTCGTCGCGCAGGTCCGAAATGCCCTCGATCTTCTTGTCGCGCACCAGCTCGGCGATGCGCTCGACCATCGAGGCCTTGTTCACCTGATACGGAATTTCCGAGACGATGATCGCTTCGCGATCCTTGCGGATCGTCTCGATCTCGACCTTGCCGCGCATCACGATCGAGCCGCGGCCGAGATGATAGGCCGAGCGGATGCCCTGGCGGCCGAGGATGATGCCGCCGGTCGGGAAGTCCGGGCCCGGAACGATGTTGATCAGATCGTCGATGCTTAAGCCGGGATTGTCGATCAGCGCCACGCATGCGTCGATGACTTCGCCGAGGTTATGCGGCGGGATATTGGTCGCCATGCCGACGGCGATGCCGCCGGCGCCGTTGACGAGCAGGTTCGGAAACTTCGCCGGCAGCACCGACGGTTCTTTTTCCGAATTGTCGTAGTTCGGCTGCCAGTCGACGGTGTCCTTGTCGATGTCGTCGAGCAGCGATTGCGCAATCTTGGCGAGGCGGGATTCCGTGTAACGCATCGCCGCCGGCTGATCGCCATCGATCGAGCCGAAATTGCCCTGCCCGTCGATCAGCGGCAGGCGCATCGAGAAGTCCTGCGCCATACGCACCAGCGCGTCGTAGACCGACTGGTCGCCGTGCGGATGATATTTACCGATGACGTCGCCGACGGTGCGCGCCGATTTGCGGAACGGCTTGTTCCATTCGAAGCCGTTCTCGTACATCGCGTAGAGAATGCGCCGGTGCACCGGCTTCAGACCGTCACGCGCATCCGGCAGCGCGCGCGCCACGATCACGCTCATCGCGTAATCGAGATACGAGCGCTTCATCTCGTCGGTGATCGAAACGGGCCGGATATCCGAAGGCGCCTGCGGCCCCTCGGGGGTGTTATCGTCGGTGTCGGACAAGGCAGATTCCAGGCTGATTCAGCTGGGAATCATATAGCGCATCCCCTGTCACAAACCAAATCAAACGGCGATTTTCAGCGGCATTTTCCCCTAACGAAACCAAGGGGTTGCGGAAGCGATTCAGCCGCCAAACGCGACCGCGTGCATGAGGCGCCCGGGAATGAACGTGAACAACCCGGCGACGACAAGTCCGCCGATGAAAATGCCGATCATCGTCTTGGCATGACCGCGGGCATTGTGCCGGTGCGCGAACCACAGCGCGATCGGCAGCATCAGCAAAACCATGATCGACAGCAGATGGATCGGCCCGAACGGCCCGGCAAGCCGCGGGCTCTTGCCGTGAATCCAGAACGAACTGACGGCGACGATCAGCATCAGGCCGACCCAGATCCAGCCGACGGTCCGGTGCGGCAGTGTCCCCTTTGGCGCAGCGAACTGCGCGACACCCAGTGCGAACGCGCCCATCGCGGCGAAGGCATGAAGCTGGATGGCAAGCGGCGCGTTCAACAGCGGGGCAAATGTCGGGGCCAGGCTCATGCAATCCTCCTGATCAAAACGGTCATCGGCCAGGCTCAATGTAAATAGTATTAACTTAAATCTTTCCAATGTCAAGATCAGATACCTTCCCTGCCGGCGCAGCCGCCCCTATCGTTGACTGCGCAGACAGAAGGACCAGATCATGGCGGGAGATATCGAGCGTCGGCTGTCAGAAATTGGCGTCCAGTTGCCCCGCCCTCCGAAAGCGATCGGCAACTTCGCCTACGGGATCGAGCACGATGGATTGCTCTACCTGTCAGGCACCTACGGCACCGCGGTAGGCGCCGACGATCAGGACTATCTACCGGAAGCCGGGAAGCTCGGAGCCGAGTTGTCCATTGAGGACGGATATCGGTCCGCGCGGCGCATGGCGATCAACCATCTCGCGATGGCCAAGGCCGTGATCGGCGATCTCGATCGCATCGCTCGCGTCATTCGGCTGCTTGGCTTTGTGAACTCGGCGCCGGGCTTTCGCGACGCACCGAAAGTTCTCAACGGCGCCTCGGATCTGCTGATCGAGGTGTTTGGCCCTGACCATGGCCGTCACGCGCGCTCGGCGCTCTATCAGCACGAATTGGCCCGCGACGCGCCTGTCGCGGGTGAACTCGTGCTCGCACTGAAGAAGAGCTGAATAGCCGCTCGAACGGCGCTAGAATGGAATGTCGTCGTCCATGTCGCTGCGGCGTCCGCCGCCCGCGCCTGCCGCCACAGCGCGCCGCTGGCCGCCGCCGGACGAACTGCTCGAGCCGAAGTCGCCACCTCCACCACCGTCATCGGAGAAGCTGCCGCCGCCACCGCCGCGCCCGTCGAGCATCGTCAGCGTCGAGTTGAAGCCTTGCAGAACCACTTCGGTCGAATACTTCTCGACGCCGCTCTGGTCGGTCCACTTGCGTGTTTGCAGCGCGCCTTCGATGTAAACCTTCGCGCCCTTCTTGAGGTATTGCTCGACGACCTTGCAGAGCCCCTCGTTGAAAACCACGACGCGATGCCACTCGGTCTTTTCCTTGCGCTCGCCTGTCGCCTTGTCGCGCCAGGTTTCCGACGTCGCAATGCTGAGGTTGGCAATCGGCCGCCCGTCCTGGGTGCGCCGGATTTCGGGATCCTTCCCGAGATTGCCGATGAGAATGACCTTGTTCACGCTTCCCGCCATTGCGGTCCTCCACTGATACCCTGATTCCTGCGCCCTGCCGGCTCGACCGACTCAACCGGGCGTTGCCCGCATGCCGGCGCCATCGATCGCCCCCTTGGCCGGGCCCCGACCCGTTCGGCTGGCTGCTTCCATGCAACCCTATACCCCGCAGACGCCCTCGCGGGCGGCCAGCCGCGGTTATCCACACGGATCGCCGACCACAGTATGTTCCATTTTTGTTCCTGTGAAGGTATAAAATGATGGAACTCCCCCTTTCGGTGGAACAATTTTGCCGGTTCCACGGTTGATTGTGGCGAAGATGTGATCCAGGCGTGATCGAATCGTGAGGCCGCAATCTTAGAAATGCTAAATACTTCCTTAACTTAGCACCTGTCAGTTCTCGCACGACTGTTGCATTTCGGAGACGGTATTTTGTGTGGGAATCGCTATATTGCCGCTCATCACGAAGGCGCGCTTGCGCCGGGGATATCCTGCACGGCGCGCCGATGCGGGACAAAAATGAAGACCTTGGAGACCAAGAAAATGAAGAAGATTTTGCTGGGTACCGTTGCGTTGGTTGCGCTCGGCATGTCCACGTCGGCCTACGCTGCTGACCTGCGCGGCCGCACCTACACCAAGGCGCCCCCGCCGCCGCCGGCCCCGATCTACAACTGGACCGGGTTCTACCTCGGTGCGCACATCGGCGCCGCGTTCGGCAACGACACCATCTTCGGCAACAGCGACGCCCGCTTCATGGGCGGTGGCCAGATCGGTGCCGACTACCAGTTCGGCCCGAACTGGGTTGCAGGTATCGAAGGCCAGTACAGCGCCGTTGCCGGCAACAACAACGGCCTCTTCAAGGAGCAGGGTCTCGCTTCGGTCACCGGCCGTCTCGGCTGGACCTGGGGTCCCGGCCTCCTCTACGTGAAGGGCGGTTACGCTTACCAGGATCGCTCGAACAACCTGGGTGTGATCAGCACTGCGGATCGCGACGGCTACACCGTCGGCGCCGGTCTCGAGTACATGTTCGCTCCGAACTGGTCGGCGAAGGTCGAGTACCAGTACTACGACTTCGGCCGTTACAACTTCGTGCGCACCGTTCCGGCTCCGGCGATCGCTGGCAGCTTCAACAACGACGAGCACACTGTGAAGCTGGGCGTGAACTATCGCTTCGGCTGGGGTGGCCCGGTTGTTGCCAAGTACTGAGATCGACTGATCTTCTGATCGGAAAAGGCCGGCGGTTTCGCCGGCCTTTTTCTTTGGCGTTGCTGTTCCAGCATCGAGCGGTTGATGAGTCCTGCGAGGGACTGGAAATCCCTCCTCGTTCTGCCTATGTTCCGGATACATTTCTCCGATAGCTGACGGCTGCTGACACTTCCTGGCGGAAGAGTACGGCTCCCGACAAGCAGCGCGTACTCCGAAAAAGTGGGACCCGGTTTTTCGATGAGAGTGCGCGCAAAAGATAAGCGTTCCGGAATGCATCATGGATGAAGTCATCAAGGCGAGCCGCAAGCAGAGTGCGGCCACAGGATCGCGCAACATCGTCATTCGCGGTGCGCGCGAACACAACCTGAAGAACGTCGACCTTGAAATCCCGCGCGACAAGCTCGTGGTGCTGACCGGCCTCTCCGGCTCCGGAAAATCTTCGCTCGCGTTCGATACGATCTACGCCGAAGGCCAGCGCCGTTACGTCGAGTCGCTCTCCGCCTACGCGCGGCAATTCCTGGAAATGATGCAGAAGCCGGACGTCGACCAGATCGACGGTCTCTCGCCTGCGATCTCGATCGAACAGAAGACCACGTCGAAGAATCCGCGTTCGACGGTGGGCACCGTCACCGAGATCTACGACTACATGCGCCTGCTCTGGGCGCGCGTCGGCATTCCGTATTCGCCGGCGACCGGCCTTCCGATCGAAAGCCAGACCGTGTCGCAGATGGTCGATCGCGTGCTGGCGCTGCCGGAAGGCACGCGCCTCTACCTGCTGGCGCCGGTCGCGCAGGGCCGCAAGGGCGAATACAAGAAGGAGTTCGCCGAATTCCTGAAGAAGGGATTCCAGCGTGTGAAGGTCGATGGCGCCTTCCACGAACTCAGCGATGCTCCCGTGCTCGACAAGAAATTTCCGCACGACATCGACGTCGTGGTCGACCGCATCGTCGTCCGTCCCGACATGGCGCAACGCCTCGCGGAGTCGTTCGAGACCGCGCTCAAGCTCGCCGAGGGCTTGGCCGTGATCGAGTACGCGGACAATCCCTCCTCGTCATCACCGGGCCGCGCCGAAGGCGCGAGACCCGGTGATCCATCTTCTCCGGAAAAGATGGATGGCCGGGTCAAGCCCGGCCATGACGAGAAGAAAAAAGTCGCTAAAATCCATGACAAGAGCGGCCCGGAACGTATTCTGTTCTCTGAGAAATTCGCCTGTCCGGTGTCCGGCTTCACGCTGCCGGAAATCGAGCCGCGGCTGTTCTCCTTCAACAACCCGTACGGCGCCTGCCCGGCCTGCGGCGGCCTTGGCGTCGAGCAGCACATCGACGCGGATCTGGTCGTTCCCGACAAGGAGCTGACGCTGCGCAAGGGTGCGATCGCGCCGTGGGCGAAGTCGTCGTCGCCCTATTACATCCAGACGCTGCAGGCGCTCGGCAAGCACTACAAGTTCGCGCTCGACACGGCGTGGAAGGACCTGCCGAAGAAAACGCAGAATGCGATCCTGCACGGCTCCGGCGAGGACGAGATCAAGTTCTCTTATGAAGACGGCGTCCGCTCCTACGACACCAAGAAGCCGTTCGAGGGCGTCGTTACCAACATCGAGCGCCGCTTCCGCGAGACCGAGAGCGAGTGGGCGCGCGAGGAGCTTGGCAAGTACTTCACCGACGTGCCCTGCGGCGGCTGCGAAGGCCATCGCCTCAAGCCCGAGGCGCTGTGCGTGAAGATCGCCGGCAGGCACATCGGCGAAATCTCCGAACTGTCCGTGCGCCGCGCCGGCGAGTGGTTCGAGGAGCTGCCAAAACACCTCAACAAGCAGCAGATGGAAATCGCCATCCGCGTGCTCAAGGAAATCCGCGACCGCCTGTCATTCCTGCTCGACGTCGGCCTGAATTACCTCACCCTCGCCCGCGCCTCCGGCACCTTGTCCGGCGGCGAGAGCCAGCGCATCCGCCTCGCCTCGCAGATCGGCTCGGGCCTGACCGGCGTGCTCTACGTGCTGGACGAACCTTCAATTGGTCTGCACCAGCGCGACAACGCGCGCCTGCTCGATACGCTGCGCCGCCTGCGCGACCTCGGCAACACGGTGATCGTGGTCGAGCACGACGAGGACGCGGTGCGCGCCGCCGATTACGTGGTCGACATCGGCCCCGGCGCCGGCATGCACGGCGGCAACATCATCGCGCGCGGCACGCCCGACGACATCATGAACAACCCGAAGTCGCTCACCGGCAAGTATCTCACCGGCGAGCTTTCGGTCGAGATTCCGGAGCGCCGCCCGCCGAACCATCGCCGCACCATCAAGGTCATCAACGCGCGCGGCAACAACCTCAAGAACGTTTCGGCGGAAATCCCGCTCGGCCTGTTCACCTGCGTCACCGGCGTCTCCGGCGGCGGCAAGTCGACGCTGCTGATCGATACGCTCTACAAGGCGATCGCGCGCAAGCTCAACAATGCGTCGGAAGGCCCCGCGCCACACGACCGCATCGAGGGCCTCGAGCACATCGACAAGATCATCGACATCGACCAGTCGCCGATCGGCCGCACGCCGCGCTCGAACCCGGCGACCTACACCGGCGCGTTCACGCCGATCCGCGAGTGGTTCGCCGGCCTGCCGGAAGCGAAAGCGCGCGGCTACGAGCCGGGCCGCTTCTCGTTCAACGTCAAGGGCGGCCGCTGCGAGGCCTGCCAGGGCGACGGCGTCATCAAGATCGAGATGCACTTCCTGCCCGACGTCTACGTGACCTGCGACACCTGCAAGGGCAAGCGCTACAACCGCGAGACGCTGGAGGTGCTGTTCAAGGGCAAGTCGATCGCCGACGTGCTCGACATGACGGTGGAAGAAGCCGCCGAGTTCTTCAAGGCGGTGCCGCGCGTGCGCGACACGTTCGAGACCTTGCGCCGCGTCGGCCTCGACTACATCCATGTCGGCCAGCAGGCGACGACGCTCTCCGGCGGCGAGGCGCAGCGCGTCAAGCTCGCCAAGGAGCTATCGAAGCGCGCGACCGGCCGCACGCTCTACATTCTCGACGAGCCGACCACGGGCCTGCACTTCCACGACGTCGCCAAACTGCTCGAGGTGCTGCACGAGCTGGTGGCGCAGGGCAATTCGGTGGTGGTGATCGAGCACAATCTCGAAGTGATCAAGACCGCCGACTGGGTGATCGACCTCGGCCCCGAGGGCGGCGATGGCGGCGGCGAAATCGTCGCCTGGGGTCCGCCGGAAGACATCGTCAAAGCGCCCCGCTCTCACACCGGAAAGTTCTTGGCGCCGATCCTGAAGAAGGCCGGCGGCAAGCGGAAGAAGGCGCGGATCGAAGCGGCGGAGTAGCAGACTCAAATGAGGGCGGGCGATGACTGAGGTAGATGCGTTC
>JBMOOJ010000133.1:23157-48263 GCA_049323835.1 Pseudomonadota bacterium | reverse complement strand
GCCTTATCCGCAGCAGCAGGCGAGCCCGTCTTATCCGTCGCAGCCAAGCGCGCGCGGGCCGGTGTCGCTGTCGGCACCCGGCATCGATGCGCCGGAGCCGGATGAGCCCGGCGCATATGAGGCCGACGAGCAGGCTCCGTCGCAGCAGGGCTACGGGCAGCGCGGCGACGACCGCGATCAGGCAGACCAGAACGGTCCGGGGCGATATCCGAATCCGTATTCGCGCGGCCGCTCCGCCGCGCCGGGCATGCCGGTGCAGAACCCGCTGCCGCGCCTCGGTCCGTCGAACGGCGATGCGGTCGGGGCGATCGGCCCCGTCGCGGTCCGGCCGGCGGCGACGCTTGCATGCCCGATCGTGTCCGCGCTCGATCGCTGGATTGCCGAGTCGGTGCAGCCGGCGGCGACGCGCTGGCTCGGCGCGCGCGTGGTCGAGATCAAGCAGATCTCCGCCTACTCCTGCCGCACGCGCAACGGCGACGGCACCAGCAAGATTTCCGAGCATGCCTTCGGCAACGCGCTCGACATCGCGGCGTTCGTCCTCGCCGATGGCCGCCGCATTTCGGTGAAGGACGGCTGGCGCGGCATGCCGGAGGAGCAGCAGTTCCTGCGCGAGATTCAAGGGTCGGCGTGCGAGCGCTTTACCACCGTGCTGGCGCCGGGCTCGAACGCCGCGCATTACGATCACATCCACGTCGATCTGCGCCGGCGTAACCGGGGCCGCGACATCTGCCAGCCGGGTGCTCTGTCGAGCGAGCAGATCGCTTCGATCGGCCGCGGGCGCTATGCCGGATCGCGCGACGATCCGGGCTTCACGAGCTCGGTGAAGAAACTGAAGAGCTTCTGGCCGGCGAAGAACAAGTCAGCTCCGCACGAGCCCGACGACGACGAAGATCACTAGAGCGTTTCATCATGTGATGGAAGCAGACGTCACCTCTCCCTCCCCCTGAAAGGGGGAGGGTTGGGGTGGGGGTCTGATCAAAACCGTGAGGTCATCGTCATCGCAAGCGACCCCCTCCCGCCACGCCTTCGCTCTTCGAGCGACGGCTGGCGACCTCCCCCTTTCAGGGGGAGGTTCAGTGCGATGCATCCGATTCCAGATGAAACTGAAATGATCTAGACCGGGATGACTTTTCTTCGAGCATGATCCTCCGGAAAACCGCTGCACACTTTCCCGGATCATGCTCTGTCAATCGCGTTTCGAGAACACCGACGCATCGGTGCGAAAGCCAGTAACGCGGCAATCGCTGGTGAGTTGGGTCGGCACGCGGCGGCCGTTGAGGATGATCCTGCGGTCGCCGATGATCTCGCCTTCGTCCGGGTAGGGCAGCTTGCCGCAGCGGCGATCGAACACATAGGCCGTGCCGCTGACGCGGTCGCCGTTCCGCTGTCCCGAAAACAAGAGCGTTCCGGATCTGACGCCCTCGTCGATCATGCCTTGCCGCGGATTCTGATAGTAGATCTCGATGCCGGTGCTCGACAGCTTCACCAGCATGATCGAGTTGTTGTGATCCCAGAGCGTTTGCGTCGGCGTCAGCGCGGCCTCTCGCCGCCGTCGCGCTTCTTCTTCCTGTTGCCTGCGCACCTCCGCCTCGCGGCGGATGCGGTCTTCCTCCTCGATGCGCCTGCGGCGATCCTCATCAGCGCGGCGACGCCGCTCCTCGGCAATGCGCTCGTCTTCTTCGGCTTGCCGCCGCCGTTCTTCTGCCGCACGGCGCCGCCGTTCCTCCGCCGCGCGCTGCTCTGCGTCGCCTGCCGGCAATCCGGAGAGGAAAATGCGGCCGCCGAGCGTCTCGTTGTAGTAGGCGGGCGATTGGGTGTGCGGCAGGCGCGTGTCCGGATCGATCTGCTTCGCGGCGAGCTGGGCGACTTCCTCCTTCACCTCTTCCATGATGTCGGAGAGATGGCGGCCGTCGGCGTTGCGCAGGTTGCGGGCGAAGACGCGCGTGAACACCGAATTGCGTTCGGTCGCCGCGTCGGTTTCCAGGCGGTCGAGTGCGCGCTGGCCGATGCCGGCGGAGTAGATCGAGAACACGCCGCTGGTCGGGCGCACCTCGAGGCCGATCTGCCGCATCGTCCCGGTCGAGCGGAAGGCGCGGCCCTGAATGCGCGCCTGCTCCTTCGCAAACTCCTCGATCGGGTTGTCGCGGCAGGCATCGAGCGTGAGGATCAGAAGCTTGGCCTTCTTTTCGCGGACCGCCTCGATCAGGTCGGTTTCCGCGACCGAGCGGCCGCGAAGCAGCTGCTCGGATTCGGGGCCGACGGCCGGGATATCCGACGGCAGCAGGAGGTTGGTGCCGCGCAGACCGACGCCATGCCCGGCGAAGAAGACGAACACCGTATCGCCGCTGCCGATCTTGCGCTTGACGCGATCGATCGCCGTCAGGAACGCGGATTGATCGACGTTGCGCGCCAGTTCGACATCGAAGCCGAGCCGGTTCTTGAGCAGGTCGGCCATCGTCTCGGCATCGGCAACCGCGCGCGTGAGCTGTCCGTTTTTCAGATTGGGATAGTTGTTGATGCCGACGACCAGCGCGACGCGCTTTTCGGCGAGGGCAGGGCCGGCAAACAGCGCGATGATGACACTGAACGTCGCAGCAAGGACGGAAGCGCCGGGAAAACGCATAACCAACTCGCAATATGCCTGCAAAAATAACCCAGCCGCGGCTGGCGCGGGCAGATTAGTCCGGCCCGGCGGCGGACGGCAATTGCGATGTCGGTTTTCTTTGATGACGCGAGGACGAAAGGACTAGTCCTTCCTCACCCCATAGCCCGCGATGAACATCCGCGTCGCGCTTGCCACCACCCGCACGATCTGGTCGGTCGAGGGGGCGGGCTTGGCCTGGAAGATGTAGGGCTCGAACAGCGTCGACTGACACATCTTCATGAACTGCATCGCCGCGAGCTCGCAATCCTCGATGGCGAGCTCCTTTGCGTCCACCTTGGCGCGGAGAAAGGCGGCCATGCTCTGGACAGTGTGGAAGATCACCTCGTAGTAGAAGCGGCGGCCGACCTCCGGCATGCGCTCGGCGATGGCCATCACGGTGCGCAGCGCCGAGCCGCCCTCGGGCCGGCACAGCAATTCGATATAGGCGCGGCCGAAATTTTTCAGCGTGGTTTCGACATCCTGGTTCGGGTCGAAATTGAACGAGGCTTTGCCTTGCTCGAGGTTCTGCTGCTCGACGATTGCCTCGAACAGGCTGCTCTTGTCAGAGAAATAGACATAGAGAGTGCCCTTGGAGACCCCGGCGGCGCGGGCGATTTCGCCCATGCTGGCGCCATCGAAGCCGAGCTCGAGAAACACCTTGCTGGCGCCATCCATGATCTGGCGGCGCTTGGCGCTGTCATCGTCGCCGACGAGCTTGAGCGGCGGGCGCTCAGTCGCAACCATAGCTTAACCTGTTTCGCAATCAGCAGAATTCGGACATCCGGAGGTAACTCGATCCGGGCATCCTGATCGTCGAAGGTGTATCTTGACCGAACCGTTCGGTCAATCTATTTTTGGATCAAGGCAAGGTAGCCGGCTCGGGCTGCGCGATTTCATTCTTCAGAGCCATGCTTTGCCCGCATGAAGAACAAGGAGCCGTTTAATGGCCGCCCGTGATCAAGCCGCACGCCTGGTGCGTCCGGAGCCTTCCGCCGAGGAGGCTGTGTCCGCGCGTGACGGTCATGCGGCGGAGACGCTGAAACGTGGCGACGATCCGGGCGCTGCGCCGCAGGTGGATGCGCCTGCGGATGATGCCGTCTCTTCGCAGCCATCGGCCGATGCCGGCGCGAAGAAACCGCGCAAGCGATTCGTCTTTCTGGGACTCGCTGCGGTCGCGCTCGTTGCCGCAGGCTGGTACGGCTACCATTACGCGACCGTCGGACGCTTCAAGGTTTCGACCGACGACGCCTACGTTCGCTCGTACAATACGACGCTCGGAGCGCGCGTCTCCGGTCACATCATGAGCGTCGTTCCGCGCGACAACTCGCAGGTCAAGGCGGGCGACGTCATCTTCAAGATCGACGACGGTGACTACAGGATTGCGGTCGATTCCGCGCGCAGCCGCGTCGCGACGCAGGAAGCCACCATCGCCCGCATCGGCCGTCAGGTCGTCGCCGCGCAGAGCCAGGCCGATCAGTCGCAGGCGCAGCTCGCCTCCGCCGACGCCGCGAGCAAGCGCGCCGAACTCGACTTCAACCGCCAGCAGGCACTCTCCGATCGCGGCTTTGCCTCGAAGGCCGTGTTCGAGAGTTCGCAAGCGACGCGCGATCAGTCGGCGGCCGCCGTGAGGAGTGCGCAGTCCGCGTTCGAGGCAGCCAAGGACAATGTCGAGGTCATCAAGGCGCAGCAGCAGGAAGCGATGCGTCAGCTCGACGAGTACAAGGCGGCGCTGGCCAAGGCCGAGCGCGATCTTTCGTTCACGAATGTACGCGCGCCGGTCGACGGCGTGTTCTCGAACCGCCTCGTCAATCAGGGCGACTTCGTCGCGCAGGGCCAGCGGCTCTCGAACGTCGTGCCGCTGAACGAGGTCTTCATCGACGCCAACTATAAAGAGACGCAGCTGAAGCGCATCCGTCCCGGTCAGCCGGTGACGATCTCGGTCGACGCCTACGGCCATCGCAAGTTCAAGGGCGTGGTCGACAGCATTTCGCCGGCCGCGGGCTCGGTGTTCACGCTGCTGCCGCCGGACAACGCCACCGGCAACTTCACCAAGATCGTGCAGCGCCTGCCGGTGCGGGTGCGCGTGCCGAAGTCGGTGCAGGATCAGAACCTGCTGCGCGCCGGCATGTCGGTCTACGTCACCGTCGATACGCGCGACGGCGCCAAGGATGCGGACAGCGAAGCCGATCTCGACGATCCTTCGGTGCATCCGCAGTAGTTCAGCGGCGTGCCGCCCGCGTAAGAGTCCATCATGGCGAACGCCACCACCGCAACGCCGTCGACGATCCCCGCCGCTCCGGCGGATGAACGGATTCAACCAAAACGGCTGGTCGCGTTCCTGATCATGGTGTGCGGGATGTTCATGGCGATCCTGGACATCCAGATCGTCTCCGCCTCGCTCGCCGATATTCAGGCCGGTCTCTCCGCAAGCTCCAGCGAAGTCGCGTGGGTGCAGACGTCGTACCTGATCGCGGAAGTGATCGCGATACCGATGTCGGGTTTTCTCTCGCGCGCGCTCGGCACGCGGCTGCTGTTCGCGCTGTCGGCCTCCGGCTTCACCATCGCCAGCTTCGCCTGCGGTCTGACGTCGACGATCGATCAGATGATCTTCTGGCGCGCGATCCAGGGCTTCGTCGGCGCCGGCATGATCCCCACCGTGTTCGCGTCGGCGTATTCGGTGTTTCCGCGCAGCAAATTCCACATTGTCGGGCCGATCATCGGCCTCGTCGCCACGCTGGCGCCGACCATCGGCCCGACGGTCGGCGGCTACATCACCGAACTGATGTCCTGGCACTGGCTGTTCTTCATTAACATCATTCCCGGCATCGGCATCACCATCGGCGTGCTGGCGCTGGTCGATTACGACGAGCCGCAGTTCGAACTGCTGGACAGGTTCGACTGGTGGGGGCTCTTGGCGATGGCCGGCTTTCTCGGCTCGCTCGAATACGTGCTGGAGGAGGGGCCGCGCAACGACTGGTTCGACGACGAGTCGATTTTCTACTTCGCCATCGTCTGCGTCGTCTCCGGCGTCTTCTTCTTCTGGCGCGTGCTGACGGCAAAGGAGCCGATCGTCGATATCCGCGCCTTCAAGGACCGCAACTTCGCGCTCGGCTGCTCGTTCTCGTTCTGCGTCGGCATCGGCCTCTACGGATTGACCTACGTCTATCCGTTGTTTCTGGCGCAGGTGCGCGGTTACAGCGCCTTGCAGATCGGCGAGACCGTGTTCGTCACCGGCGCGACCATGTTCATCAGCGCGCCGATCATCGGCCGGATGATGCAGAAGGTCGACATGCGCTACATGATCGCCGCCGGGCTGCTGATCTTCTCGCTCAGCTCGTGGATGATGGTCGGCATCACCCGCGACTGGGATTTCTGGGAGATGCTGATCCCGCAGATCCTGCGCGGCCTCGGCATCATGATGGCGATGGTGCCGGTCAACAACATCGCGCTCGGTACGCTCGAGCCGCACCTGCTGAAGAACGCTGCGGGACTGTTCAACCTGACCCGCAACCTCGGCGGCGCGGTGGGGCTCGCGCTGATCAATACGGTGCTGGAGAAGCGCACCGACCTGCACATCTCGCGCCTGCACGACAAGGTGACGTGGGGCAACGCGAAAGCAGTCGAAACGCTCGACATGCTGACGCAGAAGTTTCAAGGGATGGGCAATGCGTCGCTGATGGCGCTGAAGCAGTTGTCGAACATCGTCCACCGGCAGGCGACGGTGATGGGATTTGGCGATGCATTCTTTCTGCTGGCGGTGTTCTACTTCGGTTTGACCTTCTTCGTGGTCCTGCTGAAGAAGCCGAACATGATGGGCGCGCCGCCCAGCGACGCGCACTGATTCAATCGCGCCGTGCGCTGACAAATTTCGAATCCTGCGATAATGTTGCCGCAATCGGCGTTCAAGAGACGCCTCCCGCGCGACGCTTTCGAATCTTGCGCGCGATTTTTGCCTTGGATCACTCGAGCAGGGAGAAGCTGCATGAATAAGCTTGTTGTGCCTTTCGCGCTCCCGCTCGCGATCTCCGGCCGTTTCCGCAAGCGTTAGGCCCACGGTCTAACGCAGGCCCGCGGTCCGCCGGCTCCGATCGGGGCACACCGGTCCCTGGAGTCCGGTCTTTCACTCAGAATCTCAACACCTTGACGCCGTTGGCGGACCCGTGTGTCCGCGCGCGTCATGTTTTAATGGGACCGGTGCGCATGGGCGCTGCCGGATGACGTCATGACCCTCGTTCGCGACAACAAAGATAAGAAAAAGCCCACGGCGATGGTCGTCGTGCTGCCGTTCGTGTTCCGGCACTGGCTCAATCAGCCCTGGATGACGCTGGCAACCGGCGGCGGCATGCTCGGTGCGACGGTGGCCGACCTGTTCATGCCGCTGTTCTCCGGCCGTCTGGTCGATGCGGTGACCGCTGGTGCAAGCGATCCTGCGGCGCGCCAGGCGGCTTTCGTTGCCTTCGCCGTCATCGTCGCGCTCGGCGTAGGCTCGATGCTGATGCGGCTGTTCGGCCTCAACGCCATCGTGCCGTTCACGCTGCGCATCATGTCCGACATCGCGCGCGACAGCTTCGTGCGGGTGCAGCGGCTCTCGACCGACTGGCACGCCAACAGCTTCGCCGGTTCGACGGTGCGCAAGATCACCCGCGGCATGTGGGCGATCGATCTGTTGAACGACACGCTGCTGATGGCGCTGCTGCCGTCGTTCGCCGTGCTGGTCGGCTCGATCCTTATCCTCGGGCTGCACTGGCCGGTGCTCGGCGCGGTGATGGCTGTCGGTGCGGTCGCCTACATCACGATGACGGTGCTGCTGTCGACGAAGTACATCGCGCCGGCGGCCTCGGTGTCGAACGCCTGGGACACCAAGGTCGGCGGCACGCTGGCGGATGCGCTGACCTGCAACCCGGTGGTCAAGTCGTTCGGCGCGGAGGCGCGTGAAGATGCGCGGCTCGGCGGCGTGGTCAGCCGCTGGCGCCGTCGCGTCAACCGCACGTGGCTGCGCTACAACATCACAAGCACGGCGCAGCTTGCCGTGCTGCTGGGTGTTCGCGCCGCGGTGATCGGCGGTGCGCTCTGGCTGTGGCTCGCGGGCAAGGCGACGCCGGGCGATGTCACCTACGTGCTGACGACGTATGTCGTCATCCACGGCTATCTGCGTGACGTCGGCATGCACGTCAACAACCTGCAGCGCTCGGTCAACGACATGGAGGAGTTGGTCGCGATCCACAGCCTGCCGCTCGGCATTCACGATGCTGACGATGCGAAGCCGATCCGGATTTCCGGCGGCGGCATCGTCTTCGACGACGTGACGTTCCACTACGGCGGTCATGTCACGCCGCTGTACGAGCGGCTGGCGGTGAACATCAGGCCGGGCGAGCGTGTCGGTCTGGTCGGGCGTTCGGGCTCCGGCAAGACGACGTTCGTCAAGCTGGTGCAGCGGCTGTACGACATCAACGGCGGCCGCATCCTGATCGACGGTCAGGACATCGCCAAGGCTACGCAGTCGTCGCTGCGCAGCCAGATCGCGATCGTGCAGCAGGAGCCGATCCTGTTTCACCGTTCGCTGGCGGAGAACATCGCTTATGCCCGGCCGGGCGCGAGCTTCGCGGACATCGTGCGTGCAGCAGAGCTCGCGAACGCGCACGAGTTCATCGAGCGGCTGCCGAAAGGCTACGGCACGCTGGTCGGCGAACGCGGCGTGAAGCTGTCGGGCGGCGAGCGGCAGCGCGTGGCGCTGGCGCGGGCTTTCCTCGCGGATGCGCCGGTGCTGATCCTGGACGAGGCGACGTCGAGCCTCGATTCGGAATCGGAGGCGCTGATCCAGCAGGCGATGGAGCGGCTGATGCAGGGCCGCACCGCGATCGTGATCGCGCATCGGCTGTCGACGGTGCGCCACCTCGACCGGATCCTCGTGTTCGATCGCGGCCGCATCGCCGAGGAGGGCACGCACGCTTCGCTCGTGCGGCGCAGCGACGGCATTTACCGCGGCTTGTTCGAGCGGCAGGTGCTGGAGTTCGGCCGTATCGATGCGGCGGAGTGACAAGTCCCAGAACTGGTAAGAGTCCGGCGTGATCGCGCCGGGCTCTCTCACCCGCCGTTTGCTTGACAGGTTTCAGGAAAGGAAACAGGTTAAATACATTCGCATGGCGGTGCCGGAGTTGTTGCGAGCGGAGAGATGATGATGGGCGATCTTTATGTTCTCGTTCATGGTGCATGGCATACGGGCGCGGAGATGGACGCCGTTGCCGGACATCTCAAGAAGAAAGGCCACACCGTTCATTGCCCGACGATCGCGGGCAACAACAAGGGCGACGACCGCAGCAAGACGGGCCTCGAGGAGGCGATCGCGTCGATCGTGTCCTACATCGAATCCAGCAATCTCCGGGACATCCGCCTCGCCGGCCACAGCTACGGCGGCATGATCATTTCCGGGGTCGCCGATCGCCTGACCGATCGCATCAAGCGGCTGGTGTACATCAACGCTTTCGTGCCGCTCGACGGCCAGTCGCTCAACGACATGGTGCCACCGCATTACGTCGCGCTGTTCGATGCGATCGCCGCGGCAAACAACAACGCGGTGATGCTGCCGTTCGAGATATGGCGCGATGCGTTCATCAATGATGCTGACATGGCGCTGGCCAAGGCGGCCTACGACAAGCTCAATCTGCATCCCAACAAGACATTCACGGACAAGATCACGCTGAAGCGGCCGCTGGCCGAGCTGCCGGTCGGCAAGTCCTACGTCAACTGCCGGCAGGATATCGCCCTGCCGCACAGCATGCCCTGGCATCCGCGCCTGTCGGAACGGCTCGGTCTGTTCCGGCTGGTCGAGTGCGATGGCAGCCACGAGATGTTCTTCAGCAATCCGGCGCGCCTCGCGCAGGCGATCGAGGAAGCCGGCCGCGACTGAGTGCCGTCATTCGATTCCGAAAATGGTGAGGGGCCCGGCGTGTTGCGCCGAGCCCCTCGTTCATTGCGCATGATCGTGGGACCATGCGTATGCATCAGCCAGCCTGTAAGCCGGGTTCTGTAGGGCGCCGCGCACTTTCATGCGCGACACGTGACGGCCATTCCTCTGGGACTGCGTTTGCACGCAGCCTCAAGCAACCTACCCGGACGGCGGGTCCGACATGACCCCGCGGTGTTATCGTCGAAGACGAACTGACCGCTGTGCCGTCCCTATTCGGTTTTGCTCCCGGTGGGGTTTGCCATGCCGTCTCCGTTGCCGGACACGCGGTGCGCTCTTACCGCACCTTTTCACCCTTGCCTGATCGAGATCAGGCGGTTCGTTCTCTGTGGCACTGTCCCTGGGGTCGTTCCCCGCTTTCGCGAGGACAGGCCCCGCCGGACGTTATCCGGCACCGCATGTCGATGGAGCCCGGACTTTCCTCCCTCGCAACCTTTCGGTTCTCGCGAGAGCGGCCGTCCGGCCGACTGACGGTTCAAGCAATGGCGGCTGGGGGGACCGGGGTCAAGGGTTGCGGCGGGGATTTCGGCGCGCTGGCAACCAGGGCGTCCAGCGTGGCTAACGTCGACTGATCGGCGACGCCGTCGATCCGCTCCGGGCGGAAGTGACGCTGGAAGGCGGTGACCACTTCCATGGTCTTGGCGTCGAACGTGCCGGTCACAGGAATGCCATAACCGTAGGACGCAAGCTGGTGCTGCATCGCCTTCACTGCCGCGCTTTCGGTGCCGAGCATCAGCGTTTCGCCGCGCACGATCGGCGCTGGCGGCACGAAATGGCCGACGCCGGAGGCGGCCAGCGCATCCCATGGAAACTTCTCGCCCGGATCCTTTTTGCGGCCGGGAGATACGTCGGAATGGCCAAGCACGTGGTGCGCCGGCACGCTGCGGCGGATCATGATGCCGCGGCACAGCGCGATCACGGCGGCGATCTGGCGCAGCGGAAAGTCCGGATAGCCCCAGTCATGGCCGCGATTGACGATTTCGACGCCGATCGAGCGGGAGTTGATATCTTCGTCGCCGAGCCAGATCGACTGGCCGGCATGCCAGGCGCGGCGGGATTCCTGCACGCACTGCACGACCCGGCCATCCTCCAGCACCACATAATGCGCCGAGACGTCGGTTCCGGGCGTGCAGAGCCGTTTCAGAGCCGACTCGGTGTCGGTCATGCCCGTGTAATGCAGGATAATCATGTCGGCCGGCTTGTCGCCGCGACGCTCGCCGTGGTTGGGGGAGGGGATCACATCGGAGACCACCGATGAGTCCGGCATGAATGGGTGCATGTCAGCGTGAGCGTGAGGCCGGGTTAACGGAACGGCACGTTGACGTGTCGATCGGATTCCACCAGACGCGAACGAACCGAGGGGCATTTCAAAACTCAAACTGGGCAAGAGCCGGGCAACACGGCGGCGATCCACAGACTGCGATCCACGGGTCGCCTGGAGCGCCGGGCCGTCGCGGGCGAATCGCGTCTGGCGCCCGGAAAACCGCCCCGGCCCTCGCGTCGTTTCAGCCCCGAAACGTCCGGTTCCACTATCCCGCCTTCGACTTAAATGCGCAATCGCTCTGCGCCGAATTTTGCACAACCCTCCATGCGGTTAGCGGATATCGATCCAGCGTCGGGGCCATCAACGATTCCTTAATGTTAACCGGTGTTAATGGGGGTCCGAAGGACCGCGAGCGGGCGCGGCCGCAATGCAATGAATGCCCCACATTCCGATGGTTGCCTTCATCGTCCCAAACGGAGTCCGGAACGCGCAGCATGCGAAGGCAGCTCACCTGTTTTTCTTGCATGGGCTGTTTCGCGGTGAATGCGCCATGACCAGCGACGACGAACAGACCGCGCGCCATATCCCGGTGCTGGGCCGCGAAGCGGTCGCGTATCTCGATCCGCGCGCCGGTGGCGTCTATGTCGACGCGACGTTCGGCGCCGGCGGCTACACCCGCTCCATCCTCGCAACGCCCGGTACGCGCGTGATCGCGATCGATCGCGACCGCACGGCCATTGCCGGCGGGTTCGATCTCGTTCAGCGCTCCGATGGCCGGCTGACGCTGGTTGAGGATCGCTTCTCCAATCTTGCGGACGTCTGCGCATCGCAGGGCGTCGAGCGTGTCGACGGCGTCGTCATGGACGTCGGCGTGTCGTCGATGCAGGTCGATCAGGCTGAGCGCGGCTTCTCGTTCCGCTTCGACGGACCGCTCGACATGCGCATGGGCCACGACGGGCCGAGTGCGGCGGACGTGATCGCCAAGGCAAGCGAGACCGATCTCGCCAACGTCATCTACATTTTCGGCGAGGAGCGCCGCTCGCGCGCGATCGCCCGCGCCATCGTCAAGGCGCGCACTGAAGCGCCGATCGCGACGACGAAGGCGCTCGCCGACATCGTTTCGCGGGTTGTGCGTGCGAAGCCGCACGAAATTCACCCCGCCACGCGGACGTTCCAGGCGCTGCGCATTCTCGTCAACGAGGAACTGGACGAACTGCAAGACGCGCTCGCCGCGGCCGAGCGCGTTCTCAAACCGGGCGGGCGGCTCGTCGTCGTGTCGTTCCATTCTCTGGAAGACCGCATCGTCAAGACGTTCCTCGCCGAGCGCGGCAAGGTCTCCGCCGGGTCGCGCCATCTGCCGGACGTCGCGCAGGCCGCGCCGCGCTTCGAGCTACTGACCAAGAAGGCCGTCGTCGCCAGCGACGGCGAGGTTCGCAACAATCCGCGTGCGCGCTCCGCCAAGCTGCGCGCCGCGGCGCGCACCCGCGCTCCCTTTGAAGACAGCGATACAATGAGCCGCTGGCCGTCGCTCGCCGACGTGATGCGGGGAGGGTGAACGATGCGCTTCGTCCACGTCTTCGTCATCTGTGCGCTCGTGTTCGCCGCCGCGCACGTCTACCATATCAAGATGGAATCGACGGTGCGGATGGAGCGCGTGCTGAAGCTGCGCGCCGATATCCGTGCGCAGCGCGATGCGATTGCGGCACTGCGTGCCGAGTGGGCGAGGCTCGAGACGCCGGGACGTTTACAGGGCCTGGCGACGAAGCATCTCGGCCTGCGGCCGGTCGAGTCGCAGCAGTACGACCGCCTGAAGAATTTGCCGGAGCGTCCGCCGAGCTTTGCCAAGCCCGACGTTGCCGATCCGATCGGAGCGATGCTTGACGTGATCGAGCAGCAGGAGGTCATCACCGGCAGCGTCACCAAGACTGAGGACGACGAGCAATGACCGAGCCCGCTCTGGCGCGCTGGCATCAGCGTTTCATCCGCAGTCTGCTCTACGGGCGCAACGTCGATCGCGCCGCCAAGGCGCGTGCGCGCGTCGGCTTCGCCATTCTCGCATTCGCCGCCGTTTACGCGATCATCGCCGGCCGTCTCGTGATGTTCGCGACCGTGGGCGAGAGCCAGGCCGGCCGCCGCACGGCGTCGCAGGACGCTATCGCCACATCGCGGCCCGACATCGTCGACCGCAACGGCGAAATTCTCGCGACCGACGTCAAGGCGCCGTCGCTGTTCGGCGAGCCGCGCCGCATCATCGACCGCGATGAGGCGATCGAACTGCTCACCGGCGCGCTGCCCGATCTCGATCAGGGCGAGGTGCGCCAGCGATTGTCATCGAAGAAGGGCTTCGTCTGGCTGAAGCGCGAGATCACGCCGCAGCAGCAGCAGGCGATTCATCGCCTCGGCATTCCGGGCATCGGCTTCCTGCGCGAGAACCGCCGCGTCTACCCGAGCGGTCCGGTGGTGTCGCACCTGATTGGTCACGTCAACATCGACAATCAGGGCATCGCCGGCATCGAGAAGTGGCTCGACAGCAACGGCCTCGCCGATCTGCATCGCGCGGGCTTCGCGACCGACCGCCTTCAGAAGCCGGTCGAACTCGCCGTGGACCTGCGCGTCGAGCAGGCGCTGCGCGACGAACTGCTGAAGGCGAAGGACAAGTTCAAGGCGAAGGCAGCGGCTGGTCTCGTCTCGAACGTCAAGACCGGCGAGATCGTCGCGCTGGTGTCGGTGCCGGACTACGATCCGAACAATCCGCGCGAGGCGAACGATCCGACCCGCATCAACCGCTTGACCACCGGCGTGTTCGAAATGGGCTCGACCTTCAAGGCGCTGACGCTGGCGATGGCGCTCGACTCGGGCAAGGCCAATCTCGGCACGCTTTACAATGCCGGCGGGCCGCTGAAGTACGGCCGCTTCACCATCAAGGACACGCATCCGCTCGGCCGGCCGATGTCGCTGACCGAGGTGTTTACGTATTCGTCGAACGTCGGCGCCGCCAAGATCGCGCTGTCGCAGGGCGTCGAGGCGCACAAGGCGTTCCTGCGCAAGCTCGGCCAGCTCGACCGCCTGCGCACCGAACTACCGGAAAGCGCCGAGCCGATCGTGCCGAAGCGCTGGGGCGAACTGAACACGATCACGATTTCCTTCGGCCACGGTCTTTCGGTCGCGCCGCTGCAGGCGGTGATGGGCATCAACGCCTGCATCAACGGCGGCTACCTTATTCCGCCGACGCTGCTCAAGCGTACCGAAGAAGAGGCGATGAAGCTCGCCACCAAGGTCGTGAAGACCGAGACCAGCGACAAGATGCGCTACCTGATGCGATTGAACGCCGAGAAGGGTACCGCGCGCAAGGCCGACATCCTCGGCTATTACGTCGGGGGCAAGACCGGCACCTCGGAAAAGGTCGTCAACGGCCGCTACTCCAAGAAGCAGGTGCTGAACTCGTTCACGGCGATCATGCCCTCGGACAACCCGAAGTTTCAGCTCCTGATCATGCTGGATGAGCCGCAGCCGCTGCCGGAGACGCACGGCTTCATCACCTCCGGCTGGAACGCCGTGCCGACCGGCGGCAAGGTGATCGAGCGCATCGCGCCGCTGCTCGGCATCGAGCCGCGTTTCGATCTGCCGCCGTCCGACCGCCTTATTCTTGCAGCATCAGGAATAAGCCGGTAGGCCACGGCGTGTGAATTCGCGCCTGTCGCGGGCATCCACGTCTTACAATTCGTCGGCAAAGAAGACGTGGATGGCCGGGACAAGCCCGGCCATGACGGGATAGAATCTGGCAGATGCGTTGCCACCCGGACTGCATATGAAGCTCAAGCAACTTTTCCCGAATGACGGTAAGGCGGTGGCATCTGCCGGTGACGTGGACGTCGCGGGGCTCGCCACAGACAGCCGCGCCGTGAAGCCGGGCGATGTGTTCTTTGCTCTCGCCGGCAGCAAAACAGACGGATCGAAGTTCATCGCGCAGGCGATCGAGAAGGGCGCTGTCGCGATCGTCGCCGATCAAGCGGCTTCTTCGAACGTGCCGGTGATCGCGCTTGCCAATCCGCGCCGCGCGCTGGCGCTGGCCTCCGCCGCGTTCTTTGCGAAGCAGCCGGGAACGATTGCCGCCGTCACCGGCACCAGCGGCAAGACGTCGGTCGCTGCCTTCGTGCGGCAGATCTGGGAAAAGCTCGGACATGCATCGGCAAGCCTCGGCACCATCGGCATCGTCGCGCCCAAGCGCACGGTCTACGGATCGCTGACGACGCCGGATCCGATTGCGCTGCATCGCTCGCTCGCCGAACTAGCGGACGAAGGTGTGACGCATCTCGCGCTCGAAGCATCGTCGCACGGCCTCGACCAGCATCGCCTCGACGGCGTGCGCGTCGCCGCCGGCGGCTTCACCAATCTGTCGCGCGATCACATGGATTACCATCCGACCGTCGCGCATTACCTCGGCGCGAAGCTGCGGCTGTTCAGTGACCTCGTCGTTGACGGCGGTGCTGCGGTGGTGGCCGCCGATCACGCGCACTCCGCTGCAGTGTGTGACACTGCACGCAAGCGCGGGCTGAAGCTGATCACAGTCGGCCGCAGCGGCGACGGCATTCGTCTCACCGATGCAAAGGTCGATGGCTTTGCACAGGTGCTCAAGCTCGGGCACGGCGGCAAGGATTACGACGTGCGCCTGCCGCTGGTCGGTGCATTCCAGATCGAGAACGCACTGGTTGCGGCGGGCCTCGTGATCGGTACCGGCGGCGATGCGGCAAAGGTGTTCGCGGCGCTCGAACATCTCGAAGGCGCACCCGGGCGGCTTGAGTTCATCGGCGAACGCAACGGCGCGCCGGTGTTCGTCGATTACGCGCACAAGCCTGACGCACTCGCGAAGGCGCTCGAAGCGCTGCGTCCCTATGCGAAGAAGAAGCTCGTCGTCGTGTTCGGCGCAGGCGGCGATCGTGACGCCGGCAAGCGGCCGCTGATGGGCGAGATCGCGGCGCAGGGCGCGGATCGCGTGATCGTCACCGACGACAATCCGCGCAGCGAAAATCCGGCGGCCATTCGCGCCTCAATTATGGCAGCGGCGCGCGGGGCGCTGGAGATCGGCGATCGCGAAGAAGCGATCAGGGTTGCCGTCGAAGGCTTGCAAGCAGGCGATGCGCTCCTGATCGCGGGTAAAGGACATGAAACCGGACAGATCGTCGGCGACAAGGTGTTGCCGTTCAGCGATCACGAGGCTGCACGCGCAGCGCTGGGCGGAGGACGCAAATGACGAAGCCGCTCTGGACCGTTGCGGAAGTCGCGCGCGCGCTCGGCGTCGCAGGCAGCTTACCCGATACGCCGATCGAGGCGGTGACGCAGGACAGCCGCCTCGTGAAGCCGGGCATGCTGTTCGTCGCGCTGAGCGGCACGCCGAGCGGCGGGTTCATTTCGAGCTTCGCCAGTGCGCGCGACGGCTGGGAGTTCGCGACGAACGCGGAAGCCTCGGGCGCGGTGGCGATGATCGTGCCGCATGTCATCGCCGGCATCAAAGTCCCGCAGCTTGTCGTCAAGGACACACTGATCGACGGACTGTGGCGGCTCGCCCGCGCCGCGCGGGCGCGGTTCAATGGCCCGGTGATCGGCCTCACCGGCAGCGCCGGCAAGACCAGCGTCAAGGAATTCATCGGCGCTTACCCGGGCGCGTTCGCGTCGCCTGCGAGCTTCAACAATTTCTGGGGCGTGCCGCTGACGCTGTGCAACGCCGATCCCAGCGCGAGTGCGTGGGTGGTCGAGATGGGCATGAACCAGCCCAACGAAATCCGCCGCCTCAGCGAACTCGCCAAGCCGACGGTTGCGCTCGTCGTCAACGTCAAGCCGGTGCATCTGGAAAAGCTCGGCAGCCTCGATGCGATCCGCCGCGAGAAGGTGAGCATCGCCGAGGGGCTGCCGGCGAACGGCGTGCTGGTGCTGCCGAACGATGTCGATGCGCCGGAATGGCGCGGCAAGACCATGCGCTTCGGCGAAGGCACCGAGACGCATGAAGTCAGCCACTCGCCGCATGGCGAAAGCTGGAACGTCACCGCCGCCGTGCGCGGCAAGCGCGTCACGTTTGCGCTGACGCCGGGCGCGCCGCATCGTGTGCTGAATGCGCTCGCGGCACTCGCGTCCGTCGAAGCGGCAGGACTCGATCCCGCCGCGCTTGCGCAAAATCTCGCAGGCGTCGGCATCATGACCGGGCGCGGCGTCGAGCAAAGCGTGGCCGGCATCACGGTGATTGACGACAGCTTCAACGGCAATCCGGCGAGCATGGCGGCGGCGCTCGACAGCCTCGTCGCGCGGCCTGTCTCCCGCGGCCGCCGCGTTGCCATCCTCGGTGACATGCTCGAACTCGGCGCCGATGCGCCGGCGTATCATCAAGAGATGGCGCGCCACCTCGACGGTATCGATGCCGTCTACTGCGTCGGTCCCCTCATGCGCGATCTCCACGACCTCGTGCCGAAGGCGAAGAGCCTCGGCTGGAGCGAGGACCCGGTGGCGCTCGATCCGGCGCAGGTGGCGCGGCTGCTGGCGGCGGGCGATGTCGTCGTCATCAAGGGCAGCAAGAAAATGTTCTGGGTGAACAAGTTCGTGCCCCGGCTGGTTGCGGCGCTGCAGGCGGATGTCGCAGCGCAGCCATGATTGGCTGTCAATGCGTGCCATCGACATTCACGGCTTTTCTCAGGCCCACGGGAAGGCTATGCCGAGGGGTAGCTGCCCGCCGAATCGCGGCAGCGTGATATTGCCGACGCGGTTGCTTGCGCCTTGCTGATGAGGCCGTTCCGGAAAGCCGCGATGTAGGACGATTGCATGTTTTATTGGCTGCTTGAGACGATAGGCCCGATTCCGGTTCTCAACGTCTTCCGTTACATCACCTTCCGCACCGGCGGTGCGATGGTGACGGCGGCGCTGTTTGTCTTCATGTTCGGTCCGTGGATCATCGATCACCTGCGGCTGCGCCAGGGCAAGGGCCAGCCGATCCGCACCGACGGTCCGCAATCGCACCTTGTCACCAAGAAGGGCACGCCCACCATGGGCGGCCTGATGATCCTCTCGGGTCTCGTCGTCTCGACGCTATTGTGGGCGAACCCGCGCAATCCATTCGTCTGGATCGTGCTGGCGGTGACGCTCGGTTTCGGTTTCGTCGGCTTCTATGACGATTACCTGAAGGTGACCAAGCAGACCCATGCCGGCTTCTCCGGCAAGACGCGCATTGCGATCGAGGCCGTGATCGCGGGCGCCGCGTGCTTCGCCCTGATCTGGCTCGGCCGCGACCCTTACGGCACGTCGCTGGTCATTCCGTTCCTGAAGGATGTCGCGATCAATCTCGGCTGGTTCTTCATCGTCTTTGGCGCGCTGGTCATCATCGGCGCGGGTAACGCGGTGAACCTCACCGACGGCCTCGACGGGCTTGCGATCGTTCCGGTGATGATCGCAGCCGCGAGTTTCGGCATGATCGCGTATCTCGTCGGCAATGCGGTGTTCTCCGACTATCTGCAGATTCATTATGTCGCCGGTACAGGCGAACTCGCGGTACTGTGCGGCGCGGTGCTCGGCGCGGGCCTCGGCTTCCTCTGGTTCAACGCGCCGCCGGCGTCGATCTTCATGGGCGATACCGGTTCGCTCGCGCTCGGCGGCATGCTCGGCGCGATCGCGGTCGCGACCAAGCACGAGATCGTGCTGGCCGTGATTGGCGGCCTGTTCGTGCTGGAAGCGGTGTCGGTGATCGTGCAGGTGGTGTCGTTCAAGCTCACCGGCAAGCGCGTGTTCCGGATGGCGCCGATTCACCATCACTTCGAGCAGAAGGGCTGGACCGAACCGCAGATCGTCATCCGCTTCTGGATCATCTCGGTGATGCTGGCGCTCGCCGGACTGTCGACCCTGAAGCTGCGCTGATGATTCCTGTCACCTTCTTTGCGGGCAAGACCGTCGCCGTGTTCGGGCTCGGCGGCTCCGGACTTGCGAGCTGCCATGCGCTGAAGGCGGGCGGGGCGGAGGTGATTGCGAGCGATGACAACGCGGCGAGTCTCGCCGACGCAGCCGCCAAGGGTTTCGTTACCGCGGACCTGCGCACTGTATCGTGGGCGAATTTCGCCGCGCTCGTGCTGACGCCCGGCGTACCGCTGACGCATCCGGCTCCGCACTGGACGGTGCTGAAGGCGCGCGAGGCCGGTGTCGAAGTCATCGGCGATATCGAACTGTTCTGCCGCGAGCGGCGGCGGCATGCGCCGGATGCACCTTTCGTCGCCATTACAGGCACCAACGGCAAGTCGACCACCACGGCGCTGGTCGCGCACCTGATGCGCGAGGCCAAGCACGACGTGCAGATGGGCGGCAACATCGGTACCGCCATCCTGTCGCTCGAGCCGCCGCGTGCAGGGCGTGTGCATGTGATCGAGATGTCGTCGTACCAGATCGATCTCACGCCCTCGCTCGATCCGTCGGTCGGCATCCTGCTCAATGTCAGCGAGGATCACATCGACCGTCATGGCACGCTGGCGCACTATGCAGCTGTAAAGGAACGCCTCGTCGCATCGGTGCAGGCGAACGGCGCGGCGGTCGTCGGTGTCGACGATCAGTGGTGCCAGGCGATTGCCGACCGCGTCGAGAACGCCGGTAAGCGTACGGTGCGCATTTCGGTGAAGCGTCCGCTGGCCGATGGCCTCTATGTCGTTCGCGAAACGATCTGGCTGGCATCCGGCGGTGCACGGACTGAAGTGGCAAAGGTCGGCGGCATCGGCTCACTGCGCGGCGCGCACAACGGGCAGAACGCAGCGGCCGCGGTCGCAGCCGGTCTCACAATCGGCGTCGCGCCGGAGGTGCTGCAACAGGGATTGCGCAGTTTCCCGGGTTTGGCGCACCGGATGGAGCAGGTGGGCAAGCAGGGCGCCACGCTGTTCGTGAACGACTCGAAGGGCACGAACGCGGATGCGGCAGCCCGCGCGCTGTCGTCGTTCAACGACATCTTCTGGATTGCGGGCGGCAAGCCGAAGACCGGCGGCATCACGAGCCTCGCCGAATTCTTCCCGCGCATCCGCAAGGCCTACCTGATCGGCGAGGCCGCGCAGGAATTCGCTGCGACGCTCGATCAGGCGCAGCAACCGGTGCCGTACGAGATCAGCGGCACGATGGATGTGGCGGTCGCATCTGCCGCACGCGATGCGGCGGCGTCCGGCCTGCACGATCCGGTGGTGCTGCTCTCGCCGGCGTGTGCGTCGTTCGACCAGTACCGCAACTTCGAGATCCGCGGCACCTCGTTCCGCGATCTGGTGCTGGCGCTGCCGGGCGCGGCGCGGATGGCATAAATCCTCGTCATGCCCGGCCTTGTGCCGGGCATCCACGTCCTTGCGGTATGTTCGGAAAGAAGACGTGGATGGCCGGGACGAGCCCGGCCATGACAGCAACAAACACGCACAAAAAAATTTATTCAAAGTCTTAACGATACGTAAACCATGATGGTGGACCTATAGCGTGTTGGATCGCGCCCTCAGGATCGCCCCAGGATTCGTAATGATTTCCCGCGAACGCCGCACGCCGCTCAGTGAATGGTGGTGGACTCTCGACAAGCTTCTGCTTGCGGCCGTGCTGACCCTGATGGTCGCCGGCATCATCCTCTCGCTCGCGGCGAGCCCGCCGGTGGCGACGCGCATCGGCCTCGATCCGTTCCATTTCTTCAATCGGCATGTGGTTTTCATCCTGCCCTCGTTCATGGTGCTGATCGCGACATCGTTTCTATCGCCGCACCAGATCCGGCGCACCGCGCTGATCGTGTTCGTCATTAGTCTTATTCTGATTGTCGCGACCTTGCTGTTCGGACCCGAGGTGAAGGGATCGCGGCGCTGGATCACCATTCTCGGCGTCAACATTCAGGCGTCGGAAACCGCCAAGCCGGCCTTCGTCGTCGTCGTTGCGTGGCTATTCGCGGAGTCCGCGCGGCGGCCGGAAATGCCAGCGACATCGCTGTCGCTCGCGGCATTGCTGACGCTGGTCGCGTTGCTCGTGGCGGAACCGGACTTCGGCCAGACCATGCTGGTGCTGATGGTGTGGGGCGCACTGTTCTTTATGGCCGGCATGCGGATGATCTGGGTGTTCGGGCTGGCGGGCGCTGCGGGCGCCGGATTGTTCAGCGCCTATCTGTTCGTTCCGCACGTGGCGCGGCGCATCAAGCGATTCATGGACCCGGCGTCGGGCGACACGTTCCAGGTCGACATGGCGATGGAATCCTTCGCGCATGGCGGCTGGTTCGGGCAGGGCCCGGGCGAAGGCACGGTGAAACGCATCCTTCCCGACAGTCACACCGATTTCGTGTTCGCGGTCGCGGCCGAGGAGTTCGGCATCATCCTCTGCCTGATCCTGCTGTCGCTGTTTGCCTTCGTCGTCATCCGCTCGCTCGTGCGCGCCTACAGGACCGAAGACCTGTTCATCCGCTTTGCGGCCTCGGGACTGGCGATCCTGTTCGGCGTGCAGGCAGCGATCAACATGGCGGTGAACCTGCATCTCATTCCGGCGAAAGGCATGACCTTGCCGTTCATCTCCTACGGCGGGTCCTCGATGATTTCACTCGCGTACGGAATCGGCATGCTGCTGGCCTTGACGCGGCAGGCCCCCGGCGCCGATATCGTCGCCTACAACGGGCGCGGGACGGCGCAAGGCTTCGCCTGACGCAAGCGTTCTGAAGCGGCAGGCACGATGGCTGATCAACCTCTCATTCTTCTCGCAGCCGGCGGCACCGGCGGACATCTGTTCCCGGCGGAGGCGCTCGGCTCGGTGCTGATGCAGCGCGGCTATCGCGTGCGGCTCGTCACCGACGATCGGGCGGTGCGCTACAGCGGACTTTTCTCCGAAGGCATGATGGATGTGGTGCCGAGCGAGACGCTGCGCGCGCGCAATCCGTGGGCGCTGGCCAAGACCGTTACGATGCTTGGCATCGGCACCGCGATGGCGTTCAATCTGATGCGGCGGCTGAAGCCGGCGGCCGTCGTCGGCTTCGGCGGCTATCCGACCTTGCCGCCGGTCTTCGCCGCGCGATTGGCGGGCGTGCCTGCGATCATCCACGATGCCAACGCTGTGCTCGGCCGCGCCAACCGCTTTCTCAGCCGCCGCGTCACCGCGATCGCCACGTCGCTGCCGGGTGCGCTCGATCGCGATCCGGATCTGGCGAGCAAGGCAACGATGACGGGCACGCCGATGCGTCCGGCCATTCTCGCGGCGGCCGCGGTGCCATACGCAGCGCCGGAGCGCGGCGGACAGCTGCGCCTGCTCGTCGTCGGCGGCAGCCAGGGTGCGCGCATCATGGCGGACATCGTGCCGCCCGCGATCGAGAAACTGTCGCCTGAGCTATGGAGCCGCCTGCTGCTCGTGCAGCAGGTGCGCGAGGAGGATATGACGCGCGTGCGTGCGGTCTATGATCGCCTCGGGCTCAAAGCCGAACTCAATCCGTTCTTTTCGGACCTGCCGGCACGGCTCGCCGCGAGCCATCTCGTCGTGTCGCGCTCGGGCGCCGGCACCGTCGCCGAGCTCGCCGCGATCGGCCGGCCGTCGATCCTCGTCCCACTGCCGGGCGCGATCGATCAGGATCAGTTCGCCAACGCCGGTGTGCTCGAAAAAGCCGGCGGCGGCATTCGTATCCCACAGACAGAGTTCACGCCGGATCGGCTGGCAGCTGAGATCACGCGGCTCGCGAACGAGCCGCAGTTGCTTGCGGAGATGGCCGCGAACGCGCGCGCCGCCGGCACCCTCGATGCGGCGGAGCGGCTGGCGGATCTGGTCGTGAAAGTGGCCCGCATTTAGGCGGTTTCCAGCAAAAATGCCCTTGTCACGCCGTGCCGAAGCAAGGCATCCAGTACCGGCAACAACAAGGATCAATCGATGAGACTGCCGAGCAAGATCGGCCCCATCCATTTCGTCGGCATCGGCGGCATCGGCATGAGCGGCATCGCCGAGGTGCTGTGCAATCTCGGCTACACCGTGCAGGGCTCGGATGCCTCCGAGAGCGCCAACGTCACGCGGCTGCGCGAAAAGGGCATCACCATCAACGTCGGCCATCGCGCGGAGAACGTGTCGGGCGCCGACGTGCTGGTCGTGTCGACCGCGATCAAGCGTGACAATCCGGAACTGCTCGCCGCGCGGGCGCAGCGCATTCCGGTGGTGCGGCGTGCGGAAATGCTGGCCGAGCTGATGCGGCTGAAGAGCTGCGTCGCCATCGCCGGCACGCACGGCAAGACCACGACGACCTCGATGGTTGCGACCTTGCTCGATGCGGGCAATCTCGACCCGACCGTCATCAACGGCGGCATCATCAACGCCTACGGCACCAACGCGCGCCTCGGCGCCGGCGACTGGATGGTGGTCGAAGCCGATGAGAGCGACGGCACGTTCCTGAAATTACCCGCCGATGTTGCCATCGTCACCAACGTCGATCCGGAACATCTCGATCACTTCAAGACGTTCGAGGCCGTGCAGGAGGCGTTCCGCAATTTCGTCGAGAGCGTGCCGTTCTATGGCTTCGCGGTGATGTGCATCGATCATCCGGTGGTGCAGACGCTGGTCGGCAAGATCGAGGATCGCCGCATCATTACCTACGGCCAAAACCCGCAGGCCGACGCGCGGCTGCTCGATCTCAAGGCTGCGAACGGCGGCTCGCAGTTCAGCGTGTCGTTCCGCGACCGCAAGGCCGGCACGTCGCATGAAATCCGCGATCTCGTGCTGCCGATGCCGGGCCGTCACAACGCATCGAATGCGACGGCGGCGATTGCGGTGGCGCACGAGCTCGGCATGTCTGACGACGCGATCCGCAAGGCGCTGGCGAGCTTCGGCGGCGTCAAGCGCCGCTTCACCCGCACCGGCGAGTGGAACGGAGCGACGATTATCGACGACTACGGCCACCACCCGGTTGAGATCGCGGCCGTGCTGAAGGCCGCGCGCGACTCGACCGGCGGCAAGGTGATCGCCGTGGTGCAGCCGCATCGCTACACGCGCCTGCAGTCGCTGTTCGAGGAATTCTGCACCTGCTTCAATGATGCAGACGCCGTTATCGTCGCCGACGTCTATCCCGCCGGCGAAGCGCCGATCCCCGGTATCGACCGCGACAACTTCGTGCTGGGTCTGCGTGCGCACGGTCATCGCGAGGTGATCCCGTTGCAGAATTCGCAGGCGCTCGCCGGCGTCGTGCACGGTCTTGCCAAAAAGGGCGACTATGTCGTGTGCCTCGGCGCGGGCAACATCACGCAATGGGCGTATGCACTGCCGAATGAACTGAAGGCGCTGGGGTAGGCGGCTTGGCTTTTCCCGATATCAGCGGCGATCTGAAAGCGGCGATGCCGCAGTTGCGCGGCCGCTTGCTCGCCAACGAAATGCTCGGTCCGCTAACGTGGTTTCGCGTCGGCGGTCCGGCGCAGATCCTGTTCACGCCGGCGGATGCGGACGACCTCGCATACTTCCTCTCGAAGCTGCCGGACGACATCAGCGTCTACACGGTCGGCGTCGGCTCGAACCTGATCGTGCGCGACGGCGGCATGCCGGGTGTGGTGGTCCGCCTGTCGCCGCGCGGCTTCGGTGACGTCATGGCAAATGGCGACACGGTGCGCGCCGGCACGGCGGCGCTCGACAAGCGCGTGGCGGAAATCGCGGCGCAGGCCGGGATTGGCGGCATGGAGTTTCTGTTCGGCATTCCGGGTTCGATCGGCGGCGCGCTGCGCATGAATGCCGGCGCCAACGGCGGCGAGATCAAGGATGTGCTGGTCGAGGCGCATGGCGTCACGCGCAAGGGCGACACAGTCACGCTCAGCAACGCCGACATGAAGTTCGTCTATCGCAGCCACGGCGTCGACGAGAGTATCATCTTCACCCAGGCCGTGTTTCGCGGACAGATCACGGATCAGGAGACGATCCGCACCCGCATGGCGGAGGTGCAGACCCATCGCGAGACGGCGCAGCCGATCCGCGAGAAGACCGGCGGCTCGACGTTCAAGAATCCGCCGGGCCACAGCGCCTGGAAATTGGTCGATGCCGCAGGCTGCCGCGGTTTTCGTGTCGGCGGCGCGCAGGTATCGGAGATGCACTGCAATTTCCTGATCAACACGGGAGACGCCACCGCGCACGATATCGAGACACTCGGCGAAACGGTGCGCAAGCGCGTGAAGGACAATTCGGGTATTGATCTGCACTGGGAAATCAAGCGGATTGGGGTCGCGAAAATGACTTGAACCTCTCCCCGCATGCGGGGAGAGGTCGAACCG
>JBMOOJ010000133.1:0-23147 GCA_049323835.1 Pseudomonadota bacterium | reverse complement strand
CCTTCCCCCTTTTTGTGTGTGGGGTGGGGCCCACCTCACCCGGTTTCTCGCTTCGCTCGAAACCACCCTCTCCCCGTAAGAAGGGGGCGAGTGAAGAAAGAGAAAGCATGTCCCGCATCACCATCCTCTTCGGCGGCTCGAACAAGGAACGTCTCGTCTCGGTCGCGACCGCGCAGTCGCTGAACGCCGCACTGCCGGAAGCCGACCTCTGGTTTTGGGATGCTGACGATACGGTGTACGAGACCGACGCGACGGCGCTTCAGGCGCACGCGCGGCCGTTCGAGGATGCGTTCAACGCCGGCACGCGCAGCATCGGCAAGGTGCCGCAGGCGCTCGACAAGGCGAAGGCCGAGAACCGCACGCTCGTGCTCGGTCTGCATGGCGGCACGGCGGAGAACGGTGAGCTGCAAACGCTGTGCGAAATGCGCGGCGTGCCATTCACCGGCTCCGGCTCGGCGTCCTCGCATCTCGCCTTCGACAAGATCGCGGCGAAACATTTCGCATCGCTTGCCGGAGTACACATCACCAGCAGCGTGGCGTTGCCGGAGATCGAGGCGGCATTCGCCAGGCATGGCAGCCTGATCGCCAAGCCCGTGCGCGACGGTTCGAGCTATGGGCTTCTCTTCGTGCACGCGCAGCAGGACATCGCGGCGGTTCGCGAAGCAGCAAAGACCGAAGACTACTTGATCGAGCCGTTCATCACTGGCACCGAAGCAACCTGTGGTGTGCTCGAACAGGCTGACGGTTCGTTGATCGCGCTGCCGCCGATCGAGATCATCGCCGCCGACGGCAGCTTCGATTACACGGCGAAGTATCTGCTGAAATCGACTCAGGAAATCTGCCCGGGCCGGTTCGCGCCGGAGGTGACGGCGGAGATTCAGGATCAGGCGATCAGGGCGCATCGCGCGCTGTCGTGCACCGGCTATTCGCGCTCGGACTTCATCGTCTCGGCGAAAGGTACGGTCTATCTCGAGACCAACACCTTGCCCGGCCTGACCAAGGCCTCCCTCTATCCCAAGGCGCTGAACGCGCAGGGAATCACCTTCGTCGATTTCCTCCGCGGCCAGATTGCGCTCGCCGAGCGGCGGGCGCAGGCCGCCTCGCGCTGACCTCGGGGAGGTCAGGCGCCCAAGGCATTGCACCCGCGCCACAAAGTCTTCTGCGCATGGGTGAAAACGCGCCCTGGGCGGGCCGTTTTTACCAATTGTTTACCAGGACATCCGAAGGTTAACGCTGGCGGCGCATCGTGCGCTTGGCTGCCGAGGCGCGACCATTTCCCGTCCGGCACGCCGGTACCACCTGCGCCAGAGCCCGCGGTTCAAGGCGGGCATCATGTGTAACGAGCTCGTGCAATGGATGGTGGAGGACGCCTCGCTCGATCGCTGACGACGCGACGGCCCCGTTCGAATCCGAAGCCGGCTGCCGATTTCGGCGGGCGGCTTTTGCCTGCGCGCCCGTCTGCCCGTTCGCGTCATGAGATGTCGCAGCTTCCGCTGCGCGACGGCTCGACGCCGAAGCTCATTCTTCAGATCGAGCGCCGCCTGCCACGCCGCTTCGGCATTGCCGCGACGATCGCGCTGCTGGTCGGCACTCTCGGCTTCGGCGTGGTCAAGGGCGGCCATCTCGCCAAGGTTGGCGAAACGCTGAGCGATACCCGCAACGCGCTCGCCAATGCCGCAGGTTTCCGCATCACCTCGCTGTCGATCGTGGGCCGCAAGCAACTCTCGCAGGAAGAAGTGCTGGCGATCGGCGGTGTCAACGGCCGCTCGTCGCTGCTGTTCCTCAACGCCGCCGAAGTCCGCGACAAGCTGAAGGCAAGCCCCTGGATCGCGGATGCGACCGTGCTGAAGCTCTATCCGGGCCGCCTGTCGATCGAGATCACCGAGCGCAAGGCGTTCGCGCTGTGGCAGCAGGGCGGCCGCATGTCGGTCATCGCCGAGGATGGCGCAGTCCTCGAACCTTACGTCGCCCGCCGCTTCACCAATCTGCCGCTCGTCGTCGGCAAGGGCGCGGAAACGCACGCGCGCGACTTCCTGGCGCTGCTCGCGCAGTTCCCGCAGATCAAGCCGGACGTGAAAGCCGTCATTTATGTCGGCGAGCGCCGCTGGAACCTGCGCATGAACTCCGGCCTCGATATCCGTCTGCCGGAACATGGCGTCGCCAACGCGCTGACGACGCTGACCAGGCTCGACAAGGAAGACAAGCTTCTCTCGCGCGACATCACCGCGATCGACATGCGTTTGCCGGATCGTCTGACGGTCCGCCTGTCGGAAGAGGCGGGCAAGGCGCGCGACGAACTGTTCAAGAAATCCAAGCGCAAGGGGACCGACGCATGAGCGGCCGCGAGCGCATTCAGGTTCCGAAGCCGCGTGCGACGTCGTACAAGCGCACATCTCTCGTCGCGGCGCTGGACGTCGGTTCCAGCAAGATCGCCTGCATGATCGCGCGGATGAAGCCGTGCGCGCCGAGCGATACGCTGCGGGGCCGCACTCACGCGATCGAACTGATCGGCTACAGCCAGATCCAGTCGCGCGGCGTCAAGGCCGGCGCGGTGGTCGATCTCAACGCCTGCGAGCAGGCGATCCGCCAAGCCGTCGCGCTGGCCGAGCGGATGGCGAACGTTCACGTCGAGTCGGTCCTGCTGTCGCTGTCGGCGGGACGCCTGCACGGGCAGCTCATCGAGGCTTCCGCCGACGTCCATGGCGCCACGGTGTCACAATCGGATGTGGTGCGGATCACCTCGACCGGCATGCATCATGCGACGCCCGCAGGCCGCTCGGCGCTGCATGTGCTTCCGGTCAGCTACTCGCTCGACGGCGTGAAGGGCATCCGCGATCCGCGCGGCATGGTCGCCCGCCAGTTCGGCGTCGACATGAACGTCGTCACGGCGGAAGCGACCGCGGCAAAGAACCTCATGCTCGTCGTGCAGCGCTGCCACCTTGACGTCGAGGCGATGGCAGCCTCGCCCTACGTCGCCGGTCTCTCGGTTCTGACCGACGACGACACCGACATCGGCGCTGCCGTGATCGACCTCGGCGCCGGCACCACCACAATCGCGACGTATTCGGGCGGCCGCTTCGTTCATGCGAGCGGATTTGCGCTCGGCGGGCAACACATCACCATGGATTTGGCGCGCGGCATCGGTGCCTGCATTGCGGATGCGGAGCGAATCAAGACGTTATACGGAACCGTGCTTGCCGGCGGATCGGACGCGCGTGAGATGATGCAACTTCCAGCCTTGAGCGATGATGAGCGCGATGCGCCGCACCTCGTGTCCCGCGCGACGGTGACGAACATCATCCGGCAGCGCGCCGAGGAGATTTTTGAGATGGTCAGGGACCGCCTCGCCGATTCTCCTTTCGCTGCCGAGCCGAGGGCAGGGGTGGTGCTGACCGGCGGCGGATCGCAACTGACCGGCCTTCCCGAACTCGCAAGCCAGATTCTCGGACGCAACGTCCGCGTCGGCCGTCCGCTCGGCTTCGGCCGCCTGCCGGCCGAAGCGAAGAGCGCGTCCTTTGCGGTGCCGACCGGCCTTCTGGTCTACCCGCAGTTTCTCCATCTCGAACACATCGAACCGCGGCATACGCGGCAGCTCAAGACAGGGACCGGCGGCTATTTCGGCAAGGTCGGACAATGGCTGCGGGAGGGCTTTTGATGAAGACCTCCGGCCTGAATGGTTTTGTCATTCCGGGGCGCTTGCTTTGCAAGCGAACCCGGAATCTCGATCGCTCTGCGCTTTGCGACGCAGAGATTCCGGATGGCCGCTCCGCGGTTTCCGGAATGACGAATGTTTTCTCCATCACCCCCACCGGCGCTTCGCCGGGGAACGGACCTAACTCTGCGAGGCTCCAATGACCATCAATCTTAATGTTCCCGACATTCGCGAGCTGAAGCCGCGCATCACCGTGTTCGGCGTCGGCGGCGCGGGTGGCAACGCCGTCAATAACATGATCACCGCCGGCCTCCAGGGCGTCGACTTCGTCGTCGCCAACACGGACGCGCAGGCGCTGACGATGTCGAAGGCCGAGCGCATCATCCAGATGGGCACCCAGGTCACTCAGGGCCTCGGCGCAGGTTCGCAGCCGGATGTCGGCGCGGCCGCGGCGCAGGAAGTGATCGATGAAATCCGCGATCACCTTTCGGGCGCGAACATGGTGTTCGTCACCGCCGGCATGGGTGGCGGCACCGGCACCGGCGCTGCCCCGGTCATCGCCAAGACCGCGCGCGAGATGGGCATCCTCACCGTCGGCGTCGTGACCAAGCCGTTCCACTTCGAAGGCCAGCGCCGCATGCGAACGGCGGAAGCCGGCATCGCCGAGCTGCACAAGGTCGTCGATACGCTGCTGATCATCCCGAACCAGAACCTGTTCCGGGTCGCCAACGAGAAGACCACCTTCGCCGACGCCTTCGCGATGGCCGACCAGGTGCTCTACTCGGGCGTCGCCTGCATCACCGACCTGATGGTCAAGGAAGGCCTGATCAACCTCGACTTCGCCGACGTCCGCGCGGTGATGAAGGAGATGGGCAAGGCGATGATGGGCACCGGCGAGTCGTCGGGGGAGAAGCGCGCGCTGACCGCGGCGGAAGCCGCGATCGCCAACCCGCTGATCGACGACTCTTCGATGAAGGGCGCCCGCGGCCTCCTGATCTCGATCACCGGCGGCAAGGATCTCACTCTGTTCGAGGTCGACGAAGCTGCGACCCGTATCCGCGAGGAAGTCGATCAGGACGCCAACATCATCGTCGGCGCGACGTTCGACGAGTCGCTCGATGGCATCATCCGCGTGTCGGTGGTCGCCACCGGCATCGAGCAGGCGGCGATTGCACGCCAGACCCACACCCCGGCCGCGCCGGCGTCCGCCATCGGCGGTTCGCCGGACAGCCGCCTCGCCGACCTCACGGCGCGCTTGCGTGAAGACAATCGCCGTCTCGCCGAGCGCGCTGCCGCGGCCGGCGTCAAGGCCGATGCGCCGAAGCCCGCCGCGATTGCGCCGGCTGCGCCGCCGCGCATGTCGGCCGACAAGGTCGAGCGTGCCGCGCTCGCTGCGATCGCAGCTGCCGTCGCTCCGGAAATCAACACCGCGCCGCCGGCTCCGGTAGAGCAGGGCACCTACGGCGACGTGACGGTCCGTCCGATCTCGCAGCCGAAGCCCTCGCTGTTCCCGGAAACCGAAGCGCTCTCCTTCGACATGAAGGACGCGCACGTGCCTGACGCCTTCATCCCACCGGCCGCCGAGCGCGCACCGGTGAAGGCGCCGCGCATGCCGAAATTCGACGAGCTGCCGCTGCCGGCTCAAAACCAGATCCGCCAGGCGCATGGCGACGTTCAGGAGGAGCCGCAGAAGACCCGTCTTTCGCTGCTCCAGCGCCTCGCCAATGTCGGCCTAGGCCGCCGCGACGAGGAAACCGAAGCTCCGATCGCCGCCCGCGCCGAAGGCCCGCCGATGGCCCAGATGCCGCCGCTGCCGGAGCGCAGGCCGCAAAAGCCGATGCCGTCCTTCACGGAGCCGGTGTCCGAATACGCCAAGCGCCCGGCGCCGCAGGGCCTCGATTCGCACGGCCGGACCGCGCCGGTCAGCCAGCCGGCGGCAGGGGATGATCACCTGGATATCCCCGCCTTCCTGCGTCGGCAGGCGAACTAACGGATTGTTACAAGGCCGATTTCTGGAACGTCCCGGTGGGTCTCCCCCGGGACGTTTTCTTTTCAAGGCTCGGTCGCCATCCGATACCGGTTAAGATATTGAATTTAATGTCATTTATAGCGCGTGTCGGATGCTTGCGGAGGTTGCCCAAATCGGGTTAACGCGAGGCGCGATTGCGGCGCCTTTGGGGTAACAATCGGTAAACAAGCGTGAGTGGCCAACCGGGCCGTAATCGTTATGGTTTGCCACGCCTCGACAGAGGCTTGGACGACTTTGGGGGACTTCAAACGAGATTGATGGCTTCGGTTGGCCGAGGGGTTCGGACCAGCAGAACCGGTTTCGTTTGAAGTTAGTCGAGTGGGCAGTTTGAGCATGAAATTCAGCCGGCAAACAACGCTGCGCAAGTCGGTTTCGGTGACCGGCGTCGGCGTCCATTCCGGTGCTCCTGCGACTCTCGTTCTTGGACCTGCGCCCGTCGATGCAGGTTTTATTTTTGTCCGCACCAGTGCCGATGGCGCCGACCGCGAGGTGCAGGCGCTGGCTGACGCGGTGATCGCCACCGAATTTGCAACCGTGCTGGGTGATCGCGAAGGCCCGGCTGTTTCGACCGCCGAGCACGTGCTCGCCGCGCTGCGCGGCCTTGGGGTCGACAACGCGACGATCGAAGTCGACGGCCCCGAAGTGCCGATCATGGACGGCAGCGCCGCCCCGTTCGTCGAGGCGATCGAGCAGGCCGGAATCGTCCAGCAGGCCGCGCCGCGCCGTTATCTCGAAGTCCTGAAGCCCGTGAAGGTCGTCATCGGCCAGTCGGTCGGCGAACTGCTGCCGCACGCCGACGGCTTCCGCGCCGAGGTCGATATCGACTTCGATCATCCGATGATCGGCCGCCAGAGCTACGTGCTCGATCTCACCGCGCAAAACTTCCGCCGCGATATCGCCCGTGCCCGCACGTTCGGCTGCATGAACGATGTCGCCAAGCTCTGGGCCGCCGGTTACGCGCTCGGCGCCTCGTTCGAGAATTCGGTGGTGTTCGACGAGACGCGCATCCTCAACACCGAGGGCCTGCGCTATGCGGACGAGTGCGTCCGCCACAAGGTGCTCGACGTGGTCGGCGATCTCGCGCTCGCTGGCCTGCCCTTGATCGGCCTCTACCGGTCGATCCGTGGCGGTCACAAGCTCAACCACGCCGTCCTGACGGCGCTTCTGGCCGACCGCAGCGCTTGGCGCGTGGTCGAGGCCGAGCCCGCCCGCCGCCGCGGTCACGCGGAGGTCGTTGGCGGCATGGTGGCCCCGGCCTACGGCCCGGACGTGTCCTGATCCCGGTCGTCCGGTGGCGTGGTGCCCCGATCCCCTGCAACCTGATTAACGGTGACCTGATTCCATTGCCGTTTTGCCGGTAACCACGTCGGACAATGACGGCTGTAAACCGCCTTAATGCGGGCGAAATGTCAGCATATCCGGTTGGTTATCGTATGCCGGTCAGCTAAAATGGGCTGTGCCTGAGGGGTACGGCTCTGTCGGTGTGACAGGGGGTTGTTGTGGGGATCAGCGGTGGCCGCGCATCGGCCGGGCTGACGACATTGGGTTTCGGCCAGACATAATGACGCTGCGTTCTTCCATTTCGGCTGTTCAGTTCGCCCGTCCGCTGCGGCTTGCTGCGAGCCTCGCTGTGCTGGCCTTGCCGCTTGGCGGTTGCGGCGCAGGTGCCGTTTTCGACAAGTTTTTCACGAAGGAAGAAGTCTTCGTCGATGAGCCGGCGGACAAGCTCTACAATGAGGGCTTGTACCTGATGAACAGCAAGAAGGATGCCAAGGCGGCCATCAAGAAGTTCGACGAGGTCGACCGCCAGCATCCCTACACCGACACGGCCCGCAAATCGCTGCTGCTCTCGGCCTATGCCAACTACGAGGCGGGCGACTACGATGCCTGCATCGGCGCGGCGACGCGATATGTCACGCTGCATCCCGCGAGCCCCGATTCCGCCTATGCGCAGTACCTCATCGCCGCTTCGCACTACGACCAGATTCCGGACATCACCCGTGACCAGGCCCGCACGGAAAAGGCGATCTCGTCGCTGGAAGAGGTGATCCGCAAGTATCCGTCTTCCGAATATGCGGGCGCTGCGAAAAAGAAGCTCGAAGGCGCAAGAGATCAGCTCGCCGGCCGCGAGATGAACGTGGGCCGCTACTACCTCGAACGCCGCGACTACACCGGTGCGATCAACCGGTTCAAGACGGTGGTGACGCAGTACCAGACCACGCGGCATGTGGAAGAAGCGCTCGCCCGCCTGACTGAAGGCTACATGGCTATCGGCATTATCGACGAGGCATCGACCGCCGCCGCCGTGCTGGGCCATAACTTCCCGGATAGCCGCTGGTACAAGGACGCCTACAATCTTGTGAAGTCCGGCGGCCGTGAGCCGACGGAGAACAAGGGCTCCTATATCAGCCGTGCTTTCAAGCGAATCGGATTGGGATAAAACCGTCCGTCATGGCCGGGTCTATTATCCACGCCTTTTCCTGTTGAAGCTCAGTCAAGACGTGGATGCCCGTGACAAGCACGGGCATGACGACAGTGATGTTTCGGACTAGATTACGTCCGATACGTGCTTCACCTTTCGTCCGGAATCCCATTGTCATGCTTGCGCGTCTTTCGATCCGCGACATCGTCCTGATCGAGCGGCTCGATATCGAGTTCGCCCGCGGGCTTGCGGTGCTGACCGGCGAGACCGGCGCGGGCAAGTCGATCCTGCTGGACGCCTTCGCGCTGGCGCTCGGCGGCCGCGGCGACGCGGCGCTGGTGCGGCAGGGCGTGGAGCAGGGGCAGGTGACGGCGGCGTTCGACGTGCCGAAGCGGCATCCGGCGCTGGCGATCCTCGCTGAGAACGGCCTCGACGACACCGGGGAGATGATCCTGCGCCGCGTGCAGCTCGCCGACGGCCGCACCCGTGCGTTCGTCAACGACCAGCCGGTGAGCGTGCAGACGCTGAAGGCCATCGGCGCTGCGCTGGTCGAAATTCACGGCCAGCACGACGAACGGGCGCTGGTCGATACGTCGACGCATCGCCGTCTGCTGGACGCTTTCGCCGGGCTGGAGAAGGACGTCGCTGCGATCGAGGAGCTCTGGGAGGCCCGGCGGACGGCGCGTGCGGCGCTCGATACGCATCGCGAGGCGATGGACCGCGCGGCGCGCGAGGCCGATTACCTGCGCCATGCCTCCGACGAATTGAAAGCACTGAATCCGCAGGATGGCGAGGAAACGACGCTCGCAGCGCGGCGCACCGTGATGATGCAGGGCGAGAAGATCGCCGAGGATTTGCGCGAGGCGCAGGCGGCCGTCTCCGGTCCGCAATCGCCGGTAGCGGCGCTCGCCGCCGCCGTGCGCCGCCTGGAGCGCCGTGCCGCCAATTCGCCCGAACTGATCGAGCCCGCGGTGAAGGCGCTCGACGCAGCGCTGACCGCGCTCGATGAAGCCGATCAGCATCTGAGTGCGGCGCTGGTTGCCGCCGACTTCGATCCGCTTGAACTCGAACGCATCGAGGAGCGATTGTTCGCGCTGCGCGCCGCCTCGCGCAAATACTCGACGCCGGTCGATGGACTCGCGGCGCTGGCGCAAAAGTATGCGAACGACGTGAAGCTGATCGATGCGGGCGCCGAGCAGTTGAAGGCGCTTGAGAAGGCGGTTGGCGAAGCGGACAAGAAGTACGTGGCGGCTGCCGAGAAACTGTCGTCGGCACGGACCAAGTCGGCGGAGAAGCTGAACAAGGCCGTGAACAGCGAACTTGCGCCGCTCAAGCTCGAACGCGCAAAGTTCCAAACGCAGGTCGAGAGCGATCCGGCTTCGCCCGGACCGCAGGGCTTCGATCGTGTCGAGTTCTGGGTGCAGACCAATCCGGGCACCAAGCCGGGACCGATGATGAAAGTTGCGTCCGGCGGCGAGCTCTCGCGCTTCCTGCTGGCGCTGAAGGTCGTGCTGTCCGACAAGGGCTCCGCGCCAACCTTGGTGTTCGACGAAATCGATACGGGCGTCGGCGGTGCAGTCGCGGATGCGATCGGCGGGCGGCTGGCAAGACTCGCCGGCAAGGTGCAGGTGATGGCGGTGACGCATGCGCCGCAGGTGGCGGCACGGGCCGATCAGCATCTGCTGATCTCGAAGGATGCACTCGACAAGGGCAAGCGCGTCGCGACCCGCGTGGCCGCGCTCGCCGCAGATCATCGCCGCGAAGAGATCGCGCGCATGCTGGCCGGTGCGGAGATCACAGCCGAAGCGCGCGCAGCGGCGGACCGGCTGATCAAGGCGGCCGGGTAGATATCTTTACGTCATTCCGGGGCGCCGCGAAGCTGACAAAAGCTGTCATGCCCGGCCTTGTGCCGGGCATCCACGTCTTTTACTAAACAACCGATAAGACGTGGATGGCCGGGACATAGGCGAGCGAGGCGACGCCGTTCTTCGACCGGCTATGCCCGGCCATGACAAAGACAATGCCCGCAAAAGAAACAAAGAAGCTGGTGGATGTCGCCAAGCTGACCAAGGCGCAGGCCAAGGTCGAGCTGATGCGGCTCGCGCTCGACATCGAGAAGCACAACGAGAGCTATTACAACAAGGATGCGCCGACCGTATCGGATGCAGCCTACGATGCGTTGCGCCAGCGCAGCGATGCGATCGAGGCGCGCTTTCCCGATCTCGTCTCCGGCGATTCGCCGTCGCAAAAGGTCGGCGCTGCGCCGTCCGGCCGCTTCGCCAAGATCACGCACTCGGTGCCGATGCTCTCGCTCGGCAACGCCTTCACCGACGAGGATGTCACTGACTTCGTCGATCGCGTGCGGCGGTTCCTCAAGTTGCCGGCGGAGGAGATGCCCTCGATCGTCGCCGAGCCGAAGATCGACGGGCTGTCGCTGTCGCTGCGCTACGAAAACGGCGAGCTCGTCAACGGCGCGACGCGCGGCGACGGCTTCACCGGCGAGGACGTGACCGCCAACGTGCGTACGATCTCGGATATCCCGCACAAGCTGAAGGGCCGGAACATCCCGGACATCTGCGAAATCCGTGGCGAGGTATACATCCTCGGCCGCGATTTCATCGGCTTCAACAAGAGCGCCGAGAAGCTTGGCATTCAGGCGGCGGCGAACCCGCGTAACTTCGCGGCCGGTTCGCTGCGGCAGAAAGACCCGTCGATCACGGCATCCCGGCCGCTGAAGTTTTACGCCTACACCTGGGGCGCGATGAGCGCGATGCCGTCGAAGACGCAGTCCGGCATGCTGGAGTGGATCGGCAAGGCGGGTTTCGCGACCAATCCGCTGATCCAGCGCTGCGAGAGCATCGAGGAGCTGCTGGCGTTCTATCGCAAAATTGGCGCCGAGCGCGCGAGCCTCGGCTACGACATCGACGGCGTGGTCTACAAGATCGACCGGCTCGACTGGCAGGAGCGGCTCGGCTTCGCCGGCCGTGCGCCGCGCTGGGCGATTGCGCACAAGTTCGCAGCCGAGCAGGCGGCGACGGTGCTGGAAAAGATCGACATTCAGGTCGGCCGCACCGGTGCGCTGACGCCGGTGGCGCGGCTGAAACCGGTCACGGTCGGCGGTGTCGTCGTGTCGAACGCGACCTTGCACAACGCGGACGAGATCGAGCGCAAGGACATCCGCGAAGGCGATACGGTGATCATCCAGCGCGCGGGCGACGTGATCCCGCAGGTGGTTTCGGTGGTCGAGGACAAGCGGCCGAAGAACGCCAAGCCGTACAAGTTTCCGGACACGTGCCCGGTGTGCGGCAGCCACGTCGTCAGCGAGGAGGGCGAAGTGGTGCGCCGCTGCACCGGCGCGCTCATTTGTCCGGCACAGGCGACCGAGCGGCTGAAGCACTTCGTCTCGCGGCTGGCGTTCGATATCGACGGCCTCGGCGACAAGCAGATCCGGGAATTCTATGAGGCCGGCATCGTCATGTCGCCGGTCGATATCTTCACGCTGGAGAAGCGCGACAAACGCGCGTCGCAGAAACTGACCGAGCGCGAGGGTTATGGCGAGACGTCGGTACGCAATCTGTTCGCGTCAATCGATGCGCGCAGAACAATCGCGCTGCACCGGCTGATCTTCGCGCTCGGCATTCGCCACGTCGGCGAGGGCAATGCCAAGCTCTTGGCACGGCATTACATCACCGTCGAGGCGTTCCGCGAGGCGATGATCGCGGCCGGAAAGGGTCACGAGACAGAAGCATGGCAGGATCTCGAGTCGATCGGCGGCATCGGCGAAATCGTTGCCGAGGCAGTGGTCGAGTTCTTCGCCGAGAAGCGAAATGTGAAAGCGCTCGACGATCTCCTGAAGGAAATCGAGGTGCAGCCGGCGGAACTGGCGCGCACGGACTCGGCCGTCGCCGGCAAGACCGTGGTATTCACCGGAACGCTGACGCAGATGACGCGCGAGGAGGCGAAGGCGGGCGCGGAGCGGCTCGGCGCCAAGGTTGCTGGCTCGGTGTCGAAGAAGACCGATTACGTGGTCGCGGGCGAAGAGGCGGGCTCGAAGCTGACGAAAGCGAAAGAGCTCGGGGTCAACGTGCTGACCGAAGCTGAATGGCTGAAGCTGATCGGCTAGAATAGTTCATCGTCATGCCCGGACTTGATCCGGGCATCCATCTTCTACTTCGCAAGGTAATGTGGATTGCTGGGTCAAGCCCGGCAATGACGCGAGAGGATAATGTGACTACAATAGCGCGGACTCTTCTTCCTCGGCCTTCTTCGCATCTTCCGTCGTCACCGCTGCCGGCCGGCGCGGCACCACGAACAGCATCATCGCCGCGCAGGCGAGCGACATGGCGAACAGGGCGATGTTCATTGGCAGCGGCGTCGCGAAATGGCCGCCGAGATAGGCGCCGCCCTGCGAGATGAACGCGCCGATGCCCATCTGCGAAAAGCCCATGATGCCTGACGCGGAGCCTGCGGCCTGTGGACGGATGCTGATCGCGCCGGCGGCGGTGTTCGACATCACGAAAGCGTTGCCGAAGGTCACCAGCATGTGCGCGCCGAACAGCCAGACAGGCGCCTGATTGATGCCGGCGAAGCCGAAGACGAGATTGAGCGCCGCGCCGCTGATCTGGATGACGAGGCCGATCCAGATCATGCGCTCGATGCCGATCCGCGGCGAGTAGCGGGCGCTGAACAGGTTGCCGGTGAGGTAGGCGAGGCCGGAGGTCGCGAACCACGCGCCGTATTCGGCAGAGGTGCGGCCCATCTGGTTGACAACGATGAAGGGCCCCGCGCCGGCAAACACGAAGATCAGCGCCGAGGCGAACACGTAGCACAGCACGTAGCCGACGAAAGCGCGGCTGCCGAACAGCGCGCCCATGTCGCGGCGGAAGCCGGAGTCGTCCGTTGCCGGTCCGCGCCGCCGCGTTTCCGGAAGCGCAAAGGCGATGCCGAGTACGGTCGCGATCGATGCGGCCGCGAGTGCGTAGAAGATCGCGCGCCAGCCGAAGTTTGTCTCGATCAAGCCGCCCATCAGCGGGCTCAGCATCTGAACGATCATCATCACCGCGATGACGAGGCTGATCATGCCACCGACGCGCTCGCGGGTGTAGAGATCGCGGATGATGGCGCGGCTGATCACCATGCCGGTCGCGCCGCCGAGCGCCTGCAGGAAGCGCCAGACGATCAGCTGCGGCAGGCTCGCCGCGAAGGCGCAGCCGATGGTGGCGACGACGGCGAGGCCGAGGCCGCCGAGCAGCACCGGCTTACGCCCGAATTTGTCGGAGAGCGGGCCCATCACCATCTGCGAAATGGCGATGCCGACCATGAACAGCGACACGGTCATCTGCGCGATCGAGATGTCGCCGTTGAAGGTCACCGCCAGCGTCGGCAATGCCGGGACCAGCATGTAGAGCGCGATCGGCGCGATGCCGGTCATCGCCACCAGAAGCAGCAGGATGACCTTTGACGGCCTGGCGAGGGTGGCGGCTTCGGTCTTCTTCAGCACGGGGCTCTGTTTTTCTTGGTTTTGGCCTTCATGCCCGGCAAGGCTTGAGTTGAAGGGTGAGGTTCGAGTTGTGAACTATCTCTTGAGTGGCTCGGTCGCCTGTTCGAGCCAGACTTTCGTCGCTTCGTCGAGAAGGGGGTGGATCTCCCGCCGCACGCGGGCGTGGTAATCGTTGAGCCAGCGCAGCTCGTCGTCGCTCATCAGTGCGAGGTCGACGAGGCGGCGATCGATCGGCGCCAGCGTCAGCGACTCGAACCTGTTCATCGGCTTCTCCGCGCCCGGAATGTCGGCGGCGACGACGAGTTCGAGATTCTCGATGCGAATGCCGAAGCCGTCGGTCTTGTAATAGCCGGGCTCGTTCGAGAGGATCATCCCGCGCTTCAGCGGCACAGTGCCGATCTTGGAGATGCGCGCCGGACCTTCGTGCACGGACAGGTAGCTGCCGACGCCATGGCCGGTGCCGTGCTCGAAGTCGAGGCCGGCCTGCCAGAGGTATTGCCGCGCGAAGCTGTCGATCTGCGAGCCGCTGCTGCCGTCGGGAAACACCGCGCGGGCGATGGCGATATGGCCCTTCAGAACGCGGGTGAAGCGATCGCGCATTTCGGCGGTCGGCGTGCCAACGGCGATGGTGCGGGTGACGTCGGTGGTGCCGTCCTCGTACTGCGCGCCGGAATCGATCAGCAGCAGTTCGCCCGGCTGCACGCGGCGATTGCTCTTGCGGGTGACGCGGTAGTGCACGATCGCCCCGTTCGGGCCTGCGCCGGAAATGGTCGGGAACGACACGTCTTTCAGTGCGCCGGTGTCGCGGCGGAAGGTTTCCAGCGCCTCGACCGCGTCGATCTCGGTGATGCCGCCGCCGGGCGCTTCGCGATCGATCCAGGCGAGGAAGCGGGCGAGCGCCGCGCCGTCGCGCTTGTGGGCGCTGCGCGTGCCGGCGATTTCGGTCTCGTTCTTCTGCGCTTTCAGCAGCGCAATCGGGTCGGCTCCGCGCAGCGGCTTGCCATTGTTCGCCGTGATCAGGCGCGAGAGCGCATCCGCCGCCGTCGCGTTGTCGAGGCCGATCACAGCGCCGGTCGCGGCGAGTTCGGCAAGGCGCGCGGTCAGGGCGGATGGCTCCTCGACGCTGGCGCACTGTTCGAGATGATCGCGCGCGCTGTTTGAGAGCTTGCGATGATCGATGAAGATCGTCGGGCGGCCGTCCTTCGGCACCAGTGCGTAGGAGAGGGGCAGCGGCGTGTGGGCCACGTCCGCGCCGCGGATGTTGAAGGTCCATGCGACCGCGTGCGAATCCGACAGTACCAGCGCATCCATGCCGAGCCGGGCGATTTCGGCGCGAATGCGCGTCAGCTTCGCGCTCTCGCTTTCACCGGCGAACTGTGAGCCGTGAATACTGACTGCGCCCAGCGGCGGCTCCGGCCGGTCGGTCCACACCGAATCGATCGGGTTGCTGTCGACGGCGACGAGCTCCGCGTCTGCTTTCGTGCAGGCGGCCGCGAGCCGCTCCGCTGCCGCAGACGTGTGCAGCCACGGATCGAATCCGAGGCGGTCGCCGGCGGCGAGGTTCTTCGCCAGCCATGTTTCCGGCGGCGGATCGACCAGCGATTGAACGGTCCATGCCTTTTCGTCGATCTGTTTTGCCGCCTGCAATGTGTAGCGGCCGTCGACGAACAGCGCCGCTTGCTGCCTCAAGACGGCGGCCATGCCGGCCGAGCCGGTGAAGCCCGTCAACCAGGCCAGCCGCTCGTCGCAGGGCGGAACGTACTCATTTTGCTGCTGATCGGCGCGTGGAACGATGAATCCGGTCAAGCCACGGCGGCTCAATTCCTCGCGAAACGCGGAGAGCCGTACCGTCAGCGCGACGCCGCCTTCCGGATCTTCAAACGTCTGGAAATGCGCCTCGAACATGCGTCGCCCAATGTTGCCGGGCCGTGGCGCCGGTTCGCCGTCCATTCGAAGTCAATTTGGCATGAGTTGTGCTTATTTCGATAGTGCATATCCCGCATATGCGGATGCGTTTTGCAGGATGTGCGCAACGCCAGACGGAACTTCCCGGATGCCCCCGATGACAGCCATGCCTCCGCCCGGCCTCCACGATCTGCGCGATGCCGGGCGGCCGGAACGATTGGCTTTAAATTGTCATGGCGGCGGTAACAGGACAATCGCTTCCGGCAGTGTTCCATCTCAACGAAGAGGGGAGCGTCAGAATGCCAGCCTTCACGTTTGAAAAACTGTCGCCGCCAACGGATCGCGCGCCGCCGCCGCTCGTGATCGCCAAGCCGCAGAAGCATCGAGGCATCATCGTCCAGTTGCTGGACCGGATCACCGAGGCGAAGCTCGAACGCTCCACGCGCAAGATCGAGAGCAGCAAGGAACAGCGGACGAGGTAAGTATCCGCGTCCGGCCCCGGCTACCGGCGCAACAGCAGGCTCGCCCAGCCGTCGATCTGGGTTTTCCGCACCAGCGTCAGTCCTGCCATCCGGTAGGCCGCGATCACCGCGTTGGCCTGATCCGGCAGCAGCCCCGACAGGATCACATGCGCTGACGGTGCGAGATGCCTCGCCATCGGCGCCGCCAGCCGCTTGAGCGGATTGGCGAGAATGTTCGCCAGCACCAGATCGAAGCGTTCGCTCTTGAAGCGCGGTGACGAGAAGCCGGGCGCGCAGACGATCTCCGTCAGCTGACCTGCGCCGTTGAGGCGCGCATTCTCACGCGCGACCTGCGTCGATTTCAGATCGATGTCACTCGCCAGCACTTGCCGGCGCAGCGCCTTCGCCGCGGCGATGCCGAGCACGCCGGTGCCGCAGCCGAGATCAAGCACATTGCGCGGCGTGCTCCGCTTCAGCAGTTCATCGAGCAGGACGAGGCAGCCGCGGGTGGTGCCGTGATGGCCGGTGCCGAACGCGAGCGCCGCCTCGATCTCGATACCGATGTTGTTCGGAGCGATCTGATCGCGGTGATGGTGGCCATGCACGACGAAGCGGCCGGCGGGGACGACCGCGAGGCCATCGAGGCTCGCCTTCACCCAGTCCTTGGCTTCCACGGTTTCGAATGCGATCCGCGCCGCGGCGTCATCGCCTGCCGTCATCGCCACCAGCGCGCGAATGGCGTCATGGTCCGGCGGGTCGGCGAAGTGGACGGTGATGTCCCAGCTTTTGTCGGTGGCCTCGAACGCCGCAATCGCCGCTTCGTTGTTGTCGAAGCTTTCCGCGAGCAGATCGGCGGTGCGCTTGGCGATCTTTTCGTCGCCGATCGAGAAGGTCGCGCGGACGGAGGCAGGCGTGAGGGTGGAGGTCATCGGTGAGGCAGGCTTTCCGGGCGCGTGAGCAGAGATGCCGTATGCACCGGCTGCCGACAGCTTGTCGAGCGATTCATACAGCCCCTGTCCCGCCAGTTATCCACAGGCTGTCCACAGGAACACAAGCGGGCTCTCCACAGCTTGTCTGCAAGCTTTCCCGCCTTCATCAACAGACCTTTCCCCGCTCACAGGTCTTTGAAACATCAGACGAACAAACTGTGGTGATCGCGTAAAATCACGCGGGCAGCATTGTGGCCGGGGGCTCCGGTGACGCCGCCGCCAGGATGCGCCCCCGAGCCGCAGTGATACAAGCCTTTCAGGGGCCCGCGATAGTCCGCATGGCCGAGCATCGGCCGGGCGGAGAAGAGCTGGTTGAGGGTCAGGGCTCCGTGGAAGATGTCGCCGCCCAAAAGCCCGAATTCCCGTTCGAGATCGAGCGGCGTCAACACCTGCTGGCCGACCACGCTGGCCGCGAAACCCGGCGCGTAGCGGTCCACGGTGGCGATCATCGCCTTTGCGACATCGTCGCGATGATCGTCCCAGGAGCGGCCATCCGGCAGCTCCGGGGCGACGTGTTGGCAAAAGAGGCTGGCCACATGGGCGCCTTCGGGCGCGAGACTGTCGTCGAGGGTGGACGGGATCAGCATCTCGACCACGGGCTCGCGGCTCCAGCCGTGCGCCCGGGCATCGAGCCAGGCGCGGTCCATGTAGCCAAGGCTCGGCGCGATGATGATGCCGGAGGAGAGGTGGTCGCCGTCGCCGGGCAGGGCCGTGAACGAGGGGAGCTGTGACAGCGCCACGTTCATCCGCAACGTGCCGGAGCCGTTGCGCCAGTTCTTGATGCGCGCGAGGAATGGCGCGGGCAATGCATCCGCCGCGATCAGGCGCGTGTAGAGCAGCTTCGGGTTGACGTTCGCGGCGACATACTTGGCGCGAACGATGTCGCCGTTCTCCAGCACGACGCCGGTCGCGCGATCCTTGTCGACGATCACTTCGCGCACGCCCGCGCCGGTGCGGATCTCGACGCCGTGGCCGCGCGCGGCGGCGGCCATCGCCTGCGTGATTGCACCCATGCCGCCGATCGCATGGCCCCAGACGCCCTTCTTGCCGTTCACCTCGCCGAAGGCGTGATGCAGCATCACGTAGGCACTGCCCGCCGCGTAGGGGCTCGCGTAGTTGCCGACGATGGCGTCGAAGCCGAACAGCGCCTTGACGAGATCGCTCTCGAACCAGTCATCGAGCATGTCGCCGGCCGAGCGCGTGAACAGATCGAGCAGGGTGCGCTGCTGTTCCAGCGTGAGCCCGCGCAGGATCGCACCCGACGTCAGCACATTGATGCTCTCGCGCACCGCGCCCATGCCAAAGCTCTCGACCACGTTCGGCGGCGCGCGCAGCACGAATTGCCGCAGCACATCGGCGATCGCCTCCAGCTCCTTGTTGAAGTCGCCGATGCGGGATGCGTCGCGTTCGCTCAGCTTCGCGACCGATTGTTGCGTGCGGCCTTCGCCTGTTAGGAGATACGTGCCATCCGGCGCAGGCAGGAAGTTCTGCGCGCGGCGCTCGACGATGCGCAGGCCGTGGTGATGCAGCCGCAGATCCTCGATGACCTTCGGATTGAGCAGGCTGACGGTGTAGGCCGCGACCGAGTTGCGGAAACCGGGATGAAATTCTTCGGTCACCGCCGCGCCGCCGACCACGCCGCGCCGCTCGACAACCGTGACGCGCAGGCCGCCCATCGCGAGATAGGCCGCGCAGGTGAGGCCGTTGTGGCCGGCCCCGATGATGACGACATCCGTGTCAGACATGCCGCTGTCATACCGGCGCGGTATCGCCGCGGCGAGTAAATTCTCAGCCGTTCGCCGGGCGTTAGCGTGGTTCGGCGTGTTGCCCGCCGAAGGCGGCTGTGGTCCACTCCGCCGCCTGCTGAATCGGGTGAAAAAGACCTCCGGCCTTGCCGGATCACTGCCGGAGACTCCATGAACGTGACGACGCTGACCGACACCGCAGGCGATGCCTCGCCCGCGCGCCATCGACTGATTCTGGTGGTCTACACGGTGGCGATTTTCGTCAGCGCGCTGCTGCTGTTTTCCGTGCAGCCGCTGTTCACGAAGATGGTGCTGCCGCGGCTCGGCGGTTCGCCGGCGGTGTGGTCGGTGGCGATGGTGTTCTTCCAGTCGCTGCTGCTCGGCGGCTATGCCTACGCGCATTATCTGATGACCCTGCGCAGCCGGACCGTTCCGGTGGTGGTGCATCTGGTGCTGCTGGCGGTTGCGTTCGTGACCTTGCCGCTGGCGATTTCCGAGGGCTTCGGCGAGCCACCGGCAAGCGGCTATGCGTTCTGGCTGCTCGGGCTGTTCGCGGTTTCGATCGGGCTGCCGTTCTTTGCGCTCGCTGCCAACAATCCGATGCTCCAGGCCTGGTTCGTCCGCACCGGGCATCCGAACGGCCCCGACCCGTATTTCCTTTATGCATCGTCGAACATCGGCAGCTTTCTCGCGCTGCTGTCGTATCCGCTGCTGATCGAGCCGCTGTTCACGCTGCGCGTGCAAAACCTGATCTGGACCGGCGGCTACGCGCTGCTGATCGTGCTGATCGCGTCATGCGGCTGGCTCTTGATCCGTTCGCCGGAACGGGCAGGGCAAGTGACCGATGCCGGCGGTGCCGATGCACCCGCGCCGGCGTGGATGACCCGGCTCCGGTGGATTTTTCTCTCCGCCGTTCCGTCCGGGCTGCTGATCGCGGTGACCGCGCACATCTCGACCGACGTCGCCGCCGCGCCGCTGCTATGGGTCCTTCCGCTCTCGCTCTATCTGCTGACGTGGGTGCTAGTGTTCCAGTCGCGGCCGCTGCTGCCGCATTCCTGGATGGTGATGCTGCAGCCGCTGGCGATCGCAGTCATCATCGTCCTCCTGGCGATCGGCAGCGAGCACCGTCTGCTGCTGACGCTGATCGGCCATCAGGTCTGTTTCTTTATCATCGCCATGGCCTGTCACGGCGAGCTCGCGCGCACGCGCCCTCCGGCAAGATACCTCACCGGCTTCTATGTCGCGTTGTCGTTCGGCGGCATGGTTGGCGGCCTGTTCGCGGGGCTGATCGCGCCATATGCCTTCTCCTGGATCGCCGAGTATCCGATCCTGCTCGGGCTTGCTGCGCTTTGCCGACCTAACGATGAAGACGTTGCGCCCGATCAGAACCGCTGGGTGTGGCTGATCATCGCCGCGCTCGCGGTTGCCGCGCTCGCGCCGACGCTTGTTCAAAGCAAGCTGCTGGCGTGGCTGATCGAGAACCGCGTCTACGTCATCGGCTTCGTCGCAATCTTCGCATCGATGTCGGCGGTCGCCTTGCGCGCCGGACCATGGAAGGTCGCGGCGCTGTTCGCGCTGGCGCTGGTGCTGCTGCGTGCCTATCCGGCGGACGAAGGCCGCATCGAAAGCGTGCGCAGCTTCTTCGGCGTTCACAAGATCGTCGAAACGCCGCAGGGGCAATTCCACGTGCTGATGCACGGCACGACGATTCACGGCGCGCAGAAAATCCAGAACGACGACGGCACCAAGGTCGAGGGCCGTCCCGAGATGCTGACCTATTATTCGAAGGACGGCGGCATCGGGCAGGCGATCACGGCGATTCGTGCGCGCAAGGGCGCGCCGCTGCGGGCGGCGGCGATCGGGCTCGGCGCCGGCACGCTGGCGTGCGCGATCGAGCCAGGCGAGACGTGGAGGTTCTTCGAGATCGATCAGACGATGATCGATACCGCGCGCGATCCGAAACATTTCACATACATCCGCGACTGTGCGCCGGACCTGAAGCCGGTGCTCGGCGACGCGCGGCTGACGTTCGCGAAGGAGCCCGACGGCGTCTACGATCTCATCATCGTCGATGCGTACTCATCCGACGCGATTCCGGTGCATCTTGCGACCGAAGAGGCGATGGAGATCTACAAGCAGAAGCTCGCGCCGCATGGGGTCGTGGTCGTTCACGTCTCGAACCGCCATCTGGAACTTGCCAGCGTCATCGTCGGCATCGCCGATGCCAATGATCTCAAGAGCTGGGTCTTCAACGAGGATACCGGCCGCGACCACGAATACATCTTCTCGACCAACGTCGTGGTGTCTGCGCGCGACGAGGCGGATGTCGGAACGATCGCGTCAAGCGACAAATGGCTTCTGACCGAACCCGAGGAGGGGGAGCGCGTCTGGACCGACGACTATTCCAACATCCTCGGCGCCGTATGGCGTCGCCTGCGGCGCGGAGAGGAGTAGCCGGACCTCAGTAGCGCGGTCCGTAATAGGGACGCGGAGCATATTGCGGCTGATCGTAGCCGGGCTGACCGCGCCGCCAGCTGTAACCGTCGAAATAGAGCTCATCGCCGGCGTAGGTCTGACTGCCGTAAGCCTGGCCACCGTAGACCCGGGCGTCCTCGCGCTGCCGGTAGACCCGCTGCTGCGAGGGATAAACGGGCCGCGCTGCGTCGTTATAGCCGTAGTCCTCGCGCGGGTAGATCACCGTGCCGTCGGCGCTGGCGATGCCGCGCTGGACCGGCGCAAGCTCGACCGGACGGCCGGGCATCTCGCGGCGGGCGATGGTGGCGTCCGGCACGGACTTGCGGCGCGCAAGCGCGATCTGCGACGAGCCGCTCAGCGTCACGGTGGTGTTCAGCACGCCATGCTGCTTGACCAGCGCAAACAATGTCGCGGCGTTCGCGCGCGAGAGGCGGACGCAGCCGTGCGAGGCGGGGTTGCCGAGGCGCTTTACGGAATCGGTGCCGTGGATCGCATGCCCGTTCTTCGTGAAGAAGATCGAATGCGGCATCGGCGCATCGTCCCATTCTTTCGAATAGTGATCCTCTTCCATGCGGAAGGCCTTGAACGAGCCGTTCGGCGTCTCGTAATTCGGCAGCCCGCTCGACACCGGCCATGTGTATTTCGGCACTCCGTCGACGGCGACGGTCATCTGCTGTGTGTTCTTGTCGATGGTGATGTTGACGGCGGCGCGGGCGGCAGATGCGGCAAACAACGCGAACGCAGTAACAAGGCCAATCGTGGCGAGGCCAGACGCAAACCCGGCAGTGCGGCGCATCGCGCCCTCCAATCAACTCCAGCCCGCTCCCCTGACCCACATTAAACACCGAAATAACAACGGGTTCCAGCATGCGGCGATGACGTTCGCGTTAACGATGAACATTCAGATTTGCCATGTTTTCTTCACAAGCGAGGCAACCGAAACGGCTCCCGGGCGTTGACGAGCGCTAATACGGATGGGCTGAGAAGGGAGCGATGAATGAAGGGACGGATGTTGTTGCTGGCGGGCGCGCTTGTCGTGGCAATGCCAGTTATCGCTGAGGCGCAGGGCATTGTCGGCGGTGCGCGCGACGGTTCGCGCGAGGGTAACCGGATCGCAGGTCCTATAGGCGGTGTGGTCGGGGGCGCGGTCGGCGCGGGTGTCGGCGGCGCGGTGGGCGGCGTCAAGGGCGTGCTGGGCATTCCCGATCGCGGCTATCGCAGCCGGGCCTATTACAAGAAGCGGCACTATCACCGCCGCCATTACAACCGTTACTGAACCCTGTTCATATTGATGAACGGCGTGCCGCACATTCACCGCGGCGCGCCGTTTTCGTGCGGCAGATGTTGCGGCAATCCCAAGGCAGTGAATTTACTTCTTCAACCGGTAGCCGGTCTTGAAAATCCACAGCACGGTGCCGAGGCACAGCGCCAAAAACAGCAGCGTCATGCCGAAGCTGACGCCGACCGGCACGTCTGCGATCTCGGAGAAGCTCCAGCGGAAGCCGGAGACGAGATAGACCACCGGGTTGAACAGCGTGATGGTCTGCCACACCGGCGGCAGCATGTTGATGGAATAGAAGCTGCCGCCGAGGAACGTCAGCGGTGTGATCACCAGTAGCGGGATCACTTGCAGCTTCTCGAAGTTATCCGCCCAGATGCCGATGATGAATCCGAACAGGCTGAAGGTGACGGCGGTGAGCACGAGAAACGCGATCATCCAGACCGGGTGCGCGATCTTCAGCGGCACGAACAGGCTGGCGGTGGCAAGGATGATCAGGCCGAGGATAATCGACTTGGTCGCGGCGGCACCGACATAGCCGATGACGATTTCCAGCGGCGAGATCGGCGCGGAGAGAATTTCATAGATCGTGCCGACGAACTTCGGAAAGTAGATGCCGAACGAGGCGTTGGCGATGCTCTGCGTCAACAGCGACAGCATGATCAGGCCGGGCACGATGAACGTGCCGTA
>JBMOOJ010000132.1:0-5272 GCA_049323835.1 Pseudomonadota bacterium | reverse complement strand
TCGAACAGATCTTCGAGTCCACGCTGCTTGGCCTGCTCGCGAATGGATTCGGAGACCTTCTTCTCGAAGTTCGAGTAGGCGTGAACGATGTACCAGCGCATATCCATATGAGTGTGTTCCGTGCGCTCAGGTCTTGATGCCGAGAATGAAGGTAATCAGGACGCGGATGATCTGGTCGGCGACGAAGAAGAACACTGACGACACGGCAACCATGATGAACACCATGACCGTCGTGATCAGCGTCTCGCGGCGTGTCGGCCACGTGACCTTGGCGGTCTCGTCGCGCACTTCCTGCAGAAACTTGAACGGGCTGAACGCCATCGCTTGTCGTCCGTACTTTCGCTTGCCGACCGTGGACCCGGAATCCAGACACACCTGTTGCGCCCATCCCTAACTTTCAAGGATAAGCCACCGCACGGGCCCTGCTTTCGGGAAAATCAAAGCCGCGCCGGAAATCCGCCAATGCGGGCCGGGCGCGAGTGAGCGCTCATTACTGCGCCCGCGGGCGAAGGTCAAGGAAAAGCCACTGGGAACCGGAGATCGGCCCGGGGAAGTTCAAGCATTTCAAGGTATTGAGGTCAGGAGGCTGGCAGGAGTGGCAGGGCTCGAACCTGCGACCCCCGGTTTTGGAGACCGGTGCTCTACCAATTGAGCTACACTCCTATCAGGCGCCTCTATAGCGAACGGTTTTCGTGCCGTCACGCCCCTCTTTCGCCTTTCTGATCGCGGATTTCCGCAAAAATCAGATCGGCGGACCGTAATGCTCGACCAGCGGAAACGGATCGTAGAAGTGATGCAGCAGGCCCCGCCATTCCTGATAGCGATCGGAGCCGCGGAACCCAACGGTATGATCCTCCAAAGCGTCCCACCAGACGAGCAGGAGGTAGCGGTCGGTCTTTTCGATACAGGGTCGAACCTCGATGCCCTGGAACCCGGCTGATGCGGCGATCAGCGCACGCGCCTGGATCATCGCCGCCTCGAAGGCCGGGCCCTGCCCCGGTTTGACGCACAGTACAGCGGTTTCAAGAATCATACGAACTCCAACGATGCGCGGCGCTCGTCGAAACGCCTTTTGCGAACATCTCAACACTCGCCCATAATCATCTCACGTTCCGCGGCGCCCCTTCACCGGCGCTGACGACCTATCGGGGGTTCCCTGCGTGCCGTTCGGCCACTTTATCCGGCGCATGTCGCTCACGCACCGGCTTGCGGCGCTGACACTGGTCGCCTCGCTGCCGGGCCTGACCGCTCTCGTCTACAGCGCAATCGATTTGCACAATTCAAAGTATGCCGAAGTGCGCGCCGAGGCATTGCGCAACACCCAGTTCGTCGTCTCGGAGATCGATCAGATTTTCGACGGCATCAAGGGCGTGCTGTCAGCCGTTTCGCAGGCGTCCGAAGTGCGGCTGTCGGACCCCGGCATCTGCTCCGACTATCTCTGGCGGGTCCATAGCCGCCTGCCGTCGCTGACCTCGATCGTCATCGTCAACACGGACGGCAAGATCCGCTGCTTTGGCGGGGCCGCGATCGCAACGCCCAATCTCGGCGACCGGGACTATCTGCGCGACGCCATCAGCACGCGAAAGTTTGTCGTCGGCACCTATCTCAAGAGCCGCCTGTCCAACCGCAACATCATCCCGATCGCGCTTCCTATCCTCAACGGCGATGTCGTCGACGCCGTCGTGCTCGCCGGCCTCAATCTCGAATGGCTTGGCCAGCAGCTGCGCGATCGCGGCCTTCCGCGCGGGGGCTCGCTTGCCGTCGTCGATCGCAACGGCATCGTCGTTGCGCGCGAGCCTTATCCCGAGCGATACATCGGCAGCCCGGTGAGCGATCAGGGCCGCGAGCTCTTCAGTCAGACTGCAACCGGGGTGCGAGAGTACATCAACGTCGACGGCGTGCTGCGCATCACCGGCTTCGTACCGTGGACAGAAACGCCGTTCGGCCTGTACGTGGCAACCGGAATTTCGCAACAGGAAGCGTTCGCCCCGATCGAGCGCGCGGTTCGCGCCAGTATCCTGCTGTTTGCGCTCGGCAGTCTCGTCGCGATCGTGCTGGCGTGGCTGGTTGGCGACGGCATCATCCGCCGTCCCCTGATGCGGATGGTGGCGGCGGCCGAAGCCTGGCGGCGCGGACAGGATAATCGCCCGGCCGCTGCGCGGAGCGATGAGTTCGGATTTCTCGATCAGACCTTCGATCATCTGATGGAAGAAAATGCGGCGCGTCAGGAGGAGCGCGATGCGGCGGAGGCGCGGCGCGAGATTCTCGTCCACGAACTCGCGCACCGGGTCAAGAACACGCTCGCCACGGTGCAGTCGATCGCATCCATGAGCTTCCGCCAGAGTCAGGGACCGGAGGCGCTGCGCGGCTTTCAGGATCGCTTGCAGGCGCTGGTGCGCGGCCATGATCTCCTGACGCAAAAGGACTGGCGGCGTGCCGACCTCTCCGAGGTCGTCAAGGCCGCCGTCGCGCCGGTCAACGCGGCGCACGGTCACCGCATCACGTTCTCGGGGACGCCGGTCGATCTGCCACCCGCGACCGCGGTGCCGATGGCGATGATCCTGCACGAGCTCTGCACAAATGCACTGAAATACGGGGCGCTCTCGAACCCAGACGGCACTGTCACCATCCGCTGGACCGCCTCGCCGCACGAGCGGGGCGTGGCGATCAGCCTGATCTGGAGCGAGGAGAAAGGCCCACCCGTCACGCCGCCGTCACAGGAGGGCTTCGGCTCCAGGCTGATCTCCAGCCTGACCCAGCAGATGCACGGCAGCTTCGACGCGCGCTATCCGCCCTCGGGACTGGTCTGCCACATCAAGCTGGTGTCGCCGGAGTATGAGCCGCGGGACTGAAGCAGTCCGGCCCGCCAAGGTTAACAGACTGTTGATATCCGTCCGGCAGAATGCGGCTTCTGACCCTACCAAAACACCGGCCGGACCCCGATGCTCAAATTCAAGTCTATCTCGCTCCGCATTACTGTCGCGATCTCACTGGTCGCAGCCGCGACCTGCGCGGCGCTCGTCATGTTCGGCCTATGGCGACAGCAAGTCACGGCCGATGTCGCCCTCGACCGCGAATTGCGCGCCGACTACGCCAACCTCGTTGCCGCGACCGACGCCGAGACGCGCACCGCCCTTGCCGCCGCGCACGCGCTGTCGACAAACCCGCCGTTGAAAGAGGCCGTGAAGTCCGGCAACCGCGAGAAGGCGATCGAGTTGCTGAAGGAAGGCTGGGAGCGGATCAAGCCGCTCGGCCTTGAACTCATTACCGTGCAAACGCCGCCGTCCATCGCCTTCATGCGCGTCCACAATCAGAAGGTGTTCGGCGACGATGTCGGATCGCGCCGCAAGATGGTGGTTCAGGCCATCGCCACAAAGAAAGCTTTCGGCGGCGTTGAAACCGGCCGCGACGTCCTCAACGTGTTCGGCGCGGCGCCGATCATGGATGGCGATACCATCCTCGGCGTCGTCGACGTCGGCGCGCCGTTCGGCGAAACCTTCGTCAAGGGCATGAAGGCGCGCTTCGGCGTCGATGTCGCGATCCATCAGCTCACCGGCGACGAGGTGAAGACGCTCGCCTCGACGTTCAAGGGCAGCGCGCCCTCCAAGGCGACGATCCAGCGCGCCCTCGGTGACATCATTGTCGAAACCGGCGACATGGCCGGCCGGCCGGTCGCCACATCGTTCGGCGCGATCAAGAATTTCTCCGGCGAACCGGTCGCGGTTTTCGAGATTGTCCGCGACGCCAGCGCGTATGCGGAACTGTCGCGCAACTCGCTGATCTGGTTCCTCGGCAGCGCTGCGTTTGCAGTGTTCGCCGCCGGGCTGATCGCGGTGCTGCTCGGCCGCAGCATGGCGCGGCCGATCCTGGCGCTCGAAGGCGCGATGCGTCAAATGATTTCCGGCCAGCACGACATCGTCGTGCCCGGTGCAAAGCGCACCGACGAAATCGGCTCGATGGCGCGTGCGGTCGATGTCTTCAAGGACAGCCTCGTGGAAACCGGCCGACTGCGCGCGGCGCAGGAAGAGCAGCGCGCCGTTGCCGAGCAGGACCGGCGCAACACGCTGCACGCGCTCGCGTCGCGATTCGAGGACAACGTCGGCGGTGTCGTCGACGCTGTCGGCAGTGCGGCGAAGGACCTGCGCGGCACGGCTGAATCGATGGCGGCGATTGCCGCGGAGGCCACGCACAAGACCGCGACCGTTGCCGGTGCATCGGAAGAAGCGACCCGCAACGCGCAGGCCGTCGCTGCCGCGATCGAGGAGCTAAATGCCTCGATCAACGAGATCGCGCAGCAGGTGAATGAGTCGGCGAATGTCGCCGGTGCCGCGGCGTCCCAGGCCGCCGAAACCAACGACCAGGTCGAAAGTCTGGCCAGCGCCGCTCAGAAGATCGGCGATGTCGTGAAACTGATCAGCGCCATCGCCGAGCAGACCAACCTGCTCGCACTCAACGCCACCATCGAAGCCGCGCGCGCCGGTGAAGCCGGCCGGGGATTCGCTGTCGTCGCGTCGGAAGTAAAGGCTCTCGCCAGCCAGACGTCGAAAGCGACGGAGGAAATCTCCGCGCAGGTCGGCGCGATTCAGGAGGCAACGCAGTCGTCGGTGACCGCGATCGTCGGCATTACCCAGACCATCGGCAAGGTCAACGAGATCGCCAGCGCGATCGCATCCGCCGTCGAAGAACAAGGTGCAGCCACCCGCGAAATCGCGAACAACGTCGCACAGGCCGCGCGCGGCACGGGCGAGGTGTCGGAGAACATCGCCGGCGTCAACGATGCGGCCCGCGAAACCGGACGTGCGGCGGCGCAGGTGGTGGATTCCGCTGGCGAGCTGTCACGCAACGGCGAAGTGCTGAAGACGCAGGTGAACGCGTTCCTGCGGGACGTGCGCGCGGCGTAATCACGGCGCATTCTTTAGCCAGCAAAAAAGCCCGGGTGAGAAAATCACCCGGGCTTTTCTTTCTCGCGCGCGTCTTTACTCGATGATGCTTGAGACGACGCCCGATCCGACGGTGCGGCCGCCTTCGCGGATGGCGAAGCGCAGCTTCTCTTCCATCGCGATCGGCACGATCAGGTGCACTTCCATGGCGATGTTGTCGCCCGGCATCACCATCTCGGTGCCTTCCGGAAGATGCACCACACCGGTCACGTCCGTCGTGCGGAAGTAGAACTGCGGACGATAGTTGGTGAAGAACGGCGTGTGACGGCCACCCTCCTCCTTCGTCAGGATGTAGGCTTCCGCCTTGAACTTCGTGTGCGGCTTCACCGAAC
>JBMOOJ010000131.1:0-5359 GCA_049323835.1 Pseudomonadota bacterium | reverse complement strand
CTGTGGCAGGTCGAGCAAGGCAACCGGCAGCGCGCCATGGAGCATCTGAACAAGATCGGCTCGCTCTGCGGCTACACCTGCCCCGAATATCAGTCCCTCGGCGAGGCGCTCGCGACATCCAGCGGCAACTACTGAAGCCACTGCTTTTGCCGTCACTCCGGATTCGCTCGCTTATGCGAGCGAACCCGGAAACTTGATCATGCCGCGAACAGGGATTCCCTTTCAAAGAAACATGGCGGCGCAACCCCTCCCCGTTAACGCCATCGCAATTTGCCCGCACCCGGCACACCGGTCGGCTTGCCTTTCCCGGAACAGCCGATATCTGATGGAGGTTCCGCAGGCGGACCTGACCTTGCAATGACCTCCCGTTCCCTCGACCGCATCGCGTTCGTCGCGAGCAGCAGCGCCGAAGCGCAGCAAGCGCGCGAACAGCTCGTGATTGCCTATGGCGATCACGACCTGGCGAGCGCAGACGTGATCGTCGCACTCGGCGGTGACGGACTGATGCTGCAAACGCTGCATGCCAACATGCGCTCCGGCAAGCCGATCTACGGCATGCATCGCGGCACCGTCGGTTTCCTGATGAACGAGTTTTCGGCCCACGGTCTGCGCGAGCGCCTTGCGGCGGCGGCGATGACCGAGATCAACCCGCTCCTGATGCGGGCAACCGACATCCGGGGCAACATTCACGTCCATCACGCCATCAACGAGGTCGCGCTGTTCCGGCAGACGCATCAGGCGGCGCGACTGCGCATATTGATCGACGAGCGCGAGCGGATGGCGGAGCTTGTCGCCGACGGCGTCCTCGTCGCAACGCCGGCCGGATCGACGGCGTACAACCTGTCGGCACAAGGACCGATCCTGCCAATCAACGCCGATCTGCTGGCGTTGACACCGATCAGCGCATTCCGGCCGCGGCGGTGGCGCGGCGCCCTGCTGCCAAACACCGCCTATGTCACGATCGAGGTTCTGGAAAGCGACAAGCGGCCGGTGGCGGCCGTCGCCGACCACGACGAGGCACGCAACGTCCAGCGCGTCGAGGTTCTGTCCGACAGGTCGATCGCCATCACCATGATGTTCGACCCGGGCCACAGCCTGGAAGAACGCATTCTGCGCGAGCAGTTCAGCCCTTGAGCGGCTTGGGTTTCGCCCGCCTCAACCCTTCGTTAACGATCCCCGGCCTATGGTTAATGCGAGGTATACCGTCCGGCGGCGGCGCGGCAGCGCGTGCGCTACCGATGCGACAGAGCCGCGCCCATGTATCGGATCGATTTCAACAAGCTGCGTTTTCTGGTCTGCGACGACAACGCACACATGCGGCGCATCCTGCGCACGCTGCTGCATTCGTTTGGCGCCCGCGAGGTCTATGAGGCGGAAGACGGCGCGACCGCGCTGGAAATGTTCACGCACTATGTGCCCGATATCGTCATCACCGACTGGCTGATGCCGATCTTCGACGGCCTCGAACTCGCGCAGATGATCCGTCAGCCCGGCGGCAAGGGCAATCCATTCGCCCCGATCATCATGCTGACCGGCCACTCCGAAAAACGCCGCGTGACGGTCGCCCGCGATGCCGGCGTTACCGAATTCCTTGCCAAGCCGATCTCGGCGAAAGGCCTCTATCAGCGCATTCTCAACGTGGTGGCGAGCCCCCGCCCCTATATCAAGACCAAGAACTACTTCGGTCCCGACCGTCGCCGCAATACAAGCGGGGCCTACATCGGCCCCGAGCGCCGCAACGGCGGCAAGGCTGAAGTGCTTCAGCAGCCCTCGCTGCTCGACAAGGCGAAGGTGGCCGGATGACGCGCGCGAAAGACCCGAAGCTGACGGTCGAAACCTTTCCCGACCATCAGGTCATCACCCAGCCAAACCCGTTACGCAAGATGATCCGCCGCGTCGCCGAGAACGATGGCGACGATCCGGTGGCGCGCGCGGAGAAAGCCTTGCAGGAACTGTCGAGCGAGTTCGACGGCTGGATGACGCACGAATGCGATCGCCTCGCCGCCGCGCACACCGCGATGGAGATGAAGGGCGTCGACGCCGAAACCCGCGATGAACTCTTGCGTGCTGCGCACGACATCAAGGGCAGCGCTACGACTTTCGGCTATCCCACGGCGGCAGCCGCCGCCGAAAGCCTGTGCCGCATCATCGAGCATGCGCCGGATTTTGAGAAGGTGCCGCCTGAGCTGATCGCGCACCACGTCAACGCCATCCAGGCGATCGTCCGCGAAAACGACCGGATCGATGCGCTCGGCGTATCCGCCCAACTCAGCAAGAAGCTGCGCGGCGTCGCCGACGAATATCTCACCCACGTCAATCGCGATCGCCCCGAGCATCTCGAAGCGATTCTGGCGCCGAGCATCATTCCGGTGGATTGAGGCGACTTTCCAAATCTGTCATGGCCGGGCTTGTCCCGGCCATGACGAAGATAACGCTTATCTCAAGGGAAATCACGCCGCGATCAGGTCCGCATCGACGGCATCGGCATCGATCAGGCCGTCGTAAGATTCGTGCTCGGCCGCCAGCTCGTCGCAGAACAGCCGCGCTTCCTCGCGCGCGGATTCGGTCGCAAACCGCCGCAGCAGGATCAGCAGCGGTTCGGTGACCTCGGCACTGCTCTCGCAAGCCGTCAACACGCGCTCGACCATGCGGCGGCGCAGCCGTGCGGCGCCGCCGATCGATGCGGCGAAGCCCATTTCGTCGCGCGCCTCAAGCGCCGCGCGGAACGCCGGATAGGTCGACGCCGGCAATCCTGCCCGCTGCAACAGTGCGGTCAATCCGCTGCCGCGGCGCTCCTGAACGAGTGCATAGACCCGCGCCGCCGGAAGATCGGTGAGTTCGACCAAAGCGTCGGCGAACAGTTCGAGGTTGCCGGATAGCAGCGCGCGCAGGATCAGTCCCGCCGTGAGCTGGCCGGTGGCCCGGAGATGCCGCAGCAGGTTGCGCATATCGTCGTCGTAGGATTGCGCGGCGATGTTCACGGTCGCCCGCTCGCACGCTTCGGAAACGACCCGCTCCGCGCGATCGGCTGAAAGCCAGGCACGCGCGGTGACGAACTGCGCCAGCGTCTCAGACAGCTTGCCGACCAGCATGTGGCGGGTCGCGGCGGGCAGATCGTCGAGCGACAGCAAGGCTTCGCGGATGGCCGCAAGATGCCCGAAGCGCGCGGCGATGCGATCGAGCGACAGCGGCAGGATGAGAGCCTGGGGGTTTTCGATCAACTCGAGAACGGCAGCCGCCGAGCCGACTTCGGCAATCGCGGCGCAGACGGACACGGGCAGATCCATGCGGCGGGCGACAGCGCTTTGCACGTCTCCCGAACCGGTGGCGACGATATCGACGAGATCGGCGTCGACGAGAAGCGGCGAGAATTCGAGGATCGGCAGCGCGACCGACGGCTGGTCGGTGGATAGCGCCCGGACGATCGACGCCGGCGCATCCGCGCTCCAGGAAAAGATTTCGGCCATGGCCTGCCGCACGAGCGGCGACGGATCATCGAGGAGCATCAGCAGTGCGCCTTCCGCGGCCGCGCGATCATCCTCGGAGAGATCGGAAACAAGCCACGCACGGGCCAAGGCCCGCGTGGCATCTGCACGCTCTCCCGCCGGAGCGGTACGAACCCAACTGATAAACTGCCGAACGATCATGGCTATGCCGGCCTACGCAACTGGACAAACGTCACTGACTGGACGCTACAGTCACACAACGTAAACCATGACGCTTAACAAAGCGTTCACCATAACCGCCTGCGATTGTTGATGTTTTGTTAACCGCGCGCGTTTGGCGGCGGTGGCACGTCAGCTGCTGTAAATGCCTGACGGATCACGGAAGAGATCGAGCGGACGTGCCTTCTGGGTCTCGCCGGAGACGTTCGGTTGCGCGATCGAAGCCGTGAGCGAGCTGCCGTTGCCCCACAATTCGCTGACCGCGGGCGATACAGGTTCGCTTCGCTCGCCCACCTTGAACAGCGAACGGAACATCGGCTCGTCGCGCTGAACGGAGGCAACCCGTTGAGGCTGAGCAACCGGCTGCGCGCCCTGACGCGAGGCCACCGGGATCGCGTTCAGATCAGGGAACGCGCTGAGTTCAACCGGCGCGCGCGCCAAAGCCACACGCGAGACGGACTGCGCCTGCGGCACGGTCGACGATTGCGCGACGTTCATCGGAACCGTTCCGCCAGCCGCTGCGATCGCGGTTCGCGCCACCGGCGAATTGGCAGCGTTGGCATAGCGCGTATTCAGCACCGAATAGACTTCGGACACGGAGCGCGCGCGCCCGCTACGCTCATAGAAGATCGAGCGGTTGGCGTTGGCGGCGGCCGGAAACAGGTTCGCCGCAGTCGCATTCGGATTGTTCTCGGCGTTGTTGATCAGGCGCGAGGCGCCGCGCACGCCCATGAAGTGCGCCATATAGAGTTCGCCGTCAGTCGGACGGCGGCCGATCTCACCGACGAGCTTGAAACTGTTCGATTGCGTCAGCACGCCGGCCATCGCCGCGTTCGCCGCCGGATCGTTGCGCAATTTCAGGATTTCGGCGCGTGCCGCCGGATCGCTGACCTCATAGCGGCCCGACGACGTCCGCGTGATCGCGTCGGCATACTTGCCGTAGCCGAACTTGCCTCCCGCTTCCTTGACGGTGCCGAGCCAGGTCTGCTCGATGAATTGATAGAGACCGCGCGCGGACGATGTCGGCGCAGCCGCAGTCGGGTTGAGGTTGGATTCGATCTTCGCCGCCGAGACCAGGTATTCGAAGCTGGTGCCGGTCTTGTCGGCGGCCTGCTTGATCGTACCGGCAATCTCGGCCTTGGCGGGAGTCAAACCCGCCCTTTGCGCAAGTGTCTGGTCGATCGCCATGGCGGTGCCGTTGAAATCGGACCACTTGAGGCCCATGAAGCCGAGCTTACCCTGCGCGCTTATGGTTAATAGCTGGTAAACGCCGGTACGCGGCGGCCGCTTCGTCTGATTTGACTGGTCAGCGCTTGCCGTAGACCGAGGCCGGATCGAAAGCGCGACCGGCATCGACGAAGGTCAGCTTGGCCCCTCCGCCCCCATCCTTGCTAACGGCCCGGTAGAAGCACGACCGGCGGCCGGTATGGCAGGCGGCTCCGCCCGTCTGTTCGACGCGAATCCAGATCGCATCCTGATCGCAGTCGAGCCGCATCTCGACCACCCGTTGGAGGTGGCCGGACTCTTCGCCCTTGCGCCAAAGCTTCTGCCGCGAGCGGCTATAGTACCAGGCGTCGCCCGTCTCGATGGTCCGGCGCAACGCCTCGTCGTTCATGTGCGCGACCATCAACACGTCGCCGGACGCAGCGTCCGTCGCGACGCAGGTGACGAGCCCTGCGGCATCGAACTTCGGG
>JBMOOJ010000130.1:19896-53823 GCA_049323835.1 Pseudomonadota bacterium | reverse complement strand
CCGTTGCGGCCGAACAGCATCAGCCCGCACGGCAATGCGTTGCCGAGGTTGATCGGCAGCGAGATCGCGCACAGATCGAAGAAGTTACCCATTGACGTATTGCGCAGCAGCAGCACGTTGCGCGGCGTGAACGCTTCGATCGTCGCCACCTCCGACTGAAGCGGCGCGACGATCGGCGTCGTCGGCAGCACCAGAACGTCGAACTTGTCGAACAGCGCATCGGTCTGCGCGATCGCGCGCTTGCGGTCCTCCAGCAGCCAGACGTAGTCCGGCATCGTCATGTTTGCGGCACGCATGGTCCGCTGGCGCACGAACGGATCGACGCCGTCGCCCTGCTCGGCCAGCAACTGCCGGTGGATCGCATAGGCTTCCGGCGGTGCAAGTCCGCCACGCTCGTTGACGCTGGCAAGAATCGGCAGCGCATCGAGCGCCGTCTCGCTTGCCGATTTCCATGCACCCGCGAGCTTCGCCAGCGCCTTGCCGTAAGCGGCCGAAACGACAGCGTCCATGCCCTCCAGCGGCAGACCCTGCACGAGCCCGGCGCGAACGCCGTTCAGCGGCGATGCAGAGAAGTCCGTGGACTCTCCGGCCATCACCGAATCCGCCAACGCGCACTCCGCCACGCTCTTCGCCATCGGCCCGATGGAGTCGAGCGAGAACGACAAGGGATAGGCGCCCGCGCGCGAGATGCGCTTCTGCGTCGGCTTGTAGCCGACAATGCCGCAGAGCGACGCGGGCGCGCGCGTCGAGCCGCCGGTATCGGTGCCGATGGTGATCGCACCCATGCCGTCGGCGACCGCTACGGCACCGCCGGAGGTCGAACCGCCGGGTACGCGCGCACGATCCGCCGGATTGCCAGGCGTGCCAAAATGCGGATTAACGCCGACGCCGGAAAACGCGAACTCGACCATGTTGGTCTTGGCGGCAATCACCGCGCCGGCGTTGCGCAGCGTTGCGATCACCGGCGCGTCCGCCGTCGCCGGCTTGTTGCGCGAAGCCAGCACCTTCGACCCCGCGCGCGTCACCTCGCCGGCGACGTCGAACAAATCCTTGATGGTGATGACGACGCCGTCCATCGGGCCGAGGCGTTTGCCCCCCTTTGCCCGGGCGTCGGCGGCGTCCGCTTCCTTGCGCGCCGCATCGACATAGACGGTCAGGCAAGCGCGCGCGCCCTCGCCCTTCGGATCGGCAATGCGGGCAAGCGCATCTTCAAGGCGGTCACGAGAGGAAGTTGTCATGGGATGGTCACCGGCATGGAATGGGCCGGGAGAATGGATTTTTCGGGAACCGATGGCAATGCCGTACGCGCATTGCGGATCGTCATTTCGGAAGCCGCGACGCGAGGGTTAGCCCCCGGTTAAGCTTTGGTTAGGACGCGCAGCTATGATTTCGCGAATCACCCGGAGCCCGGTTCACATGCTGCCGAAAAAAGTGCTCGTCGCACTCATCTTCGCTGCAACCGCGACCGCAGCTTCGGCGGCCGATCTGCCGCGCGGCAGCATCGGCGAGATTTTTGCGGAACCGCGCAGCGGGCGCGTGGTCCATCGCAAGGACAAGGAGCGGTATGACGCCGAGATCGCCCCGTGGGTGAACAATTCGCCCTGGGTGCCCGGCTATTACGGACGGCCCGGCGACTTCTACTATCGCCCCTACTACGGCACGCCGATCACCGACATCTACAGCCGCTTCCCTTACGCATGCCGCTGGTATGGTTCGTGCTGACGCCGAGACGGCAGATGACCGGTTGAACGTTTCCGCGCCGCTCCTCTCCATTCGAAGCACAACCTGCTCACTATATGGGCGAATTCTGCAACGCTAAGTTAGTACTTATCTACCAGAATGCCTTGCTTGTCCGAGATCGAGACCGGCGATGAGCGGCATCTGGAAGATGTTTCTGAGCAAAATCAACGGACTTAGCCTACACGCCCGGCTCCGGGCGGGTGTCGGCCTGTTTCTGGTCCTGATCGGGCTCCTGGTCATGATGGCGTTCCATGCCGCCCGTCAGCAGGCTGCCTTTCGCGAGGAGCTCAACACCGCCGCCCGCGCTGCCCTCAACATCGAACGGGTCAACGGGCTTATCTATGCGGTGGTGATGGAATCGCGCGGCATCTACATGTCGAGCGAACCCGCCATCGTGAAGCGCTACGCTGACTCGCTCCAGAAATCGGTCAAGGAACTCTCCGGCGTGGTCGCCGACTGGCAACAGATGGTGAGCGACGACGACGCCGACCGGTTCGCCCTCTTCAAAGACAGGATCGAGCAGTTCATCGAATTCCGCCGCGAACTCGTGCGCCGCGCCATCAACATTGGTCCCGGCGCAGGGCGCGAATGGGGCGACAACGATGCCAACCGGACGGTCCGCACGGCGCTCAACGACGATCTCAAAGTGCTTGCGAATATCTATGACGAGAGAACCAAACGTGCCGCCCTGCTCGGCGAACAGAACCGGATCTCCGGATGGCTGCTGATCGCGCTCGGCATCATGGCCATGGCGCTTGCCATCGTGAGTGCGCTGACGATCCGCCGCTCCATCCTGACCCCGCTGCAGGACATTAGCCGCGCAACCGACAAGATCGCGGGCGGCAGCCTCACACTCGCGGTTCCTCACATCGGCCGCAGCGACGAAATCGGCCACCTCGCGAATGCTGTACAGAACTTCCGCGACGCCGCCGGCCGAGTACTCGAACTCGAAGAGCACGAAGCGGCGATGGAAAGCGCGCACGATCAGCTGAAGGACAAGTATTTCGCCAAGAAGTGGCAGCTCGACGCCGCCGTCAACAACATGGCGCAGGGCCTGATCATGCTCGATTCAGCGGGCAAGGTCATGCTGCTCAACGATCAGTACCGAAAGATGTACGGCCTGCCGCGCGAGACCTTCAAAGCCGGCTGCACCTTGCGCGACATCCTCGAGCATCGGGCGCAGACCAAATTGTTCTCCGGCAACATCGATGACTATCTCGGCAAGATCCAGAACCGCATCGCTAAGCGGACGCCGATGACGACTGAAGTGGAGCTGGCGGATGGAAGGGTTATCCGCATCAACGAGCGCGCAATGGACGGCGGCGGCTGGATCGCCACCCACGACGATTGCACCGAGCAGCTCAAGACCCAGCGTCGGCTCGAACGCACGGAGCGCTTCCTCGTCACGGTGATCGAGAACATGCCCGAGGCGATTGTCGCCAAAGACGGGAACAGCCTGCGCTACATCTTCATCAACCGCGCTGCTGAAACGCTGTACGGGCTTCCGCGCACAGAGATCATGGGCAAGACGGCTCATGACCTGTTCCCGAAGCAAACCGCCGAGCTGATCGAACAGCACGATCGCAAACTGGTTGCGGAGAACCGGGAATTCTCGCCCGACGTCCACGCGATCCAGACACCGGGCAACGGAACCCGTCACGTCCGCGTCCGTCGTCTGCCCGTCACCGGGCAGAACGGCGAGACCCAGGTTCTGCTCAGCATGATCGAGGATCTGACCGGCCGCGAGGAACCGATCGCTGTCTCAGCCTCCGAGGCGCCGCCGCTCGCAACATCGTAGCGTTGCACGGGCAGCGTATCCGTATCTTCCATACTTCCAAATTCGAGACACGACCCGCACTGCGGCCTCTTGCGGCACAGCAGCGCGTCCCACAAAATCCTCCCCGGAATGACTGATCGACCGGAGACGGATGGATGCAACGAACACGTGCGGCAGCTGCCGCCCTCGCAATCTCCATGCTGACTGCGAGCCAGGGCGCAGCCGCGCCGGCGCGCGCCCGCGTACAGCTCAAGCCGCACGACATCTGCGCGAAGTGGGACACGATGAAGCCGATGCAGCTGATCGTCGCGTGCTCGGAAGTGATCGGCGGCGATCCGAATGCGGCGTGGGCCCATCTCAATCGCGGCATCGCTCACGGCGCCGGGGGCGATACGGCGCGCGAACTCGCCGATTACAACAAGGCGATCGAACTCAATCCGAAACTGGCCAACGCCTGGCAGAATCGCGGCGCGATCGCGTTCAACAACGGCGAATTCTCCGCAGCGGCCGCTGACTTCGCCAGGGCCGTTAGCCTCAGCGGTGATGCCTATGCGATCCTGTTCCTGCATCTCGCCAAATCGCGCGGCGGCGAAACCGCGACGGCTGAACTGGAGGCGAACGCGGCAAAGCTGAAAGCGGAAAGCTGGCCCTATCCCCTGGCTGAACTGTTGCTCGGCAAAATGCCGCCGGCGGCTGTGCTGAAAGCGGCAAAGACGCGCGAGCAGAAATGCGAGGCGCAATTCTACATCGGCGAATTTCACGCCATCGCCAACGACAAGGCCGCAGCCGAGAAACCGCTGCGGCTGGCGGCGGGCCTCTGCGCCAAGGACACAATCGAGTTCGGTGCAGCGATCGCCGAACTGAAACAGCTCGGCTTCGGGCCGCCGAAACCGCGGCCCGCGCGGCCCGCGGGAGCACAGCCGGCGCCGCCTCCAGCGCGCTGAGCCGATTGCACCCGGCTAGTTCGCCAGCGCGTTTCCATCGCGGATCGAGCACGAATAGCCGGACGACGTCGCTGAGATTCGCTCGTGCATCTGTCCGTCGATTCCCTTGATCCGAATCGGCCCGCTTCCGGACTTTCCTTCGACGGCGACCATCGTGCAGGACGAGAAGCCGGGATCGAACGTGATGCGGATTTGCCCAGCTCCGCTCGCATACGTCTGCGTACCTATCAATGTGTTGCCCTGGAAACTGATGCCGCGCGCCTCTCCCGCATAGCCGCGGGTGTCATCCGGACCAGCCTCCCCTGTTTTCGATCCCGAGAATTTCCGGTTGTTGATGCTGCGTCCCGCACGGACGAAAAGCCGGCCCTGGCTCGAGATGTAGATCGTACGCTGCTGCGACAACGTGGGCGAGATCATGCGCCCGTCCTGTCCCTTTTGCACGACCTGCGTCGACCATGCCAGCAGGATCGATTTGTTGTGGAGCTGCGGCGGTGCGCCAGCTGCGAACGCGGGAGATGCCGCGAGCAACAGGATGGGGACCAGAATGTTTCGCATGTGAGCTCCCTTCCAATCGATTCGTGAGAAGGAACGCAGAAAGTCTAGCGGTATCCCGAGGCCGGGCAAGCGGCAGCGCGGTTGCGAAACGCCGCAGGGAAAATGAAAAAGCCCCGGATCACTCCGGGGCTTTCGCAATCAGTCGTGAGCATGATCTTTCCCGAAAGCCGTTACCGCTTTTCAGGATCAGGCTCAGTAGCGATAGTGATCCGGCTTGTACGGACCTTCCGGCTTGACGCCGATGTACTCGGCCTGATCCGGACGCAACTTGGTCAGCTTCACGCCGAGCTTGTCGAGATGCAGCGCTGCGACCTTCTCGTCGAGGAACTTCGGCAGCGTGTAGACCTTCTTCTCGTACTTGCCGGGATTCGCCCAGAGCTCGATCTGCGCTAGCGTCTGGTTCGAGAACGACGACGACATCACGAACGACGGATGGCCCATGGCGTTGCCGAGGTTCACGAGGCGGCCTTCCGACAACAGGATGATGCGATTGCCCTTCGGGAATTCGATCTCGTCCACCTGCGGCTTGATGTTGGTCCACTTGAAGTTCTTCAGGCCTGCGACCTGAATTTCGTTGTCGAAGTGGCCGATGTTGCAGACAATGGCACGGTCCTTCATCTGTCGCATGTGATCGACCGTGATGATGTCCTTGTTGCCGGTTGCGGTGACATAGATGTCGGCGCGCGAGAATGCGTCCTCGATGGTTGCGACCTCGTAGCCTTCCATCGACGCCTGGAGCGCGCAGATCGGATCGATTTCCGAGACGATAACGCGCGCACCGGCCTGACGCAGCGACGCCGCCGAGCCCTTGCCGACGTCACCGAAGCCGGCGACGAACGCAACCTTGCCGGCGAGCATGACGTCGGTGCCGCGGCGGATGGCGTCGACCAGCGATTCACGGCAGCCGTAGAGGTTGTCGAACTTCGACTTGGTCACCGAGTCGTTGACGTTGATCGCCGGAAACAGCAGCTTGCCCTGCTCCGCGAGCTTATAGAGGCGGTGAACGCCGGTGGTGGTCTCTTCGGAGACGCCCTTGATCGCCTTGGCGACCTCGGCGAACCAGCCCTTCGGCTTCTCCTTCAGCATCTTCTTGATCAGCGCGAAGAAGATCTCTTCTTCTTCCGACTCCGGCTTGTCCAGGAACGCCGTGTCGCCGTTCTCGGCGCGCAGGCCGTAGTGAACGAGCATGGTGGCGTCGCCGCCGTCATCGAGGATCATGTTCGGGGTACCGCCGCCATGCCAGTCGAACAGCTTGGCGGTGTAGTCCCAGTATTCCTTCAGCGTTTCGCCCTTGTAGGCGAACACCGGAATGCCGGCGGCGGCGATAGCGGCGGCGGCGTGATCCTGCGTCGAGAAGATGTTGCACGAGACCCAGCGCACGTCGGCGCCGAGCGCCTTCAGCGTCTCGATTAGCACCGCCGTCTGAATGGTCATGTGCAGCGAGCCGGCGATGCGCGCACCCTTTAGCGGCTGCTTCGGGCCGTACTCGGAACGGATCGCCATCAGACCCGGCATTTCGGTCTCGGCCAGTTCGATCTCCTTGCGGCCGAAAGCGGCAAGCGAGATGTCCTTGACGATGTAATCGGAGAAGTCGGTCTTCTTCGCGGTGGCGGTCATGTGAATGTCCTGTTCTCCCTCTCCCCTTTTACGGGGAGGGTTGGGGTGAGAGGCCGAGCGATGCGCCGGCCTCAATGATCGTTTGTGGCGGGGATGCCCCCTCACCCGGATCGCTTTGCGATCCGACCTCTCCCCGCGGGGAGAGGTTAGAATCCACGCATCACACCGCGCGCTTCAGGGCGTCGGTGAGGTCGGTTTTTTCCCAGGAGAAGCCGCCGTCGGCATCAGGCTGGCGGCCGAAGTGGCCGTAGGCCGCGGTGCGCGCGTAGATCGGCTTGTTCAGATCGAGATGCTTGCGGATGCCGCGCGGCGTCAGATCCATCGACTCCGCAACTGCCTTCTCGAGCTTGTCCTCGGATACCTTGCCTGTACCGTGGGTGTCGATGTAGATCGACAGCGGACGCGCAACACCGATCGCGTAAGAGAGTTGCAGCGTCGCCTTGTCGGCAAGCCCCGCGGCTACGATGTTCTTGGCGAGGTATCGTGCAGCGTAAGCGGCCGAGCGATCGACCTTGGTCGAGTCCTTGCCGGAGAAAGCGCCGCCGCCGTGCGGAGCCGCGCCGCCGTAGGTGTCGACGATGATCTTGCGGCCGGTGAGGCCGGCGTCGCCATCGGGGCCGCCGATGAAGAACTTGCCGGTCGGATTGATGTGCCAGACGGTTTTGCCGTTGATCCAGCCTTCCGGCAACGCCTTGCGCACGTACGGCTCGACGCGCTCACGCACCTGGTTCGAGGTCATGTCCTCGACGAGATGCTGATGAGAAACGACGATCTCGCGCACGCCGACCGGCTTGCCGTTTTCATACTGCACCGTGACCTGGCTCTTCGAGTCCGGACCCAACACCTTTTCGGTGCCGGCGTGACGCGCTTCCGAGATCAGGCGCAGAATCTTGTGCGCGTAAAAGATCGGCGCCGGCATCAGTTCCGGCGTCTCGTTGGTGGCATAGCCGAACATGATGCCCTGGTCGCCGGCGCCCTCTTCCTTGTTGGTGCCAGGCTGCAGCGCGTCGACGCCTTGAGCGATATCCGCCGACTGCGGATGCAAAAGGATTTCGATGTCGGCGGTCTTCCAGTGGAAGCCGTCCTGCTCGTAGCCAATGTCCTTGATGGCATTGCGGACGACGGCTTCAATATGATCGTTAGTGACGGTTTTCGGACCACGGGTCTCGCCCGCGATGACCACCTTATTGGTGGTTGCGAGCGTTTCGCATGCCGCACGGATCGCCCAAGGATCGATGCCGGCTTTTGGTCCTTCGCGGAAGAACAGATCGACGATCTCATCCGATATCCGGTCACACACCTTGTCCGGGTGACCTTCCGAAACCGACTCACTGGTGAACAAATAAGATCCGCGCATCAATCGACCCTCTTCCCGCCGGCACCCGGCGGCCTTGTGTTGATCCCTGTCAGATGAAACATCAGTCCCGCCGGCGCGAGATGACGTAGGATTCGTCGTAGAACCAGAGCCCGTTGTGCTTGCGCAAAACCTCTCGGGTGGCGTCGAGGTAGCGGCCGCTCTGGGTGACTTCCGTCAGCCGGTCATCTTCGACCTGAGCGACATACACCGCCGCGTTCCAAGCCGCAAAGGCCGTGGACGTCCCAATGGGGCCTGTGACCTCGTTGGGCAGCGCCTCCATATCATACCTGAAGATGGAACGGCTATCGGCATAGGCGTTAAAGTTGAGGTCGCGGCTGGCCGACCCCAACTCGTACTTCACGGCGCGCAGCAACTCATGGCGGCTCGTCGCGAAAGGATTTTCTCCCGGCCAGATCGACTGGATGATTTCCATGCCGGGGTCCTGGCCGTGAGAGTGAATTCCGATTAGCCGCCCGCCGGCGCGCAGCGACTGCGCGAGAGGGCCGATGATCTTGCGCGCGCGGAACGCGACCGACGATCGCGCGCGGTAAGGCTGCGACGCGACGACGAGATCGAAGTTTGCCTCGGTGCGGCCGGGACGCGGAATGATCTGGTCGAGCAGGAAGCGATGATCTTCGCGGTACAGCACGAGCACCGTCGGCCGCTCGTAGATCGGCATGCCGGAGCGCTGCGACACGCTGGCACGCCAGTTTTCTTCGAGGAACGGAATCTGCTCGGCGATCTGCGTTTCGAAATCGCCGGCTGCATTGCCGCGCAACGGCACGTCACGCCAGATCATGCTGGCCGCTGCCGCCGGCGACTTCGGCGTCAGCCAGGGTGCCTCGGCATAATGCATGTTTGTCAGCACGATCACGCTGGCCGGATGTTCGAGCAGGCGATCCGGCACCTTGTCGAGGACGAGCCGCACGTCCTCGAAGCTGATCTCCTTGCCGGCGATGTAGAACGGCATGTGCGGATAACGGACGTGCATCGCCCGCATCACCCGCGCCAGTACCGTACCGTCGCCCATGCCCGCGTCGAACAGACGCAGCGCCGGCGGCCGCGGATGGATGCTGCCGAGTTCGAGCGCGACGCGATCGGCGATCACCCGCTTCTCGGAACAGGTGTGCACGAACAAGAGATACTTCTGCCGGTTCTCGAAGAAGCGGAAGTTGCCGCGCGGATCGCGCCGCTCGATCGGCGGCACTGGCTTCGGCGGCGGAGCGGAGCCGCCCGGCAGACCCTCGCCGATAAACGCCCGGATGCGGTCCAGCGTATCGGTGGTGATGCGCTTGCCCTCGCGCAGCCGCGGCACGAGCTTGCCGTCGTTCACCGCACGGCGGCCGAACGTCGATTCCGCCATGCCCGCGGCACGGCAAAACTCGGAAATCTGGGCCAGCAACGGGTCGTTCTTCATGAGCAAGGAGACGCAGTGGGACGGAGTGGGCAGAGCAGGACTGCCCTGCTGTCCTAGCATGCCTTGCCCATGGACTGGAATACATCAAGCAGATTGACAGGCGGGCACTACAAACAATATTCTATGCATTGTTGCAGGAAATAGGATTATGACTGCAGGTAAGCAGAGCGCCACTCCGGTTATCGCCCAAGAGAAGCTGGCACCCGCGATCCACGGATTCTTTCGGATCATGGAGCAGTGGGGCGTAGACAATGCCGACGCCCGCCGGATTCTCGGCAATCCGCCTGAGCGCACTTTTTACGATTGGAAACGCGGCAAGGCCGGCCGGGTGCCGGACGATGCGCTGCGCCGGATCGGCTACGTCGCCGGCATCTGGAAGGCGCTGCAGATCGTCTATTCGGACGCCCGCCTCGCCGATACCTGGGTGGCGCGGCCGAATGCCGCCTTCGGCGGGCAGACGCCGCTGCAGCGGATGGCTGCCGGCGACATGGTCGATCTGGCGGCCGTTCGAGCTTACATCGATGCCGCCCGTGGCCCCTGGTCCTGACGCACCCTCCTCTGTCGAGGTGAACTGGCCGCAGGCGTGGCGCATCATTGCCTCACGCTATCCGCCGATCGACCTGTTCGAGCGCCTGTCCGGCGATCGCGCCGTATGGGATGCGCTGACCGAGCTTGAACAGGTAACCAATCCGCGGCTGCGCGATCAGGCGGGCAACATCAGCCTCGTGCCGCCGGAGCGGCGCGTATTCGGACCCAACGCTTCCTGGGTGATGGCACCGTTCACGCACATCAATCCGAAAGGCTCGCGCTTCGCGGACGGCACCTACGGCGCCTACTACGCGGCGCGTGAACTCGCGACCGCCGTTGCCGAGACCGGCCACCACTTCGCCCGCTTCGCCGCCGATTCGAACGATCCGCCGCGCCGCGAGGACATGCGCGTGCTGCTCGGCACGACTTCGGCGACGTTCGACGATGCCGGCGCGCTGGCGGAGCCGCAACGCTCCGCCGTCCTCTCAAAGACATCATACGCGGAGAGCCAGCGCTTCGCGGTGGACCGGCGCGAAGCCGGCAGCAACGGCATCCACTACCCGAGCGTGCGGCATGACGGCGGATTCTGCATCGCCGCGTTCTGGCCGAACGTCGTCGGATTGCCGGTTCAGGAACGGCACCTGCAATACGAGTGGGACGGGCGACGGTTCGCCCGCTACTTCGATTATCGCGACGAGATTTGGGTGGCGGTGTAAGCGGCTAATCGCCGATGCAAACCGGATTCGCCTCGCGCCATATCCGGACAAGTTCGCGCGCATCATCACTGAGATCGCGCTCGCAACTCGCGGTGTCGGGCCGCAGCGCCCAAGGCAGCGCACTGCGCGTCCAAATCTGTACACCGGGCGTGATCGCTTTTGGATCGTCAAGCGTTCCGGGGCGGACATAAACGAGCGCCGGATTGGCTACTGGCTCAGTATGGGTGCGCACCATGCAATCGTTGCAGAAATGCTGAACGTTGATCTTGCCGCTGCCGGTCGGCAGATCGCGCGTCACCGTCTTGCCCCTCGTGGCGGCGAAATCCTTCTTCATCACGATCAGGTTCATCGAGAACGCGCTGCCGGTCCGCCGCTGGCAGGTGGTGCAATGGCACATCGTTTCGATGAGCGGATGGCCGACGACCTCGTAGCGAATGCTGCCGCAGATGCATCCGCCCCGCATCGGCAACGTCAGCGTCATGATAGACTCCTTGGCCGTCTCCTAAACGAGCGCGTCCGGCTGCTTGACTTCGATCTCGACGAAGCTGATCGGATGCTTCGAGCCGTTCATCACATCGTGCTCGATGCCGGACTGGCGCATGTACGACTGACCTTTCACCAGCGGCACGTCCGTCACCTTCGTACCGTCGTGGATCTGCAGCACGCCATCAGTGAGCATGATCACGAAGTACGGCCAGCCATGTTTGTGCCAGCCGGTGACCGAGCCCGGCTCGAAATCCCAGCGCGTGATGCGCAGAGCCGAATCATCCTGCTGAACGGTCGGGATCGCGGGTGACGTGCACTGAAAACCGGGCATGATGGACTCCGAGAGGGATGCGCCAGTGTGGTTCGTTTTGGGCATGCAAATCAAGCGTCAGCGGCTGGGCTTCTCTACCATTCGCAGATTGCTGGATTGTTATTCGCGCTTCTCCGACAACATCACAAACGCATAGGCGTTCTCGGGACCGATCTGACGACCCAATTTCCGGAACAACTCGACCACCTCGGGATCATTATCAGTGAGATCACGCACCACGTCGTCGATCTGCGGAATTCCCCAGTAAGGAAACAGGAATACCCCACCCGACTTCACGGTCCTAAAGCCGTGTCGTGCAGCAAGCTCTTCGAAATCGCTGACGTTATATTCTTGAATGTGCTGGTAGTTAGTCTTGAAGCGAGGATATCCCAACTTTGCGGAGATGATCTGATTGACGCTGTCAGTGTTTGCCACCGTCGTGAGAAGTTTGCCGCCGGGCTTCAGCACACGTGCGATCTCGCTGAAGACGGTTTCGATACGGCGGACATGCTCGATGGCGTCGGCGAACACCACAACATCGAACGACGCATCGGAAAATGCCAGCTCGGCCGCATCCATCACCAGAAAATCGAACATGCTATCGTCGCGATGCCGTTCTCGCGCAAGCGCGATAGCGACCTCCGAAACATCGACGCCGACGACCCGGGCTGCGCCGTTGATTGCTGCATTCCTGAGGCGGCCATTGCCGCAGCAAAGGTCAAGGATCGTCTGGCCAGCGGTGTCGCTCAAATATTCGGCGATGTAGGAATCGATCTCTCGAAAATACGCTTTGTCACGCGCTGTCGCGTAGACATAGCCACCGCTGCGCCAGAACCAGTTCATTGCATCGCGGAACTGTCCGGCGTCGAGCGTTTCAAACTTGACAATCGTCTCGGCGATCGCTGGAACAGCATCGAGCCGCCCGGACTCCCTATCTGTCTTCGTGGCCGGCAAGGCAGCAACCGCTTCCGTCAGCGAACGGACGTCGGCCGCGTCGTGCGCAGCCACAGGTAGTTCTTCACGACGGGCCAGTACGACAAACACGGCATTCGCGAAGACCGGCCGCAGTTCTGCCGCAACCGCCCGCAGATAGGCGGGATGCAGCTCGGCGAGCTCACCTTTGTGAATCACCGCCCAGTCATGAAGCTGCTCGGGCCTCGCATGCCGGTAACGATGGATGCGTTCAAAAATCCACCAGAAGATGTCCGGCGCGAGCACGCTCTCGTCCGGGCGAACATGTTGCCGGAGAAATCCGGCCGTATCGGTCCACAATCGATCGTGGTAGGGAAAGGACAAGCGACGCCTCTATAGCGTAGCATAGATTTCCGAGATACGCCGGTCGAAAGCCCCGGGCGAGAATTCAGCTGCGCGGCGGCGGCCAGCCTCGCCTGCAGCCACGAGTTCCGAACGGCCCCACCGCGATACGCGCTCCAAGGCAGCGGCAATCGCGGGCGTGTCGTAGGGATCAACCAAGATCGCAGAATCTTGGCAAACCTCGCGATAAGTTTCAATATCTGAGGCGATTACCGGCGTTCCGAGAGCCATTGCCTCCAGTACCGGCAACCCAAACCCTTCTGCAAGCGACATCGAAATCGCTGCGCGCGCACCCTGAACAAGATCGAGCAACAGCGGGCGCGGCAGATAGTCCAGCATCAGTATCCGGCCCCTGCCAACACGGATCATCTCCTCCAGCAGGCGCGTTACGTCGGGCGACAGACCGTTGCGTGGGCCACAGATTACGAGCGAGCAATCGGTATCAGCCGACAAAAATGCGGAAACGGCCCGGTTGACATTCTTGCGCGGCTCCACAGTGCCTGCGATCAGGAAATAGGCGCGCGGCTCAAGACCGAACGCATGCCGTAAACGTGGCGCAACCGTATCGATACTGGACGCAAGCCGGGATGGCTCGACGTCGAACGGCAAATAGCCGTTGCTGATTATCGTATCCGGCACTTCCATGATGCCGGCGATCTCGCGGCGCGAGCTTTCCGAAATGGTGACGATCTTGTCGCCGTTCCGGATACAATGATCGACTAGCCGGAAGAAAGTCGATTTGTTATCTAGCGTCATCGACGGAAACCGAAGCGGAATCAGATCGCAGATCGTATAGACGTTGCGTGCACCCTCGACCCGGATCGGCAGGCACCAGGAGAAATGCGCGACATCAATCTTCTCTTTCGGCGAAATCGACAGGAAACGGCCGGTGCGAGCGAAGTATGACATCGCGCGGGTGTAAACGTTTGGAACATTCAGCACACCGTCAAAATGCCCGTACTGGGCTGTCAGCGGCTTGCGATCAACGATGCCAAGCTGCGCAGCGCCGAACTGGCGCACACGTCCACCGGCCATTCCCGCAAACAGATAATCAGTGAGAGACCGAATCGAATATACGGGATTGCTGACCCAAAGCGGCGCATCGCTGCCGTTGCGTGATCGAGGGTTGCGGGCGCTTTTTGGATGATCCCAGAGCAGCACAGGAGCAGGTACGGGTCTGGAAGACGACCATAATCGTTCTCGAGGAATTGCGGCCGAAGTCATCAGATCGACTGTATGACCCAAACGGTGCAACGATTGGGCAAGCGCACGCGAATAGGTTGCAATGCCCGTTCCTTGCTCTAGCGCGCTGTTAAATGTATCAATCACTACACGCATTTGGCCGGAACTCTAACGCGCTGATGCCTTCTTTCTAGAGGAACCGGCCATGCTTGCCAACAAAAGTTCCGGACTTGGAGCAGACCACACCATCTGGCAGTCAAAGAGCTGTCTGCGTACGGTCAACCGCGAACACGATCGCCGCTTCCGGCACCGCCGACGACCGTTTTGAACAGGATCGCAAGATCGAGGGTAAACGTGCGGATGCGCATATACTCCGCATCCTTGTCGGCGAGCCTCACAGGGTCCGACATGTCGATGCCGTTAATCTGTGCGAGACCGGTGATGCCGGGCCGGAGTGCAAGAACACCCCGCCTCTGGCGTTCCTCGATCAGTGCCGACTGAGACGGCAGGCACGGGCGCGGGCCGACGAAACTCATCTCACCTTTCATCACGTTCCAGAGCTGCGGCAGTTCGTCGAGCTTGGTCTTGCGCAGAAAGCCGCCGATCGGCGTGAGCTGCGCCGCAGACGCCAGATGCGTCGGCACGTTGGGCGTCCCCTGTTGCATCGTCCGCAGCTTGTGGCAGATGAAGATGCGTCCGCCACGGCCGATTCGTTCTTGAGAAAAGATTCCCGATCCCTGTGAACCGCGGCGGATCAGGATCACCAGCACGAGAATAAGCGGCCAGGCAACAAGCAGCCCGCATATCGCGCCGACAAGATCGAAGGTCCGCTTCATCCGGGTTCCAACCGCTCCGTTTGGCAGCGCGTTGTAGGGGAGCAGCGCGGCGATGTCACCGGCTATGCTGCGGGCCTCAATCCGTAAACACCACCGTCTTGCGGCCGTTGAGGATGACGCGGTCCTCGAGATGGTAGCGCATGGCGCGCGAGAGCACGCGGCGTTCGATGTCCCTGCCCTTGCGGATCAGGTTCTCCGGATCGTCGCGATGGCTGATGCGTTCGACGTCCTGCTCGATGATCGGGCCTTCGTCGAGATCACCGGTGACGTAGTGGGCGGTAGCACCGATCAGCTTGACGCCGCGCTCATGCGCCTGGTGATAGGGCTTGGCGCCCTTGAAGCCCGGCAGGAACGAGTGATGGATGTTGATGCAGCGGCCGGAGAGTTTTCGCGCGAGATCGTCGGACAGAACCTGCATGTAGCGGGCCAGCACGATGAGATCGGTCTGCGTCTCGGCGATCAGTTTCAGGATCTGCGCTTCCTGCTCGGCCTTGGTCGCTTTCGTCACCGGCAGATAGTGGAACGGCACGCCCGACATATCGAGGCCGTGATACGTCTCAAGCGGATGGTTGGAAACGATCGCGGTGGGATGCATCTCCAGTTCACCGGTGCGCCAGCGATAGAGAATGTCGGCCAGGCAGTGGTCGAATTTCGAGACCAGGAGCATCACACGCTGGCGGCTGGCACGGTCGCGCATGCGCCACTCCATGCCGAACTTTTCCGCCACCGGCCTGAAAGCGCTCTGGAGCGTCTCGACGGTGACTGGCTTGTTCGCCTCGAACACCACCCGCATGAAGAAGTGCTTGGTTTCGATGTCGTTGAACTGCTGCGCGTCGGAGATGTTCTGGCCGTTGTCGAACAGATAGGCCGACACCGCAGCGACAATGCCGGGGCGATCGGGGCAGGACAGGGTCAGAACGAACTGATGATGATGATGCATGATGAATTCGCAGGCAGCAGGATTGACGACCGCCGGGTTCCTCTAACACTGCAGCACGGTCGCGCCAATCTTTAAGCGGGTCACAATGGCGGCACAGGCCGTTATCGGTTAACAATCGGACTGACTGAATTCGAGGCAACGACATGGCCGATGGGCTCGCCGGTTACCGCATCCTGATTCTCGAGACGCGCGAGGAAGCGCAGTTTTCCCGGCTGCTGGCCGAGCAGGGCGCGGACGTGATCCAGTGTCCGATGTTCGTGATCCGCGACGCCGCGGACCCGAGGCCGATCGAGGGCTGGATCGGGCGTTTCATCGACCGGCCATTCGACGATCTCGTGCTGATGACGGGCGAAGGCCTGCGCCGGATCATGACGGTTGTGCGGCGGCTCGGCGTCGAGCCGCAATTCGTCGCCGCGCTGGCCAAGGCGCGAAAGTTTGCGCGCGGGCCGAAGCCGGTGCGCGCGCTGCGCGAACTTGGCCTTGAGGCACAGGAGATCACCGAAAAGCCGACCTCGGAAGGCATCGCCGAGATGCTCGGCAAGCACGACCTGAAGCGGCATCGCCTCGCCCTTCAGCTCTATCCGGAACGCGATCATGAGAAGCTGATCGCCACCATTCACAAACAGGGCGCCGAGGTCGATACCGTCCTGCCCTACGCTTACGATTCACAAGCGGCGGAATCCTCGATCATCGCTGCGATCGACGAGATGGCGGCAGGACGTGTCGATGCAATTGCGTTGACGAGTTCAGGACAGGTGCGGCGCCTGATCGAGACGGCGAAAGCGCACGGCTGCGAAAGTCGGTTGCGCGAGGCGCTCGCGAATACGCCGATCGCGTCAGTCGGGCCCGTCGTATCGGATGAGTTGAAGAGTTACGATCTGCGCACGGACATTTATCCGGAGAACGATGCGTTCTTCATGCGGCCCCTGATCGGCGCCATGGCAAAGACGCTGTCAAAGTCAGCGCCGCGCGCGGCAATGAAATAGCAAGCGCTGCAATCCGAGCGACATGCAATTGCTGCTCCGCAGCAGCGCATGTGTGCATGTTGGACATCGCAAACGTTCCGACTAGTGTGGTGGCCGTTTCAAATCTACACGCGCATCGCGCAGTCACTCGGTTGGAGCCCATGCCGCAATTGCCACTTTCCATTTTCCGCGTTGTGGAAATCGGCACGGGAGATGCCGTCAGCTACTGCGGCAAGCTGTTTGCGGACTTCGGCGCGGAGGTCATCAAGATCGAACCGCCGGGCGGCGATCCTGCGCGTCAGCGTCCGCCGCTCGCCGACATCGGCGGCAAGCGCGAGAGCGCATACTTCGCGTGGCTCAACACCAACAAGCACAGCATCACCGCCGATCTTGCGCAGCCTGCCGATGCGGACAACGTACGCAAGGTGCTCGCTGGCGCCGATCTTTTGCTCGATGGCCGCGCGCCTGCGGACATTCCGGGCTCGCTGCTCTCGCACGAAAGCCTGCGCGCATCCGATCCCGGCCTCGCGGTCACGACGCTGTCGTGGTTCGGCGAGAACGGTCCCTATCGCGATTACAAGGCGACCGACTCGATCTGCCATGCGCTGGCAGGTCTCGTGAAACTCGTCGGCCCGGCCGAGGGCCCGCCAACGCTGCCGCGCGACGGGCAGCCTGCAATGGTCGGCGGTCTCGCTGCGTTCATTCCCTCGCTCGCGGGTCTCTATGCCCGCAAGAATGGCGCGCGCCGCTTCGCCGTCAGCATTCAGGAAGCGATGCTGCACATCAGCGAGTTCGATACCGGCCTCGCGCTCGAACAGGGCTTCACGCGCCCTCGCCCCGGCGTCAATCGCTTCGGCCGTGGTTTCCCGTCCGGCACATTCCCGACCAAGGACGGCTGGCTCGGCGTCACCGTCGTGACGCCCGCGCAGTGGTCAGCCTTCTGCCAGATGCTGGAAATGCCCGAACTCGCGAAGGAGCCGAAATATTCGGCGAGCCTCGACCGCTTCCTGCGTGCATCCGAACTCAACGAGATCATCAAGCCGGCGCTGCTGCGCAAGACCGCGCTCGAATGGTTCAATCTCGGCATCGATCTGCGGCTGCCGCTTGCCGTGGTGCCGGACATGCCGGAACTGCTGGCGCAGCAGACGCACCGCGAGCGAAACGCGTTTGCAAACATTGAGATAGGCACGGCTTCGTTCGAAGGGCCGGTGCTGCCGCAGACGCTGACGCGCACGCCGCCGAAGCCGAACGGCCGCGCACCGCTCACGGGCGAAAGTAATGGCAAAGTTGCGGCAAGCCGCAAGCGTCACGCGACGCAAGCCGCCAAGCCCGACGCAGCACTGCCGCTCAAGGGCGTGCGCATCATCGACCTCACCATGGGCTGGGCCGGGCCGACGGCGACCCGACAGATGGCCGATCTCGGCGCCGACATCATCAAGGTCGAGTCGTGCCAGTACCCCGACTGGTTCCGCGGCACCGATACGCGGCCGCCCTATCACGAGGAGCGGACGTACGAGAAGAATTACTGGTTCCAGATGATGAACCGCAACAAGCGCGGCATCACGCTGGACCTCACGTCCGAGAAAGGCCTGTCGCTGCTGAAACGATTGCTTGCGGATGCGGACGCGGTGATCGACAACTACGCCGCCGACGTGCTGCCGCGCCTCGGCCTCGACACCGCGGCCATGCTGACAATCAATCCGCGCCTCGTGGTGGTGACGATGCCGGCCTTCGGCACCACCGGCATCTGGAGCAGCGCCCGCGCCTATGGCTCGACGCTCGAACAGGCATCGGGCCTACCCTCCATCAACGGGCCGGAAACGCAACCGCCGACCATGCTGCATGTGGCGCTCGGCGATCCGGTCGGCGGGCTCAACGGCGCGGCATCGCTGATGCTCGGGCTGATGCATCAGCAACTCACCGGCGAAGGCCAGCATGCGGACCTGTCACAGGTGCAATGCCTGCTGCCATTCGTGGCGTCGGCAATCGTCGAATACACCGCGACCGGCAAGGAGCCGGCGCGCACCGGCAACCGGCATCCCGAATATGTTCCGCACGGTGTGTTTCCCTGCCTCGGCGACGATCAGTGGATTGTCATCGCCGTCCGCAACGATGACGAATGGCAGCGGCTCTGCAAGGTGATGCGGCGGCCCGATCTCGCCGCCGACGAAGAGCTGCGCACTGTTGCCGGACGGCGCGCGCACGAGGAGCGCGTCGAGCTTGCGATCCGGCAATGGACGATGATCGTACGGCCCGATCCGGCGATGGTCTCGTTGCAGGCCGCCGGCGTTCCGGCCGGCGTCGCCAAGCTGCCGATCGATCTTGCCTATGACCCGCATCTCATGACAGTGGGCCACTGGCAACCGGTGAACCGGCCGTGGCTCGGGCCGCATCTCATCCCGCTCGTGTCCTATCGCGAAGGCACTGCGGAGAGGCCCTATGCCGTGCGCTGGACCGCGCCGACGCTCGGCCAGCACAATGCGGAAGTCCTGCGCGAACTGCTCAATGTCAGCGACGCCGAACTCGCCGCGCTGACCGACGCCGGCGTGATCGGCAATGTCGCCGTCAGCAAGGCGCCCGTCAAACCCGCCAAGGCGGCGGAGTAATTGCGGCGGCAAGCGCGGTCACCGGCAACGGCGGGCCGCGCTCTATCACAGAAACCATATCGCGACACTCTGTAAAATCAGACGTTTTTGGCTTGAGCGGCGGCCCGGGGCACCGTATTCCCTGAAGCCGTCATGACCCTTCTGGTAACCGGCGGCGCGGGCTTTATCGGCTCGAACTTCGTTCATGCGTGGCTGCGCGACAAGCGCGGCCGCGTCGTCAACGTCGATGCGCTGACCTACGCCGGCAACATCGACAATCTGAAGAGTCTCGACGGCAATCCCCAGCATGTCTTCGTGAACGCAAGCATCAGCGATCGCCTGCGCATGGCGCAGCTGTTCGCCGAGCACGACATCAGCGCGGTGATCAACTTCGCGGCCGAAAGCCATGTCGACCGCTCGATCCACACGCCGGAAGACTTCGTCCATACCAACGTGGTCGGCGTGCATGTCCTGCTCGATGCCGCACGCGCGCATTGGGACCGCCTCACCGGCGTCAGAAAGGATGCCTTCCGTTTCCTGCACGTCTCGACCGACGAGGTGTTCGGCACGCTGGAACCGGGCGATCCCGCATTCAGCGAAACCACGCGCTATGCGCCCAACAGCCCTTACGCCGCGACCAAGGCCGCTGCCGACCATCTCGTGCGCGCCTATCACCAGACCTACGGCCTGCCGGTGCTGACGACAAACTGCTCGAACAACTACGGGCCGTATCAGTTTCCCGAAAAACTCATTCCGCTGTGCCTGCACAACGCACTCGCCGGCAAGCCGCTGCCGATCTATGGCGACGGCAAGCAGATCCGTGACTGGCTGTATGTCGAGGACCACTGCGATGCCATTCGCCTCGTGCTCGCGAAGGGCAAAGTCGGCGAGACGTATAATGTCGGCGGCGCCAAGGACATTGCCAACCTCGATGTGGTCAAGACACTGTGCGCGATCCTCGACAAGGCCGCGCCGCGCAGCGATGGCGTGAGCTACGCCAGGCAGATCGCCTTCGTCGCCGACCGCCCCGGCCATGATCGCCACTACGCGGTCGATTCCTCGAAGATCGAGCGCGAGCTCGGCTGGCGCGCGCAAGAGACGTTCGAAAGCGGATTGCACAAGACCGTGCGCTGGTATCTCGACAACCGGCCATGGACCGAGCGCGTCACCAGCGGCGCCTACCGGCAATGGATCGAGAAGCAGTACACGCCATGAAAGTGACCCACCTGGCTATTCCCGAGGTAATGATCATCGAACCGCAAGTGATGGGCGATTCGCGGGGGTTTTTTCTGGAAAGCTTCAACGTGCGCAGTTATCGGGACGCCATTCGACCCGATCTCGATTTTGTTCAAGACAATCATTCACGATCAGCCAAGAACGTGTTGCGCGGATTGCATTATCAGATTTCGCCGATGGCGCAGGGCAAACTGGTACGGGTCAGCATCGGCGCAGTATACGATGTCGCTGTGGACATCAGAAGGGGATCGCCGACATTCGGGCAGTGGGTCGGCGAAACGCTCTCAGCCGACAACAAGAAGCAGATGTGGGTGCCGGAAGGATTCGCTCACGGATTTCTGACGCTGAGCGATTCTGCCGACGTACTCTACAAGGTGACGCAGTACTATGCCCCGGAGCTCGAGCGCAGCATAGCTTGGAACGATCCGGCAATCGGTATTAAATGGCCGCTCGACGGGCAGCTGCCGATCCTGTCCCAGCGGGACCAGAACGGCCGCGCACTCTCAGAAGCTTGATGCCGAAGTTCGCATGACTGCAACCACACTGGGTTGCGAACTGCAAATTGAAGGCGCGCGACTAACGCGCCGCGTTCCACGCCTGAAACATCAGAACATCCCATAACAGATACTGGTTGTTCCGCCGCCCGGACTGATGGTCGTCCCATGCCGCGCGAACCGGCGCAGAATGGAAGTATCCCTCTGTTTCCAGCCGTCTTTCGCCAAGCAGGTCTTCGGCCCAGTCACGCAGCGGACCGCGCAACCACCTGTCGAGCGGCACGCCGAAGCCCATCTTCGGCCGATCGACCAGCCGCTGCGGCACGTATTTGTAGAGTAACTGTTTCAAAGGCCATTTCGGCACGCCATTGGCGCGCCTGATCGATAGCGGCAGCGACATGGCAAACTCGACCAGCCGATGATCGAGCATCGGTACGCGCGTCTCAAGACTCACGGCCATTGCCGCCCGGTCGACCTTTACCAGAATATCGTCAGGCAAATAGCTTAGAAGATCGAGATACATCATGCGCTCAACGCTGCCGTCCAGTGGCGGCAACGGTTCAAGCCCGCTGAACATCGTCACCGGCTCGGGCCCATCGCGGACAATCGATGCTGGATCGGTCCAGTGCGATACGAGCCTCAGGTAAACGTCATCGACGGACTGCAGCGCGAGCAGCCCGGCGGCTTTGTGCACGTTGTCGCCGAACCGCCGAGGGCGCAGCGGGGCCGGCAGCAACCGCATCGCCGTGTTGTAGAAGGCCGGCGGCGCGATTCTCAAGGCGCCGGCAAGTACGTGCCGCAGCGGCGCGGGAAGGACAGACAACCGATTCCAGAATCCGTCCGTGATCTCATAGCGGGTGTAGCCAGAAAATAGTTCATCTCCGGCATCGCCCGAGAGCGCTACCGTGACGTGGCGGCGCGCCAGTTGCGAAACCAGCAATGTTGGTATCTGCGATGAATCCGAAAACGGTTCACAGTAAATGTCGGGCAGCCGCGGCACGGTATCGAGTGCATCGCGATTGGAGAGATAAAGCTCGGTGTGATCGGTGCCGAGATGCATCGCGACCTGCTTCGCGTGTGTGGCTTCGTCGTAATCGACCTGATCGAACCCGATGGTGAAGGTGCGCACCGGCTGGCGGCTGATAGCCTGCATCATCGCGACGACAACAGATGAATCGATACCGCCGGACAGGAAGGCGCCGAGCGGAACATCCGCCAGCATCTGGCCCTCGAGCGATTGCCGAAGCAGCGTCTCAAGCTGCGCGACCGCTTCGGGACCACTCCCCCGGAATGGCAGCGCCTGCGTCCGCTGCGCGACCTCGCGCGCACTCCAGTAGGATTCGATCCGCGGCTCCGCTCCGCTGCGCAACACCAGCAGCGTCCCTGGACGAAGCTTGAATACGCCCCGATAGATGGAGTGCGGCGCGGGAATGTAGTTATGCCGGAGCAAAAGCGACAGCGCGCCGCGATCGACTTCAGCTTGCCACTGCGGCAATACGCGGAACGCTTTCAGCTCCGATGCGAAGGCGAAGGCTTTGCCAACGCGGCCGTAGTAAACCGGCTTCTCACCAAAGCGGTCGCGCGCAAGCATCAGCGACCGTTCGTTCCTATCCCAGACCGCGATAGCGAACATGCCGACGCTGGCTTGCAGCGCCCGCTTGAACCCCCACTGCGCAATAGCCGCAAGCAGAACTTCAGTATCGGATTGACCACGCCAATTGCCGACCCCCTCGCGCTCGAGCGCGGCCCGCATCTGCTGGTAGTTGTAGATTTCGCCGTTGAAGACTGTGACGTAACGTCCACAGGCCGAAGCCATCGGCTGATGCCCCATCGGCGACAGATCGATGATGGCCAGTCTGCGATGCGAAAGCGCGACACCCGCCTCCGAGTCTTCCCAAACTCCTGCGTCGTCGGGCCCGCGATAGGCGATGGCGAGAGCCATATCGCGCGCGATATCGGCGTGCGATCCGGGATCGCTGACCAGGCCCGCTATTCCGCACATTTCGACACCACCCCCGATCGAACGACGTGACGGGTGCTAACAAGCATCGCCATCGGCGTCCATCCGCGTCGGCGCACCAACCTCGGCATAGATTGCAAGCGTATCAGCAATGACCCGCTGAACAGAGAACTCTGCAACCACAGCCGCACGCGCTTCCGACGCATAGCGCTTGCGCAATTCCGTATTCTCGATGGCGGCCTGCAGCGCTGTCGCCAGCGCGTTGACGTCCCGCGGCGGTACCAGCCACCCGGTACGGCCATTGGCAATCAGTTCCCGGCATCCGGCGATATCGGTGGCGACGATGGCGCAGCCGCTGGCAGCGGCCTCCAGCAGCGCCTTCGGCAAACCCTCATGGTAGGACGGCAAGCAGACGATCTGCGATTGCGACAATATCTCCGGCATATCGTCCCGCCATCCCAAATTTTCGAGAATCCCTTCCTCAACCCACCGCTGAACATCCGCAGCATCGATGCTTGCAGGATTTTCCGGATCCGGCCGCCCGACCAATACGAAACGGGCTCGGACGCCGCGTCGCTTCAGCACACGGGCGGCGGCGGCAAACTCGCGCAAGCCTTTGTCACGCAGGAAACGCGCAGGCAGCAGCACCGTCGGACATGCAACGTCCTGCATCACCTGCCGGAACGCAGCGGGATCGACACCGGCACCACGGATCATCCGGACCGAGTCCGGCGTTGTGAGTGCGAGCCCGAGCACGGCCTCGCGGTCCTGGACATTCTGAACGATCAGCCGCTGATGGCGCCCACGCAGCGCCAGCCTCATCAACTGCGTCACCAGCACCCGCAGCCGTCTTGCGCCCGTCTCGGAGGATGAAAAGACGTAACCGAGCCCGCTGAGCGCGTTCACTATCGCCGGAACGCCGCTCGCCCGCGCCGCCAGCGAACCGTAAATCACCGGCTTCATTGCGACATGGTGGACGATCGCTGGCCGCGTCCGCCGATAAAGCCGAAGCAACCGGCCGAGTGTACCGAGATCGCGGAATGGATTCATGCCGCCGCGGTCGAAAGCCAACGGATAGAGACGAAGACCTGCTTCGCGGATCGCATCCGCGTGCCGCCCAACGCGCGTGACGACGCCAACGTCGTAACCGGCGCGGCGCGCGGCCACCGCAAGCGCGAGACGATGCGACACGAAGTACCAGTCCTCCGTCACGACAAACAGAAGGACCGGCGCACCGCCACTCATCGTTACAGCGCTTTGATCTTGAAGAATGCGAAGATCACCATCCGCAGCAGCATGACGCCATGGCGAAAGCGCGAGATCTGCGTTTCGCCATAGGTCCGGCTCGCATAGCGGATCGGCACTTCAACCAGCTTGAGGTTGAGTTTGGAGGCCCCGAAAATGAGATCAAAGTCTCCAAACGGATCGAAGTCCCCGAAGTAGGCGCGCCCCCGCTTCAGACGTTCGTAGTCGGCACGCCGCAACACCTTTGTGCCGCAAAGCGTATCGGTGAGGCGCTGGTTGAGCAGCCACGAGAAGATCAGCGAGAAACCCTTGTTCGCAACCAGATTGAGGAAGCGCATCGCTTCGTCTTCCATCGGATAAACAAGCCGGGATCCGTTGATGAACTCCCCTTTGCCAGAACGGATCGCTGACCAGAACTTTGGCAGTTGCTCGGGCGGCATGGTCAGGTCGGCATCGAGAATCATGAGCACGTCACCGCGAGCATTGTCGAAAGCAAGGAACACAGCATCTGCCTTTCCCTTGCCCTTCTGCTGCATCACCTTGATATCGAGGTGCGGATAGGCGGCCTTGACGCGATACATTTCCTCAAGGGTTCCGTCCTTGCTGTGCCCCTCGACGAAGAAAATCTCGATGTCGTCACAGAACTTGCTGACGCGCTGGACCGCCGGCTCGATGTTGCCGCGCTCGTTACGCGCGGGAATAACCACCGTTGCTGACCGCAGACCATCATCGGCCACGCGCAGGGAGCGCGCCGTCACGTAGTGGCGCAGCGCGAACAGGCGGAACAGCGGCAACGGACTGAGCAGCTTGTTGATCCACCGGCCCAGGCCGAACAGCCGCAGCGGCGAAAGCAATCGCTGCTCGGACGATACCGGATCGAAGTCCGCCAGTTCAGCAAGCGCCCTCAGATCCGACGGCGACAGAATGTTCTGCGGGGCTTGCGGCATGCGCCAGCCGATCCACTCGGCAACGCGGAGCAGCGGCTGCCACAGATGCGAGTAGTAGGCGATCACAAGCCTGGTTTCGCGGGTGCACAGCCGATGCAGATTCTCGAGCGTCGCCTGGCAATCATGAAAGGCGCCAATCGTATCGACGATCAGAATGAAGTCGAACGAGCCATTGATGGTTTCAAGGGTTTTCGGATTCTCGATATCTCCGACCACGTACTCGAACTGCGGATGCGCCTGACGTGCGACATCGATCATGCTTGGGCTGATATCGATACCGACGCCATATGCGGGCTCCAGTGCAGCCAGTGTGTCGCCGGTGCCGCATCCGATCTCGAGAATCCTGGAGCCTTTAGGAATGAGATAGCGAAGATAGCGCTCGTCCTCTGCATGGAAGAACCGGGCCTTCTCGCGCCAATGCTTGCGATTTTTCGCCTGCTCTTCGGAATTGCCGATGACCTCTGCTTTACGCTGGAGCGTCGTCGCGGAGCCCTGAATGGTCGTACCCAACACTTCGAACCCTTTGTGTGACTGGATAGCTGAAAAAGTCCCGTGCCATCGCCAAGGATGCTGCCACCCGAGAGCGGCGGGACGCCGAATTCCTGATCGAGCTCAGCCCTGCACATCGACTGCAACCGCATAGTTTGCCGATCGCAGGATGTCAAAAGCGCCAGCACCGCAAATCGGCGCGGGTTCCGGTGCGCCCACGCAGGGCCTGAGCCGCCACATCTTAACGCGCAAGGCTTTGTTATTGTTTGGTTTTTTATCGGGCCGCAAGACCTCGAAGAACGTTTTTGTGTCCATCTCGGCTTGTGTTGAGGGTCTTTGACGGGCATATGCAGGTTTTCGGGCTTGAGCTGACCGATTGCCGGACCTTCAGGCAAGCTGAGTGAGGATAGCGTGGCGCCACAATCCGATCTGGATCCGATGCTGGTGGAGCATCGTCGTATTTGGGAACGGAAGCCGACCCTGCGGGTGATCTATGCTGACTATCACCGCCGCCTGCTCGAGGCGTGTCCACCCGGCCGTATCCTCGATATCGGCGGCGGCTCGGCCCATATAAAGGAACATCGGCCGGACGCAGTATCCGTCGATATCCTGCCCTTCCCCGGTATCGACGTCGCTTGCGATGCGCACCGGCTGCCGTTTGAAGATGGGTCGTTCTCCGGCATCGTCATGCTCGACGTCCTGCATCATCTGGAACGTCCGATGGATTTCCTTCATGAGGCAGCCCGCGTTCTGCGGCCAGGCGGCGTTCTTGCCATGATCGAGCCGGGCATGACGACCGTGTCGTATCCCTTTTATCGCTATCTGCACCAGGAGCCGGCAGACCTCAGCGTCGATCCTTTCGCGCCGCTATTCTCGTCGGGGCCCAAGGATCCGTGGGATTCGAACCAGGCGATCCCGACGCTGCTTTTCGCCCGCGACGACCATCGTGCCGAAACCCTGAAACGCCTCAAGAATTTCAGCATCAGAACCAACGACTGGATCAGCCTGTTTGCATTTCCGCTCAGCGGCGGATTCAAAAAGTGGTGCTTGATCCCGGCGACCCTGACAAAAGCGCTGATCAAACTCGAAGACAGCCTGCCCCTCGCCATCAGGAGGCAGTTCGCGTTCCGCCTCGTAACCGTTCTTGTCCGCCAACCTGGGGCCGCATGAGGCACCGCCGATCAGAGTACCGCAATGGGTAGACCAGCGACACAGCCATCATTCGACCTCGCCGGCAAACGCATCTTCGTGGCCGGTCATCGCGGTCTCGTGGGGTCGGCATTGATCCGGCGCCTGCAGAGTGAGAACTGCACGATCCTGACCGCGACCAGCGCCGAGGTCGATCTGCGACGGCAAGACGCCGTCGAACGATGGATGGACAAAGCGCGTCCGCAGGGCGTCATTCTCGCGGCCGCGAAGGTCGGAGGCATTCTGGCGAACGCGACCCATCCGGTCGAGTTTCTCTACGACAATCTGATGATTGAAACGAACGTCGTCGCCGCAGCCTACGAACTCGGCGTGGAGAAGCTACTCTCGCTTGGCTCCTCATGCATTTATCCCCGCCTGGCTCATCAGCCGATCAACGAATCCGAACTGCTGACCGGAACACTGGAGCCGACAAACGAATGGTACGCGATCGCGAAAATTGCCGGAATCAAGTTGTGTCAGGCCTACATGCGCCAGCACGGATGCCGCTTTATTTCAGCGATGCCGACCAATCTTTACGGCCCCAACGACAACTTTGACCTCGCCTCAAGTCACGTGCTGCCTGCGTTGATGCGCAAGATGCACGAGGCCAAGATTGCAGGCAGCAACGAGGTCGTCGTCTGGGGGACCGGCAAGCCGCTGCGCGAATTCCTGCATGTCGATGATCTGGCGGACGGCCTCGTGTTTCTCATGAAATATTATGAGGGCGAAGAGCACGTAAATGTCGGCATGGGATCCGATATTTCGATCGCCGACCTCGCACGGCTGATCGCGAAGACGGTCGGCTTCACCGGCAATATCGTCCACGACACCACCAAGCCGGACGGAACGCCGCGCAAGCTGCTCGATGTATCGCGGATGACGGCCCTTGGCTGGCGCGCAAAGACGCCGCTGGAGGAAGGTGTGGCGAGCACTTACAGGTGGTTTCTCGACCATCATGCGTCACGACTGGCTGCGGCGCAGTAATCGCATCATGTCGCTGAAATCTTCCATCGGCCGATGGCTTCGCGGATCGCGTTCTCTGAGTGACGGTTCAGGGCCGCAAGCCGTTGTTTCACACGTGACCCCGGATATCGATGCGATCCGGTCCGAACTGAAATATCTTCAGTTCGAAGTCAGCCGGCTGCGATCAATGGTCCGGCATCTATCGGCAGCGACGATTCGGGATTTCCCGCTAACCCGCGAGACGAACGATAGCTTCGACTACCAATGGCGCGACATGCCCGATGGGGACTGGATCATCAATCGTCCGGAACTCAAGGAGCGCGAACCTAAACTCGTGTTGCAGTACACCCAGCTCGCGCCTGAATGGTTTGCAGGCAAGCGCGTTTTGGATGCCGGCTGCGGTTCGGGGCGCTTCTCCTGGGCGATGGCTTCATTGGGCGCCAATGTTACGTCAGTCGATTTTTCCGTTGCCGGAGTACGGCATACTCAAGCCGCCTGCGCGGAGTTCGGCAATCGCGTACAGGTCTTTCAACACGATCTTACGAAACAGCTCCCTCCGCTCGAGCCGTTCGATCTTGTCTGGTCATTCGGCGTTCTGCACCACACCGGAGACACTTACGCAGCCTTCCGCAATATATCGCAGCTCGTTAAGCCAGACGGCAATCTTTTTATGATGCTCTACGCCGAACCGGATGGCAGCGATATCGGGACATTCGACTACTACGTCGAAGTCGAGGCACTCCGGCGCGCGACCGCCGGTATGACCCTGGATGAGAGGCTCACCTACATCAAGAACGTCAAGGGCGACGATGCCGGTGGCTGGTTCGATGCTGCATCGCCCGGAATTAACGACACCTACCCCTATCACGAAATCATTACGTGGCTGCGGCAAGCAGGATTCGGCTCAATAAAGCGAACGATGGATCACCCCAATCATCACGTGATTGCCCGGCGGCTGGTTCTCTAGCCCCATCGTTCGCGCCAGGCCTGAAACATCAGCACGCACCAGATCGGATATTGCCAAGTCTCGCCGGAGAGGTGACGCGCCCACATCGCGCGAACCGCTTTCGCGGCGAAAACGCCCTCTTGCTCGAGACGCCTTTCATCGATCAGCGCCTCGGCCCAATCGCGAAGCGGCCCACGCAGCCAGTGATCGATCGGAATGCCGAAGCCCATCTTCGGCCGATCGATGATGTCACGCGGGACGTACTTGTAAAGGATCTGACGGAGCGCCCACTTCGCATCGGCACCCCGCATTTTCAATCGATGCGGCAGCCGCCATGCGAATTCGACGACACGGTGATCGAGCAGCGGCGCCCGGACTTCAAGACTGACGGCCATGCTGGCGCGATCGACTTTCGTCAGAATGTCATCCGGCAGATAGGTCATAAAGTCGATCATCTGCGCGCGCTGAACCGGATCCGGGTATCGTCCCGCAAGCGATCCATCCCACACCGGCGCGAGTCGTTCGCGCGGGCGAGCCAGAAACTCTGCGGGCGGGCGCCCCTGCGATGCCATACCCATGTAGGTGTGCTCGAACACTTGCCGATTTGCTGCGTCCCGCATCCGGGCCAAATAGCTCTCACCGCGCGCGAGGACACGCCCCGGAAGAGAACGTCGCATCGGCGCAACGACGCGCGATTGCAGAAGCGCAATGCCAGCCGAAGCCAATGGCCCTGCCAGAGCCGGCGTCGATGCAATGGTCTGCGACCATTCGCGCACCTGTGCGTACCGGCCATAACCAGCAAAGCTTTCGTCGCCGCCGTCGCCTGACAGCGCAACCGTGACATGCTGCCTGGCAAGCTTCGAGACGATGTAGGTCGGAATCTGCGAGCTGTCAGCAAATGGTTCGTCGTAAATGTCAGGCAGCTTCGGAACCACCGCCAGCGCTTCCTCCGGAGAGACGTAAAACTCGCGGTGTTTGGTGCCGAGGTGTGCCGCAACAGCCCTTGCATGCGGCGCTTCGTCATAACCCTCGACGTTGAAGCCGATCGAGAATGTGTGCACGGGCTCGGCTGACTGGGCCTGCATAAATGCAACGACGAGTGAAGAATCGATGCCACCCGACAGAAACGCACCGAGCGGGACATCTGACACCATGCGCCGCTTCACTGAATCCGCCAGCAGGCGCTCAAGGTCTTCGATGGCAACCTCGTCGGGTCCCGCAACGCCGCCCTGCATCTGCTTTGCAGCCACGTCCTCGACCCGCCAGTAGAAGCCGGTTTGCAAGACACCGGACGCATCGAGACGCGCCCAGCTTCCTGGATCGAGCTGACGGACACTGCGATAAATCGAAAGCGGGTGCGGCACGTAACCGAAACGGGTGTAAGCGGCAATCGCCTCCGGATCGAGCTCAGCCCTGAAATCGGGATGCACCCGGAAGCAGCGCAGCTCCGATGCGAACATCAAGGTCCGCCCGAACTGACCGAGATAGAGCGGCTTCTTGCCGAGCCGGTCGCGCGCGAACCATGTGGTCCTGGTCCGACGGTCGTACGCGGCAAAAGCGAACATTCCGATCGCTTTATCAAGCGCCGCCTCGACACCGATCCGGGCGATGCTCTCGATCAGAACTTCGGTGTCGGAATGCCCGCGGAAATTGACGCCAGTCAGGCCGAGGCGCATATCTTCGGCATTGTAGATCTCGCCGTTGAAGACGATCACCCACCGCCCGCATGCCGATTCCATCGGCTGGTGCCCTGCAGGGGTGAGATCGATGATGGCGAGACGGCGGAAACCGAGAGCGATACCGCCGTCTTCATCGACGATCGTTCCATCGTCGTCCGGACCACGGTGGATCATCTGATCGGTCATTGCGCGCGCAAGGCGATCCAGTTCGGACCTGCTCCGCCCCCGCGAACCATCGACAAATCCGGCGATTCCGCACATGTCAGCTCCAGATCGTTGGCAAGGCTCGCACGCAGGAAGCGCGCCGGGCGAAGACGAATGCCGTCAAACGCCGAACACGGCCTTCTTCAGAGCCGCCACAGCGTAACGCTATCCGGCTTCTTTGCGACATCGAGGCGGGACTTAACGTCAAGTACAACGCCGCCATCGCCAACAAGGCACGATGTCACCACTTTCCAGGCATCATCCATGTACTGCTGATGCGGCACAGCAAAAATTACCGCATGCGAGCCCGCCAGACGTTCCATCGGCTCAAGTTCGAGACCGAATTCATGCCGAACGTCGCCGGAATCGGCGAGCGGATCATGCACCCTGACCGTCAAACCTGCGTCACGCAGCCCTGCGATCACATCGAACACCTTCGAGTTGCGTATGTCAGGAACGTTCTCTTTGAACGTCAGCCCCAGCACGGCAACCTGCCCACGCGAAATTCCCGATTGCATCAGCCGCCGGATGCATTCCTGCGCAACACGATGACCGACCCTGTCGTTGATACGGCGTCCGGCGAGAATGACTTCAGGGTGATACCCGGCGATCTCCGCACGGTGCGTCAGATAGTAGGGGTCGACGCCAATGCAGTGGCCGCCAACCAGACCAGGCGTGAAGTTGAGAAAATTCCATTTGGTGCCGGCCGCGGCGAGAACCTCGGTGGTATCGATATCGAGCAGGTGAAAGATTTCCGAGAGTTCGTTCATCAGCGCGATATTGAGATCACGCTGGGTGTTTTCGATCACCTTCGCGGCCTCAGCCACCTTGACGCTCGAAGCTTTAAAGACTCCCGCGGAGACCACCGACCCGTAGACCTCGGCAACGATGTCGAGAGTTGCCCGATCCTGTCCGGCGACGACCTTCTGGATGGTCTCAAAGCGATGCTGCTTGTCACCCGGGTTGATGCGTTCCGGGCTGTAGCCGACCGTAAAATCCGCTCCCCCCTTGAGACCGGACGCTTGCTCGAGAATGGGAAGACAGAACTCCTCGGTCGCGCCGGGATAGACAGTCGACTCATAGACGACAATCGCGCCGCGCGAGAGCGCGCGGCCCACCGTCTCCGAGGACTTGCGGAGCGCCGTCAGATCGGGCCGCCGCGCAGCGTCGATCGGGGTCGGCACCGTGACGATGAAAAAGTCCGCCGATTTCAGAGCGGCCGGATCGCTTGTGAACGTCAGTTGCGCAGCGGCGAGATCGGCGGCATCGATCTCATGGGTCCGGTCGAAACCACCGGCAAGCTCGCTAATCCGCCGCTCGTCGATATCGAAGCCGATCGTTCGCGCCCCGGACCGGCCGAATGCAACAGCAACAGGGAGGCCGACGTAACCCAGTCCGATCACAGCGACGGCGCGCCCGTGCTGCGAAGCAACCGGCTTTGGTGTGTTTGTGACCATCATTTCCGGACAGTTGCCAAGGCGATGAGACCGAGTAGCGAAGTCCCGCATGCGGGTCAATCGGAACATCCGGACAAAACAGCCGGAAAAGCAGTAGCTTACAAGCCGGCGCGCGCGTCTGCTCTCGACACATCCCAAGGGGTATGATAGCGACCGGCCCGGCTGGATATGACCGGGCTTTCGCGGGAGGCCGATCTGCAGGCCAGGCTGCGATTGAAGCACCCTTCCACCACGCCGCCCGTTTTTTTTCGAGACAATGGGCATTGCCGAGGCATGAAAATCAAGATTATCGATGCGTCGCGGCGATCCTATCTGCCGTCCATCTCCGAGGTGCTGAGCCATCGCGAGCTGGTCGTGCTTTTCGTCGAGCGATACTTCAAGAGCCGCTATCGGCAGATGGCTCTGGGCAGTGCATGGGCCGTGCTGGAGCCACTGTTCCAGCTCGTGCTGATGACGGTCGTGTTCGGCCTGCTGCTGCGTGTGAACAGCAACAACTATCCCTATCCGGTGTATGTCTTCGCGGCCCTGATCCCCTGGCAGCATTTCGCACGGACAACGATGGCCGTTACGGGATCGTTGCAGGACAATCTGACGCTGATCTCGAAGGTTTACTTTCCCCGCATCATTCTGCCGATCGCGGCCGTCATCCGCGAGATGCTCGATACCGCGATCCAGCTCGTAATCCTCCTCGCCCTCGCCGCGTTCTATGGCTACTACCCCTCGCTTAAACTGGTGCTTTTGGCGCCCGTCGTGCTGCTGATGATTTCGCTCGCAGGCGCCGGCGTCGGCCTCTGGGCCGCCGCGATCGTGGTGCGGTTCAGGGACGTCCGGCCGGCGCTGACCATCGCCCTTCAGGGGGGAATGTATCTCTCGCCGATCCTTTACGCGGCAAGCGTGGTGCCGGCGAACCTGACATTTTTCTATCAGCTCAATCCGATGTACTGGGGTGTCGAAAGCTTCCGCTGGCTGCTGCTGGATCAAGCCCTGCAGTTCAGCTGGGCGCTCCCGATCGCTCTCGGCCTCACGGCAGCGGTCGTGATATCCGGCCTGATCGTGTTTTCCATCAACGAACGAACGACTGTCGATGTCCTCTGAATTCGCCATCCGCTGCGAGAACCTCGGCAAGCGTTATCTGGTTCCGGCGCGCCAGCAGGATGCAGGTTCGATGGGGAGCCTCGTCGGACACCTGAAGGAGTATACGTCGCTGGTCGGCCGCGACGACAACGACTACTTCTGGGCGCTGCGCAACGTCAGCTTCGAGATCAAGCGCGGTGAGATTCTCGGGATCGTCGGCCGCAACGGCTCGGGCAAGAGCACGCTTCTGAAGATCCTGTCAGGCGTGACCGATCCGACCGAAGGGCGCGCGGAAATTCGCGGGCGCGTCGGATCCTTGCTCGAGGTCGGAACGGGATTTCATCCGGACATGACCGGACGCGAGAATGTTTTCATGGCGGGCGCCCTCCTCGGCCTGAGCCAATCCGAAATCGCCGCGAAGCTCGACGAGATCATCGACTTCGCCGAAATCGATCGCTTCATCGACGTGCCGGTGAAGCGGTACTCCAGCGGCATGTACGTGCGGCTCGCCTTCTCGGTCGCCTCATTGCTGCGCTCCGACATTCTGATCCTCGACGAGGCGTTGTCGGTCGGAGATGCCGTATTCCAACAGAAGTGTTTCAAGCGATTGGCTGAGCTTCGCGGGTCGGAGTGCACGGTTGTTATCGTTTCTCACGACCTAAACACGATCTCCACGTTATGCAATCGGATGCTCATCATGGATCGAGGGCACATAAAAGGAGATGGAGATCCATCCTCCATGACATTGGAGTATCAGAAGATACTTTTCGGTGGGC
>JBMOOJ010000130.1:0-19886 GCA_049323835.1 Pseudomonadota bacterium | reverse complement strand
GCGAGCCAGAGTTCTGTCGGAACCGGTCGATGCGTCTGCTTCACCGGGATCAGCAGCCGGTGGCGTTCTCTATGAATCCGATCTGGCGACGGTGATCGATTTTGGTATTTACGACTCTCTCGGCGATAAGGTTTCTCAACTGCAGAGCGGTGATGGGTATTTTTTAACTTTCCGCATGCGAGCGGAAAAGCCATTGGATGGCTACACGCTTGGGTTTGCTGTCCGCGATCGGCGATCCACAGTTCTGTTCGGGATTACGACCACCAGCCAAGGTAAAAAAGCACCTCCGCTCCGAGCTGGCGAGATAATCACCTGTCGAGCCTCGGTCAGAATGTGGCTCAGCGCGGGTACTTATTTCGTGACGTTTGGCGCAGCCGACGAGCGGACCGGTCAGAAGATCGCATTTCTCGACAACGGAATTCAGTTCGAGGTTCGGGGGCCAGGGAAAATTTTCACCGAAAGCATCGTCAATCTGGAAGCAGAACTCCACATGAATCGAGAAGAGAAGTCTCTCGAGGGTTCTTGGGGCGTTGATGACTAGTTGCGGCGATCGCAATAGAAGGAACTCTGAGATGGTTGAGTATTGCTCCCCCGATAGGGCCCCGGCTCCGCCGGACAGCGAACAGAAGCGTCGCCAAGTGCCCGACGCCGACGTTATTTATACAGTTCCGCAAGCCATTCAGGCTTCTGACTTGGCCCAGATCGTTGATCCACTCGCACTTCTCACAAGCACGAGCCGAAATCTCACCGAAAAAGAGATTCTAGCAGCAAAGATACTCGCTCAGTCAGACAGCCCGTCAGCTTTTGGTCAGAAAATTGCGGCGTTAATCCTGCGAAGTCTTAGAAAGCCAAATCCCGACTCGGGAACCCAGCTCGTAAGTATCGAGGCGCTGGCTGAAGCTCTATCGCGGGCTGCGTCGCCATGGGGGGAGTTCGAAAGATACCAAGTTGCTGAACGACTAGCCTTCGCCGTCTATCCGAAATTCAAGTTCAGCGAGTTTGGGAGAGTCTGGCTCGACGATGAACCATTTAAAGAATACTATAAGCGCTATATGGACCATGGCAATTGGCATTCTTATGACAGGAAGTATCTTGTTAATCAAATGCTGAGGCTCGTCGAACATCTCGATGGCGATTTTGTTGAGGCTGGATGTTACCGTGGTGCCACGGCTGAACTCCTGTGTGAAGCAGCGCAGCGGAGAGGCAGAAAAGTGCACCTCTTTGATTCGTTCGAGGGTCTCTCCGTGCCGGGAGAGTTTGATGGGAGCTATTGGGCACCCGGTGTATTTTCGGTGTCGGTCGACGAAATCGCCAGTAATCTGAACCGCTTTGATTGTTGTCATATATATAAAGGATGGATACCAAGTCGATTCAAGGATGTTCCCGAGGGGCCATTAGCTTTTGTGCATATCGATGTCGATTTGTACCAGCCGACTTGGGATACGCTTGAGTACTTTTTTGATCGCGTCGTCAGTGGGGGGGTCGTCATATGTGACGACTATGGTACGGACTCGTGCCCCGGCGCAAAACGTGCTGTAGACGACTTTTTTGCTTCGCGAGAAGAGAATGTCGCCAGCTTGCCGACAGGTCAGGCGCTTGTAATCAAGATTTGAGGCGCTGTTGCAAGTGCGGGCATATCGTTTTCCCGGTGCATCCGCGCACGCGCGCAAACATCGAGAAAAACGGCTTGACGGAACGTCTGCAACACAGCGCGATACGCTTGATCGAGCCTTTGGGATACATCGACTTCATGAATCTCGTATCGGGCTCGGCTCTGACCATCACAGATTCGGGGGGCGTGCAGGAAGAGACATCGTACCTCGGCATTCCGTGCCTGACCTTGCGGCCCAATACAGAGAGACCCATCACGATATCGCTCGGCACGAACCGGCTCGTTACGCCCGAGACCGTACTAAGCGCCGCGACTGCTGCAATTGCTTCGGCGCCGAATTCTCCACCGCGAATACCCCTTTGGGATGGGCAAACCGCGCCTCGCGTTGCAGCTAGTCTGGCGAGACACTGCGGTCTTGCTTCACCCGTCAGGGCAACTGAACATTGAGCGGCCTCGCAATAATCTCAACGACCTCCTGATTTGGTGTCTGGCGTGAACCAGGTAAACGCAGTCGGCAATCCCAGCTTTCGCGAAGGTTATGAGCTGGCGCTCGCACAACTGCGCCATCAGACGCTGATCGTTCTTCCCGACACGTCGTTTGTCGACGACATACTCAAGTACGATGCAGTGGCAGGAATCATATTGCCCGCGAAGAACGACGAAATCGCCAGTCGTTATCCTGGAAAGGTCGGCTGGATCGATACGTCGACGGGCGACATCCATATTCCACCGACATCGGCACGCACGATCGCCGGCTTCTTCTACATTCCGATTTTCTCGCTGCAGTGTTCTTACCGTTTGCGAGCGGCCGGGATTTCGTGGGTCGGATACTATTCCAGCCGGTCTCGAAAGTTCGTTTTCGTCCGGCTTTTCGTTACCATAGCTCGCAGAGTTGCAAACGTGCTGTGGAGGCGCGGTCTGGTCGCGATTGATCACGGCACGCGACGCCTTCATAGCGTCAGCAAGGGTGCTGACAACGCCGCCTATTCGTTCGCTGAAGTGCAATGGCGGCGTCTTCTCAAAGGAATTGTGAGCGACTGCAAAAAGCATGCGCTGCCCGAGTCAAGCTTCGACCAACAGCATGTCATGATCGTGACGGGAAGCCTTGGCGCCGGTGGCTCCGAGCGCCAGGTGAGTTACACTGCGAAGGGGATATCAGAAAGGGTCGGGAAAATGACCCTTGCGGTCCAGTCGCTCGAGGCCGGTGGTGATTTCTATCTGCCTTCAGTGCAAAGCGCATCGATTAACATCATTCAGGTGCCGCGGCCCGAGAACCTGTTCGATTGCTCCGCAACGATACAGCAAACGGCCTTCGACGTGTACCAGCGCCTTGGACACAACGATATCTTTGCACAGCAGTTCGTCCAGTTCTGTCAGTTGTTTGTCCGGGAAAGGCCGGGAGTCGTTCACTGCTGGCTGGACTGGCCAAACTGTATTGCCGGTCTGGCGGCGTTAACGCTCGGTGTGCCGCGTATCGTGCTGAGCTGCCGCTCGCTGGCGCCGACACACTTCAACTTCTTTCAACCGTTCATGTTGCCGATCTACCGGGATCTCTTGAACAGTGAGCGCGTAACGATGCTCAATAACAGCGAGGCTGGAGCAGTCGACTACGCCAGGTGGTTGGGGATCGATCCGGTCCGCATCCGGGTCATCAACAACGCCGTCCATGACAGCGAGCACGTGACGCCGCCCGCCGATCAGGTACGAGAGTATCGCCGCAAGCTGGGCATTCCAGACGGCGCTCGCGTGCTTGGATCAATCTTCCGGTTCGCGCCCGAGAAGCGTGTGGGCCTCTGGATTGACATCGCAGCGGCTGTCGCAGCAAAACGGCCCGACCTCTGGTTCCTGCTTGCGGGAGACGGGCCTGAGCAAGCAGCAGCTTTGGCGAAGGCCCGCACCCTTGGCCTCGGCGACCGCTTTGTAATGCCGGGCAAGACGACCAAGCCTGCGCTCGAGCTTGCATTGATGGACTGCTTTCTTCTGACATCACGAGTCGAAGGATTGCCAAACGCCATTCTCGAAGCGCAGTTGAGCGGAGTTCCGGTGGTGACCAGTGCGGTCGGCGGGGCGCCTGAGGCGATTGCCCAGATCGGCGTTTCAGGTTATGCAATCGACAGTAACAATCCGCACGACTATGTCGATCCGATCCTCAGACTGGTCAGTGGCGACTCCGCCGATATCCAGCGGCGCGAGCAGTTGACAGCGCTGGTCAAGCAGCGCTTTGCGATGGATCGGATGATCAGCGAAACCTTGAACACGTACGGATTCTAGCCAATTCCGCGGCTGCTCAAGCCTCGCTGGAATGCGCGTTTCCGCTGGCGCCGTTGACCGCGATGAAGTAAATCTTCCGCAATCCGACTGCCAGTGGACGAGCAGACGATGGTAACACTGTTCATGCCCGCGCTTAGAGCGGAATCCGGGTTGACCCGCATTGGTAGACGGGCCTCGATCTGATGCATCAATCGATCGCCGCCGCACAAAGGCGAGTGCCTCTGTGGCCCAAGCTCACCCTGATGCTTCTACTGGCACTGTCGACCGTCACGCTGGCCCTGCAAGCCGGGCTCTGGCTGCGAACAATGACGATCAACGGCCCCTTTCCGCCGGCTGTCGGCCGCCCGGGCGTTTATCAGCTGCCGCTGTCGGTCACACGCCTCGACCGGCTCATTCTCAATACAAAAGGTGACTCGAACGACAACCCGCTCGCGTCCGACCTTACCCTGAGGATCAATGGCAGAGCGGTTGACGACCCTCACAAGCCGCATGATCAGATTGCGCAGGCGGCTCCGTCATTCAGCCACTGGTTCGATACCCTGTATTTTTCCTTGCCGCGCGGCGTCGAAAATAACGGCGCTGCTCAGGTCACGGTAAGATATCCGCTGCGAGTCAAGAACGGCATCACCACAGGGTTGCTGCTCGCGACAGCTGCGCTTGGATTTCTGCTGTATAGAGACTGGTTGCGAAAGAATGCGCCGCTCATCCTCCGCTTGCCGGCGGCCGGACTGCTGGTTGCGGGTTACGCGGCCGGACTGTTTACGTTGCTGTACGCCGCTTCAGCCGTTGCGGGCGCTGTAGCCGGAGCTGCGCTCCCCACCACTGCGATCATCAAGTGGACGGCCGTTGGCTCGGCGTTAGGCCGTGCCGAGCCGGCAATCCCGTTCTTTTTTCTGATGCTGTGCGCCGCGTGTGCGGTGGCGGGCTGGAGCAGGTATCTGCTCAACATCCCCGATCCGCAGGCGGCAAGTCTCGAAAGCAGAATTTCGGCCTTCTACCGGCGTTGGGGCTTCTGGATACTGCTTGCGGTTCTCACCTATTCGGCCAGCAGCCAATGGGCCGGAATCCTGCGTCCCGGAGACCTGTCCTGGGCAAGTCCCGTCGGCCTTATGCCGTTCAGCGACGCCGGCGGCTATTTTGCGGACGCCAGCGACTCAGCGCGCTTTGGCGCCTGGTCGGAATTTGCAGCCCGCAGGCCGCTGGCAGCCGCATTCCGCACGTCGCTGGTTTTCGTCGCTGGTTATTCCTATTCGACAATGATCCTGCTGCAAGCCGCATTGATTGCCGCGGCCATCTTTGTCGCGGCATGCGCCCTCGCGTCCTGGCGCGGAATTTTTGCTGCAGTTGCCTTCGCTGCAGTCATGATCCTTGCATCCGAGAGCTATGTGCCGACGACGCTAACGGAGCCGCTTGGCCTTTTCTGGGCGCTGCTTGCGATTCCGTTTTTCATCGGCGCGCTGCGGCGCCGCTCTCGTCTGCTGGGACTTTGCGCACTCGCACTCATGTCGCTGGCGCTGCTGACGAGAATGGGCGCGATGTTCACGATTCCCGCACTGGCGCTCTGGGTAGCCTGGAGTTATGGAAACAGCTTGCGGCAGCGGCTGACCGCAGCACTTCTCGCTGCTGTCGTGTTGACCAGCGTCGCTGGCACCAACAGTCTCCTGCAACGGCTCTATACGACCGGCCTTAGCCAGACCGGCAGCAACTTCTCCTATACGATCTGCGGTATCACGATTGGACAAACATGGTCGGGGTGCGTCGAACGGTATCAGTCCGAAGTCGCCGTGCTGACGGACGAAAGGGACGTCAACAAACTCATGTACAAAAAGGCTGCTGAGAACTTCGCGGCCTCCCCCAAAACCACTTTCCTGCGGCTGTTCGATGGCGCTGCTGCTTTTGTACCCGAAGCGCCACGTATCCTGCTCCAGGGCTACATGCTGGCTCCCATGCCGTGGTGGTTTGCGTCCAGGTTGTTTTTCGTCGTATGCGCGATCGGCATCGGATTTGTCCTTCTCCGCAGAAATGAACCGGGTGAACGCCTCTTTTGGCTGCTGCTGATCACGAGCGCGATCGCCTCTTCAGCGTTTGTCTATTTTGACGATGGCCGCCGTGTCCTCGTCGCCAGCTACCCGCTCTTTGCGCTGTTCCTGACGATGGGTCTGATGAGTCCGCGCCCTCAGCCTGAATCCAGAACGTGTACTCAAATAGCGGCCGGGCAAACCCGCACGATAGCCGCCTGCGTCATCCTGGCCTGCACAGCGCTGGTTGGATGCCTCGTGCTTCCCGGAATTGCCAAGCACTTCGGACGTTGTGTCGCGACCGAGGCCAAGCCGGTCGCGGGTCAAGAGCTGATCTGCGGCGGACGGCGCATGAGCGGAGTACTGGTTGTCGCGGATGACGCTCCGCAATCGCTCGCCGTTCCGACCATCACCTTGTCGGCGTTCAGAAAAATTGTGAAGCACAGCAACCTCGAGAGCTACCAAGGACTCGTCACACCCGAAGCGCCGCCAACTCCCTTTGGATTCGTGGTCGGCATTCGTACCAAGGCCGGCGCTCGGAGCGGATACATGTATATCGTTCCAGAAAAGGTTATGTTGCGGCCCGACGTGCGGCTTTGGCGCTTTGACGTTTCGGACTGGCATGTGAAGCCGGGTTCGGGAGCCTACTGGTTTCTTGTCGCAAAGGCGGAACCGGTCGCACTTTCCGAATAGTACGGCAACTGTCCGTCAGTGCCAGCAGGATCTTACATGCGCGATGTCATCCACGCCGTTGATCGCATCGCCAGGCCGATTGCCCGCAAGGCCCTCCCCGCATCCATCGCTGCTCGGCTTGCAGCGGTGGCACGCGCGTTCGAGTTCGCACTGGCCAAGCAGGAAGAAAAAGCCTTTGCAGCAAGAGACGTTCCGCTGGCCGCCTTTCCGCGTTTACTAAGGTCTGAGGAGTTTGCTGATGGACCAGTCATCCTGTGCAACAACGCCCTTGCTTCCGGTGGCGTGGAGCGCCAGATCGTCAATACACTGAAGGGGCTGGCGCCACGGCTGCGACAGGCTCCAGGTTTGCTGTGTGTCCAGTTGAACGCCAGCCGCGATCACGACTTCTATCTTTCCGCGCTGAAGGACTATCCCGGGCAGATTCGCAATGTGATCGACTTTGCCGATGCGCAAACCTACCTTGCTGACGCAGGCGCAGCCGCCGTCGACGGCATTCAGCACACCATCGGCTGGATGCCGAGCTACGCGCGTGCGGAGATCATGCGATTCATGGCCGATTTCATCCGGCTTAAGCCATCCGTTGTTCACGCTTGGCAAGACTCGCTCTCAATCTCGGCGGGCTATGCCGCTCGTCTCGCCGGCGTGCCCCGGATCATTATCTCCAGCCGCAACATGGCAGCTTCACACTTCGCCTATCATCGCCCCTACATGGCAAATGCTTACCGCGAACTCGCAAGCTGCAAGGAAATCGTGATGCTCAACAACAGCGAGGCGGGCGCGCACGATTATGCCGGCTGGCTCGGCATTCCCGTTGAGCGATATCGCATCGTCCGCAACGGCATCGATGCAGAGACGATCGCACGGCCTGCGCCCGAGGCCAGCCAAGCACTGCGGCAGAAACTTCGGCTGCCGCCCGGCGTACCAGTCGTCGGCTCGATCTTCCGCTTCTATCCCGAGAAGCGCCCCAACCTCTGGATCGAGGCTGCTGCACGGGTCGCAGCAAAGCGGCCCGACTGCCACTTCGTGATATTTGGGAACGGGCCAATGAGAAAGAGAGTTCTGTCATCTGCGAAGAAGTATGGCTTTGCCGATCGTCTTCGCTGTCCAGGAACGATCGAGGATGCTGCGCTGGGTCTCAGCATTATGGATGCGTTCCTGCTCACCTCTGCTCTCGAGGGTACGCCGAATGTGGTTCTCGAAGCGGAGCTGATGGAGGTTCCGGTGGTGGCGACCGAAGCCGGCGGCACGCGAGAAGCCATCGATGATGGCATCACCGGATTCGTTGTCCCCCCGTCAGGGGACAAGCTGGCGGAAAAGCTGCTAAAGATTCTGTCAGACGAACCATGGCGTGTCCGTACCGGCAGCGCTGGACGGCAGTTCGTTTTGACCCGATTCTCCCTCGATCGCATGCTCGACGAAACGCTGGCGATCTATCACAATTGATCGTGTTACTATCGGTCCTGCTTGGAGCCGCCTGAGGTGTTCTCGGTTAACTATCTGAACGTCCTGCGAGCCGCCGAGATCGAGAAGATCGCGCGGCATTTCAGGCCCGCCGGTGCTCGCGTTCTCGAAATCGGCGCGGGCACGGGTCGACAAGCGCAAGAGCTGTCAAAGCTCGGCTTTGACGTCGAGGCCATCGAGATCCCCAGTTCGAACTACGCGCAGGCGCGGATGTTCGACATTACCGACTTCGACGGCAATACAATCCCGTTTCCTGATGCGAGTTTTGATATCGTGTTCTCGTCCAATGTCCTCGAACACGTCCCCAACCTCGAGAATATGCACCGTCAGATTCGGCGCGTGCTGAAGCCGGAGGGGTATGCAGTTCACGTTCTTCCGACTCACGCCTGGCGTTTATGGACCAGCCTGTCGTCATTTCCGGCCACTGTGCAGCATCTCGCAGATCTGGCGCCAAGCGCGATTCCAAGGCGTGGACGCCCGACTGCAGAGCTGAGACGGCTGGCGACCGTTGGACTTGCAGCCGCAAAACACATCGCGCGTCCATTCCGCCGTCATGGCGAGCGCGGCAATGTTGTTTCGGAGACCTGGCTTTTTCATCCGAACTGGTGGCGGCGGAATTTTTCCGCCAACGGATTTGACATTATTCACGACGAGCCAATGGGCCTCTTCTACACAGGCAACATGACACTTGGCAGCCGGTGGTCGTTGGAGAAGCGCGCCAGAGTAGCGAAGCGTCTCGGCAGCGCCTGTCACATCTTCGAGCTGAAAGCACGACAGCCGTGACCGAGCGGGAGATCGGTTCCCGGATCTCGGCCGACAGCCCAACCGCGCCCGCCGCGACGGCAACCACCGTTATGCACGTCATAACAGGTCTTGAGGCCGGCGGCGCCGAGCGCACACTCTTCAACGTCGTCACCGCCAATGCGAACGAAGGCGCGCCACATCAGATTGTCGTCTCACTGATGGGCGACGGCGTCTATGGCGCGCAACTGCGGGCGGCCGGGGTGGAACTGCACTGTCTAAATCTGAGCCGCGGCATCCCGACGCCGGCGGCACTGCTGAAGCTGGCGAAACTGATGCGCACGCGCAAACCCGACGTCGTGATGACATGGCTTTATCATGCCGACCTGATCGGAACTCTTGCAGCCATGCTGGCTGGACGCGGAACGTCCAGGCGTTTGATCTGGAATATCCGATGTTCCGACCTGGATTTCACCCGGTATAACCGCATGACCCGATGGGTGGTGCGATTGCTTGCGTTGCTGTCGCGGCTACCCGCAGCCATTGCCGCAAACTCGCAAGCCGGAATCCGCGAACACCAACGCCTCGGCTACCGGCCGCAAGTGTGGAGCTATCTTCCCAACGGCTTCGATACGCAAGCCTGGCGGCCTGACGCGGCGGATCGCATCATGATCCGCCGCGAGCTCGGTTTATCCAGCACGACGATCGCGGTGGGAATCGTCGCGCGTGTCGATCCGCAGAAGGACTACGCGACGTTTCTTGCTGCCGCCGAAACCTTAGCCGCCGCCCAACATGACGTGCGCTTTGTCCTGATCGGCAAGGATACGGATCGCCTCACCGTCGCCGAACGGTTGCAGCCGATCACGCTGAAGCTCGGACATCGGCGCGATATCGATGTCCTGCTCCGCGGCCTCGACATACTCGTCCTCAGTTCCGCCTTTGGCGAGGGCTTCCCGAATGCGGTCGGTGAAGCGATGGCATCTGCGCTACCATGCATCGTGACGGATGTAGGTGATGCCGGCGTTCTGGTTGGCGATACCGGCGTTGTTGTGCCTCCCGCTTCGCCGCAGATGTTGGCGCAGGCTCTCGAAACCATGTTGTCAGAATCCCGCGAGCAGCGCCTCCAGCGCGGGCTCGCGGCTCAGGCCCGCATTCTCGCCAACTTTGAACTGAAGAGCGCAATTGCCGCGTATCGTGAGCTGTGGGAGTCAGTCAAGACCTGATAGCTACTCCCCGTAGCTGCGCAGCCGATCAAGATCGACGACCGTAACGCCGCCGTACTCCAGCCGCAGCAGCCCTTCCTTCTCCAGCGTCTTGAGGCACTGGTTGGCGTTCTGCCGCGAGATGCCGGAGAGCGCGCCGAGTTCCTCCTGCGTGATTTCGAGGTGCCGCGCGCCATCCGGATAAAGGATCGGATTGAACAGCGAAGCGATGCAGCGCGCGAGCCGCGCCGTCGCGTCCAGCATCCGGTCATGCTCGAGCAGACCCATGAACTGCCCGAGCCGCTCGTTGAGCTGGCCGACCAGAAAACGGTTGAAACCGACGCTGTTCTCGAACAGCCAGTGGAAGGTGGCGCGGTCCATCATCGCGATGCGGCTGTCGCGCAAGGCGACGATATCGTAGCGGCGCGCCTCGTTCTTGAGCACGGTCCCCTCGCCGAACCACGCGCCCGACGTCATGCCCGTGAAACTGATCGCCTTGCCGTCCCGCGACACGTTGCCGATCCTGACCAGGCCGCTGACGACACCGGTCCAGTACTCGAAGGTGTCGCCGCGCATGCAGATGAATTCGTTGGCCGCGAACGATTTTTCGACAATGCCGGCACGAGCGACGCCGATCTCCTGCTCGCTCAGCCCGCGCGACCACGATGCAATACGTTTCAGATAATCAGCAGAAATCATTCCGTTCGGCCGCCGCCATTCCCCACACCGGACAGCATGGCTTTGGTTCAGAAGTCCGCATCATTATTGCCGCACTTTTGCCATGCGGACCTCCGAACCAAAGCCATGCTGAGTCAATAAGTTACTGGTTTCCTCGCTTCCGAAGTTCGCTGATGGAATTGCAGCAGGAGACCTTGCGAACTTCGGAAGCGGGACACCAGCACCCGCCAGCAACCCACAATGTACAATGTTCACATCCCCGCGAGGCGTCATTCTTCTTTGTATGCTGCACTGCACCCTTGGATTTTCGAAGAGTTTCCCGCGGCAAACCGCCTCGCCGCAGGAATTTGCCGGAAGAATTGTCGGCCAGAAGACATTTCCGGCATCCGCTTTGCCATAGGCTTCAGGGCAATTGATCAACACGGTCCGCTGGCCGGCGGAAACGATCCGGCCAAACGTGTCCGACAACTGACGGAACCGCCGAATACGGACACCAATCGCGAACGCTGCGGATGACGGCGACGCGACCGCAATATCGAAACTGGCCCGGAGCTTCGCTTGGCGGCTTTTCGATTTGCGGGCAAAATCCATAACGTGAACGAGCTTGACTTGAGCAGGCTTGGCCGCATCTGGCGGCATCGTCTTTAGTCTCGGGCGACACACGCCCGACAAGAGCGCACAAATGCGCCGGATGGGGAGGATTGGTTTGGAACACGCATTAGACGTGCGCGGCGTTTCCTTGCGCTTCGGTGGCGTTCATGCGCTCACCGACGTGAGCTTCAGCGTCAAGGAAGGCGAACTGTTTTCGATCATCGGCCCGAACGGCGCCGGCAAGACGTCGATCGTCAACTGCATTTCCGGCCGCTACACGCCGAGCGAAGGCCGGCTTTTCTATCACGGCAAGGACATCACCGGCCTGAAGCCGAATGCGCGCGCCGACCTCGGCATCGGCCGCACGTTCCAGAACCTCGCGCTGTTCCACCATATGAGCGTGCTCGACAACATCATGGTCGGCCGCCATCACCTCTTGAAGAACAATTTCATCACCGGCTCGCTCTACTGGCTCACCGGCGCACGCCGCGAAGAGCTGCAGCACCGCGAGAAGGTCGAGGAGATCATCGACTTCCTCGACTTGCAGCCGGTGCGCAAGGCCGTTGCCGGCACGCTCCCTTACGGCCTGCGCAAGCGCGTCGAACTCGCGCGCGCCATGGCACTCGAGCCGAAACTCATCCTTCTCGACGAGCCGATGGCCGGCATGAATTTCGAGGAGAAGGAAGACATGGCGCGCTACATCGTCGACCTGAACGAGGAGTTCGGCATGACGGTGATGATGATCGAGCACGACATGGGTGTGGTGATGGATATTTCCCATCGCGTGGTGGTGCTCGACTTCGGCAAGAAGATCGCGGAAGGCGATCCTGGCGCCGTCCTCGCCGATCCGCACGTCAAGCGCGCGTATCTCGGCGAAGAGGACGACGTGCTGGTCGGGCCGGACGACGAGCCCGCACGCATGGAGGCCCGCGCATGATGGATTATCACGGCCGCGTCGCGAAAGCCGACACCTTCCCGAAGATGCTCCGGCTCAACGCTCGGGAGCACGGCCAGGAGATCGCACTACGCGAGAAAGATCTCGGTCTGTGGCGTCCGTTCACCTGGAACGACTATCAGACCCGCGTGCGCGACTTCGCGCTCGGCATGGTCGAGCTTGGCCTCGGCAAGGGTGACGTCGTCGGTATCATCGGCGACAACCGTCCGGACTGGGTCGCGGCGGAAGTGGCGGCGCACGCGATCGGCGGCATGAGCCTCGGCATGTACCGCGACGCGCTGGATGAAGAAGTCGCTTATCTCCTGAACTACGGCGAGACAAAGATCGTCTTTGCCGAGGACGAGGAGCAGGTCGACAAGCTGCTCGGGCTTGGCGAGCGCGCACCGCACCTTAAGCACATCGTCTATTCCGATCCGCGCGGCATGCGCAAATACGACGATCCGCGCCTGATCGATGCCGCTTCTCTCGCCGCCAGGGGCCGGGCGCGCGCCGAACGCGAACCGCAGCTTTACGACCGGCTTGTGGATGCGACCGATAGCGAGACAACGGCCATCCTCTGCACGACCTCGGGCACCACCGCCAACCCCAAGCTGGCGATGCTGGCAGCCGGCCGGGTGCTGCGCCACTGCGCGACCTATCTGGCCTTCGATCCGAAAGGCCCGGAGGACGAATACGTTTCGGTGCTTCCGCTGCCGTGGATTATGGAGCAGGTCTATGCGCTCGGCAAAGGGCTGCTCAGCCGGATGAAGGTGAACTTCGTCGAAGAACCCGATACGATGATGAATGACTTCCGCGAGATCGCGCCGACGTTCGTGCTGTTCGCACCGCGTGTCTGGGAATCGATCGCCGCCGACGTGCGTGCGCGGGTGATGGATGCCTCGCCGCTGAAGCAGAAGCTCTACGAGATCGGCATGAATGCCGGCCTGTCGGCGCTCGCCCGTAACGCGCATTCGACGACCGGCGATGTGCTGTTGTTTCGCTCCCTGCGCGACCGGCTCGGCTTCACGCGCCTGCGCTCGGCCGCCACCGGCGGCGCGGCGCTCGGCCCCGATACGTTCAAGTTCTTCCGCGCCATGGGCGTGCCGCTGCGCACGCTCTACGGCCAGACCGAGACGCTCGGCGCTTTCACCCTGCACGAGGCGAATGCGGTCGATCCGGATACGACCGGCATCGCCATGGGCAAGGAAGTCGAGATCAAGATCGAACAGCCTGACCAGAACGGCGTCGGCGAGGTGGTGGTGAAGCACCCCAACATGTTCCTCGGCTACTACAAGAACGAGGCCGCAACGAATGCTGATTTGCGCAACGGCTGGATGTATTCCGGCGATGCCGGCTATTTCAACGACAACAAGCAACTCGTCATCATCGACCGCATCAAGGATCTGGCAGAAACCTCGCGCGGCGACCGCTTCTCGCCGATGTACATCGAGAACAAGCTGAAGTTCTCGCCCTATATCGCCGAAGCCGTCGTGCTCGGCGCCGGCCGCGACAGCCTCGCGGCGATGATCTGCATCCGCTACTCGATTATCTCGAAGTGGGCGGAGAAGAAGCGCATCTCTTTCACCACCTACACCGACCTCGCTTCGCGGCCTGAGGTGTACGCACTGCTGCAGAAGGAAGTCGAGACGGTCAACGCGACGCTGCCGCCGGCACAGCGCATCTCGCGCTTCCTGCTGCTCTACAAGGAGTTGGATGCCGACGACGGCGAACTGACCCGCACCCGCAAGGTGCGCCGCAGCGTCATCAACGAGAAGTACGACGACATTATCGCGGCGATCTACGCCGGGAAGCCGGACATCGACGTCGATACCGTCATTCGTTTCCAGGACGGCACCACGCAGCGTGTCCGCACGACACTGAAGGTGGTCGACCTGCAAACATCACGCACGAGCCAGGCAGCGGAATGACATCATGAACTGGGAACTGCTTGCTCAACTCCTGATCTACGGCCTCGTGGTCGGCACGCTGTACGGCGTCGTCGCGATGTCGTTCGTGCTGATCTACAAGGCGACGCAAGTCGTCAACTTCGCGCAGGGCGAACTGCTGCTGGTCGGCGCGTGGGTCTGCTGGGCGCTGCTGACGAAGTACCAGGTGCCGTTCTGGATCGGCATGCCGATCACCCTCGTCTTTATGTTCATCTTCGGCGTGCTGATCCAGATCATCATTCTGCGGCCGATGATCGGCGAACCGATCATCTCGGTCATCATGGTAACGATCGCACTCTCGACCGTGTTCCAGGCGCTGATGAAGTGGATCTTCGGCGTCAACCTGCAGCCGTTCCCGCCGGTGTTCGCGACCAAGACCGTGCAGATCTTCGGCCTGACCATCCAGACCGTCTACCTCATGAGCCTCATCGTCTCGGGCCTGATGATGGCGGGCATGGCCTACTTCTTCAAAGCCTCGAAGTACGGCCTCGCGATGCGCGCGACCGCCTTCAACCAGCAGGTCGCGCAGTCGCTCGGCATTTCGGTGAAAAACGTTTTCGCCGTCGCCTGGGCGATCTCGGCGGTGGTGTCGGCGGTCGCCGGCGTCGTCGTCGCGGTGGTGAACGGCGTCTCGGCCGGCCTCGCCGGCTACGGCATCAAGGTGTTCCCGGCGGTGATCCTCGGCGGCCTCGACAGCGTCGGAGGCGCGGTGCTCGGCGGCATCATCATCGGCTTGCTAGAGAACCTCGCCCAGTTCGTCGACAGCCAGTACCTGCACTGGGGCAATCTCTACGAGGTCGCCCCCTTCTACGTTCTCATCATCGTGCTCATGATCAAGCCTTACGGCCTGTTCGGCACCAAGGATATCGAGCGGATCTGATCCATGGCGAGCAGCACCCTTCTTCCCGCCGGTGATTTCCGCACCTCCTACGGTGCCGACACCACCATTTTCCCGACGAAGACGAGCCGCAACTTTGCGATCCTCGGCATCGTGGCGATCTGCTTCGCGCCGATGTTACTCAGCCAATATTGGCTCAGCATCCTGATCCAGATCGGCATCTTCGGCATCGCCGCGCTGGGGCTGAACATCCTCGTCGGCTTCACCGGGCAGATCTCCATCGGCCACGCGGCGTTCTTCGGCCTCGGCGCCTTCACCTCGGCGTATCTGTCGAACCACTTCCCGATCCCGGTGTTCTTCGCGATCCCACTGGCCGGTGTCGTCACCGCGTTCGTCGGCCTGATCTTCGGCCTGCCGGCCGCGCGGCTGAAGGGCCTCTATCTCGTCATCGCGACGCTGGCCGCGCAGTACATCCTGCTCGACTTCTACGGCCGCGCCGACTGGTTCACCGGCGGCTCGGTGCCGGCGATTGCCAAACCGTTCTCGATCTTCGGCTATCCGATCCGCGGCGACCGCAACTATTTCTACGTGGTGCTCGCGTATCTCGTGGTCTGCTACCTGCTCGTGACCAACCTGATGCGGACTCGCGACGGCCGCGCGCTGGTGGCTGTGCGCGACCATTATCTCTCCGCCGAAATCATGGGCATCAACCTGACCAAGTACCGCACGCTGTCGTTCGGCCTTGCCGCGTTCTTCGCCGGCGTCGGCGGCGCGCTTTATGCGCATTACAATCAGGTCGTTTCTAACGAAGGCTTCGGCATCGACCGCTCGATCATCTTTCTCGCGATGATCATCATCGGCGGCATCGGGTCGATCATGGGAACGCTGATGGGCACCGCCTTCATGGTGCTGCTGCCGGAATCGATGGAGTGGCTGAGCGTCGCATTGCGCGGATCGCCGATCGATCAGATGCTTGGGCTCAAGAACAACATCGCGTTCCTGCGCGAGGTTGCGATCGGCGTGATCATTATCGTGTTTCTGATTTTCGAGCCGGACGGTCTGGCGCACAGGTGGCGGCAGATCAAGGCTTACTGGAAGCTCTACCCGTTTTCACACTGAGGTCAAAGCGGGCCGGGGAATAACAGAGACCTCGCGGAGGAAGAACGATGAAGATGAAAACACTGCTCGGAAGCGCGTCGTTTCTGATCGCGCTCGCCGTTTCCGGCGGCGCCGCACAGGCGCAGGTCAATGTCGGCCATCTCGCGGACTATTCCGGCCCGACATCGGACGTCGGCACGCCGTTCGGCCAGGGCATCGCCGATGCCTTCGCCTGGATCAACAAGAACGGCGGCAAGTTCAACGTTGACACCGTCGACTACGGCTATCAGGTGCCGCGCGCCGTTGCGCAGTACAAGAAGTGGTCGGGCGGCGAAAAGGTCTCGGCCATTCTCGGATGGGGCACGGCGGATACCGAAGCGCTGATCGGTTTCGTCTCCGACGACAAGATCCCGTACATGTCGGCCTCCTACGCCGGCGCGCTGACCGATCCAACAGGCGCGGGCGGCAAGGGCAAGGCAGCGCCTTACAATCTCTTCTACGGCCCGAGCTACTCGGACGCGCTGCGCGGCATGCTGACGTGGGCGGCGGAAGACTGGAAGTCCAAGGGCCAGTCCGGCAAGCCGAAGTACGTCCACATGGGCGCGAACCATCCCTACCCGAACGCACCGAAGGAAGCCGGTGAAACGCTCGCCAAGGAACTCGGCTTCGACGTGCTGCCGCCGGTGCAGTTCGCGCTGACGCCGGGCGACTACAGCGCGCAGTGCCTGACGCTCAAGAGCTCGGGTGCCAACTACGCCTACCTCGGCAACACTGCAGGCTCGAACATCTCGGTGCTGAAGGCCTGCAAGACCGCCGGCGTCAACGTGCAGTTCCTCGGCAACGTCTGGGGCATGGACGAGAACGCGGCAAAGGCGGCAGGCGATGCGGCCGACGGCGTCGTGTTCCCGATGCGCACGCCGGTGGCGTGGGGCGGCAACGCACCCGGCATGAAGACGGTGCAGGAAATTTCGAAGATGTCGGATGCGTCGGGCAACGCCTATCGCCCAGTTCATTACATCGCCGGCGTCTGCACTGCGCTCTACATGCGCGAAGCGCTCGACTGGGCGTCGAAGAACGGCGGCGCAAACGGGCCGAACGTCAAGAAGGCCTTCTATCAGAAGAAGGATTGGGTCCCGGCCGGCCTCGAGGGGGTCTGCAATGCCTCGACCTGGACCGAGAAGGATCATCGCGGCACGCTCAAGGTCGATCTCTATCGCATGAAGGTCGCGGGTGCGACCGATGCGGCCGTGGGCGATCTCGTCAAGAACGGCACCATCAAGCTCGAGAAGGTCAAGACCATCGACCTTCCGCGCAAGGCCGAATGGCTCGGCTGGTAAACCAGCAGCCTTGTCCCTCCCCCGCGAAGCGTGGGGAGGGTGGGCCGAGCGAAGCGAAGGCCCGGGTGGGGGCCACACCCCCGCCCTGCACCTCGCTCGCAGGGCTCGCGAGTTGCCTCCCTCCCCACAAGGGGGAGGGAAATCAGACTGGAGCAGCGTTGTGCAACTAACGACGAACGCGAATACCGGAAAGGTCACGTCAGCGCCGGCTGCCGACAACCTGCTGGCCGTGCGCAACATCGAGGTCGTCTACGACAACGTCATCCTCGTGCTGCGCGGGCTTTCGATCGACGTGCCGAAGGGCGCGATCGTCGCGCTGTTAGGGGCCAATGGCGCCGGCAAGTCGACCACGCTGAAGGCCATTTCCGGTCTGCTCAAGACCGAGGAAGGCGAAGTGACGCGCGGCGAAATCCTGTTCAACGGCGAGCGCATCGACGGCGTCGACCCCGACAAGATCGTCCGCAAGGGTATCTTCCAGGTGATGGAAGGCCGCCGTATCGTCGCCGACATGACGTCGCTGGAGAATCTGAAGCTCGGCGCGTTCACCCGCAGCGACAATCAGGTCGATGCCGACATCGACATGGTGTTCAAGTATTTCCCCCGGCTGCGCGAGCGCACCGGCCTCGCCGGCTATCTCTCGGGCGGCGAACAGCAAATGCTGGCGATCGGCCGCGCGCTGATGGCGCGCCCGAAGCTGATCCTGATGGACGAGCCGTCGATGGGCCTCTCGCCGCTGCTGGTGAAAGAGGTGTTCGGCATCATCCAGCAGATCAACCGCGACCTCGGCGTTACGATCCTGCTGGTCGAGCAGAACGCGCGTGCGGCGCTCTCGGTCGCGAGCCACGGCTACATCATGGAACAGGGCAAAGTGGTGCTCGACGGCACCGCGGCCGAGCTGCGCGACAACGAGGACGTGAAGGAATTCTACCTCGGCGGCGCGGGCGACCAGCGCAAGAGCTTCAAGAACCTGAAGAGCTTCAAGCGCCGGAAGCGGTGGCTTTAAAACGTCATCCTGAGGAGCGAGCCGGCTACGGCGAGCCTCGAAGGATGGCCTGAGACGAACAACATTCATCCTTCGAGGGGCTCGCGCTGCTCGCCCACCTCAGGATGACGGCCTGAAGGACCGTCCATGACCGCCCATTACGACGCTCTCGAAACCCGCGATCCCGCAGAGCGCGACACGAGCCTGTTCAAGGCTCTGCCGGACGTGCTGCGCGCCGCCATGAGCGCACCGGGCTACGCCAACCATCTCGCCGGCATCAAGCCCGAGGCGATCACGAGCCGCGCCGCGCTCGCGACATTGCCGGTGCTGCGCAAGTCCGACCTCCCGGCTCTGCACAGGGCTGCGCCGCCGTTCGGCGGCTTCGTACCGAAAAAGCCCGGCTCATTCGCCCGGCTGTTCACCTCGCCCGGCCCGATCTTCGAACCGGAAGGCACCAAACCCGATTGCTGGCGGGGCGCGCGGGCGCTGTTCGCCGCCGGCTTTCGCCCCGGCGACATCGTGCTCAACACCTTCAGCTATCATCTGACGCCGGGCGGCTTCATCTTCGACGGCTCGGCGCGCGCACTCGGCTGCGCGGTGATCCCGGCCGGTCCCGGCAATACGGAGCAGCAGTTCGAGGTGATCGAAGCCTATCGGCCGATCGCCTACAGCGGCACGCCGGACTTCCTGAAGATTCTCCTCGACGCAGCCGAGAAAGCCGGGCGCGATGCTTCCTGCATCAAGCGCGCGATGGTATCCGGCGCGGCGTTTCCGAAATCGCTCCAGGAGGAGATGAAATCGCGCGGCGTCGATGCCTACCAGATGTACGGCACCGCCGACTTCGGCGTGATCGCCTACGAGACACGCGCGCGCGAGGGCCTCGTCATCAGCGAAGACCTGATTGTCGAGGTGGTGAAGCCCGGCACCGGCGATCCGGTGCCCGACGGCGATGTCGGCGAAATCGTCGTCACCTCGCTCGATCCGCATCATCCATGGATTCGTTTCGCACTTGGTGACCTCACCGCGATCATGCCGGGCCAGAGCCCGTGCGGACGCACCAACGCCCGCATCAAAGGCTGGATGGGCCGCGCCGACCAGACCGCGAAGGTCAAAGGCATGTTCGTGCGGCCGGAGCAGGTCTCGGAAGTCGGCAAGCGGCATCCGGAACTCGGGCGGCTGCGCCTCGTCGTCACGCGCGAGGGCGAGAGCGATGCGATGATGCTGAAGGCGGAATGCGCCTCGCCTGGTGAGAGCCTGCGCGATCAGGTCGCGGCGACGCTGCAAGCTGTCGCCAAGCTCAAGGGCGCGGTGTCGCTGGTGGCTGTCGGCTCACTGCCAAATGACGGCAAGATCATCGCCGACGAACGGCCGATCAGCTAGATCATCATTCTTGGAAGTTGGGTAATCCCTCCCCTTGTAGGGAGGGTCGGCCGAGCCATAAGCGCGGTTACGCGCGTCTTCGACGCGCTATGGCGAGGCCGGGG
>JBMOOJ010000129.1:0-55463 GCA_049323835.1 Pseudomonadota bacterium | reverse complement strand
GGCGCGGCCGATCCGACAGAAGGAAGCACCTCATGACGTCCGACCATGACGACACCGGCTACGAGGCGCACGCCGCATCCTCGACCGACACGATCCTCACCGAGCTGCAACTGCACGGCTATCGCCCCTTCCAGGACGAGCCCGATCCGAGACCGCTCCCCGACGCGCGCAATGTCGTTGGCGCTGTCACCGATATCTTCGACGCGCTCGTGGCCACCTTGACCGACACCCGCCTCGAACCGGACCTCGAAGACCTGCTGTGGTCGACCGTCAACCTCTTCCATCGCGCCAACGGCCGCATCGAGCGGGAACTCGATATCAACGAGCAAGCGCAGCGCCGATGTCAGCGCGAGCAGGATGGCTCCGAGATCCAGTCCGTTGAGCTGGAGCGCCTCACCGCCGAGGGCATGACGTTGATCGAGCGGCGCAACGTCATGGAATTCTTTCGCGACCAGGCCGCCGAATCCTTCGCGCGCCACACCGGGTCGCACTGGCATCCGCGCAACGGATCGATGGTCAACCATCGCACCTTGACTGCGGCGATGATCGACAGCCGCGACTTCATCGCGGCCAAGCGCCGCGCTGAAACCGAAGTGATGCTGCCACCCGGCCCGAAGGTCGCCTTCACCGGCGGGCTCGACTTCAACGATCACCGGCTGATCTGGGATCAACTCGACCGGGTCCGTGCCAAGCATCCGGACATGGTGCTCCTGCACGGCGGATCGCCGAAGGGCGCCGAGCGTATCGCTGCCCGCTGGGCCGATCACCGCAAGGTGCCGCAGATTGCCTTCCGCCCTGACTGGGCGAAGCACGCCAAGGCCGCGCCGTTCAAGCGCAACGACGCCATGCTCGAGGCGCTGCCGATTGGCGTCCTGGTCGCGCCGGGCTCCGGCATACAGGCCAACCTCGCCGACAAGGCGCGCCGCCTCGGCATCCCGGTGTGGAAGCTCGGAAAGGGCGGCGCGTGAGCGCCGCCTCAATCGTCGCGAGACTCTCGCCCTTCCGACGATACGCAGGCCGCAATGAAACACGGCGAGGGAGCCGATCCATCGCTGTCGTTGCCCCGCGAATTCTGCTATTCTGCCGACTGCGCCGTGGAGGTGGTGGAAGGCGCAACCCATGCAAATTTTGTCGCGGGAGTATCCACCATGCTCGCACTCGGCATTGTCCTCAACATCATCGGCCTCGGCTTCTTCTGCTGGGTGCTGTTCACACTCGCGATCTACGCGCTGCCGTTCTTTGTCGGCATGACGGCTGGCCTTTACGCGCACGGCGCAGGCGCTGGACCATTTGGCGCGATCGTTCTTGGCCTATTTGCGGCTGCTTTCACCCTTGTTATTGGACAGACGATCTTCTCGCTCGTTCGCACGCCGATCCTGCGTATCGCGGTCGCGCTGATGTTCGCGGTGCCGGCCGCGCTCGCCGGCTATTATGCGACGTTCGGGCTCTCCGGCCTCACCATGACGTCCGATCCCTGGCGGCAGGTTTTGGCCGTGATCGGCGCGGTCGTGATTGGAGTAACGGCCTGGGCACGACTTGCGGCATCCCCGCCCGGCGGACCGAGCGGGCACGGAAGACCGGCACTGTCGTAGGCCCGACGGCGCCGTGACCTGACAAGACGAGTGCGATGCCGTTTCTTCGCCGTAGGTTCTGATCAGAGCAAGGCCGAAGCTCGGATTCTTCAGGCGCGACCTCGCTCGAGATGCTGAGCCTATGGATCTCTTGTCGTAGCGGCGCCCGCCGGACTCCGGCCGACTGAGATCGCGATGGTACTTTGTTCTTCGCCGCGGCTTGTCTTTGGGGATGCGAGACGTTGCCTGGAGCAGGGCAGGACGACTTCAACATCGGCGCGTGCGTGGTCTCGTTGCGGTGGCGTTCGCTGACTTCTCCTTGCCTTTGCCCCGTTCCGAGCAGCGCGTCCATTCGGGTCTCTATGATGGCCTGACCTGGCCGGACACCGGCTTCGCCTCGCTCGACTAGCCGCAATGCCGGCGTTCAACTTTCTTCCCCTGGCGGCTGCGCCGCCATTCCTCGCGAAACAAGAAAGTTGCCCGCCTGGCATCCTCCGCTGCGCTTCGGTCCTTCGGATGCGGCGTCGATCGTCTCCGGCCTGTCGGTCGCCATCGAGACCGCGATGGTCGCGGCTCGGAAACAGAGAGCAAGGAGAACTACTATGGCGAACATCGGCACCTTCACCAAGACCGAGCAGGGCTACGTCGGCGAAATCGTCACCCTCAGCTTCCAGGCCAAGAACGTCCGCATGGTCCCTGAGACGAACGGCAACAACGAGAACGCCCCGAGCCACCGCGTCTATGTCGGCCGAGCCGAAATCGGCGCCGCTTGGGCCAAGCGCTCCAACGAGGGCCGCAACTACCTGTCGGTCAAGCTGGACGACCCGAGCTTCAACGCTCCGATTTACGCGAACCTCTTCGACGAAGAAGGCGGCGAGAGCTACACGCTCATCTGGTCCCGCGCCCGCAAGGCTAACGCCGACTGATCATCCGCTTCCGACGCCCCGCCCGGCACACCGGGCGGGGCTCTTCGCGTGCTTCGCAGGCCGCTGAAAAAGGAAGGATTGCCGTGGGCAGGCTGGCGCTTAAGTCCGATTCACTAGTATACTGGGTGGCAGTATATTAGGTGATCCGGCGACCTCTCACGCATGAGATTGCGCGAGGTCGTCGCCAGGAATCTGCGTCGGTTGCGGCATGCCAAAGGCCTGTCGCAGGAGGAGCTTGCCGATCGTGCGGACATCAACCGGAACTATGTCGGCATGCTGGAGCGCGAGCAGCACGCGGCGACCATCGACATGCTGGAGAAGCTTGCAGAGGTGCTTGAGACCGATCCGATCGAATTCTTCAAGCGTCAAAAATAGCGTCAAAATAGTGCGATCGTTGCATCGGCACGGCTTCACAGAGCCGAAAAATCTCCACGACCAATAGCATCACCATTTGTGACTGGGCGACCTGCTTTTATCGCATGAATGGAACAGTCAACGTGATAGATGGATATCATCCCCGTGATACCGATCCGTTGACGCCCACAAGACCAAGTATTCACGGACGAGAGAGTGCATGTGTGTCGTAGACAAGCGCGCAAAACCGCCTTTCGAAGATCAGCCACCCCAACTTGATCGCGTGGGTCCATACGATCAAGAGCATCTCGCGAGCTACCTCCGCTTGCTTGACGCCGAGGCCGAGGGCGCCGATTGGCGTGAGGCGGTTGCCGTCATCTTCGGTATCGATGCCGAGAAAGAACCTGCGCGTGCCAAGCTCGTTTACGATAGTCATCTTGCTCGCGCACATTGGATGACGAAAAAAGGCTATCGATACTTGTTGAAGCCGCGGATGCAATAATCGCTTCCGATATCTTCGCAGGGTTCCTTATTTTGTAATCAGAAAAATTCCAATACGCGCGCGTGGTCTATCACGGTATTCCAACTCTACGGCTAGCAGAGCGAGCAACGCTTCGGATATTCAACTGGGCTGATCCGCGGGGGCAATCGACGGAGATACAAATGCCGGAAAGATTCGACTGGCGCTCCCCACGCGCCGCCGAAGAGTTGATGCGTCTTAGCCAAGAGCAATTTGCTTCAGAATTTCTCCGCCGCAATCCCGCCTATCGTGAAGACTATCACAACACGCAACACGGAATCATGTTCGACACATTGTCATACCAGGACCGGATGCGCGCTCTCGCGCGTCGCTGGGGGTTGAGCTTTCCCGCTCGTACCGGATAGACACGCCGGAAACAGTCACGCGCTGTGGCGCCCTGAACTTTCTCCGAGCGCCGTCGTCATTACAACCGCGCCCGCAGATTTCGGCGCCGCAAGGATCATCGATGCAGAAGAGCTGTTGCCAATCGGGGTCGGCACAGACGCGGACGACGGACGTCATCTCGTGCTCGATGATCCCGACGGAGCACATCGGCTTTGGCTCGTTGGAGATCGTCGACAGGGCACTGCGTTTCTGATTCCGTTCGATGACAATTTTGGCGCGCGCATTCATGGTCTTCAACGTCTACACCGTCGCCTCTCGGGGCGGCGCGCCGGGCCGCCGTTGCGCAGCCTGAGACTGTCGGCCGCTCAACGCAGCCGGCTTACGCTCCTCATTCGCGCGCTTGATGGCGAACAGGAAGGCGCAACCCGGCGCGAAATCGCCGCCGTGTTGCTAGACGATGAGGCGCGCCACATCCCGGCCATCGAATGGAAAAACGCCCCGTTGCGGAAGAAGATCAATCGCATCGTCGCCAAAGCGCTCGACTTGATGAATGGCGGCTATCTCGCGCTACTGCGTGGTGACCCAGCGCGCGCCAAGCGGTTTCGGCGCCGGTAGTCGGCCCGCGTAGCTCCCACTGCCTTACAGATCCGGCGTTCTCGAGAGGGACGCCACAGGAACATGCCTGGCACGGGTCTCCCTTGGGGCGCCGATCTTCCGTCACGTTAGCCTCCGTTCCGCAGCCTTGCCCGGCGGCTGCCCTAAACGGCACGGAGGCCCATCGTGAACCCGCCATCTACCCGCGTCACGCCACGCTTCGTTCGCACGCACGATGCGGCAGCCTTTCTCGGTCTGTCCGGCCGAACGCTCGAGAAGCATCGCTGCACTGGGACCGGGCCTGTGTTTCGCAAACTCGGCGGTCGCGTCGTCTATGCGATCGAGGACCTCGAAGCCTGGGCTGCCGAGCGCGCACGTAATTCGACCTCCGATCCCGGCTCGCAGCCGGCGTCGCGCGGCACTTTGCCGCCGCGCGGGCGCTCACGGAGCGTTTGAATGCGCCGCTCCGTCGACGATCAGCAACTCGAACTATTCCGCGCAAGGCCCGGCCACATGGCGCCCCGTGACGCGCAAGATCTGATGTCGTGGCCGTTCTTCTCGCTCGCCAAGACGCCGCGCGTCCGTCCGATCGACTTCCGCATGGGCGAGGTCACGATTCTCGTCGAGGCGACGCACGAACACGGCATGGCGACCATCTGGGACGCCGACGTGCTGATCTGGGCTGCCTCGCAAATCGTCGATGCTCGTGATCGGGGGCTGCGTACCTCGCGCCTGATGGCCGCGACGCCGTATGAGATTCTGAGCTTCATCGGCCGCGGCGACTCTGCGCAGAACTACGAGCGGCTGAAGGCCGGACTCGATCGCCTCCAATCGACGACCGTCGCGACTTCCATCCGCCAACCGACAGAGCGCCGGCGGCATCGGTTTAGCTGGATCAACGAGTGGAAGGAGCGCGCCGACGGTGCCGGACGAGCGCGCGGCATCGAACTGATCCTGCCGGACTGGTTCTACGCTGGCGTCATGCTGGACGCGCTCGTCCTCACCATCGACCGCGAGTATTTTGCGCTGACCGGGGGGCTGGAACGCTGGCTCTACCGCCTCGTGCGCAAGCATGGCGGGCGCCAGAACCACGGCTGGAGCTTCGATTTTCGGCACCTTCATCTGAAGTCCGGCAGTCTCTCGCCCTACAAGCGGTTTGCCTTCGAGCTGCGCGACATCGTGCGCCGCCAGCCGCTGCCCGGCTACCAACTCGCCTGCATTCCCGGCGCCGAAAATGAACCGCGCCTGAGCTTCCATCCCGTCGCCATTCCAACTGCGTCCGCGCGACGCCCGCGCGCGCCGCGGCAACAACATAGTGGGGACAAGCTGTGAACCAACCCGTCCTATCAGGAACCCGAATACCCGTCCTATCGGGAACCGCAGACCCGCCCTATCAGGAACCCAAACGGGCCTTAAGCTGCGGCGCCGTCTCGCGAAATCGCGCGTCTAACTTCTCTAACCAAGAATCCTTCGGATTCTTGCTAACGACGCGCACCGCTGTTGATAACGGCGTTGCCACTGCCGAGCGCCGCGGCGCTGCCTCTTCTCGTCACACCAACATCGCGGTGACGCCATGACCCGGCAACCGCGTAACACCAAACTCAAATTCTGGCCGCTCGCCGTCAAGCGTCGGACAAGGACGCGAAAAGCGCCGCGCCAAGCCCAGCGCAAGCGCAACGCCTTATCGGCACGACTGACGATCGACGTCACGCCTGACCTGCGCGCCCGCATCAAGATCACGGCGTTTGAGCGCGGCGTCACCGTCGCCTACATGCTGCGTCTCCTCCTGCTCAGGGCCTTTCCCCGCACCAAGGGAGGAAGGCGATGAAGGGCGTCACGGTCACGGATATCTCGCGCGCGAGCGACGGAGATACGGCGCTCACCTTCGTCGAGCTGACTTGGCACAAGCAGCGCATCGAGAACCGCATCCGCTTCGGCCGGCCAGCGGGCCAGCAGATCCTTGACCGCCACCGTCGTGTCGTCAGCTTCTCTCCCGGCAGTATCTTCTGCTTCGTGCGCTGGGCTGCCAACGAGTACGGCACCATCCTCTCGCGCGCCGACATCGTGCGCGCCGTGGCTGCCGGCGAACGCTATCAGACGCTGCCGTTCGTCCGTCCCGGCGGCGACATCCTCCTGCGCATCGACGGGTGGCCCAAGGTCGAACGAGTGCTCCACACGATCGACGCCGTGGAAGCGCTCGGCATCGATCCGGCCGACGTCGCCCCAGACTACTGGCAGCACGTCCATAACCGTATCTCCGTCAACGAGATGCCGCGCAACTACACGCGGACGCGTCACCAAGCCTGGCTCAAGCGGCGGGAGCTCGGCGTATGACCCGCATCGCTACATTGCTCGCGACCGCGCTTTCCGGCATCACGCTCGGAACGACGGCGTTCGTCGATCCGCCGAAGACGCTGATCTGGAACGTCAGCGCCAGCGCGCCCATCGGCTTCTATGCCATACAGCCAACGGACGATCTCGAGGTCACCGATCTTGTGGCTGTGACGGCGCCGCCGTTGATTGCCGAATACATGGCTGACCGCGGTTATCTGCCGATGGGCGTGCCGATGATGAAGCGCGTCCTGGCGCTTCCCGGCCAGACCGTCTGCCGCGACGGCCTCGACATCATCGCCTATGGCTCGACCATTGGACACGCCCGCGACCGCGACAATGCCGGCCGCAAGATGCCGGTCTGGCAGGGCTGTCGCCGCATCGACGACGACGAACTCTTCCTCATGAACTTCGACGTCCCGGACAGCGTCGATGGCCGCTACTTCGGTCCGTTTCCGCGCCGTTTCGTCATTGGCCGCGCGCTGCCCGTCTGGACCGACGAGGCCGGCGACGGCCGCTTCGAGTGGCGAGCCGCCACGCGCTGACCGGCTCAGGATCCAGTTCACCACCACCAGCAGAAAGGACGACGACATGGCACAGATCGGCAGCTTCATCCGCAACAGAAACGGCTTCTCCGGACGTCTTCGCACGCTCTCGCTCGACATCGAGCTGACCATCGTCCCGGCCGATCATTCGGACACCGAGAACGCTCCGAACTACCGCGTTCACGCCGGCGACGAGGATGGACCGGAGGTCGGCGCGGGCTGGACCCGCACCGGCGAGAAGGCCGGCGAATACGTCGCCCTCCAGATCGACGATCCCGGTTTCCCGCAGCCAATCCGCGCCAACCTGTTCCAGTCCGGCAGCGACCGCTCGGCATTCCATCTGCTCTGGACACGTCCCACAAAACGCGAGGCGCGGAGCTGATCCATGCCGTCGCTACGCGAACCGAATGGCGGACATCAGCACATCCAGAGTGGAATCCTCGTCATTCCTCTGTTCGCGGAAAACTCGACTCATTCCTCCGTCCCGCTCGCGGTCGTGCGGCCGTCGCGCGCAGCGGCGGTCAAGGGCGGCCTTAAGGCCGGCGCTCGCGCCTTGCCCTTGACGGCCGCGAGCACGATGGCATCGGCGCATCGTTCAGCGGGCGGAGGATTCATTATGACGGAGCGAAGGCGATGGACCTCGTAACACTGGTGACCGCGTGCGCGCTCAGCGCCGATCCGAAGCTGATGCACGCGCTGGTCTGGCATCAATCCGGTGGCGAGCCCTGGGCGATATCGGTGCAGGGCGAACCGAACCCCCGCGTCTATTCGAGCATACACGACGCAATCCGCGAAATCCGCGAGCAGTCCGGCGGTAATGTCGTGCGCGTCGGTCTCGCAGGCGTTCCGGTGGCGCCATCGAAGCTCTCGGCATCCGTACTCCTGCCATGTCGCAACGTCGCGATGGCGGCTGTCCAGATCAGCAAGCTTACAGGTCGCTGCAAGAGTCATCCGCGTCTGAAGACCGATCCGACCTTGTGTTCTGTTGCAGTCTATCGCGGCTCCTGGGAGCGGCCGGACCTCAAGTTCGCAACCGACGTATCGGCGTCCGTCGCGAAGGGCGACGCACCGAACTTCGACATGCCGCGCGGAACCAGCACGGAGATCTTCGACACGGCCGATGATCCTCCGTCCGGCACCAGGATGCCGGTCGTCGACATTACATCCGCATTCGCCGAGCAGGCCCGAAGCTGGTCGAGCGCGCTGTTTCCGCCCAAGCCCAAGCCGTCAAAGAGCGAACCCGAAGGCAGCACGGCGGCGCGTTCGCCGTCAGCCGAACCGCCATCGTTAGCTTCGCCTGCTGCACTTCCATTGCAATCCAATGCGCAAGACCGCGACCTGTTCGTGCGTCGCGCGAGTAGCGAGCGTCCACGATGAAGCGTATCGCAGGAAATCGTCAGACAGCGAAGACCGGCGCACGAATGAGTGCGGGCCGGGAGGGCAGAGGCAACACGACCGTTGGAGGGCAAGATAAAAGGCCGCGAGGTGCGGCCCGGTTGGGGGACGGTCGGGACATTGTTTCTGCACCCATTTCACCTGGCGATCCGCGATGTGCGCGTATGTTGCACGATGTGTGCGCACAGCAATTCCTCAATTCCTTCAAAAAAAAGTGCGCCTCGCGGGCTGCCGGCGATGAATAACGAGGACGATTTCCGCATCCGGCCAGGCCGCATCCGCTCGCGGCCCAACATGCGGACCAAACCCTTCATCGCCCAGGCGCTCGCCGCCGCAGAGCGTGCCGGCGGGAATGTCAGCCGGAACGGCAGGATCAAGGCATCGCGGTCCTCGCGCTTTGGCCGCGGCCGCATCGCCAGCGTGCGCGCCAACCGGCTTCTGACGAGCCGGTCGCGGCTTGCAACCGTCAAGACACGCATCGTCCGGCACTCGGGCCGCGGTGCAACGCTCCGGGCGCATCTCAACTACCTTCGCCGCGAGGGTGTGGCGCGCGACGGCGAGCGGGCGCGCATGTTCGGTCCCGAGACAGACGACGCCGTCGTGAAGGCCTTCACCGAACAGTGCGAGGACGATCGGCATCACTTCCGCTTCATCGTCTCGCCCGAAGACGCTACCCAGATGTCCGACCTGAAGGGCTTCGCGCGCGAATTGATGCGCCAGGCCGAGAAAGATCTCGGCGCCAAGCTCGACTGGATTGGGGTCGATCACTGGAATACCGACAATCCGCACGTCCACATCATCCTGCGTGGCCGCACCGATGATGGAAAAGACCTTGTCATCGCGCGGGACTACATCAGCGAGGGCATGCGCGCGCGGGCCCAGGATCTCATCACGCAGGAGCTAGGTCCGCGCTCCGATCTCGATATCCGGCGCAGCCTCGATAGCCAGGTCGAGTCCGACCGATGGACGCGGCTCGATCGCCAGCTTATTCGCGACGCAGGGCGCGGTGGCATCATCGACGTCGCGCCGCTTCCCGATCAGAAGCCCGACGAGTTTCTCGCACAGAAGGTCGGTCGGCTGCGTAAGCTCCAATCGCTCGGGCTCGCCCATCAACTCGGGCCTGGGCAATGGGTAATCGTCGATGAAGCCGAAACAACATTACGGTCGCTCGCCGAACGCGGTGACATCATCAAGCGCATGCACCGCGCACTCATCGAGCAGGGTATTGAGCGCGGTGCGTCGAGCTACGTGCTTGCCGGCGAGAGTCTCACAGGTCCCATCGTCGGCAGACTCCTCGATCGCGGTCTCGACGACGAATTGAAGGGAACAGCCTATGCCGTGGTTGACGCTACCGACGGACGCGCCCATCACATCAAGCTGCCCGATCTCGATGCCGCTAGCGATGGGTCGCCAGGATCGATCGTCGAGCTGCGCCGGTTTGAGGATGCCCGCGGCCGCGAGCGCATCGCGCTGGCAGTGCGCTCCGATTTCGATCTCGACGCGCAGGTGAAGGCGTCGGGCGCGACCTGGATCGACCGCCAGTTGATCGCGCGTGATTCCGCGCTGCTCGGCAACAGCGGGTTCGGCGCCGAGGTCCGGGCCGCGATGGAGAGCCGGGCCGAGCACCTGATCGAGCAGGGTCTGGCGCGCCGGCAGGGGCAGCAGGTCATCTACAGCCGCAACCTCATTGACACGCTCCGGCGGCGCGAACTCGATTCCGTTGGCAGCGAGCTCGCGGCCGACACGGCAATGCCGTTCCGGAAGTTGGCTGGCGGAGAACACGTCGTCGGAGCCTACCGTCAACGCCTCATACTCGCCTCCGGCCGCTTCGCTATGATCGACGACGGATTGGGCTTCCAGCTCGTACCCTGGTCACCGTCGCTGGAGCGCAATCTCGGCAAGCATGTCTCCGGAATCATCCGCGCCGACGGCGGCGTTGACTGGAGTTTTGGCAGGCAGCGCGGCCTCGGCCTCTGAGATGAGCAGCGGGCTGAAGGCACCGATCGGTAAGATCAGTATTTTTTCGCATCCGTGCGCCGTGCTGCGATTGCAGCTCGATTGCCATTGAACGAGCGTGCCTGTGCGATTTTCCTGACGGTATGACTGCCAGTGTCGGGAGACGCCATGACGGCGACCAAAATTCTCTGGGGCCAGATCCTCACTGTCTTCACCATCGTGGTCACAACGACCTGGGGCGCAACGCAATGGACGGCGTGGCGGCTCGGGTTCCAGCCCCAACTCGGAACGCCCTGGTTCGATTTGGCCGGCCTATCGGTTTATCCGCCGCCCGCCTTCTTTTGGTGGTGGTATTTCTATGACGCATACGCTCCCCGCATCTTTTTGGAAGGCGCCCTGATCGCCGCCTCAGGTGGGTTCGCCGCTATCGCCGTCGCGATCGGAATGTCGGTTTGGCGGGCGCGCGAGGCGAAGCACGCCGAGACCTACGGATCGGCACGTTGGGCGGATACCGAGGAAGTCAAGGCCGCTGGCCTGCTTGGGCCTGATGGTGTCGTCCTCGGCAGGTTCGGCAGCGAGTACTTGCGTCATGATGGCCCGGAGCATGTGCTGTGCTTCGCACCGACCCGCAGTGGCAAGGGTGTCGGGCTCGTCGTGCCGTCGCTTCTGACCTGGCCAGGAAGCTGCATCGTCCATGATATCAAAGGCGAGAACTGGGGCCTCACCGCCGGACTGCGGGCGCGCTTCGGCCGCGTGCTCCTCTTCGATCCTACAAATGCGGCCAGTGCCGCCTACAACCCGCTGCTTGAGGTTCGACGCGGCGAATGGGAGGTCCGTGACGTTCAGAATGTCGCCGACGTGCTAGTCGATCCTGAAGGGTCATTGGAGAGGAGAAATCATTGGGAGAAGACCAGCCACTCGTTGCTGGTCGGCGCCATCCTTCATGTCCTCTATGCCGAGAGGGACAAGACGCTCGCCGGCGTCGCCTCGTTCCTCTCTGACCCTAAGCGTCCGATCGAGACGACGCTGGTGGCGATGATGACGACGCCACATCTTGGCAGGCAGGGGCCGCACCCCGTCGTTGCCTCGGCCGCGCGGGAGCTTCTGAACAAGTCCGACAACGAGCGCTCCGGTGTGCTCTCCACCGCCATGTCATTCTTGGGATTGTATCGAGACCCGGTCGTCGCGCACGTGACACGGAGATGCGACTGGGGGATTACCGACATTGTCGAAAACGAGAAGCCAGCCACGCTCTATCTGGTCGTACCACCCTCAGACATCAGCCGGACGAAGCCGCTGATCCGGCTGATCCTCAATCAGATCGGCCGTCGCCTCACCGAGGATATGAATGCGACGAACCGCCGTCATCGTGTACTGCTGATGCTCGACGAATTTCCGGCGTTGGGTCGACTCGACTTCTTCGAATCTGCTCTGGCCTTCATGGCAGGATACGGCCTGAAATCGTTTCTGATCTCACAGTCGTTGAACCAGATTGAGAAGGCATACGGCGCCAACAACTCGATCCTGGACAATTGTCATGTTCGCGTCAGCTTCGCGACCAATGACGAGCGCACCGCCAAGCGCGTGTCCGATGCCCTCGGCACGGCGACTGAGATGCGCGCCATGAAGAACTACGCCGGTCATCGACTCTCGCCCTGGCTCGGGCACTTGATGGTGTCTCGCCAGGAGACCGCTCGGCCGCTCATGACGGCGGGCGAGATCATGCAGCTCCCGGCTGACGATGAGATTGTCATGGTGGCGGGCGTTCCGCCGATCCGCGCCAAGAAGGCGCGCTACTTCGAGGATCGTCGGCTCTCAGAGCGCATCCTCCCGCCGCCGAAATCCGACGAAGCAGAGTCCAAGAGAAAGCCAGACCACTGGTCCACGCTCGCACCCATCCAACCTGTCTCGTCCATCGCTGCCGACAGTCACGGGGGCAGAATCGTAGCGATCGGCGGCGAAGCCGCCGTGGACGGCAAAGCGGCCGGCGATCCGGAGAATGCGGGCTTGCGCCGAGAGCCTGGCCTCGAGCGGCATAAGGATATCGCCCCGGAGCCCTTTAAGCCGGCCATCAATGAGTTCGAGCCTGACCGCGACGAGGGTGACGACCAGGCGGCGCGAGTCGGTACGCTCGCTCGAAGCATGCGTCAGGTCGCGAGGCAGGTTGCTTTGGACCCCGGCGACGGCATGGAGCTGTAGCGTGGAGAAAAAAGCTCGACTGTCGGTCTACCTCGATCCAGACCTAATGCATTCGCTTGCCGACTATGCGGCGCGACGCGACCAATCTCGCTCCCTGATTGCCGAGGCCGCGGTTGCCTCTTTCCTCTCACCCGATGCTGACGAACGCCGTGAAGCTGCCATCGCGAAGAGGCTCGACGGCATCGACCGGCGACTGCAACGGGTCGAACGTGACATCGGCATCACGGTCGAGATGATGGCGGTGTTCATCCGTTTCTGGCTGGCGTCGACGCCGCAACTACCTGAGGCCAGCCAGGCAGCCGCGCGAGCGAAAGCCGGGGAGCGTTACGACAATTTCCTCGACGCGCTGGGTCGACGACTCGCCAAAGGACCAAAGCTCCGCCAGGAGATCGGTGAAGAAGGAAGTTGGCCGTCGGCCGCACCTTGAATATCCCATCGTGCTTGGCCTGATCGGCTACCGACGCGAGAGCGCGTGCAACATCCAAGACAACTGCATCCGGTGCGGCGTTGGTGGGTCGTTGCGCGACCAGCAACTAATGCGAGTAGTTCTAAACTAATGCCCTTGTTAAGACGTCCATATGTCGGTTAGTCTCGTCGGCCCGAACTGACGTCCTGGCTGCTTCAGCCTGTCCGTGCAATTTCGGCGTATTCGGAGGTGCAGGCCCTCCAATGGGGTGGTCTAACGAGGCTCGCTAAGGTGGAGCGCTCTTGCTTTGTCACCAGCGTCTCGGACGGAAGTGTCTCGTCGAGATCGCCGATCCTATTTCCAGGAGGAAATCCTCGTGGCTTCGGCACCGCAACTGCCGCTGACACACAGCTCTGGCTCGAGAAACGAGGAGCGTTGCTTCGGCCGGCGAATCTAGCGAGTGCCCCCCATGTGCGTGGAGGTTCCCCACCTGCGCTACGTCGTAGCGGCAGCCGATCATTCCAGTTTCCGGCGCGCCGCCGCTGTGCTCAACATCACGCAGCCGACATTGAGTAAGCGCATCCGCGAACTGGAAGATCGGCTCGGTGTACTTTTATTTGAGCGTTCGAACGGCGGCGCGCAACTCACGGCGCTCGGCGAAGACTTTGTTGAATCCGCTCGTAGGGTTCTGGCCGAGTTGGAACTGATGGAGAATCGCGCGCGAGCCGGCAAGCGCGGAGAGGCCGGCCGCCTGGAAATCGGTTTCTACACGTCGCTGTCGACGGGGGCGCTGCGCGACGCCATATTCACCTTCGCCGAGCGGCATGCGCAGGTCGACGTCAACGTCACCGAAGACGCCCGCGCAACGCTTATTCCGTTGCTCGATCGTGGCGTGATCGACATCGTGGTCGTCCTCGGCGAGCCTACTAATATGGACTACGCACATATGAGCCTCTGGTCCGAGCGGATCATGGTCGCGTTTCCGAAGGCGCATCCGCTCGCCGCGCGCGACTTCGTCTATTGGACGGACCTGAAGACCGAGCGCTTCCTCATGAGCCGGCGCGATCCGGGCCCCGAGATTCAGGACATACTTCTCAGCAAGCTCGCATCGCCCGGCGACCGCCCTCTTATCAAACAGATCAGGGCGAATAGCGACCACATCCTCAGTATCGTTGACGGCAATCGGGGCATTACCCTGACCTGCGAGTCCTCCACCGGGAATGTGTTGCCAGGCGTGATCTTTCGCGAGGTCCGCGACGGCAATGGACCGACGCGCGTTGGCTATGTCGCCTATTGGCGTCGCAACAACGGCAATCCCGCTCTGAAACAGATGCTGGACCTGCTGCACGCGCGTCCAGGGGTGCCAACACCACGAAATCACACTCCCGCGTGAGCGGGCGAAATCGCCAATCGCCTGTATTTTTTCGCTCCGCTACGATGAGCATCTGACTCTTGTTGCGCGGCCCCGAGTCCTGCCTCTTCTATTCGTCCCCGATGTCCGGCCCAGCTTCACATGCCGGCGCAGCGCCGGGGGCAAAATGGGGAATGCAACTCCCAAGGCAGAAGCGGTCACGCGCGGTGCCCGCATGCTGCGCACGGCGCTCGGGCCGGACATCGCCACATTCCTGGAAGACCCTGCCGTCGTCGAAGTGATGCTGAACCCTGACGGTCGCCTCTGGGTCGACCGTCTCTCCGAAGGTCTGTCCGACACCGGCGCGTCGCTTCTCGCAGCCGATGGCGAGCGCATCATCCGCCTTGTTGCGCATCACGTCGGCGCCGAAGTCCATCCCGGAGCGCCGCGCGTCTCCGCCGAGTTGCCCGGAACGGGGGAGCGGTTCGAGGGTCTTCTGCCGCCGGTCGTGTCCGCGGCGGCGTTTTCTATCCGCAAGCCGGCCGTCGCGGTCTTCACGCTGGATGACTATGCGGCGGCAGGGATCCTGACGGCGGCGCAGGCCGAAATCCTTCGCAAGGCCGTCACTGAGCGCCGCAACATTCTGGTCGCCGGTGGTACGTCGACGGGCAAGACCACGCTCACCAACGCGCTGCTCGCGGAAGTCGCCAAATCGTCCGACCGTGTGGTGCTGATCGAAGATACCCGCGAACTGCAATGCGCGGCGCAGAATCTCGTGGCGTTGCGCACAAAGGACGGCGTGGCCACCCTTTCCGATCTGGTTCGCTCCTCGCTGCGGCTGCGTCCCGATCGCATCCCCATCGGCGAGGTGCGGGGCGCCGAGGCGCTCGACCTCCTGAAGGCGTGGGGTACCGGCCATCCCGGGGGCATTGGGACCATTCATGCCGGCACTGCGCTCGGCGCATTGCGGCGGCTCGAGCAACTCATCCAGGAAGCGGTCATCACTGTGCCGCGTGCGCTGATCGCGGAGACGATCGACATCGTCGCAGTGCTCGCCGGGCGCGGCGCGCAGCGCCGGCTTGCCGAACTCGCTTTCGTCGCCGGGCTGGATTCCGCAAGCGGCGACTACCTCGTCCTCCCGTCCGAAGCGGGCGGAACTTCAACATCTAACGGAGACCAACCATGATCGCGTTGTCCCGCGGTCTGCGCTCGCAGGCCGCAACCTTTACCGCTGCCCTTGCAATCGCCGCGATGACGGCATCGACGGCAAATGCCGCCGGCTCCTCGATGCCCTGGGAAGCGCCGCTTCAGAAGATTCTCGAATCGATCGAAGGCCCAGTCGCGAAGATCATCGCTGTGATCATCATCATCGTCACCGGACTGACGCTGGCCTTCGGCGACACGAGCGGTGGTTTCAGGCGCCTGATCCAGATCGTGTTCGGGCTCTCGATCGCGTTCGCCGCGTCGAGCTTCTTCCTGTCGTTCTTCTCGTTCGGCGGCGGAGCGTTGCTCTGATGCAGAGGGGCGAGCCCATTGCCGGCTTCCACGCGCCGGTCCATCGCGCGCTGACCGATCCGATCCTGCTCGGGGGCGCGCCGCGCGCGGTTGCCATCGCCAACGGCACGCTCGCGGCCGCGGTCAGCTTGGGACTGCGGCTGTGGCTCATCGGCATCGCGCTCTGGGCCATCGGTCATTTCGCCGCCGTCTGGGCAACGAAACGCGATACGCAGTTCGTCGACGTGGTGCGCCGGCATCTGCGTTATCCCGCGTTTTTCCGGTCGTGAGGTTCGGTCATGATGAACCTCGCCGAATACCGCAATCGAACAGCAGCCCTTGCCGACTATTTGCCCTGGGCTGCGCTAGTTGCACCGGGCGTCGTCCTCAACAAGGACGGCTCGTTCCAGCGCACGGCGCGTTTCCGTGGTCCGGACCTCGACAGCGCGACGCCGGCCGAACTCATCGGCACCACGGCTCGGCTCAACAGCGCACTCCGGCGTTTGGGCTCCGGTTGGGCGATCTTCGTCGAGGCGCAGCGTAGCGCGGCGACAGCTTATCCGAACAGCTTCTTTCCCGAAGCCGCGTCCGCCCTGGTCGACCTCGAACGCCGTGAGCAGTTCGAAGCGGCCGGCGTCCACTTCGAGAGCCGCTACTACCTCACGTTCCTCTGGATGCCGCCCGCCGAGGATGCCTCTCGCGCTGAGAGCTGGCTCTACGAGGGCCGCGAAGAGACCGGCGTTGATGCGCATGAACTGCTGAGCGGCTTCATCGACCGCACCGATCGCGTGCTGCAGCTCTTCGAGGGTTTCGTCCCCGAGGTCGAATGGCTCGGCGACACTGAGACGCTCACCTACCTGCACTCGACTATCTCGACCAAGCGCCAGCGCGTTCGTGTCCCAGAGACGCCGATGCACCTCGATGCGCTGCTGGCCGATCAGCCCCTGATCGGAGGACTGGAACCGCGCCTGGGCGACGCTCACCTCCGGAAGCTTACGGTCATCGGATTTCCGACCGCGACCCATCCGGGAATCCTCGACGAACTCAATCGGCTTGCTTTCCCGTACCGATGGTCGACGCGCGCCATCCTGCTGGACAAGACGCAGGCCGTGAAACTGCTCACCAAGATCCGGCGGCAATGGTTCGCCAAGCGCAAGGGCATTGCCGCAATCCTCAAGGAGGTGATGACCAACGAGGCTTCGGTCCTCGTGGACAGTGACGCGGCGAACAAGGCGGTCGACGCGGACCTCGCCCTGCAGGAGCTCGGAGCTGACGATGTCGGCCAGGCCTATGTCACCGCGACGGTGACGGTGTGGGATGAAGACCCCAGCGTCGCGGCGGAGAAGCTGCGGCTGGTCGAGAAGATCATCCAGAGCCGCGACTTCACCTGCATCGCCGAGGGCGTCAATGCGATCGAAGCGTGGCTCGGATCCTTGCCCGGCCACGTCTACGCCAATGTCCGCCAGCCGCCCGTCTCGACGCTGAACCTCGCCCACATGATCCCGGTTTCCGCGATCTGGGCTGGGCCGGAGCGGGACGAGCACTTCGCGGCAGAGCCGCTGTTCTTCGGCCGGACCGAGGGCTCGACGCCGTTCCGGTTCTCGCTCCATGTCGGGGATGTCGGACACACATTGGTGGTCGGGCCGACGGGCGCCGGAAAGTCGGTGCTGCTAGCGCTGATGGCGTTGCAGTTCCGCCGCTATCCGCGCTCACAGGTGTTCGCATTCGACTTCGGCGGATCGATCCGCGCCGCCGCACTCGCCATGCAGGGCGACTGGCACGATCTCGGCGGCGGGCTGTCGGACGGCGCCGAAACATCGGTCTCGCTCCAGCCGCTTGCCGCCATCCACCACACGCCGGAGCGGGCCTGGGCCGCCGACTGGGTCGTCGACATCCTCGCACGCGAGCAGGTCGCGCTGACGCCTGAGTTGAAGGAGCATCTCTGGGCCGCGCTCACCTCGCTCGCCAGCGCCCCGGTCGGCGAGCGGACACTGACAGGCCTCGCGGTGCTGTTGCAGTCCGCGAAGCTCAAGCAGGCATTGCGACCGTTCTGCATCGGCGGCGCCTATGGCCGACTGCTCGACGCCGAGCAAGAAAGGATCGGCGAAGCCTCCGTCCAGGCGTTCGAGACCGAGGGTCTGATCGGCACTGGCGCCGCCGGCGCCGTGCTGGCCTATCTGTTCCATCGCATCGAGGGTCGTCTCGACGGCCGGCCGACACTCCTGATCATTGACGAGGGATGGCTCGCACTTGACGACGGCGGCTTCGCGGCGCAGTTGCGCGAGTGGTTGAAGACGCTGCGCAAGAAGAATGCCTCCGTCGTCTTCGCCACCCAGTCGCTCTCCGACATCGACGGCAGCCCGATCGCGCCCGCCATCGTCGAGAGCTGTCCGACGCGCATCTTCCTTCCCAATGAGCGGGCGATCGAGCCGCAGATCACGGCGATCTACCGGCGCTTCGGGTTGAACGACCGCCAGATCGAGATCATCGCCCACGCGACGCCCAAGCGCGATTACTACTGCCAGTCCCGCCGCGGCAACCGGCTGTTCGAACTCGGACTCGGCCCGATCGCGCTCGCCTTCTGCGCGGCCTCGACCAAGGCCGATCACGCGGACATCGAGCGCGTGATCGCGGAGTTTGGCCACGAGGGCTTCGTTCACGGCTGGCTCGCTGCACACGATCTTCTCTGGGCCGCCGATCTCATTCCCAACCTGATCAACCTGGAGGCATCATGAGCATCAAAAAGTCCCGCCGCTGTGTGACGCTTCTTGTGGCAACCGTCACCATCATCTTGTCGATCGCGCCGGTATCGGCACAGATCGTGTTCGATCCCAACAACTATGCGCAGAACGTGCTGCAGGCGGCGCGCGCGTTGGAGCAGATCAGCCATCAGGTTACGTCGCTGCAGAACCAGGCACAGATGCTGATCAACCAGGCGCGCAACCTTGCGAGCCTGCCGCAATCATCGCTGAATCAAATCCAGCAATCGATCCAGCGCACCCAGCAGCTTCTCGGTCAGGCCCAACGCATCGCCTACGACGTCGGACAGATCGACCAGGCATTCTCCACGACTTACGGGGCGGCCTCAACGACAGCGAGCGATCATGCCCTGATCGACGGCGCCCGCGAACGCTGGCGCAATTCCGTTGCAGGCCTTCAGGACGCGATGAAAGTCCACGCCGGGGTCGTCGCCAATATCGACACCAACCGCGTCGAGATGTCATCGCTCGTGACCGCGAGCCAGTCCGCGACAGGCGCGTTGCAGGCGACCCAGGCCGGCAACCAGCTCATCGCCTTGCAGACTCAGCAAGTTGCCGATCTCACCGCCGCCGTCGCCGCGCAAGGCCGCGCACAGAACCTCGAAGCTGCGCAACGCGCCGCCGCTCAGGAGCAGGGCCGTGAGCAACTCCGCCGCTTCCTCACTCCGGGCGCGGGCTACCGTCCAACCACAGTGCGGATGTTCCAGTGATGAAAACGTGGCTGCGCCACAACGGCGAAGGCCGAAACGAGCGTGATGCGGCCGTCCGCTCCTTTCTGCGCTTCACCACGATCGCTGTTGCCGTCACGGCCATCATCATCGTTATCGGTGAAGCCAGCCGGACCGATGATGCAAGCCGCGATGTTGCGCCCGCAGTCATGAAGAATGATCCGCTTGCGGCCGATCTCGCGCGGTGTCGCGACGTAACGGCTGAGCAACTTGCCGCTGACGACGCCTGCCGCCGCGTCTGGGCTGAGAACCGCCGCCGCTTCTTTGCGCCAACCAACAAGACGGGCGAGGCACACTGATGGGCGGCACCGGCGTCATCGATCATTTCCTCGAAGTCTTCACCCGCTACATCGATTCCGGGTTCGGCCTGTTGAGCGGCGAGGTCGCATTCCTGGCTACGACCTTGATCGTGATCGACATAACGCTCGCTGCACTGTTCTGGAGTTGGGGCGCCGACGAAGACATCATCGCGCGCCTGGTGAGGAAGACGTTGTTCGTCGGCGTCTTCGCCTACATCATCGGCAACTGGAACGCGCTCGCGAAGATCGTCTTCGAGAGTTTCGCTGGCCTCGGCCTGAAGGCGTCGGGCACCGGGTTCTCCGCCGCCGACCTTCTGCGTCCGGGCCGCGTCGCTCAGGTCGGCCTCGATGCCGGTCGCCCGATCCTGGAATCGATTTCCGGGCTGATGGGCTACATCGCCTTCTTCGAGAACTTCATCCAGATCGTCGTGCTGTTGTTCGCCTGGGTGATGGTGCTACTCGCGTTCTTCATCCTCGCGATCCAGCTCTTCGTGACGTTGATCGAGTTCAAGCTGACCACGCTCGCCGGCTTCGTCCTTATTCCTTTCGGCCTGTTCGGTCAGACCGCCTTCCTTGCCGAGCGCGTGCTTGGCAACGTGGTCTCATCTGGCGTCAAGGTGTTGGTGCTCGCTGTCGTCGTTGGCATCGGCTCGACGCTGTTCTCCGAGTTCACCGCCGGCTTCGGCGGCAATCAGCCGACCGTCGAAGACGCAATGGCGATCGTGCTTGCCGCACTCTCGCTGCTCGGCCTCGGCGTCTTCGGGCCAGGTATTGCCAATGGCCTGATCGCGGGCGGCCCGCAACTCGGTGCAGGCTCCGCGGTCGGCACAGCGGTGGCTGCCGGCGGCGCGGTGATGGCCGGCGGCGCAGCGGCCGGCATGGCCGTGAGGGGAGCAGGGGCGGCGATGAGCGCGAGCGCTGCGGCCGCGCGCGGCGGTGCCGCGCTCGCCGGCGGCGCATCAACATCCTACAGCCTCGCCTCGGCCGGACAGAGCGGCGCTTCCGGTATCGCCTCCGGTCTGTCCGGTGTTGCGCGCGCAGGTGCAGCCGCCGCTGCGCGCCCGGTCAGCCGCGCGGCGGGCAGGGCTTCCGGCGCAATGGCCGAAAGCTATCGCGGTGGCGCGCGCAGCACCGCGGCAGCGACTGGCGGCTCATCGACGATGGGCACGATCGGCGGCGCAGCGACCAGTGATGCTCCTCCGACTCCGTCCTCGCCGCCCGCCTGGGCGCAACGCATGAAGCGCCACCAGGCGATGAGTCACGGCGCAACCGCGGCCGCTCACGCCATCCGTTCCGGCGACAGCCACGGCGGCGGCGCTTCCATCTCCCTCCGACAGGATGAACGCTGATGAATGTCTTCCGCAGACCGTCCGTGCGCTACGGCGTCACGCCCGAACCCGAAACGCCCTATCAACGCGCCGCGCAGGTCTGGGACGACCGCATCGGGTCTGCGCGGGTGCAAGCAAAGAACTGGCGCCTGATGGCGTTCGGCTCATTGTTCCTGTCGGCGGGCCTCGCCTTCGGCCTGGTCTGGCAGTCGGCGCGGGGCTCGATCGTGCCGTGGGTGGTGCAACTCGACAAAATCGGCGAGGCGCAGGCTGTCGGTCCGGCGATCGCCGACTACAAGCCGACCGATCCCCAGATCGCCTGGCACCTCGCGCGCTTCATTGAACAGGTCCGCGCCATTCCGGCTGACGCGGTGATCGTGCGGCAGAACTGGCTGCGCGCCTATGAGTTCACGACCGACCGCGGCGCCTCGGCACTCAATGACTATGCGCGCGTGAACGATCCCTTCGCGAAGGTCGGCAAGCGCCAGATTGCCGTGGAGGTCTCCAGCGTCATCCGCGCCTCGCCCGACTCGTTCCGCGTCGCCTGGTTCGAGCGCGCCTATGAGAATGGGCAACTCGCCGGCATCGAGCGGTGGACCGCGATTCTCACCATCGCCCTGCAGCAGCCGCGTGATGCCGACCGTCTGAAGCAGAACCCGCTCGGCATCTACGTCAACGCCATCAACTGGTCGAAGGAGCTCTCGCAATGAAGCCGCCGATTCGCATCTCGCAAAAAGGACTATTCAAATCGCTTCTGCTGATCGGCGCTACAACGCTCGGCGGCTGCGCGCAAAAACTCTTTCCGCCCGACATTACCTATGATGATTTCGTGCCGGCGGTTCAGGCTGCGGAGCCGCCTGCGCCGGTGCAGGTGGTCGAACTTCCGAAGCCGCTGCCGCTTCCAGGTCAGTTGAAGCCCGTCCCGGGCGCCAAGGCGCCGCCGGAGGCGAAGGATCCGAAAGACCGTATCACGCAGGCGAACAAGGCGGCGCGCGTCCAGCCGGTGCGCAACGGCTTCATCAATGCCGTGCAGGTCTATCCGTTCTCGCCCGGTGCGCTATATCAGGTCTATTCCGCGCCGGGGCAGGTGACGGATGTGGCCTTACAGCCGGGCGAGCAGCTTGTCGGCTCTGGTCCCGTCGCCGCGGGCGACACGGTGCGCTGGATTATCGGTGACACCGAGAGTGGGACAGCCGAGACCAAACAGGTCCATATCCTGGTGAAGCCGACACGCCCGGACCTCCAAACCAACCTGGTCATCAACACCGACCGCCGCACCTATCATCTCGAGTTGAACTCGACCGAGAAGACCTACATGGCGTCAGTGTCCTGGCAGTACCCGCAGGACCAACTCATAGCGCTGCGCCGGCAGAACGCGGCGGCGCTCACGGCCCAGCCGGTCGCGACCGGCGTCGACATCTCGTCACTGAACTTCCGCTACGAGATAGAGGGCGACACCCCGGCCTGGCGCCCGCTGCGCGCCTTCGATGATGGAATCAAGGTCTATATCGAGTTCCCATCCGGCATCCGCCAAGGTGAGATGCCGCCGCTCTTTATTATCGGGCCAGGAGGCGATACGGAGCTCGTCAACTACCGTGCCCGCCAGAACTATTACATCGTCGACCGTCTATTCGGCGCCGCCGAACTGCGTCTCGGCGACAAGAATAGCGAACGCCGTGTCCGCATCATTCGCACCGACGGAAGGCGCCGGTCATGACCGACGGAACGAAGAATGCTCCGGACGTCACGCCCGACCTGCGTCTGCGCACCGAACGGCCACGGGTTACGCGACTGTCGCGCAAGGTGCTGATCAGTCTCGGTGCCGTCTCGGGTCTCGCGATTGCGGCGGCGCTGATCTACGCCCTTCAGATACGACGCACCGACCAGGACAGCAGGGAACTCTACTCGACCGAGAACCGTCCGACCGCCGACGGCCTGACCGTTTTGCCGCGCGACTACACCGGTATTCCGAAGCTCGGACCGCCGTTGCCGGGTGACCTCGGCCGGCCGATCCTCAGCGCGCAGAATCAAGGACAACCTATTCCGCCGGGCGGACCGTTGCCGCAGCCCGGCATCACGCCCGAGGAGCAACGACGCTTGCAGGAGATCGAAGCTGCGCGTCTGAGCAAGCTCTTCGCAGCGACCGCGATCCGCGTCTCGGCACCTGTCACGCCAGCAAGCGCGACCGCAGCGCCTGGCACCACGCTCGCAGTGCCGGCGGAAGCCCCGCCGCTCGATCCCAATGCCACGCAGAACATGCAGGATCGCAAACTCGCCTTCGTGAACAACCCCGTCGATCGCCGCACCGTCAGTCAGGATGGCTTGGCCAACCCGGCCTCGCCTTATGTCGTGCAGGCCGGCACCATCATTCCGGCCGCGCTCCTCACCGGCATACAGTCCGATCTTCCAGGCCAGGTCACCGCGCAAGTCACCGAACACGTTTACGATACGCCGACCGGAAAATTCCTGCTCATCCCGCAGGGCGCGCGTCTCATAGGCCAGTACGACAGCCAAATTTCATTCGGACAGAAGCGTGTGCTTCTCGTCTGGAATCGCATCATGTTGCCGGACGGCAAGTCGATCGTGCTTGAGCGCCAGCAGGGCACCGACGCCAGAGGATTCTCCGGTCTCGAAGACGAGGTCGACTATCACTGGTGGGATCTCGCCAAAGCTGCCGCGCTCTCTACCTTGCTCGGTATCGGCGCCGAGCTCGGATCCAGCGGCGAGGAGAGCGATCTCGTCCGCGCCTTACGCCGCGGCTCGCAGGACTCGGTCAACAACACCGGGCACCAGCTCGTCCGCCGCCAGCTCAACATCCAACCCACGCTCACCATCCGGCAGGGTTTCCCGGTGCGCGTGATCGTCAACCGCGATCTCGTGATGGCGCCCTACGGCCAGCTGGAGGCAAGTCGATGAGCAAGCTCAAGCTCGGCACGATTGAAGATGACAAGCCGGTGAAGCTCACGGTCGAGTTGCCGGCCGCGGTCCATCGCAACCTGATCGCCTATGCGGAAGCCATCGGACGCGAGAGCGGACAGGTTGCACCTGATCCGGCCAAGATCGTCGCCCCTATGATCGAGCGGTTCATGGTGACAGATCGAGCCTTCGCGAGAGTGCGGAAAAGCAAAGCGACGTCATAGACTTCCGGCAGCGCTGCTCTGGATACCAACCCAAGGGTCACTTTAAGGCCAGCGCAGTTTCTTACCTGCGCGGAGTCTCGCCGCGGTCTGGCATGGGACTCGCCGCGGAAAAATCCGGATTGAAGAAAAAAGGCGGAAGTCATCGCTCGGCCGCCCCATGACGGGGCAGTGATAGCGACGCCGGCATGAAATGACGGTGATACCCGAAGGGAGTCCTCCGGTGAGCGGCTCATGATGGCGCGAGGGATCATCACCGGAAGGCCGAGTCAAACGTTCCGCATCTTCGCGGCAACGGCTTGGCTGGGTGAAAGCGAAGCCTGAATAGAGCCCGTCCGAAGGGCGCGCCCGCATTCTGGCAAGATCAAAAGTCGTCTGCGGAGATCGCATGTCCGCTCGACATGACCAGCCTCAGTTGCCGTTCGAGCAGGGCAGGCGCTTGGAGCCGTGCCAATTGAAATTATGGTTGATCCTCTAGTCACTAGAGGATGTACCTTCAACGGAGCAATGGGAGTTTGAATGGCGGCCGCAAGCACAGCCGACGCAACTCTGCGACGGGAACAGCAACGAATCCTGCGAAGCAGCGCGCGGCAGCGTTCGTTGTCTGTTCAGCCGTTTTTGCCGCGGCCATCATCTTTCTGCCGCGGCTGGTCCAGCTACCTGGACCGGACCTGGGGTCGCGGTTGACAGCGTGGGCTGGCGCCAATCTTTTTCTTGTTGCATGGGTCATCACGGGGATCGGCATGGTGTCGACCGGCCGGCGCCGTTCGGCAGACGACATTCGGGGATCGGCTTATTCCCCGCCGAGCCCGAAAATTGCGGTGGCGGCCGCCTTCCTCCAGAACACGCTCGACCAAGCCTTTGTCGCTGTCGTCGCTCAGTTCGCGCTTGTGATGCTGCTTCCGTCAGTCGCAATGCAATTGATGGCAGCTTCCGTCCTGTTGTTCAGTATCGGGCGCATCACCTTCCTAGCCGGATACCCTGGAGGCGCCGGGGCCCGCGCGTTTGGCATGGCGCTGACCGCGCTTCCGAGCCTGCTGGCTTTCGCGCTTGGGCTTGGTGCGCTTTTCTACCAACTCGCGCGATGAAGGAAGGCAGTCGGGTGCGTTCGATCATGAAGCAAAAGCTTACGGTCGTCATCGTCAGCGATCGCGTTCAGGTTCGAGAGAACTCATGACCACGACACCCTCCAAAGACTCTTTCATACCGGCGGCCGGATTTCATCGGTTGACGCGGTTCTATGATCCGGCAGTCGCGTTGCTCATGCGCGATCGAGTCTGGAAAGGCCTGCTGATCGGGCAGGTCTCGCCGACAGCCGGCGAGCGCATCTTGGACATGGGTTGCGGCACGGGAACGTTGACGCTGATGCTGCATCAAGCATGCCCCGAATGCGATCTTCTGGGCTTCGATGCAGATGCGAACGTACTGGCAATCGCGCGGGCGAAAGCGGCAGCTGCCAAAGCTGACGTTGAGTTCTGGCAAGGCCGGGCTGATGATCCCACGAACGTGCCGATGCTGCGGTTCGGCAGCTTCGATAAGATCGTATCAAGTCTTTTATTTCATCACCTCTCGAGTGAACAGAAGCGGCGCGCATTCTCCCACTGTCTTCGTCTGCTTCGTCCCGGTGGTGAGCTGCACGTAGCCGACTGGGGGCGCCCCGCCAATGCGCTTCTGCGCTTGCCGTTTTATCTGATTCAAGTGCTGGACGGTTTCGCCAACACCACAGAGAACGTGCGAGGCCTCCTCCCCAAGCTTATGAGAGATGCTGGCTTCTCCGATGTGGCCGAAACCCGCCGCGTGGCGACGGCTCTGGGTTCGTTGAGCTTTTATCGCGGGCTGAAGTGAAGAGAGCGGGATCGCGCCATAATTACGGTCTAGTCGGACTGTAGCGGAACTGACCGCAGAGAAGGGCTGGCGAATTGGATTGGAAATTTGGCAGGAGATTGATCTGGAGCGTCGCCGTGATGGGCTTCGTCAGCTCCTGCGCGCAGGATGCTTATCGGTCAGCGCGGGCGTTGGCGCCAGTTCCCGCGAAGACGCTTGCGCTCATGTCCGACCAGGGCATGGAGCCCGGCGCGCCAATTCTGATGCGCGCCTTCAAGAAAGAATCTGAAATCGAGGTCTGGAAGCAGGGCCGCGACGGGAAATACGCGCTGCTCAAGACCTACCCGATCTGCCGGTGGTCGGGCCAGTTGGGCCCCAAGATCCGCGAGGGCGATCGTCAGGCTCCGGAAGGATTCTACGAAGTGAGCGCGGCAGCGATGAATCCGAACTCCAGCCTGTTCCTGTCCTTCAATATCGGGTTTCCGAACGCGTTCGACCGGGCGCATAACCGCACGGGTTCGCATCTGATGGTTCACGGCGCCTGCTCGTCGCAGGGGTGCTTTGCGATGACGGACGAGGCGATCAGCGAGGTCTATGCGATCACGCGCGAGGCCTTCGCGGGCGGACAGCACAGCTTTCAGTTTCAATCCTATCCGTTCCGCATGACGCCGGAGAATCTCGCCAAGCACCGCGCCGATCCGCATATCGCCTTCTGGAAGAACCTGAAGGAGGGCTCGGACGTCTTCGAAGCGGGTCGGCAGGCCCCGCTATGGACCGTCGCCAAGGGCCGCTATGCCTTTGAGAGCGACCCGGCGATCGCCGCTGACGTCGCGGCGAAGCGCGCGCTCGACGACCGCAGGGAAGCTGAGCTCGTCGCGAAAGGAACGCCGGCCATCCGTCTCGTGTACCAGGACGGCGGCGGTCATCCATCTTTGCGAAAACTGGCGCTCGCGGCCGCGAATAATCCGTCCTCCGCGGAAGTCGACACGCGCACGCGGCAATCGCTAGGGGACATCAGCCGCCCCGAGGCCCTCGCGGAAGAGCCGCGCGAAATCCCGGCGGTCATCCCGTCTCCTGCAGCGACGGGAACGGTCAGGCGGTAAGATCGCCGCCGCGATATTTAGGTCGCCGGCAGCTCCCGCGCGCCCTGATAGCGGGCGAACACGCGTTGTCCCGACGGGCCGAACGCAATCACATCGTAAGTGTCTGGCGGCGTGCCTTCGACTTCCATCCCGGGAGAGCCGACCGGCATGCCGGGAACCGCCAAGCCGCGAATATTCGGCCGCAGGGACAGCAGCTTGCGAACCGACCCGGCGGGCACGTGGCCTTCAATAATGAAGCCGTCGACTTCTGCCGTGTGGCAAGAGGCGAGTGCGTCCGGCACGCCGAGCCGCGCTTTGATGCGGTTGAGCTGGGCGGTCTCCGTCACGCTGACCTCGAAGCCATTCGCGCGCAAATGATCCACCCATGCTCCGCAGCAACCGCAGTTCGGGTCCTTGTGCACGGTGATGCGCGGCGATTGGGCAAGCGCAGGGCCGCCAAACCGCGCGATGAGGAGCGAAGCAGCGACACCACTGAGAAACACGCGCCGTGAAATCATCGATGTCTCCTCCGCTCGCCTGGGTTTCTTGCGCGTCGGTCAGCGTCTTGCCCGGAAAATGGAAACGCGGCCGATGACGTCGGCTTCATTATACACAAGTTTGACGTGAGAAAATTCGGCCAGCTCAATCTGAGCCGTCCATGTGCCGTCGCTGTGAGAGACCGCTGTATCATGCCCGTAGAGATCATACGTGCCAATCAACGCCAGTGTTTCGCGCTTGGAATACGCCTTATCAAGTTCGGCCAGGTAAAGCGTGCCGCGCGATCGCAGAACGCGCCTCATCTCTTTGAGCAACGCAAGCTTGGCTGGCGGCTCAAGCGGATGCAAAGCCATGCAGCAAACGACTTTGTCAAAGCTGGCGCCGTCGCAACAAATCCGGCCATGTTCGAACGACAACCGCTGAACGCCTTCGATGGTTTCTGGAGCCTGATTGAACGGGTTCACCGAGGTGAGCTTGCAGCCGGGATATTTCGCAAGAAGATCGGCCGATATATTCGACTCCCGGATATGCACTTGAAGAACGCGCGCGCCGCTCCGAGGTGCGGCTTCGTTCAACAGTGCGGCGCGCCACGCACCACCGGTCAACAGGTCTTTGTACTGAAACGTGAACGCGGATTTGAAAATGCGTGACCGGAACGCCTCCCAAAGCCTCGCGATTACATTTTTGTGACTGCTCAAATCAGCGCTCGCTGTCGCGCTGCTTCTATGCAGGAGATCCAATCAATCCTTCGATGACCCGGCACTTTGAGACGCGCTGCCGGCAGCCGCGGCCGATCATCGCCTGAAGCTCGGCCTGCAAGCTCTGCAAATGCCGGATGCGCAGTTCGACTTCGGCGAGACGCGCGCGGGCGATGGTGTCCGCCTGCTTGCAGGATTGGTCCGGATTGTCCTGCAATGCGATGAGCGCCTTGATGTCACCCATGCTGAAGCCGAGATTCCGCGCGTGGCGGATGAAGGCGATCCGCTTGAGGGCCTTGTGGTCATAGATGCGCCGGTTGCTGTCGCTGCGCCGCGCCGCCGGCAGCATGCCCGCGCCTTCGTAATAGCGGATGGTCGGCACCTTGACCCCGGTTAGCCGCGAGACCTCGCCAATCATCAAATTCTGCATGTCAAAACCTCTTGCTCCTCTAGTTACTAGAGGATGTAGGATCCTTTTCGCAACATAAAAGGAGAGCGTCGAGCGGGATGAACATTGCGTCACGCGCCCGAACCATTTTTCTCATTGCGGGTGCGGCCCTGGCGCTTGATCAAGCAAGCAAGTCCATGGCGCTTGCGGCCTTGCAGCCGCATGTCCCCGTGGACGTGACGCCGTCTTTTGCCTTGCGCCTTGGGTTCAACACCGGCGTTTCCTTCGGCATGTTCGCGACCGACGCGAATACGTTCCGCCTGCCGCTGATTGCGCTGACCCTCGTGATCATCATTGCCCTCGTGGTGATGGCGATGCGGGCAACGGCGCTCGAGCGCGTCGCCTTTAGCGCTATCATCGGCGGCGCTGCCGGGAACCTGGTCGACCGCGTCTGGCGCGGGCGCGTGACGGATTTCATTGATGTGCATGTGGCAGGCTGGCATTGGCCCGCCTTCAACCTAGCTGATACGGCAATCAGCTTGGGCGTTATCACTCTTTTGTGGGTCAGCCTCAGGCCGCACGGTCAACAGAAGACGGAAAGCGAAGGATGAGCGAGACACTGACGCTGTCGCGATATCATGTCGGCGGGATGGACTGCTCCGCCTGCGGCGCAAAGGTCGATACGGCCGTGCGGCGGCTCGAAGGCGTTGCGGATGTTTCGGTGAGCGTCGGCGCCGAGATGATGACGCTTACGCACAAGAGCGATGCCGATCTGCAGGTGGTTGAACAGGCGATCCGGCGGCTCGGCTATACGGTCACGCCAGCCGCTCCCGCGGGCGCTGCGTCCACGTCATCGGCTCCCAAGCCACAACAGAGCTGGTGGCGCAGCCGCCGTGCGCTCCTCGTTGGCGCATGCGGGACGGCGTTACTGGCCGCCTACGGCATCGGACATTGGATTCCTGCGTATGAGAAAGGCGCGTTCCTGGCCGCTCTGGGCATCGGGCTGGTCCCGATTGCGCGCCGCGCATTCGCGGCCGCGCGCGGCGGCACGCCGTTCTCGATTGAAATGCTGATGAGCGTGGCGGCGGCCGGCGCGGTTGCGATCGGCGCCACGGAAGAAGCAGCGGCCGTCGTCTTCCTCTTTCTGGTCGGTGAATTGCTCGAAGGCGTCGCTGCCGGCCGCGCCCGCGCCAGCATCCAGGATCTGGCGGCGCTCGTTCCAAAGACAGCGCTTGTCATCGAAAACGGGCAGACGCGCGAAGTGCCAGCCGAAGCGCTCAAGGTCGGTCAGGTCATTTCCGTGCGTCCCGGCGACCGGATTTCGGCGGACGGCGTCATTATCGAAGGCGAAAGCGGGATCAATGAAGCGCCGGTGACCGGCGAGAGCGTACCCAAGCAGAAGAAGCCCGGCGACAAGGTCTTCGCAGGCACGGTGAACGGTGACGCCAATTTGCGCGTGCGCGTGACCGCCGCGGCGCAGGACAACACGATCGCGCGCGTGATCCGGCTCGTCGAGGAAGCGCAGGAAAGCAAGGCGCCCACGCAACGCTTCATCGATCGGTTCTCGACCTATTACACGCCCTCCGTTGTCGCCTTTGCGGCGCTCGTCGCGACAATGCCGCCGCTGCTCGGTGGCGCTGACTGGAATGAATGGATCTACAAGGGGCTTGCGGTGCTGCTGATCGGCTGCCCCTGCGCCCTGGTGATTTCAACGCCGGCGGCCATCGCCGCGGCCCTGTCCTCCGGGGCGCGCCGGGGATTGCTTTTGAAGGGCGGGGCGGTTCTCGAGCAACTGGGTTCGCTCACGGCTATTGCCTTCGACAAGACCGGCACCCTCACCGAAGGCCGGCCCAAGGTGACGCAAATTGTCTCGATCGGGCGCGATGAGCGTCAGGTTCTCTCGCTCGCCGCCGCATTGGAAGCGGGATCGAACCATCCGCTCGCGCTTGCGATCGTCGAATGCGCCAAGGAAACCAGGGTCCCATTGCCGCCCGCCGGAGAATCTCGCGCGATACCAGGCAAGGGCGTCGCGGGGTCCGTCGGCGGTCAGAAAATCTTTCTAGGCTCGCCACAGGCCGCTTCCGCGTTCGCGCCTTTGAGCGACGAACACGCAGCCCTGATCAAGGCATTGAATGAACAAGGCCAGACCGTGTCCGTCCTCATCGCGGGCGATGCTGTGGCTGGCCTGATCGCGATGCGCGATGAGCCCCGCGCCGATGCCCGCGCGGGTCTCGCGTCCTTGCGTGCGGCAGGCATCAGGACGCTGATGCTCACCGGCGACAATGCCCGCACGGCAGAAGCGATCGGCCAAGCACTTGGCATCGAGGTGCGCTCGGAGCTGCTGCCGGAAGACAAGCTGAAAGTCATCAACGAGCTCAAAGCTGGCGGCGAAAAAACCGGCAAGGTGGGTGACGGCATTAATGACGCGCCCGCCCTCGCTGCGGCCGATGTCGGAATCGCGATGGGCGGCGGCACGGACGTCGCGTTAGAGACGGCGGATGCGGCCGTGTTGCACGGCAGGGTCGGCGATGTCGCCGCGATGGTCGATCTCTCCCGGCGCACCATGCGCAACATCCATCAGAACATCACGATCGCGCTTGGCCTCAAGGCCGTGTTTCTCGCAACAACGGTTGCGGGGATCACCGGGCTATGGCCAGCGATTCTGGCCGATACCGGCGCGACCGTGCTGGTCACGGCCAATGCGCTGCGATTGCTGCGCACGCAACATGCGCCACCCCGCCTTGAAGGCCCGGGTTAGCGTCATGGATCGTCCCGGCCAATCACGATCCATGCTTCTTCAAGTCTTCGCGAATCGGTCAGGGCAGGGAGCGCGCATGGCGGAATCGACATTCTCAATCCTGCGCGATGCCCGCCGCGCGACGAAGGGCGGAGCAGAAACGATCGAACGTCTGCAAGCGAAGCGCCTGCACGAGATCGTCGCCCATGCGCGGACGCATTCGGCCATCTACCGCACGCTTTATCGCGACTTGCCCGAGCGCATCGATGATCCGCGGCAGTTGCCGGTCACCAGCAAAAAGATGCTGATGAGCCAGTTCAATGCCTGGGTCACGGACCCGGCGATCACCATCGACGCGCTACGCGGCTTTGTGGATGATCCTGAACGCGCGGGCGAACCATTCCTCGGCCGCTACACGGTTGCGACGACATCCGGAACGACAGGCGCGCGGGGCATTTTCGTGCTCGATGAGCGCAGCCTTGCGGTCACCAACGCCATGGCGCTGCGCATGCTCTCGACTTGGCTTGGGCTTGGCGATGTGTTGCGCATCCTCGCCGGCGGCGTTCGCATGGCCATGGTGATGGGGGGCAGCGGGCATTCGGCGTCGGCGGTTGCAGCTGCGAGGCTGCGCAGGGCCGGCGGCTGGCGCGCAAGCCGCCTGAAGGTCGTTTCGGCCGACACGCCGATGCCGCAGATCGTCGCGGCGCTCAATGAATTCCAGCCTGTGGTCATCGCGCCCTATGCGAGCATGGCCGTGATGCTCGCCGATGAACACGAAGTGGGGCGGCTGCGCATCAATCCAGTCCTGCTCGCGCTCGCCGCGGAAGGTTTGCCCGAAGCGCAATATGGACGCATCGCCAAGGTCTTCGGCGCCAGTGTCGGCAACAGCTACGCCGCAACCGAATGTCCTTACTTGAGTCATGCCTGCGAAGAGGGCTGGCTGCATGTCAATACGGACTGGGTGCGTTTTGAACCAGTCGATGAAAACTTCGCGCCCGTGCCGCGCGGCCAGGCCTCGCACACGGTCCTGATCAGCAATCTCGCCAACAAGACCCAACCCGTGCTTCGCTATGATCTCGGCGACAGCGTGCAGGAACGCCTGGACCGGTGTCCGTGCGGAAGTCCCTTTCCGGCGATCAAGGTGCAGGGACGCTCGGCCGATGTCATGAGCTTTCCGGGACGGCATGGCGGTAAACTCGCCATTCCGCCGCTCGCCTTTAGCCTGCTGCTCGACGGCATCTCCGGGGTCGAGATGTTTCAGATCGTCCAGAGCGAACCCGCGCGATTGCGCGTGCGCTTCGTAAGCGAGCCCGGCGTCGATTCCGACCAAGTCTGGCAAAGGATTGAAGCGGGAATTGCACGGCTCTTGTCGCAGCACAGCATCGCCAATGTGAGCATCGAACGGGGTGCGGAGCCGCCGGAAAAAACGCAGGGCGGCAAATACCGCAGGCTCATTCCCTTCAGCTGAAAAAGAGGCCGACATGCCAGACATCGAGACCATTCGTTACCGCATCACGGGCATGGATTGCGCGTCCTGCGTGGCCAAGATCGAAGGGGCCGCCCGCGCGCAAAAGGTTGATGACGTGCGCGTATCGATGGCATCGCAGGAGATGACGCTGCGCCTCGATCAGAGCGCGACATCCCTGCCGGTGGTCGAGAAGGCCATTACCGGCCTTGGCTACAAACTGGCTCGCATCCCCGAAGACGATGACGACGACAAGATTCCCGACCTGTCCCACGTGACGCTCGCCTATAAGCGCGCGCTATGGCTCGTCGTTATCCTGAATTGCGGCTATGGACTGATTGAGATCGTCGGCGGGTTCATCGCCGGATCGCAGGCGCTGAAAGCGGACGCGCTCGATTTCCTGGGCGACGGCTTGATTTCGTTTCTCGGACTGATCGCAATCGGGTGGGGGCTCGCCGCGCGCGCCAAGGCGGCGTTGCTGCAAGGCATCTTCCTCGGCCTGCTCGGGCTTGGCGTCCTGGTCATGACTGCCTACCGCGTGCTCGTGCTGCATCAGCCTGAAGCCGAGTTGATGGGCATCCTTGGATTGATCGCGCTTGGGGTCAATGTGGCGGCCGCTCTCATCCTGCTTCCGCACCGGCACGGCGACGCCAATATGAAAGCGGTGTGGCTCTTCAGTCGTAATGACGCAATCGGCAATCTGGCCGTCGTGATCGCTGCGGGCCTCGTCGCCTGGACGCAGACGCCATGGCCCGATCTGGTCGTGGCCGTCATCATCGCAGGTCTGTTCTTGCAATCGTCTTACGCGATCATCCGCGACGCGCGGGGCGATCTGCGCACCGCGCACCAGACAAGGTAAAGCGAGTTCGAATTCGTGACCATGCCAGAGTTGTCAGTGATCGGGCTCGCCACGGCGTTCGCGGCGGGCGCGATCTCCTTTTTATCGCCTTGCGTGTTGCCGCTCGTACCCGGCTACGTGTCGTTCGTGGCAGGACGGACGGTCAATGACGGAGAAAGCGCAAAGCCTCTGCGCACGCTTTGGTTGAGCCTCTGCTTCGTCCTCGGCTTCACCACCATCTTCGTGATCCTGGGCGCTGGCGCGAACGTTCTTAACATGCTGCTGGCGCCATATCGCTATCAGGTGACGTTGTTGAGCGGGGCGCTCATCGTGCTGTTCGGCATATTCACGCTCGATTTGTGGCGGCCGCTATGGTCGCAACGCGAATTGCGCGTTCATGCGACCCCGCAGGGAGCAGGGTCATTGCCGGCCTATCTGCTCGGCATGGCGTTCGCCTTCGGATGGACGCCATGCATCGGACCCTGCTGGGCGCAATCCTCTCGCTCGCCGCTTCGTCGTCGTCACGTGGCGTGGACGGTATGGTGTTGCTGGCCGTCTATTCTTTGGGTCTTGGCGTGCCCTTCATCCTCGCGGCCCTGTTCCTCGGGAAATTTGTAACGCGCATGGGCAAGCTTCGCGTTGCCGGCCGCGTGCTGCGCTATGTCGCCGGTGGCGTGATGATCGCGATGGGCGTGGCGATGATGACCGGCCATCTGACCGACATGGCGTTCTGGTTTCTGGAGACGTTTCCCGCGCTCGGCAGGATCGGCTGACGGATCTGCTTCCGGCGGCACGCAGCGAGATCACTTTGTATGGAGAGAACTAGCAAGACGCATGCGGTGGAAGGGCCGGTTCAGCCGCCGTTCGCAGTCTTGTTCAGAAGTGGCGCCCCAGCGTAGACGAAACTGATAACTACGTTTCCGCTGCGGCCATATGATCCCGCATCCGCCGCTGACCCGCAATCCGCGGCACTACGACAGAGCGCGATATTTTACTGCGATCTTCCATTCATCGCTCTCGACGATCAGGCTCGCTGCGCGTCCACATCTTTGCCGATTTTCGGCATGAAGCGTACGTAGACGAGTTCGCTCAGAAGCTCGACCAACGTCTGTGTGACGATGATTGCGGGAAGTACCGGGACAGCGCTGGGAACTGCGAGACCGAGCGGCAGCACGACGAGTGAGTTGCGGGTTGCGGCGCTGAATGCGACTGCTCGCAAACCTGCTGCCGGCAGTCGGAACAGCCGCCCGACAGCCAAGCCCACGAACGGCGCTAGAGCGGCGAATGCGATATAGATCGGAACGACCTGAATGGCGCTCGCCCTTGCCGCATCGAGCTGAGGGACGACCGAGCAAACGACGACGAAGAGAACGACTGCGGTCGCCGGAACGGGAAGGAGGCCAAGTGCGCCGCCAACGCGAGCCCCAGTCGAGCTCCTACGCGCCCATGCCTGGATGACGCCCGCCAAGAAAAGCGGAACTGCGATCAACCAGACGAATGCATGAACGAAAGGCTCAATTTGGATGAGCCCACGTCCGGCTTCGCCGAGGAGAAGTCCCATATAGACCGGCAGGAGCAGCATCTGCACGCCAAGCAGCAACGGTGTTGCGGCCAGCAAGGCGCGGGCATCGGCCCGGCCGAGTTGAGAGAACGTGACGACGTAGTCGATGCAGGGAGTGAGCAGAACGATTAGTACGCCCAGGCGAAGCAGCGGGTCTGGTGGAAGGAGCCGCACGAGCAACGCCACGGCCACCGGTATGGCAATGAAGTTGGCGACGAGGAGCGCCGACATGAAGCGGAATTCCCTGAATGCCTTGCCTAAGTCGGCCAATGGCACCTGGAGGAACGTCGCAAACAACATCACGGCCAGCGTCGGGCTTATGGCCGACTCAAGAGCGCCCAAGGCGGGGGCCAGCATGGCGGCTGCCGCCGCCACGATCACGGCACCGAAATAGATCGAAACCTGATGCAGTTCGAAGGATTCGCGTGCGCTCGAAGCTGTCATGCGCGCCGCCGCTCCGCGGCCATCGGAGCGGCTTTGCCAAGATCTTCAAGAATGACGCAATCGGGACCAGGGCCACCGGCGCAGGCGACGTTGCAGCTTTCGACGAAGCCGGCGATGCTCTTCTCGAGTTCTCTCAGCTCTTTCAGCTTCGCTCGCACCTCCTTTAGATGCTCTTGGGCCAAGTCTCGGGCTTCAAAGCAGGACCTGCTCCGATCCTGCACGAGCGACGTCAATGTCCGCACCTGCTCGATCGAAAATCCGAAATCCCGGCAGCGGCGGATAAAGGTCAGCCGTCGGACGTCCTCATCGCCATATCGACGCTGATTGCCTCCTTGCGGGTCGGGCCGCGAGAGCAGCCCGATCTCCTCGTAGTACCGTATCGTCGGCGTGTTCGTGCCGGTGCGCTTGGCGAGGTCGCCGATTTTCAATCCAGGCTCGCCTGTGGCGTCTGTTGTGTTCTTCCCTTTGCCGTCCCGGCAGCGATCCTCGGTTCGATCGGTGGTGTGCTTGCCTGGTTCGCAGAAGCCTACCGATGGCTGACCCCAATCGCACTCGTCGCCGTCGGAGCCGGATGGGCATGGGTTGGCTACCAGAGCTGGCGCACGCGCCGCTCTCCTGCTCATTCTACCCTTCTGGTCATGACGTTCGCGACCATCATGATGGTCGCGGCGTGGATCTGGCCGATGTTTGAATCAACGGTCATCGCCTTCGTCGGCGGATAACAGTGACGCCGATCTCGCGGGAACCAAGCATCGTCGGGCAAGCGCCAGGCAAGGTACCAACCGAGAAATTGCTTGCCGCATCGGATGATAGGCGTCGCCGCCTGGACCGGCGTGACGGCTCCGGCACGCGATCTCACTACGACAGGTGCTCTAAGCGACCTGCGGACGCCCAGCCGCGATCACTATCCGGCGCAACATGATAGCTTGGCCACGTCTTTCTCGAATGACAGCGCCGCGAGCTTCAGCCCCTCGACGGTGGTGAGATACGGAAAGATCATCTCCGCGAGGTCATCGACGGTGAGCCCCTGGCGGATTGCAAGCGCGGCGGTCTGGATGCTGTCAGCGCCTTCCGGTGCGAGGATATGCGCACCGAGCAGATGGCCATTACCGGCATCGGCCACGAGCTTGATCAGCCCGCGGGTGTCGCGCGCGGCGAGCGCGCGCGGCACCTGATCGAGACCGATCATCGAGGCGCGAACCGCATGGCCGGCGGCGCGCGCCGCGGCCTCGGTGAGCCCGACGCTCGCCACTTGCGGGTCAGTGAACACGATGGCTGGCATGGCGCTGTTGTCGTAGCGCAGACTGTCGCCGTTGAGGGCGTTCTTGGCCGCGAGCTTGGCACCATAGGCGGCCATGTAGACGAACTGGTCGCGGCCAGTGACGTCGCCGACGGCATAAATGCCGGCCCGGGTCGTGCGCATGCGGTCATCGACCACGATGCCGCCCTTCGCCGAGACGGTGATCCCCTGTTCGGCTAGCCCAAGGCCTTCGATGTTGGGCGTGCGCCCCGTGGTGATCAACACCTGGTCGGCGTCGATCGCAATATCCTGGCCGTCGCGCGTGACCGTCAGCGACACACCGTCATCGGCTTCGCGGACGGCGCGGTAAGCGATGCCGGAGACAACAGTGATGCCTTCGTCCTCGAAATACCCCGCGAGCGCCGCGCCGATCTCGGGCTCGGCCTCGGGGAGCAGACGAGACCGGCAGACAAGGGTGACCTTGACGCCGGCGCGAGCGAACATCTGGGCGAGTTCCCCGCCGATGTAGCCGCCGCCGATCACGAGCAAAGAGCGCGGCAGCTCCTCGAGGTCGAGCGCCGTCGTGCTGGTGAGATACGGCACGGTCTCGAGGCCGGGAATGGCAGGCACTGCCGGCCGCGCGCCGGTCGAGATGATGATCTTGCCAGCGGCAACACGAGCGCCGTCAACTTCGACACCGCCGTCGAGGAGGCGAGCCGGCCCGTCGCGATAGGCGATGCCGTTGTACGCGGGGAGCAGATCGACGTACTTGGCCTGGCGCAGTTCGGAAACGAGGGCGTCCTTCTGACGAACGGTTCCGCGCCAATCTGTCAGTTCGGCTTCAGCGGTAATACCGGCAAAACGTGCCGCCACGCGAGCGTTGTGAAGCGTCTCGGCCGCGCGGATCAGGGTTTTTGACGGCACGCAGCCGATATTGACGCAGGTGCCGCCGATGGTGCCGCTGCCGATGAGCGCCACCTGCGCGCCCTGTTCGGCGGCCGTGATTGCCGCCGAGAAGCCGGCCGATCCGGCGCCGACCACGACGAGATCGTAAGCGCCTCCATTGCGACCGTTTGTGCGGAAGGGGCGGTTCGCGACTGGCGGGCTCTTCGATTCCGGATCGGCGGACGGTCGTGGTGTCACACCTAGCCCGGCAAGGCTCGGCCCGAACAGAGCGCGGCCGGCCTCCAACCCCTCCTCGATCGACAGCCGAAAACCTAGCTCGTCGGCGGAACGCTCGCGGCGCCAGGCAGAGAGATGCTCATCCGAGCAGAAAAACACGGTCGTTTCGCACAGCGAGCTCGCGGCGCATGCGTCTTCGTAGCGAACACTTTGCCACATGACGGCCGTCCGCGGCTCGACGTCGGCCAGCTCCCGCCCTAGGTCGCGTGTAGTGATCCGGATTGGCGCGCCGCAATGGCGGCAGCCCGAGGCGATCGAGACGTCGCGATCGATCATGGCACCGATGCCGAGCGCATCGACCGCACACATGGCATTGAGAACGCGCCCGTCCAGCATGACCTGATGGTCCCTGTCTTGGTCGGTGAACGGATAGGCGCCGACGACTCGCCCGCCGTCGAGAACGACCAGGTCGCGCCGGCGGAGATTTTCGAGCAACGGCGGGACGGCCGCCTCATCGAGTCCTGCACGGTTCGCAATCGCGGCTATGGCCGGGGCTCGCCCGTGTTCGACGTAGAGCTGAAGCAGCGCAACGCGCGCGCGGTCCACGGCGGGATCGTAGCCGCTCCAGCGATTGAGCACATGGCCGGACCCGACCATGACCAGCAGGGCGTCCCTCACTGCGTGCGACGTGACTGCTGACCAGTCCGGGAAAGTTACGCCCGGCCGCACGTGATAGCTCGGCAGTGTCTCGAGCGTAGGGATGACAGCTTCGTTTCGGGACGAGGAGGAGGCACAACATTCGTTCATGGCTTCACGCCCTTCTTGGGAATCGTCGTCTCGCAACGGAGGGCCTTCGAGTGGCGACGATGGAATATCCAAGCGATGAGGCCGAAGCTCGCGATCATCAGCGGAAGCACTACCAAGCCCGTACTGGCTAGCGACGAGCCAAGGCCCGCAAAGGGCAGGCCGAGGGCAAGGAACGGCGCGGCGCAGCAGATCGCGGCGAGGACGGCACCGGCCATACCTGCGCGGATTGCAGTGCGGTCACTCATATTAGCTGCCCTGCTGCCTCAGATGGGCTGGATAGCCCGCGTTCATGCTGGCGGCTGCGATGGTGTCGGCGTTCGTCTTCGCGTCGTCGAAAGTCACGGTCGCGGTCTTCGCCTTGAAGGAGACGGTCACGTTCGCGACGCCCGGGACTGCCGCCATCGAAGTTTTCACGATGTACGGGCACGAGGCGCAGGTCATGTTATCGACGGCAAATGTCACAGTGCGTTCGGTGGCGAACGCGGTCGATGCCGTTATCACCGAGGCGATCAGGGCAAGGACGCTCAAGCTCTTGTTCATGGGGCTGGTCTCCTCTTGGTATCAGGCGCGAAGCAGCAGCGGGGCGACATAGTCGAAGGCAAAGGCGGCGATCACGAGCACAGTCGCAATCCAGAGCGCGAGCTGGACGAGCCGGTTGGGGATGGGGCTCGCGCAAGCTGCACCATCGCCGCAGGCACGCCGCGGCTTCCAGTAAACGAGGTAGAAGCCGTATCCGAGGAGGCCCGCCGTTCCGGCGACGAAGAGCGGTTTGTACGGCGCGAGCGCTGTCAGGTTGCCGATCCAGGCGCCGCCGATGCCGAGGCTGAACAGGATAAGCGGAATGACGCAGCAGGAGGAGGCGGCTATCGCGCCGAGAATTCCGCCCACAGCAACCAGGCGCTGCCGTCCAGCCTCGGTCCGCTCCGACGATGCAGGAACTGCCGTTGCGGACGCGATATCTGACGTTCCAGATCGCCATGCAACCATGTCCGACGTCTCCTTCCTTGCTGAAATCCTCATTGCGCCATAGGATGCGGTCTGTAGTTACTACAGGGTCAAGGAGTTTTTGCGATGCGCGATCACGCTGTGGTGAAGGGCCTGCAGCGGGCTGAACTCGCCCGGCGGACGGGCTGCAACTTGGAGACCGTGCGCTACTACGAGAAGGTCGGCCTTCTCCCCGAGCCGCCGCGCACGTCGACTGGCTATCGCAGCTACGACGCCACGCACGAGCGTCGCCTTCGCTTCGTCCTGCGAGCGCGTGAACTCGGCTTTTCTCTCGATGAGATTCGCGAGCTGCTGCGCCTGGTCGACGAACGCGATCAGCCTTGCGCCGAGGCACGCGCCGTCGCCGCTGCCCACCTCGATGACGTGCGGGCGAAGATCGCCGATCTGAAACGGATGGAGCGAGTGCTGAAGGACGTGGTCGCGCAATGCGCCGACGGCACACGGCAGGAATGTCCGCTGATCGAGGCACTATTCGCCGGTCACGCGTAGGCCAGTCCGGATCACGTGAGCGAACTGCCTACGCTACGCCTCGCCATCCTACGACGCTGTCGTAGTCAGCAATTCTAATGTTCACGTTCGGCCTGGCACGGGGAGTTCCGGTCATGATTGCCGGCGCAGCCGCCGGAACGCTCGCTCACCTGCGGCGATTGGGTCCCCTTACGCGCTGGATTGAGCGGTTCGGCGGAGCTCTCATGCTGGCGGCTGCGGCCTACTTCTACTATCAGGCCTTAATCTATTTCGGTTGGGTGTCCCCATAGCCGCAGTCTCAGCGATGGGCCGATTGAAGCGACCGCCTCGATCGACGTCCAGCTGATCGGAACCCGAAACGGGCGTCTATGGGATGGCAACAGCACCGTTTCGCTCCTATCTTGTGTATATGCGAGCGATGACCCGTACGTTGCCGTTAATGTTGTTGGCCGTCATAGTGATGCTGTCTGCGGACACATCCGGCGGCGTGTGGGTCAACGTTCAGGTTGACGCGCCAGCCGCGGTAGAATCCGTCGTCTTTTCGAATGCTATGCGTATGGAAAAGCCGTGCGATAGCTGCAAGGTGAAAGCTTGCAGCGTCAACGCCATTGCATGCTTCGCATACTGCACTGTCGCGAACGCACTCATTCCTGATTATATCGGACTTTCGCCGGAGCCTTCCCGGACAGTTGTTGCCTCAGCGACTCCAGTAATTTTGGATCACCGCGGACCGCCCGACCCCCATCCTCCGAGACCTGCCGCCCTCAGTTGAGGTGGCCGCGATTGCGGCCGGCGCGGTCGTGTACGCCTCCTGTCGGATATCCGGCGGCTTGCTAGCGATCGGTTGCGCAGTTTCCGGGAGGAAATGATGCCGAAATCTATCCGAACGTTACTACCCATTGGATGCTTTGCCATCGTGGGAGCGATGATGCTGTCCGTTATAGTTGCAGCGAAGGAACCGATCGGTGTCGGTGCTCAACTGGTCAACCAGGAAATTGAAACCTCCTCCGAAGCAAGCAGTGCTGACGCCCGTCGCATCGTCGATGCGCGGTTGCCGCCCTACTCGGCGGTTGGCCGGTTTAGAGGAACGATGCTGTGCACGGCAGCAATTGTTCTCCATCCGAGAATCATCATCACGGCTGGACATTGCATCACTGAAAGAGACGGCACGACTAGGAAATCCAACCTGTTCTTCCAGCCCGGCTTTCAAGTTGGGACCGATCTTGGCCTATTCAAAGCAAAGGTGCGGGCCGTGGGATCGAAACAAAACTTCAAGCGGCAATCCGTCTACGATGCCGCGCAAGACTGGGTGATCCTCGTTCTTGATAGGGCGCCAAAAGGCGTTGAGCCATTTCGCCTAGGCGATCACCCAGTCGAGGCTTTGAAGTCGCGCCAACAGCAGATCGTGATGCCGAGCTACTCGATCGATATTGGCAATGCTGAGGTTCTCAGCGTCGACCCAAACTGCTCAATTCGCGACTTCGTTTGGGACGTGCTCATTCACGATTGCAGGGCACAGTTTGGTTCATCAGGGGCGCCCCTACTGATGCGAGATCGGCTCGGGTACGCAGTCGTCGGCACGCACACCGGCTCAATGTTTGCGAGCGATGACCAGGGCCATGTCGCCAAATTTGTGGGAAACCGGGCGGTTGGCTCCTGGATGTTCGCGGACCCGGTATTGGAACTCTCGCGTCAGCTGAATGGCGAGGTCTCCCAGGACCTGGTTTCCCCTATCTACTGAGGTCGATTCGTAGGAACCGGTGTGCCAGCGACGCAAAAGGTGCGGTCATGACCACTGACCAACTGATTAATCTGCTCGTTGCAGATCTCAACCCGGTCGATCGAGGACGTATTTCGCGCGCGCTGATTCTCGCGATGGTGGTGGGCGCGGCGACAACCTTTGGCGTGATGTTTCTGCTCCTCGGCCCACGCCCGGAGACATTCGGTGGTGAGAACTCCAGTTTTTTAGTGACGAAGCTGCTCTTCGCCGCGGGGGTCGTCGCGACCGCCGCGGTGTTTCTGCCTCAAATTGCCCGTCCTGGCGCTGACGGACGCAACTTTCTCGTGATCGTTTCGCTTCCGTTCATTGCTATCGCGGCACTTGCGTCGATGGCACTTGGGTCCGCTCATTGGTCCACGTGGCGCGATTTGGTTGTCGGAAACACTTGGCTGGCGTGCCTTTTCACGATCCCACTCCTTGCGATCATGCCCTTCTTGGCTCTCGTCTGGGCGCTGCGTACCGGGGCGCCAACTGCATTGACACGGGCAGGCGCTGCCGGCGGCCTTGTTGCCGGCGGCTTCAGCGCCATGGCCTGCTCGCTCCCGTGCCTGGATCACTCGTTTCCGGCCATAGCGGTCTGGTATGGGCTCACGATTGGAATCTGCGCAATCGTTGGGGCGAGGCTCGGGCCCAGGCTGCTGCGGTGGTGAGCGGTATGTACGTTCAACGTGGCCTGGCGCTTCCTTCGTACATAAAGGTCATGGGCTTCGGTCCGCGCATATAGCCGGTTTCAAGCCGCTCGATTCGAAAGCCTGCCTCTTCGATCAGTTCACCGATTGCACGATTCAAGTGGCACCCGCCGCCGACTCGTTGCCAGAGTGGCGTCAGACGATCCTGCCATCGGCGAACGCTGGGGTCCGGCGAACGTCCATGCTCGACGAACAGCAGATGGCCGCCGGGCTTCAAGACGCGGCGCATCTCACCGAGCGCACGCCGCGCGTCCGGGATGCTGCACATGGTCCACGTGGTCACAACAGTATCGATGCTTCTGTTGTACAGCGGGATGGCCTCGGCACTGTTCTCGATCAGTTCGAGGGAAATCGACGTTCGTCGGGCTGCCTCGCGCGCCATGGCGAGCAACTTCGGCGATGGATCGAGGCCGATGACTTGCTCCACCGTCGCACCATAGAATGGTAGATTGAGGCCCGACCCGATTCCGATCTCAAGTACACGACCCTGCGCCGCCGGAAGGACGCGCGCTCGATAGACAGCGAGGTTTCGCTGGCGCATGGACAGATGGATCAGGTGCGGAAGAATATGATCCCGGTACAGGCCCATCGCCATCTCACTCTGCGTCGCTGACTACCCAATCGTTGAAAGCACGGGAAACGTATCGAGCAGCCAGAACGCGAACGTCGACAGATGGCCGGTGATCATGGCCGCGCCCATTATGACCATCACGAGTCCAGCAACGATCTGCAAGCTGCGCCCCAGGCGGCCGATGGACGAGAGCCTTGCAACCAATCGGTCCGTGAATGCTGCCGCCAGTACGAACGGAAGGCCGAGTCCGAGCGAGTACACCGAGAGCAGGGTTATGCCGCTTGCGACCGTGGCCGAGCCGGCACTGACGGTAAGGATGGCGCCGAGTATCGGTCCTATGCAGGGCGTCCAACCGAACCCGAATGCTAACCCAAGCACATATGCGGCGAGGGGTCGCCCGCCTGGCAGGTAGAGGTGGAGGCGATGATCACGCTGCAGCCAGCCCGGCTGGAGCAAGCCAAGTGTGAGCAGGCCGAATGCGATGACGACCGCACCGCCAACGAGGTTCAGTTCGTAGCGATACGAGAGCAACACCTGGCCGAGCGCGGTTGCGCTCGCTCCTAGCAGCACGAAGATTGTCGAAAAGCCGAGGACAAAGCACCCACTCAGCGCCGACGTCTGCAGCCGTAGCGACAGGGTGCCGGCCGATCGCTCTGCGATCGAGTGCCCAGCAACATACGACACGTAGCCCGGCACCAATGGCAGCACGCACGGGGACAGGAAGGAAATGACCCCGGCGGCGAAAGCGGCAGCTATGCCGATGTTCGAGAATTCAATCATCGAGTTAAGTGGCGAGCCAGCATGATTACCTTCATTGTTTGCCTCGCGCCTCCTGAATGAGGGCCCGCAACGTCTTCAGGTCGACCGCACCCCGAACAATCTGGTCACCGATGATAAAGCCCGGCGTTCCATTGATGCGGAGGGCCTGCGCGAGGGCGAGGTTTCTTTCGATCATCGCAGCGATGGCCGGATCGTTCATGTCCGATTTCATGCGCTCCACGTCGACACCAATCTTCGTGGCAATCCGCAAGACCTTCGCTTCATTGGCCACGCCGCGGTCCAGCATCAGTTCCTTGTGGAACGCGACGTACTTGCCCTGCCGATGTACTGCGAGCGCCGCCTTGGCGGAGAAGGTCGAATTCGGCCCCAGTATCGGAAATTCCTTGTAGACCACGCGAAGTTGCGGGTCGGCAGCCTCGGCCTCCGCCATGATGGGCGTTACTTGCCGACAATAAGGGCAGTTGTAGTCGAAAAACTCGACGAGACTGACATCGCCAGTGGGATTGCCGCCGACCGGGCTGTCTTTGTCGCGAAATATCTCGTCGGCGCGTGCCTTGAGCACCGCGGTGGCTTCGCTCTCCTCGGCCGCGCGTTGACGCTGTTCAAAGCGCCGGGCCGCCTCCATGATGACTTCGGGATTGTTGAGGATGTAATCACGGACGCGGCGCTCGAACTCATCTTTGGGCAAGGCCGTGGCCACCTCTACCTTTGGAGTATTGAATCGGAAGCCCGGGTCGAGGGAAACCCATGCGCCGGCCGCAGCGACGACGAGTGCCGGCACGAGCAGCCATCCAACCAGCTTTCGGCGTCTCACGGGGCCGCTCATCGTAGCCCCTCGGTTGGATTGAGTTGAGCCGCGCGACGCGGCCATGCCCACCAGAACGCTGCTGTGGGAATGACAAACCATTGCAGGAGCGGCGAGAGACCGGTCCCGATTCCCGGCAACGTCGGCATCAGGCTGGAATAGGCCCAGCTGTTGCGGACTTCCGTATTGTGCCACTCACTGAAAATCGTATATCCGACGCCTGCAAGGACGGCGGGCGCGGCAACCGCGATATAGCGTTCGTCCGGCCAGCGCCGATTGCCAAACACCAATAACGCACCCAGCAGGGAGGCGCCCGTGATCATCGCATCCCCGCCGGTGCAATGAAGAGCGGCGAACGCGATCTTGTCCGGGGGGTCCTCGTACCAGATCGTGTAAAGCGGCAATTGCACGATCTCCCAGATCAGGTGCGCCGGAATCGCGAACACGAAGTATCGGCGCAGTGCAACGAGCCACAAGGCATCGCCATCGGTAGGATTTCGATGTGATTGAAGGCCGTTCATCGTCCAGCGGCTCCGACTGCATCGAACGCACTGACAGCTGATTTGTGCGCCCGAAGATACGCTTCGAGCGCCGGGCGCCCCTTGTTAAAGAAGGTGTAAGAGAGGGTGATGGCGGTGACGTCTTTGCCTTCGTCGTCCTCCGAGATCGACGGGTCGACGAAGAACGACACCGGAAACTCCTTGCTTTCCCCTGGGAGCAAGAGCTGCTCGGTGAAGCAGAAACACTCGATCTTGTTGAAGTATTTTCCAATCTGAAGGGGTGTTACATTGAAGGTTGCCGTGCCGAGGAGCGGTTCATTGCCGCTGTTGGTCGCTTTGAAGGCCACCAGACGCTCTTCACCAAGCCGCACTTCGACCGGCTTAGGTGCCACAAATTGCCACGCGAGATTTGGTGCGACGTTGGCATCGAAGCGCACGGTAATGATCTTGGCCCCGACAGCGCCCGGTGCCGATGCGGCGACTTGTGTCGTGCCTGCGAAGCCCGTCACCTGGCAAAACAGCCGATAGAGCGGAACTGCGGCAAAGCTCAGCGCAACCATCACAGCGACAGTCACGACGGAAGCGGCGGCAACGGTGATATTGCGGCGTCGCAGATTCGCAGCCCATCGTTTCGTGCGCAGGTCGTACATTGTTAGAATCTCAGCCGTTTCTTGATACTGTCCCAAGTGCTCGGCTGCTCGTGGCCGTGCGGCTTTGCGGCGTCATTGACGAGTGCGTTGATGAACACGACGAGATTGGTCGGTTCGAAGCGCAAGCCGTGGAAATTCGCTCGCCAGCGCCCCTCTCTGTCGATTACGTGCGTCACGATGCCGTGGACCTGATAGCCGTCCTCCTGCTTCATGAACTTGTGGCCGAACTGCTCGGCAAGCTTACGGGTCGCGTCTTCCGGCTGCCCGGCGCGCGTTGTGAGAAAGGCCCAGTTGGCAGGATCGAGCCGATGCTGCTCGCCATAGGCGCGGAGCACGTCGGGCGCGTCATTCTTCGGATCGGTGGTGATGGTTACAAACTGGACCTGCGCCTTCATCGGCGTCTGATTGACCATCGACTGGATTTCAGCGATCCGGTCGGCGTGCAACGGGCACACGTCGGGGCAGCCCGCATAGATGAAGTGCAGGACCACGACTTTGCCGCGCAGGTCGGAGAGCTGAACGGCCTTGCCGTCGGCGTCCTGCAGCGCAAAGTCGGGAGCCGTCTTGTCGACGGATTGGAAATACTTCTCTTTGTCGCCGAGAAGCCTTTCCAGGTCCTTGAGCGAGTGCGACCACGCCGGTGCCCATAGAGAAATTAGCAGCAGCGTGAGCGCCCAACGTTTTACGTAAGCCATTTCGCTTCCTTGCCTCCCAATCAGCGCTTTTCGCTGGGTGCCGACGGGGCCTTCCGCCACTGATCGTTCGGCTGCCGGGAATCGTCGCCCATCATCTGGCTGCAGTGCTCCATCATCCGCATCATGGAGCCCATCATCCCCATCATCCCTCCATTGCCCATCATGCCGCCGCGCCCCATCATCCCGTCGTCGCGGCTGTCATTGGCAAGAAGCGCGGGGGCGGCGGCAAGACTTGCAACGAGAGCAAAAGCGATGAGCAGGACTTTCGTTTGCTTACGCATGGCGGTCTCTCCTTTCTCGGTTTGGTTGCAGATCGATCGTCTGTTCGGGTTTGGCTTCGTTCGTTGCGCTTTGGCAGCAGCCCGCGGCGGCAACGGGGAGATTGGATTCGAGGAGTTGGGGCGGCGCTGCTGCTCCGATTGAATCAGGCGCGTGAGTCAATGAGTTCGTTCCCGTCCGTGGCTTGTCGGTCGCCGAGACTGCAAGCGTCGTAGGCGGGCTTTCTGTTTCAGCCGCATCGCGGATTGGAGCGGAACTCTTCTCGCCTGAACGACACATCATGCAGACGCCGAAGGCGCACATGATCAAGCAAGGCAGCGTGCTGATCAGGATTGGCGCGAGACCGGCGGCGACGAGCCAGCTCCAGTTGAGCGCAAGACCGGCAACGATCGCGATTGCGGCGAGGGTCAGCAACACGCGCGGTCGCCATAGGTAGTAGCGTGCGGCATTGAGCACGTCGCGGGTGAGCGAGGAGTCCTGGCGCTGGGTTGTCGTAGGTGTGGTCATGCGGTTCCTCCTGGTCGGGCTGATGGGCCTGCAATTGGAGCGGTCCTGCCGTCGGCGCGCTCCAGGCGATTCGTTGGTGCGACGGAGCCGGTCTTCTGCGCAATGACGCGTTTCAGGAACTGGACGATGTCTGGCTCGTCCCACTCGGCGGGTCCGACGAGACGTCCAAGCTCGCGTCCATCGCGATCGATGAGCAGGGTCGCTGGAACGCCGACGGTGGCGAGTTCGCGCGTCGCCTTCCCTGAGCTGTCGATGTAGATTGCCAAGTTGCGGATTCCGACATCCGCATAGAACTTGCGAACCGGTCCGAGTCCGGCACGGTCGATGGAGAGCGCAACGACTTCGAAATCTGAACCGCCCAACAGTCCCTGCAACCGGTCGAGCGACGGCATCTCGCGGCGGCACGGCCCGCACCATGTCGCCCAGATGTTCAGCAGCACGATCTTGCCCCGGAACTCGGCGAGGCTCCGCGGCCGTCCTTGGTCGTCTTCGAACGCAATCGAGGCAATCGGCTTGGGCGCTTCATGCTGGATGAAGTTCTTGGGCAATGGCTGCGCCGACGCGATTGCCATTCCCGCAAGCAACAGTCCTGCGGCCAACAGGTGCTGGCCGAAGCAACGCGTCATCAGCGTTCGGTCGAGAGTCATTGCTGCCGTAGCCTCCGAACGAGCGGAAGGATTGTCGCCTCAATGTCCTTGGACGTGAGTGGCCCGATATGCTTGTGAGCGATACGGCCATCTTTCGTGACCACGAATGTTTCCGGAACGCCGTAGACACCCCAATCGATGGCGACTCGGCCGTCGCGGTCGGCACCGGTTCGCGTATAGGGATCGCCCAGAGTGTCGAGCCACCGCGCGGCATGATCCGGCTGGTCCTTGTAATTGAGGCCGTGGATCGGCACGCCGCCGCTGGCCTTCAACTGCATGAACAGCGGATGCTCGTCGCGGCACGCGGCGCACCAGGAGGCGAAGACATTGACAAGAGAGACCTCGCCAGTGAGATCGGCCTTGGAGAGACCAAGGGCGCGACCTTGGACGGGTGGTAGGCTGAACTCCGGCACCGGCTTTCCGATCAACGCCGACGGGATTTCACGCGGATTGTGCGTGAGAGCCCAACCCAGCAAAGCTGCCAACGCGGCGAAAGTCGCCACGGGGAGCAGATACCCCAGATAGCGACGCCGCCGTGTTAGCGTTTCGTCTGCTGTCAGTGTCACATCAGCATTCATGGTTGGTCCGATCGGCGAGGCGAGATTCTCCTGAGCAGCGCTCTGACGAGGAGAATGAGTCCACCCACGACGAGGACTAGGGCGAGCACGCCCGCCGCTGTCCCGGCGTACATTCCGATCTCATAGCTCCAGTCAAACTCCCGCATCGGCGCGGTCATCGGTGCGACCTCCCGCATTCACTCCGTTGTATAGACGCGCGCATCGGCGTCGCTGCCGATTTCATAGATTGTGAAGGGCTCGGTCTTCTGACCGGTCATGCCGGGTGACCCATCCGGCATTCCGGGCAAGGAAATCCCCCGAATGGCCGGCCGCTCGGTCAACAGCTTGTCGAGTGTCTTCAGCGGCACGTGTCCTTCGACGACGTACTTGTCGATGAATATCGTGTGGCAGCCTTCGAGCTTCTCCGGAATGTTGACTCCCGCCTGCCGCCGGATGAGCGAAAGATTGTGCGTGGGCACGACTTTTACCGTGAAGCCGTTGCGCCGCAGATAGTTCGCGTATTGCTCGCAGCAGCCGCACTGAGGATTCTTGTAGAGCGTCGCGGGCGGCCGCTCGGTGCTGTTGGCGGGGCTTACGGCCAGCGCCATCACAAGACCCAGGACCGACATGATGGATCGAAACATTCCGTGTCTCCTATGTTTCACGCGATCCGTGGTCGCGCGGTCGGTTGATCTTCAGCATTTGCTCTGGATGAACGCGCTGATCTGCCCCGGATCGGAAAACACAAGCGACGCGCGGTCGCCCTGCATGCCGGAGCCCGTCAGCACGGGCTTTCCACCTTTCGGCCCCAAGGCGCTGGAGTCGACCTTGAGACGCAGGTTCAGCGCCCAGAACGAATGCTCTTGCTCGTCGGCGGTGGTCACGAAATAGGAGTTCTGGCAGTAGCGAACGGCCGTGACCTGTTGGGCCGGCGTGACCTTGCTCAAATCCTCGGGTGCCTGGCCGCGCGCGAGCGATTCGGGGACAAGGCGCTGGGCCACCACCGCCTTTGCTCCGCCAGGCGCCATGGCGAGGCGAAGGAACGCAATCAGGTCTTGCCGCGTCTTGTCGTCCTCGATTCCGCGAAAGGTCATTTGATTGCCGGCCACGAATCCCGCGGGGTTCGCCAGCCATGCATTCAATGTGGTCTCGTCCCAAAGAAACTCTTGCGCCTTAAGCGCCCTTGAATAGCGCGGGAAGTCCACCACCGACGCGGCCTTCTTGCCCCAAAGGTCCGCCAGACTCGGACCCGTCAGGTGCATGTCTGGTTCGAGCGAATGGCAGGCGGCGCACGCCCGATAGACCATGGCGCCGCGTTGCGGACTTCCTTGCGCATGCGCCGGTCCAACGACGGCCGAAGCGAGGGCGACCGCACCAGCCAGGACGTAGCTCTTCGCGCTCATCGAACTTCTCCCGCTCAGGTGACACGGATTACGCCCATCATGCCGCCGGCTTGATGTTCGAGAATGTGGCAGTGGATCATCCAGTCGCCGGGATTGTCGGCGACGAACGCGATTTCGGCTCGCTCTTGCCGGCTCAGCAGCACGGTGTCCTGCCACTCGCGGTATTTTGTCGGCGTTCCGTCTCTCGTGATCACGCGGAACGAGTGGCCATGCAGATGCACGGGGTGAGGCCACATCGTGTCGTTGACGAGCTCCAGGACGTATGACCGATTGCGTTCCAGCGTGAGCAGGGGATCGTGAACATGCCCTTTGGCCGCAACGCCGTTGATGGCCCAAACCAGGCCGTTGTGCATAAGCGTGCGGATGTCGGCCTGCTTGCCGTCCATCATCGCCATCCGCATCGAGCCCATCATTCCGCCACCCAGCGTGACTTGGTGGCGCTGCGCATCCTTGAGGTTTGGTTCGGGAAGCGGGTTATCCGGCAATCGAACGGGGGCAGCGCCTGCGAGATCGCGCAATGGCGCCTCGTCGGAGTAGACGAGATCCAGCAACCGGTATTCGAGCCCGCGGTAGAATTTATCGATGACGCGGAAGCGCTGTCCCCGCTGCGCCGTCATGTCGAGCAGGAGATCGATGCGCATCGCCGGCCCAAGCACGACACGGCCGTCCGGCGGGGCGTGCGGCTCGACCGGCTGCCCGTCAAGCGCAATGACTTGCGGCCGGTGATCCTCGAACTCAAGGCCGAAGATGCGCGCGTTCGCGCCGTTGATCAGGCGCAGGCGAATGCGTTCGCCCGCACGCACGGCAAAGGTTTCGGGGATGCGGCCGTTGATGGTGACGGTATTCCCGACGCGCCCATTGTGGCTGACGTCATGCATATTGCCGAAGTCGCCGCTGATCGAGGCGTCATCGAGCAACCGCCAATCGGTGAGCACCCAGGTGACGTCGCGATCGACCGGGACCGCTTCGCGCTCCTCGACGATCAGCGCGCCGTAGAGCCCGCGGCCGACCTGGACAAAGCTTCGCTGGTGGGGGTGGTACCAGAAGGTACCCGCATCGGGGCACGTAAACTCGTAAGCGAATGTTTCGCCCGGCGCGATCGGCTTCTGGGTGAGATGCGGAACGCCGTCCATGGCGTTCGGAAGGCGTATGCCGTGCCAGTGCACGGTCGTCTCTTCGGCCAGTCGGTTTTCGACGAGAACGCGGATACGTTCGCCCTGGCGCACGCGGATTTCCGGACCGGGAGTACGACCGTTGTAGCACCACACATCCGTTTCCGGGTGTGGAGGGCCTACGAGCGATGCGCGAGCCGGTGCGGCAACGAGCGTGAACTCCCGCTTTGACGTCTCAGCACCGAGAGCGCTGCGCGGAAGCCATCCCGCGGCGGCGAAGCCCGCGCTTCCTGCGAGCAATTCCCGACGGTTAACAGTCGGGACGCAGATTCTGGACATTGAAGACCCTCCGTGCGCTCGAAACCCGCATGCATGCAGCCCGGTGAGGGCCGCGTGCACCTGAACTCATGGACGCGCGCAATGCGTTGCCGCACGCGCGTCCTCACACGCCGCTCAAAAGCGACGCGCGTTAGCTCAGGCTGGTGGGTCTAGGAGGGTAGGGATCAGGGGGGCCGTGATGGTCCGCGACAGCAGTGATGAAAGGCGCTGTCGGAGATGCCAGGGCACTTGGCGCAATGGAGGGGGCAGACGGCAGGATAGCAGACATCGTGCTGCCGCAGATCGCAAAGCAGGCCATTGGCAGGCCGTCGTCGCCGCCGGTGCAGCCGCTGCACCCGCCCGGCATTGGCATGTCGCTGGTCGATGCCCCCGACATCTTGACGGCCATATCCGAAGCCTGGACGCCCTGTGCTGCGCCTGAAACGACTAGCGTCAGGGCGAGGAGGAGGCCAAGGAAACGGCGAATTTTTTGCGACATCAATTCAATGATAGCAATCCACTAAGGCAAAAGCTAGGTCCGGCACTCGGGCAGCCAGGGACCAAACGTGCGCTCCACTCACGCGTTTGTGAGCCTCTCGTCTGTCGCCATCACCTAGCTACGTGGCTTGAAAAACAGATACTTGGCGAGGGCGGCGACTCCGAGGACAAGGAGAACGAGGAGCCAGGCCACTCCTATCGCCCACCTCATACCATCCATTATTCCCATCATGCCAATGGGAGTTCGCCCAGGGACCTGAAACCGCCCTAGTCAAAATCAAGGGCCACTGACGTTCACCGATCCGAATGCGATGCTAAAGGAATGCGTCGTCGGAACCGATGATCGGGTGGGGCGTCGGCGAACTGTTGGCGAGAGGCGACCTGATCGACCTGTTCCCCGAATGGTACGGCGACTATTGCCGCTTTTCTCATGTCATCCGTCCCGCAAACGTCCGCCTGCCAAGGTCCGGGTCTTCACGGATTCTGCGTCCAGATCGTCGGCAAGCTATGATGATCGGCCTCGCGACGGCGAGACTATTTGCTCGAACATCCGAGATGCAACTGATCGGCAACCAGTCCGACCACTGCGCAGCGTGGCCATTGTTTCGAGTGTGGAAGCGGTGATGATCGGTGCTTGCTGTTTCTTAAGGAGATGGCGCGCCCGACACGATTCGAACGTGTGACCTCCACCTTCGGAGGGTGGCGCTCTATCCAGCTGAGCTACGGGCGCTTCGCAAGCCTGCCTAGCCTGACTGCGTCACGATGGTCAACGAAGTTCGGGCCGGCTTCGAACTTTGTCGCATGATTCCGAAACGTCTCGTTCTTCTTCGCCAGCCTTCGCTGCACTTCGCCGTCAGTTGCTTACGCGATGCTTACGCGAAATTTTTTGCGGTTGGATCGATCAACGCCGATCTCACAAGTCCTTGTTTTTCTAGCGTCTTTCAGTCTCCCTATCCGCACGAACTGGCTTGACATCTGCCTTCGGAGGGCAACGCTCTATCCAGCTGAGCTACGGGTGCGTTAGCCGCAGACTTAGCCGATTGGCGCGAGGCGGGCAACGGTCTCGCGGAATGCGAACGGGCGGCCAAAGCCACCCGTTACGTCTTTCTGACGGTTGACCGGCGGCTATTGCGCGCTCGCCAGCAGCCAGCCGCCGAAGGCCTGCCATGGTGCCGACATGCTGACCGGCAGTGACAGCAGCTTCATCGCCACATAGATCGCTCCGCCGATGACGTAGACCCGGTGCGGCCGGCCGCGGGTGCGCCAGTCGAAAATCATGGCGATCACGATCAGGAGTGCCGCGACGATTGCGGGCGGGATGGTGACGGCGACTGGCGGCGGACCGGCCGCACCCGGAGGCGCGAGAAACGTCATGAACCAGCGCGCGATCGCGGCATCCAGAATCGAGATGGCGGCAAGCAGGATCAGCCGTTTGTGCATCTCGCGGTCGCGCGCATAGGCCGCTGCGAGCGCGAATACAGTGGCAAAGAACACGATACCGGCGAGCGGGACGATGATGAAGGCGATGCCTTCGTGCGCCATGCCAATCGCAGCCGAGGCTTTGAGCGCGTTGGTTGCAGCCTGCACGCCGAAGATCGTCATCGCGGTGGCGAAGGCGACGCCCACGAGGCCCATCGCACGATGACGCACGATGCGTCCCGTGGCGGCCAGCCATGTCTGATAAACAAAGAAGAGGCTCCAGCCAAAGAAGACGATGCCATGCACGTGCACGGAAGGATTCGCCTTCAGCGAACCCTTGGCCAGCGGCATGAAATAGGTCGGCGCGAAGCCGAGGAAGGCAACGGCGGCGCAGGCCAGCGCCATGTAGAAATAGAAGTATTGCGTATCGGTCCGCACGGTCGCGCGCGAATCCATTGTTACAGTCATTCTGTAAGAGCCCTAGGATCGTGATCGGAAATGAATCGCGCCCAAACGGCGCGATCGCCTTCAAATGTGCGATGTCAAAATGTGCTATCGGTCTATGATGGGTCTGTTACGCGGAAATCGGGTGGGAATGTGGCAGCCGCTAGAACTTCTCCACCCACGGCCGCAGCTCGACCTCAAGCGACCAGGCGCTGCGATGCTGGCGCAGCACGTCGAGATAAGTCTGCGCGATCGCGTCCGGATCGAGCCGGTTGTCGTCGGTATCGGGGCGGGTGGCGCTGCGCACGCCGCCGTCGATGACGAAATGCGCGACGTGGATGCCCTTCGGGCCGAGCTCGCGCGCGGTGCTTTGCGCGAGGCCGCGCAGCGCGAACTTGCCCATGGCAAAGGCGGCGGACTGCGGGAAGCCTTTCACGCCGGCCGTCGCGCCGGTGAGAAAGATCGCGCCGCGGCCGTGCGGGAGCATTCGCCGCGCCGCCTGCTGCGTCACCAGAAACGCGCCGAACGCGGAAATCTCGACCGCCTTGCGCACGGCCTCCGGATCGAGATCGGCGATCGGCCCCGGCGCGCGGGCGCTGGCGTTGTAGACCACGAGATCGGGTTCGCCGATCTGCCTGCCGGCGTCGGCGAACAGTTTTGCCACGGCCGCGGGATCGGATGCATCGGTCTGGAACGCGGTCGCTTTGGTCTCGGCGACGAGCGGTGCAAGCTTGTCGACATTGCGCGCGGCGATGCCGACCCTCATGTCGTTTGCCGTCAGCAGCCGCGTCAGCGACGCGCTGATGCCGCTGCCCGCGCCGACGATCAGCGCCGTGCGAAACCCTGTGTCGGCCATCATAACCTCTTCTGAATTTACGAACGTGCAGGGCTGAAGATCGCGAGCGGCGCTGCCACGCCACGCAGCGAATGCTGGCCGAGATCGTCGAGCGGCACGTCGAGGTGGCGCGCCACGGCTTCGGTGATCAGGATGTCGCGATGGAGCGTCTTCTGAAGCGCTTCCACGCGGCTGGTTTCGTTCACGGCCGAGCCGATGACGGTGAAGTCGAGCCGGTCCGGTGCGCCGATATTGCCGAAGAACACTTCGCCCTCATGCAGCGCGATGCCGCTGCGCAGCGGATTCCAGCCGTTGATGAGATTCAGGGGTGGCGGCGACTGCGCGTTCAATCGGTCGAGACCTTGCACGGCTTGCTGCGCGGCGATCAGCGCGGCCTTCGCGGCCGCCGCACGCTGATCGTCGGCGCCGATCGGAAACACCGCGAGCAGGCCGTCGCCCATGAACTTCAGCACCTCGCCGCCGTTCGACAGCACCGCGCCCGCGAGCGTTTCGAAATAGGCGTTGAGCACCATGATCATCTCGGCGCCGGAGAGGCGGC
>JBMOOJ010000128.1:0-56076 GCA_049323835.1 Pseudomonadota bacterium | reverse complement strand
AGCGGCGCGTGCCGGCGAAGCGGGACGCGGCTTTGCCGTGGTCGCGCAAGAGGTGAAGCAGCTCGCGGCGCAAACCTCGAATGCCACCGAGGAGATCAGCAAGCAGGTCGCCGAAATCCAGGGCTCGACCGCGAACGCCGTGTCATCGGTGCGCCATATCGCCGAAACCATGCGCGAGATCGACCGCCTCACCGCAACCGTGTCCGAGCTCGTTGCGCGCCAGAGCGTGGCAACCCGCGATATTTCCGGCCACGCCCGCACGTCGGTCAGCGGTGCGGATGCGCTGACCACCACTGTTTCCGGCGTCAATCACGTGGTGAGCGAAACGATCGCCAATGCGGGCGATCTGGTAACGACATCGGAGGATTTGTTCAAATCCACGACGAAGTTGTCGGAAGACCTGAACCATTTCCTTGCCACGTTGCGCACGGGATTGTCCGATCAGGCGGCATGACACTGCTGCCGATTTCGAGCGCCACAGCCCTTCCGGGCAATGGTACCGATCTCCACATAAGGTCCAGACAGGCGATCGCTGATCGCCCTCCCCTTGCCGATGGAGATCAAAATGGCATTGCCCGAGCCGCAGTTGTCCGGCACCGACATCGAGAAGATCCGGTCGGACTTCAACGATGCCGTGCGCGCGAACTGGAAGGCCTTCCTGATCGAGGGAATCGTGTTTCTCGTCATCGGCTTCGCTGCGACGGTTCTGCCCCAGCTCGCGAGCGTCACCGTCACGATTCTGCTCGGCTGGATGTTTCTCATCCTCGGCACCGCAGGCATTTTCCTCTCGCTCTGGGCGCGTCAGATGCCCGGGCTGTGGTGGTCGCTCGTATCAGCGGCGATCGCGATCGCAACCGGTCTGATTTTGCTGATCTGGCCGCTTGAGGGGACGCTGTCGCTCACCATCGTGATCGGCATCTACTTCCTGATCGAAGGGATCGCCACGATCATGTATGCGCTCGATCACAAGCGCGAACTGTCCGGCCGCTGGGGCTGGCTTCTGTTCGCGGGGATCATGGACATCATTATCTCCGCCGTGATCGTGCTGGGCCTGCCCGTGTCGGCCTTCTGGGCTGTCGGCGTGATCGTCGGCATCAACCTGATGTTCGGAGGCGTCTCGCTGATCGGCATGGCACTGGCCGCGCGCGCGGAATTGCAGCAACCGCCATTGAAGCAACCGCCGAAGGCTGCCTCCACCTGAGCTAGCAGCCGCGGCAAATGCTTCGGATTTTCCGATCGAGTTCACGATCGGCGGCGTCGTTCCTGGCCTGATCGGCGCTGAGTTCCGGCACGTCGCTCCGTTTGGGCTGGCGATGCCCGACGGGCGCCGGGAGGGGGCCGCCCGTTCCGGTTGCCGATGTCCCGCCCGGCGCCGATCCCGCATTGCCTTGCGCCCAAGCTCCAGTCGCCACAAACGACGCGACGGCAAACGACATCACGACAGCGGTTGCGATCACGACGGTTTTCATGATGGTCCTCCGCTCCACTTATTGCAGCTCGAATCTAGCATAATTGATCTCTTTGTCAGCGTGAACGCTCCGGAATTTCGATCGTTCCGCAGTTGCGCCGCCCCTGAGCGGCGCGGTGCTGCGCCTTGCGCACGTCGGCCATGGTCATCAACAGCTAGTGTCCCGATTCCGAAGTTCGCATCATCTTGCTGCACCTCATTTGCGAACTTCGGAATCGAAAGGACACTAGTAATTATGATTGTCCTAGTGTGGCTTAGGTTCAGAAGCCCGCATGGCGAGTTCACGGCAAGGATGAGCGGGCTTCTGAACCGCCACACTAGGCGCCGCCCGCCGTCAGCAGAATGAACGCCCCGAACAGCACGGCGTTTTCCATGCGCCGACTGCGATCGTCCTGCGGCGGCTCTGAATCGCTCATGGCTCCGGCGGATAGCGATGCACGTCGCCGCAATAGTCCACGACACGGTATTCATCGCCATCTTGTAATAAATAGTTGGGACCAAGCGGCGACTTGCCGTGACCGCCCGGAATATCGAGCACGTAGTCCGGTTGACACAGTCCGGAGACGCGACCGCGCAGACCGCGCATCAGGGCCTGCCCCTCGGCAATCGTCGTGCGCAGATGCGCCGTTCCGGGCGCGAGGTCGCCATGATGCAGGTAGTAAGGCTTGATCCGGCATTCGACGAAGGCGCGCATCAGCGCCTCCAGCGTCGCCGCATCATCGTTGACGCCCCGCAGCAGCACCGATTGGCTGACCATCGGCAACCCGGCATCCGCCAGCCGCGCGCAGGCCGCGCGCGCATCGCCGGTCAACTCGCGCGGATGATTGGCATGCACCGCGATCCAGGTGGTCGCGCCATCCGTCTTCAGCGCCTCGACGAGTTCGCCTGTCACCCGCACCGGATCGGCGACCGGCACACGGGTATGAATGCGAATGATCTTCACATGATCGATCGCCGCGAGGTCGGCGATGACATCGCGCAGGCGGCGCGGCGACAGCATCAGCGGATCGCCACCGGTGAGGATCACCTCCCAGATCTCCGGATGCGCCTTGATGTAGGCGAGCGCATTTGCGTAGGCGTCCGGCGGCAGCGCCGTTTCCTTGCCCGGTCCGACCATCTCGCGGCGGAAGCAGAACCGGCAATACACCGCGCAAACGTGGACAATCTTCAGCAGCGCCCGGTCCGGATAGCGATGGACGATACCCTCGACCGGCGAATGGGCGTGATCGCCGATCGGATCGGCGGTTTCGCCGCGCGTGACGACGAGTTCGTCCGCACGCGGGACATACTGCCGCGCGATCGGATCGTTCGGATCGTCGCGATCGATCAGCGAGGCAACGTGCGGTGTCACCGCGACCGCATAACGCGCCGCGACGCGCTCGAGGCCGGTTTGCAGCGCTGCGGGCGCAAGGCCATGGCGAATTAGTTCGGAAGGTTGCCGAAGCGTCGTCATGACGCGGAGCGGCTTTGCCGTCATCGGACGTCCTCCGCGGGCGGCGTCCACACCACCTGATCGATCCGCGTCGCGCCACTCGCCAGCATCACGAGCCGGTCGAAGCCGAGCGCGACCCCGCTCGCCTGCGGCATGGCGGCGACCGCGGCAAGGAAATCTTCGTCCAGCGGATAGCGTTCGCCGTAACGGTGCTCCTTCTCGTCCATCGCCTGCACGAAACGCGCGCGCTGCTCGATGGCATCCGTCAGTTCGCCGAATCCGTTCGCGAGCTCGACGCCGCAGGCATAGACCTCAAACCGCTCGGCGACCCGGGGGTCGCCCGGCTTGCGGCGCGCCAGCGCCGATTCCGGCGCGGGGTAATCGTACAGCACGGTCAACCGGCCCTGCCCCAACTTTGCCTCAACATGTTCGACCAGAATCTTGCTGAAAAGATCGGACCAGGTGTCGTCGTCGGCAACACGCACGCGATCCTTTGCAGCCACCGCCAGCGCCTCACGATTGCCATTACTTGTCACGAGCGTGCCGAGCAGGTCGATTCCCGCATAACGGCTGAACGCATCCGCCACCGTCAATCGCTCGGCCTTGGCCAGCGGATCACACGTGCGGCCACGGAATCCGAATGTTCCTGCGCCCGTGGTGCGCGCAGCCTCCGCGATCACGGCGAGGCAATCGTCGATGATTGCTTCATAGCCTTCGTTCGCGCGGTACCATTCCAGCATCGTGAATTCCGGCAGATGCAGATCGCCCCGCTCGCGGTCGCGGAAAACCCTTGCAAACTCGACAATTTTCGCCTCACCGGCCGCCAGAAGCTTCTTGCACGCGAATTCTGGGGACGTCCGGAAATAGCGCGGGGAACGCCGCCCGGACGGGTCGGTCAGTTCGGTTGATGGCGCATGCAGATGGGTTTCATTGCCCGGCGATACTTGAAGCACGCCGGTTTCGACCTCGACAAACCCCTGGTCCGCGAACCAGTTCCGCAAGCGGGCCGTGACCCCGGCGCGGGCCATCAAGAACGGCCTGCGGTCGGCATGACGATCCGGCGCCCACCAGGGGGTTGGAGAAATACCGGTTTCGGCCATCAGCAATCTGCCCAATTGGCACGCAAAAGGCTGGCATCCCGGGCCCAAATCAGTATGTTGCGGCCCGAAATCGCTTCGCTGGCCATGGGCCGGTGCGACCGCCGGTTCCGGCTCCCAAACCCAGGAAACCCATTCGTGAAAGTCATCGCCAGTTCTATCCGCAAGGGCAATATCATCGAGCAAGACGGCAAGCTCTACGTGGTTCTGTCCGCCGAGAACATCCACCCCGGCAAGGGCACCCCGGTCAGCCAGATCGAAATGCGCCGCATCAGCGACGGCGTGAAGGTTTCCGAACGCTTCAAGACCACGGATCAGGTCGAGCGCGCAACCGTCGAGGACCGCGACTTCAACTATCTCTACGAAGACGGCGACGGCTTCCACTTCATGAACAACGAGACCTACGACCAGATTCTGGTCTCGAAGGACATCATCGGGTCGTCCGCGCCCTACCTGCAAGAGAACATGACCGTGAAGCTGTCGATGCACGACACCAATCCGGTCGCGATCCAGATGCCGGCGCGCGCGACGCTCGAAGTCGTGGAAACCGAACCGGTCACCAAGGGCCAGACCGCATCGTCGTCGTACAAGCCCGCCGTACTCTCCAACGGCGTCCGCACGGCCGTTCCGCCGCATATCGGCGTCGGCACGCGGATTGTCGTGATGACGGAGGACGGCTCCTACGTCGAGCGCGCCAAGGACTGAGCTGGCGCGGTTACGCGCTTGCGCCGGCGCCGCCGCGACCCGGCTCGCGAGGTCAGGCCGGGCGCCGGAGCACCCAGCACGCAACTGGCAGCACCGTAAACTCGATCGCGGCGTATGCCAGGAATATCATCGCCGGCATTCCATCGGCGACGATGCTGACAACGCGCCCCGCGAGAAGGCCGGCGTTGAATACCAGTATCGAAACGACTGCAGCGTCCGCCTGCTTTCGGTTGAAGGCGGCCCAGCCCCAGTAGAGCCCGAGCGCCAGATACAAACCCATGACGGCGCGCAGGACATGTTTGATGTCCGTCGGCAATTCGCCGATCCCGAGAAATGCTCGCGCAAACCATGAGGGTGCAAGGCCGTAGCACAACGCAACGGCGATAACGCTTGCACATGCTCCGATCAGAAAAACCTGCTTCAACGTCATCGCCCGTTCTCCTTGCCTGCCCTGGCGAAGCCGCCGGATGCGAGCCCGGCCTTGAGGGCCGCGGCCGCTTCCAGCATTGCGAGACGTGACGGCCGGCTGACTCCAAGACCGCTTGCGAAGTTGTGCGCCAGGCTTGCATGACGCCGCAGGGTGGTGGGGACTCCGGCTTGCGCCAGCCGCGAGGCGTAAGCCTCCGCCTCGTCTCTCAAGACATCGAATCCCGCGGTGGCAATGTAGGCCGGGGCAGCGCCGCCAACGTCTGCGGTCAGCAATGGAGACGCATTCGGGTCCAATGCGTCTTCCGGTACGCGCAGGTACTGGTCGCGAAACCAATCCGCCTGCGCCGAGGTCGGAAGAAATTCCTTATCGAACAGCCGATGCGACGGATGCTTTTCCGACAGATCGGTCACCGGATAAAGAAGGAGCTGAAAGGCTGGCCCGCCCCGTTCGTCGTTTCGCGTCCGCAAGGCCGCCACCGTCGCCAGATTTCCACCCGCGCTATCGCCGCCGACAGCGATGAGTTTGGGATCGATACCCCATCGATCCGCCTCGTTGCGGATCCACCGGAAGCCTGCAATGGCGTCATTGACCGCGGCGGGAAAGCGATGCTCCGGAGCCAGACGATAGTCGACCGAAAACACCGTCACCCCGGCGTGGATCGCAAGAAACCGGCAGATTGGATCGCTGGCGTCGAGCCCGCCAAGCACCCAGCCGCCACCGTGGAAATAGACCAGTGCCGCGCGGGAGGAGCGGGCCGCGCAATAGCGCCGAAACGAAAGCCGCACGTCACCTGAACGAAATGAAAGCGTGTCGATACGGTCGACATGCTGCATCCCGCCGTACTTCCACGTTTCGACATCCATGAACCGGCGCGACACGCGAATCGGCACCTTCTCGACGCGGCTCATCGGGTTTGCCTTGAGCTTCTTCAACGCGAAGGCGATTCCCGGGTCGAGAGTCTGGCCGTCGATCGATACGGCCCTGCCTGCGATCGCCCGGAATACAAACGGCGGAAGCCTCCCGGCCAGTTGCAGAAATCCTTTCTCGATCGCGTTGGAAATGCCGTAACGCAGCAGCATCTGCAGAACTCCGGGATGACAGAGCGCCGTTGCGCGGCGTGCGGCCGTGCTACCGTTTCTCGAGCAGGCGCTTCAATGTCTCGACCGCGCGCTGGGACTGACGCGCGTTGTGTCCCTTGAAGTAAAGCCAGTCGAGAAAGCGCCCCATCGCCCCTGGAATGCTGTAGGTCATGGTTCGTTCGAGCCGCGTTCCGCCCTCGACCGGACTGAGCACATACGTCACCGACGTCCGCGTCCCTGCGGCGAGCGGGACACCGGAAACGATTCCGTCGTAGGACCATCCGGTCGGCGCCGTTGCATGCCGTACCTTCCAATGAATGCTGCCCTTCAGAAACGCGAAGCGATCCTGCTCGAACACTTCCTCCCCGGCCCTTACCGGCCGATCGACAATTCCGCTCACCGACAACGCCGTCGGATGCCACGTCGGCCAGCTCTGTGGCGATGCCCCGAAATCGAAAACATCCTGAGGCGAGCGCCGTATGACAACGCTGCTGACGATCAGAACTTCTTTTGGCATGGGTAGATGTTTCCAAACCTTGCGAGCGTACATGGCGGCAAAGCGACGCTGATCGGCAATTTCGATGGAGCGGGCCGCCGCAGGTGTGGTCAGATATAGTGAAGCGCATCCGGAATGCGCTTGTACGAAGCGGCTGGCCCGAAACATTTCCTACCCACACTCCAACGTGCAGGCGGACTATGGGATTCACCATCTATTACGGCTCGCGCCGCTTTCTCCTCGCGACGCCTTCGTTCGCGCTCGAACGGATGCATCAGCCTCATCGCCATTTGATGACAACGCTTCTGATCGCGCGCAAGGCGCCGTTTCATCTCGAACTGGCGGATGGCACATCCGTCACAGCCAACGCAGCCCTGGTTGCGCCGAAGATTCCGCGGCGACGCCTGATCGCGCAGGACAGCGATCTGATTATTCTTGGCATGCCGATCCAGTCGCCCGAGTTTATCGCTCTTCAACCCGTGTTTGGCGGCGCATCCATCTGCGTGCTGAACGAAGACCGGATCAGCGGGCTGCGCGACATCGTCGACACCGCTGCGGCGGGCGTGACCAGTGAAGACGCCATGAAGCAACTGTTCTTCGGCGTGGCGGAAAGAATCTCCGGAAACACGCCGAAGGAGCGCCGGCTCGACACGCGCGTCGTGGCCGCCATGACTGAGCTGGAGCAACTGCCGCTGTGCGACGTATCCCTCGATGCGCTGGCGAGACGCTGCGCCCTTTCCGCCTCGCGGTTGCGGCACCTGTTCAAGGATGAACTCGGGACAACGGTCGGTCACTTCGCGCGATGGATTGCGGTATGGCGCGCGGCATTGCTCTGGAAGCGCGGTTTGACGCTGACGGAAATCGCCCATGCGGCGGGATTCCACGATCTTTCGCACATGAACCGATCGTTTGGAGAGGTCTTCGGCTTCTCTCCATCAGTGCTGATCGATCGCAGAGCCGTGACCCTGGTCCGGTGCAGCTAGGGAGCCACGAACCTCAGCCTGCCCTCGCCCGCTTCGGCGGCGCCCATTGCATGGCCGCCCCGTATCGGTTCCACGCATTGATGAGGCCGACGGCTGACGTCAGATACGCCAGCTCCTTGTCGGAAAACTCCGTCCGAACATCGGCGTAGAGGTCGTCGCTCACGCCATGCGTGATCACGGTCAGCGCCTCGGCCCAGGCGAGCGCGGCGCGCTCGCGGGTCGAGAAGTGCGGCGCCTCGCGCCACACCGCCAGAAGATCCAGTTTCTCTTGCGCAATCTGAAGTTTCGCCGCCAGGTTCAGGTGATACTGGAGGCAATAGGCGCAGCCATTGATCTGCGAGGCACGGATCTTGATCAACTCGATCAAGCTTTCCTCGAGCCCGGCCTTCACGGCCGCCTTGCCGATCGCACCCATCGCCTCATAAACGTCCGGCATCAGGCCCATGAACTCGCGGATGTCGATGCGGGGCGTCGGAGCCTTGAGGGGCGAAGCGTGGGTCATGGTGCAACCTTCTGTTCTGTCTGTGTCGGGCGCTGATCGGACCGGCAATGTACCGCCAGCCTCGCCTGCTTGGCAAAGAATGACGGCTCTGCCCTGTTTCCGTCTCGAACGGGCACGATTGTTCTAGCAGCTTCGACCGCTAGGATGGGCTATGACCACGATTGATTCTGGCAATCGTCTGAGCCGCCGCGCGCTATTGCGCGCCGGCATCGGCGCCGCACTGGGAGCAAGCATCGGCGGCGCGCCGGTCGCTGTATCCGCTGCTCCGGCCGCTTTCGATCAGTGGCGCGACAAGTTCCGCGCCAGGGCGGCCGCGAAAGGCATTTCCGACGAGACCTACACGCGCGTGATGGCCCGCATCGAGCCGGACATGAGCGTGTTCGCCAAGCTGCGCAGCCAGCCTGAGTTCAACGAGCAACTCTGGCAGTACATCAATCGTCGCGTCTCGGACTGGAGGCTCGCCGCCGGCAAGGAGGCGTTGAAAAAACACGCCGATCTGTTCGCGCGGATCGAGCGCGACTTCGGTGTCGAGCGCGGCACGCTGCTGGCCTTGTGGGGCGTCGAGACTGCCTACGGCGATCCCCTGGTGCAGAAGAACCATATGAAGCCGGTGTTTCCCTCGCTCGCGGCACTGGCCTGGAACGAGCCGCGGCGGCGTGCCTACTGGGAAACCGAGCTCATCAACGCTCTGCATATCGTCCAGAAAGGCTGGGGCACGCCAGACGAAATGCGCGGTTCATGGGCTGGCGCCATGGGTCATACCCAATGGATGCCGGAAGTATGGCTCAACCTCGGCATCGACTATGACGGCGACGGCCGCGTCTTCCCGTTCGGCAAACCTGACGATGCGCTCGGCGGCAGCGCCCGCTATTTGCTGAACCGCGGCAAGTATCGCGCCGGCGAGCACTGGGGTTACGAGGTGCGTGGCGGAAAAGGCGGCGGCAGCAAGAGCTACGCGGCATGGTCGGCGGCCGGTGTCACGCGCGCCGACGGCAAGCCGTTTCCGCGCCCGAATGATAAGGCGCAACTCTGGACGCCGGTTTCGGGCGGACCATCGTTCCTGCTCGGGCCTAACTTCTACGCGGTGCGCAGCTATAACCCGTCGATGAACTATGCACTGGCGATCGTGCATCTCGGCGACCGCATTCAGGGCGGCTCGCCGTTCGTGCAGCCCTTCCCCGGCTCCGAGCGCGCGATGACGCTCGCGGAAATCCAGGAGATGCAAACGCGCCTGACCAAAGCCGGATTCGATACCGGCGGCACCGATGGGCGCGTCGGCAACAGCACCATGAAGGCCGTGCGCGATTATCAGCTCAAGGCCGGAATCGCTCCGGCTGACGGCTATGGCGGGTTGAAGGTTCTGACGCGGCTACGTCAGGGGTCGTGAGCGAGCCTGCGAGATCAGCGAATGTTGGGATCGTCGGCGTTCGCAGCCGCCTCGCGCTGAACGTACAGCGAGCAAACAAACGTCCACCACGCCGAGAGGATGCCGAACACCGGCCACTTGGCGCCCGCAAGCATCGACTCGGCCCCAAAGCCGAGAACAGCTGAGATCGCCCAGCCGAATCCGTAAAGCATCAGACGCGCAAGGGTATAGAACCCGGTGTGCATGGAAACGTCCCGATCAGGTAGCGACCATACTCTGGCCGATCGGTAAAACACTGACGAGCATTAACGGAAAACTTACTTAACGGGACGGGCGTTTACCAAAGCAAACGCCGCGCCTGACAGGGCGCGGCGTTGTCGCAGGCCGAAATCTAGGACGGCCTAGAATCCGTGGCCGCGCGGGTGGTAATGGTGTCCGCCACCCCGGCCGCCGCCACTCAAGGCGCCACCGAGGATGGCACCACCAATGATGGCCCCGGCGGCGGCAGCAGCCGCCGCATCGGCGTCAGGATTGCGCCGGCGAACGATCACCTCCTCCGGCGGCGGACGCGGCGGTCCTCGACGATGCGGTTCGACGACGCGCTTCTTCGGCGGCGGCTCGGCCCGCTTCTTCTCGATCTTCGGCGGCACGATGCACGGACAGGTCGGCCCGACCGCGGCCGCGGCTGTGTTGGTGGGCAGGCTTGCCAGCGTCGGTCCGGCAGGCGCGGCACCCGTGGTCGCCGGCGACCCGCCCTGCCCGCCGCCACCCGGTGCAGCTGCATTGGCTGCGGCAAGCGCGTTCGCCTGGAGCGGCCTGTTGCGCAGACGGTCTTGCAGCTTGCGTGCGGTCGCTGCGAGATCGCTGTTGGGATAGCTCGCGAGGAACAGCGCGAAGCCGCCGACGGTGTTGGTATTCACCGCGATACTCCACGCCACCATCTCGCGGCGGCGGTCGAGGATCGAGCGCACCCGCGTTGCATACGGCGGATCGGTATAGAGACCAGTGAACGCCTCGTAGGCCTCGATCGAGTCGTCAGCGATCGCAATTTCATAGGCATCCTGTGCGGACTTGCCTTGCAGTGCCGCGCGCCATTCGGGAACAGTGCGGGTTACGGTTGTCTTCTTGGCATCCGGTTTGGCCGCCCCGGGAAAGAAATAGAAATCGCTGGTGAGCGACGAACTCTCCCACGGAATCTGGCGGCCTTCGGTCTCCTTGTTCACCGCGACGCGGACGCGCTTGAACGCTTCCTCGATGGTGATGCCCGGCTCGCGCGCGGACACGACGAGCGCCGTCGTGTACGGGCTCGACGATCCCTTGCCGTCTTCGGCTTCCGCTCCCGGAGACGTAGCGTAGGAGATGAAGGAACCCGCAGCATTCGCCTTGGCATCGAAGATCGCCAGGCCGCGCCCTGCAGTCTTGTTGATCGCATCGAACGGATCGTTGCGGCAGGCATCGAGCATGACGATGCGCAGCTTGGTCGGCACCGACGACAGCGTGTTCATCACGTCGTTGAGCCGCACCGCCTGCAACGGCACATCGGCCTCTCGCTGGAAGTTCACATCGACCGGCAGCAGGAAGTTCTCGCCGTCGATCTGCACGCCATGCCCAGCGTAGAACACGAGCGCGACCGTATCGGGGCCTTTGCCCGCGATCTTCGCGGCAAAGTCACCGACCGCCTGACGCAGATCGTTCTGCGAAACATCACGCACTGTCGTAACATCGAAGCCGGCTGAGGTCAGGAGCTCACTCATCGCCTTGGCATCGTTGGTCGGATTGGGTAACGCCGCGACGCTGCGGTACGCCGACTGTCCGACGACGAGCGCCACGCGATTTTCAGCGATTGCGAAACCGGCCGAGAGGTGAAGAGCGATGGCCGGAACAAAAGTGCGGACCATCAAACGGATTGCGGGACGAAACATCAGTGCCCCCTGTCGTTGAAAGCCGGGATTATGGCACCGTTTCGGAACCGGCACCACGCGCCGGCTCCAGAAATCATGCAGCAAAAGCGGCAGGGTTAGGTCAGTCACCCTACCTTAATACCGTAAAGATCAGCGGATGATCGCCGGACCCGGATCGGGGACTGCCGCGTCGGCGATGCGCAACTGCACGCGCTCGGCGCCCTGCCAGCGATCGATCGCCAACGAGCCTGCCACGTGCACCGGCTGGCCGCGCTGTGTCAGCAGCATGTTGCCGAGCGGCTGGTTCAGACTCCGGAATGAAATGGCATTGACGATCGCGCCGTCACCGGATTTCAAACGCACCCGCACATGCGCCTGTCCGACCGGCTCGGCGAATGCAATCTGATGCGATGGCAGCGCAATCACCGGCTCGGGATTGCCGCTGCCGAAGGGGCCGGCGCGATTGAGCGTGGCCGCAAATTCAGGTGTCACCGCACGCGCCGACACCGCGCCATCGACCAGCAGTTCATCGGCGTGGCGGGCATCCGTCACCGCATCGTGCAAGGCGGCTTCGATGTATGCGCGAAATTCGGCGAGCCGATCTTTCCTCAGCGTGACGCCGGCGGCCATCGCGTGACCACCCCCTTTGAGCAGCACGCCATCGGCCACCGCCTGCCGCACCGCCTTGCCGAGATCGACGCCCGGAATGGAGCGCCCAGACCCCGTGCCGATGCCTCCGGGCTCGAGCGCAATGGCGAATACGGGCCGCGAGAATTTCTCTTTTAGGCGCGAGGCGACGAGACCGACGACGCCGGGATGCCAGCCTTCCGACGCCGTGACGATGACGGCGCCCTTGTCTTCCAGGCCGATGGCGGCGAGCGCTTCCGCTTCGGCCTGCGCTTCAGCGGCCTGCTCGATGGCACGGCGCTCTGTGTTCAGGCGGTCGAGTTCGGCAGCGATGCGCGCGGCTTCCGACACGTCGCCTTCGAGCAACAGCCGCACGCCGAGATCGGCCCGGCCAATACGGCCGCCTGCATTGATACGCGGCCCAAGCGCGAAGCCCAGGTGCCATGCCTCCGGCGGACCGTTCAACCGCGCGACATCCATCAATGCTGTATGACCGACATGGTCGCGGCGCCGCAGAGCAATGAGCCCCTTGGCGACGAACGCGCGGTTGAGGCCGATCAGCGGCGCGACATCTGCCACGGTGCCGAGCGCAACGTGGTGCAACATGCCGAGCAAATCCGGCTCGGGCATTTCCGGCGTCCAGAACCCGCGCGCGCGCAGTTCGCGGTTGAGCGCGACCAGCGTCATGAAGACGAGTCCGACGGCCGCGAGATGACCAAGCCCCGACAGATCGTCGGGCCGGTTCGGATTGACCAGCGCGTCGACGACCGGAAGCTCGTCGTTGCATTGATGATGGTCGATCACCACCACGTCCATGCCGCGGCGCTTGGCTTCGGCCAGCGGCTCGAGGCTGGTGGTGCCGCAGTCAACGGTGACGAGCAGCGTCGCGCCCTTGTCGGCGAGTGCGCGCACAGCCTCGACGTTCGGCCCATAGCCTTCAAAGATGCGATCAGGAATATGAATCAGCGGATCGAGGCCGCAATGACGCAGATGCCACGCGAGCAGCGCCGACGAGGTGGCGCCGTCGACGTCATAGTCACCGAAGATCGCCACCCTTTCGCTGCGTTTGACCGCATCCGCAAGGCGTCGCGCGGCAGCGTCCATCTGCGTGATGGTCGCGGGGTCGGGCATCAGGTTGCGGATCGTCGGATCAAGGAAGCTCGCGACCGCATCGCTTTCGACACCGCGTCCGGCGAGGACGCGCGCGAGCATCTCCGGCAGCTGGTGCCGCTGCGCAATGGCCAGCGCCAGTGCGGAACCGCGTGCGTCGAGCCGGTCGCGCCAGCGGCGATTGGTCGCCGAGCGCGTGACGCCGAGAAACGCCGGCGGCAGCTCGATCGGAATGGCGGTAGCGGAGCGGATCATGCGTTGGCGAGATAAGCACGCCCTGCACGGCGTCAACACGACAGATCACGCCACAGGCGCGGTTATCCCCGCTGTGAAAAGGCCGGCTCAGCAGCCGAGCTGAGCCGCCAGATCGTTGAAATCGCGGGCGACGACATCGTACTGGCCGTCGGCGCGGAAATCTCGGTCCTGATGCGGGCCGTATTCCGTGACTCGTGGAACGAACGCCGTCCTGAGGCCATGCTTTTGAGCGGCCAAGAGATCGCCGTTGTGGGCTGCGACCATCATCACCTGCTCGGGAGGTAGTCCCAGAAGCTGCGCCGCGCCAAGGTAGGTCTCGGGATCGGGCTTGTAGTGCTTGAACAGTTCCGCGCTGAGCACGAGGTCCCACGGCAGGCCGGCGTTCTTGGCCATGTTGGTCAGAAGCGCGACGTTGCCGTTCGAGAGCGGCGCGATGACGAACTTCGTCTTCAGCCGCGTCAGTCCGGACACGCCATCGGCCCATGGCTTGAGACGATGCCAGCCGCGATTGATGTGGTCGCGATCGGCTTCGCTCAGGTTTCCGATCTTGAACTGCTCGATCAGCCGGTCGAGCGTGCGGCGATGCAGATCGTCGAGAATCACGTAACCGCGCTCGGGATGCTTGCGCACGTCATCCATCGCCGGCATGTAAGCGGCGCGCCATGCATCGACGAAGCCGGTCCAGTCCGCCTTGATGCCGCGCTCGTCGCCCCACCAGCTCAGTTCGGTAATGAGGCTTGTTCGCCAGTCGACCACCGTGCCGAAGACATCGAACACCAGCGCCTTGACGCGGGAGACATCGGTGTTCGGCATCGGGTATTCCTCGTTTGCTAGAGCTTGATCCGGTAGTGGATAAAGCCGGCGTTCTCCGCCATCTTGTCGTAGAGCGCTCGCGCCTGTGCGTTGGTTTCGTGGGTCAGCCAGTAAAGCCGTGTCGCCTTGGCCGCACGGGCGGCTTCCGCCACGCCCGCGATCAGTGCCCGGCCGGCGCCCTTGCCGCGAATGTTCGGATCGACGAACAGATCTTCGAGATAGCAGTAGCAGTGCTCGGCCCAGGTCGAGCGGTGCAGCGTATAGTGCGCAAGACCGATCAGCTTGCCGTCGTCTTCGGCAACGAGCGCGTTCATCATCTCGAGCGGATCGAAGAACCGGCCAAAGGTAATGTCGGTGATCCGCTCGGGCAACGCGGTCTTGTAGAAGGTGAGATAGCCCTCCCAGAGCGGCGCCCATTGCGCGCGATCGGACGGCTTGATCGGGCGAACGATCACCTCGCTCATCGCACCCTCAATCGAGATGGAATTTTTCGAGCTGACGGTGCTCGGCCTTGATGTAGCGCACGGTGCCCGTAACGGAGCGCATCACGACGGTTTCCGTCTCGATCACGTTCTTGCGGAACTTGACGCCGGACAGCAGCGAACCGTCGGTCACGCCGGTCGCCGCAAACAGACAATCGCCCTTGGCGAGATCCTCGATGCCGTAGACCATGTTCGGATCGTTGATGCCCATCTTGGCCGCGCGCTCGCGCTTCTCGGCGGTATCGAGAATGAGGCGGGTTTGCATCTGGCCGCCGATGCAGCGCAGTGCCGCCGCAGCCAGCACGCCTTCCGGCGCGCCGCCGGTGCCAAGATAGATGTCGACGCCGGTATTCTCCGGATCGGCGGTGTGAATCACGCCGGCCACATCGCCGTCGGTGATCAGCCGCACGGCTGCGCCCGTCGAGCGAACAGCGGCGATGATATCGGCGTGGCGCGGACGATCGAGCACCAGCGCCGTGATCGCGGATGGATGGACATCCTTGGCGCGTGCGAGCCGCTTGATGTTGTCGGCGGGCGGCGCGTCGATATCGACGACGTTCTTCGGATAGCCTGGACCGATCGCGAGCTTCTGCATATAGACGTCGGGCGCATTGAGCAGCGTCCCGCCCTCCGCCATCGCCATGGTCGCGATCGCGCCCGGCATGTTCTTGGCGCACAGTGTCGTGCCTTCGAGCGGATCGACGGCGATATCGACCTTCGGCCCGGCCTGAATGCCGACCTTCTCGCCGATGAACAGCATCGGCGCCTCGTCACGCTCGCCTTCGCCGATGACGATCGTTCCTTCGATCGGGAGCTTGTTCAGTTCGCGGCGCATCGCGTCGACCGCCGCCTGGTCGGCAGCCTTCTCCTCGCCATGGCCGCGCAGACGCGCAGCCGAGACGGCCGCCCGCTCGGTCACGCGCACCAGCTCGAGCGTGAGGATGCGTTCGAGCAATTGCTGCGGCGGGACTGAAATGACGGACATTCGTGTAACTCCTCACATCCACGCATCCGCGCCGGGAGCGCGGACCTGGTTCTAGTTCTTCTCGATCCGGATGACCTGCGGCCGGCCGGTGATCACCTTGTCGGCCTGTACGGCCGCGAGCGCACGCCGTACCGCATCTTCGCTGGTCGCATAGGTGATCAGGATCACGGGCACCGGCGACGATTTCGTGCGCGAAGCCGGCGGATCAATCGATCCGTTCGGATGACGCTGCACAATCGACTCGATCGAAATCTTCTGTTCGGCAAGCCGCGTGGCGATGGTCGCCGCAGTGCCTGCGAGATCGCGCGCCATCAGGCGGATATAATAGCCGCCCTCATGGCGCTCCATCGGCGCTTTCTTGATGGTGCGCAACTTCTCGACCGGACGGCCGAACGGCTTGGCGCGCAGGCCGCGCGCGACATCGGCGATATCGGCGATGACGGCGGATGCCGTCGCAGCACCGCCAGCTCCCGGCCCGACCAATGTCAGCGGCGGAATGCCTTCACCATCGATCGTCACCGCATTGGTGACGCCCATCACCTGCGCGATCGACGAGGAGCGCGGCACCATGGTCGGATGGACGCGCTGCTCGATGCCGGACGACGTGCGAACTGCAACGCCGAGCAGCTTCACGCGATAGCCGAGATCCTGCGCGGCGCGCAGGTCATCCGGCGCGATCGAGGAAATGCCTTCGACATAGACCGACGACTGCGCGACCTTGGTGCCGAATGCGAGGCTGGCGAGGATCGCGAGTTTCTGCGCGGTGTCGTGGCCATCGACGTCGAATGCCGGATTGGCCTCGGCATAGCCGAGCCTCTGGGCATCCTTCAGGCACTCGGCGAACGACAGCCCCTCTTCCTCCATCCGGGTCAGGATGTAATTGCAGGTGCCGTTGAGGATGCCGTAGACGCGATTGATCGTCGTCCCCGCAAGACCTTCGCGCAACGTCTTGATGACGGGAATGGCGGCGCCGACCGCTGCCTCGTAGTTCAGCGCGCCGCCATGCTTCTCGGCGAGCGCCGCAAGCTTGCTGCCGTGCTTGGCGATCAACGCCTTGTTCGCGGTGACGACCGATTTGCCGGACCTCAATGCAGCTTCGATCGCAGAGAGCGCCGGATCGCCGGCGCCGCCCATCAATTCGACGAAGCAATGGATGTTCGGATCGTCGGCGAGCGCCAGCGGCGACTTGGCCCATTCGATTCCGCGCAGACTGACGCCGCGCTTCTTCGCTTTCGAGCGCGCGGTAACTGCGACGACCTTGATGCCGCGGCCAGCGCGGGCGGAGAGCACCCGGCTCTGTTCTTCGATGAGGCGGACGACCTCGGCACCCACAGTGCCGAGTCCCGCAATGCCCACCTTGAGGGGAGCGACCATAATTCACAACGCCTGATGAAGTTATCGCCGGTTGGCGAGAGGAACCACGTTGTGCAACGTTTCAATGCCGCTTTCAAGGAAGCGGCGGATGTTTCGCGCCGCCTGCCGGATACGCTGCTCGTTTTCCACCATGGCGATGCGGACATAACCCTCGCCGTGCTCTCCGAACGCAACGCCGGGCGAAACCACGACGCCGGATTTCTCCACCATCAAGGTCGCGAACGCCATGCTGCCGACCTCACGGAATTTCTCGGGCAGCGGCGCCCAGGCGAACATCGAGGCCGCCGGCGGCGGAATATCCCAGCCGGCGCGGCCGAACGCCTCGACCAGCGTATCGCGGCGCTTCTTGTAGATGTCGCGGACCTCGCGGATGCAATCGTCAGGACCGTTCAGCGCTGCCGTCGCCGCGACCTGCACCGGCGTGAACGCACCGTAGTCGAGGTACGACTTCACCCGCGTAAGAGCTGCGATGATGCGCTCGTTTCCAACCGCGAAACCCATTCGCCAGCCGGCCATGGAGAACGTCTTCGACATCGAAGTGAACTCGACCGTCACATCCATCGCGCCCGGCACCTGCAGCACCGACGGCGGAGGATCGTCGTTGAAATATAGCTCGGCGTAAGCCAGATCCGACAGAATGAAGATCTCGTGCTTCTTCGCGAACGCGACAAGATCCTTGTAGAAGTCGAGCGTCGCCACATAGGCCGTCGGATTCGACGGATAGCAGCAGATCATCGCGATCGGCTTAGGGATGGAGTGCATGATCGCGCGTTCCAGCGCCCCGAACAGTTCCGGCGTCGGCTCGGCCGGCACCGAGCGCACCACGCCGCCCGCCATCAGGAAGCCGAAGGCATGGATTGGATAGCTCGGGTTCGGCACCAGCACGACATCGCCCGGCGACGTGATCGCCTGGGCGACGTTGGCGAAGCCTTCCTTAGAGCCGAGAGTCGCCACAACCTGCGTATCGGGATTCAGCTTCACGCCAAAACGGCGGGCGTAATATCCGGCCTGCGCCTTGCGGAGCCCGTTGATGCCCTTGGATGCCGAATAACGGTCGGTCCGCGGCTTGCCGAGGGTTTCCTTCAGCTTTTCGATGACATGCGGCGGGGTCGGCAGGTCGGGGTTGCCCATGCCCATGTCGATGATGTCGGCGCCGGCATTGCGGGCTGCGGCCTTGGCTCGATTGACTTGTTCGAACACGTAAGGCGGCAGGCGGCGAATGCGGTAGAACTCTTCCATAGGTCCAGGCTCCGGAACCGGCGGTGGGACAGCTTTTGCGCTTGAATCAGGGCTCTTTTTTAGCACGGGGACCTGCCCGTACCAGCCTGAAAGGCGGCAAAAACGTCGAGAAAATCAGTTAGTTTGCGGGGTTTTCTTCTTTGCGCCCTTTGGCGCGTCGCTCGTGTCTGCCGCGCCAGCGGCTCGGGCCTGGCGTTCGCGGGCGGCAATCAGCTCTTTCTCGATCCGGGCACGTTCCTCCGGCTCCAGAACCGCCTGCTCGCGGGGGGCCGGCACATCGTGAACCGCCGGATACGCACCGACGGTCTGCGGACGGGCCGGCGCGTTCGAGGGCACACCGATTCCCGGCAAATCCGCGATCGGCAACGAGCAACCGCCGAAGGCGCCGGCCAGCAGAACGATGGCGGCAAGTCGCCGCAGGCTCGCCGCCTGTTCTGTCTTCAAAGGGCCTGACGCGGTCTTGATCACTGTGCACTTTCTCGCGGCTGCCGTTCAGCCATGCGCCGGAATCCGAAGCACTCCAGCATGGAATCAATCTGGCCGGAAATGATTAAGAGGTCGCATACCATCCGATCTTTCGGCAACGCCGTGCGGTCTAGATCGTCAATATGACCAAAGCAAGAAGCTCGCCGCAGCGCAGCACACAGATTTCGCCGTAAACGTTTGAACTATGGCATCATTCCTGCCTTGTAAGACTGCGTCATACTGAACCCGAACAAGAAACCGTAGTATCCGGCCATGAGTGATATCTCGCCCGATCCGTCATCCGCCCCGCCCCCGCGTTTCGACCCGGAAGCGTTCGCCAAGAACATCTCCAAAGCCATGGAGAGCAGCGGCTCTGCGCTGGCGAGCTTTTTGAAGGGCCGCGAAAACAGCGCAACGCCCGGCGAGCCGCCGAGCGAACTGACCGAGGTCGTGCGGACGTTTTCGAGCGTCGCCAGTTATTGGCTGTCGGATCAGACCCGCGCGGCCGAATTGCAGGCCAAGGTCAGCAAGGCTTACGCCGATCTGATGGAAGGATCGGCCAAGCGCATGCGCGGCGAAGCCGTCGAGCCAGTGATTTCGCCGGCGCCGCGGGACAAGCGTTTCCAGGATCCCGATTGGAGGTCTAACCAGTTCTACGATTTCGTCATGCAGGCGTACCTGCTCGGCACGCAGTGGGCGAACGATCTCGTCAAGAACGCAGACGGACTCGACCCGCACACGCGCAAGAAGGCCGAGTTCTACGTGCAGCAGATCGGCAATGCGCTGTCGCCCTCGAACTTCGTTCTGACGAATCCGGAGGTGATGCGCAAAACGCTTTCGACCAACGGCGAAAATCTCGTGCGTGGCATGCAGATGCTGGCCGAGGATATCGAGGCCGGCCGCGGCAATCTGCGTATCCGCCAATCCGACCCGGCCAACATGGTCGTCGGCGAACAGATGGCGACCACGCCGGGCAAGGTGATCTATCAGAACGAGATCATGCAGCTGATCCAGTATTCGCCGAGCACGGAGAAGGTGCTGCGCACCCCGCTCCTGATCGTGCCGCCGTGGATCAACAAGTTTTACATCCTCGATCTCAAGGCCGAGAAGTCGCTCGTGAAGTGGGCGGTTGATCAGGGCGTCACGGTGTTCGTGATCTCGTGGGTCAATCCGGACAAGTCGCTCGGCGACAAGACGTTCGAGGACTACATGAAGCTCGGGCCGATCGCGGCGATGGACGCGATCGAACAGGCTACCGGCGAAATGAAAGTCCATACCATGGGCTATTGCGTCGGCGGCACCCTGCTCGCGACCACGCTCGCGTGGCTAGCGGAGAAGCGCCAGGTGCGCGTGACGTCCGCGACATTCCTCGCGGCGCAGGTGGATTTCACGCATGCCGGCGATCTGCTGGTTTTCGTCGACGAGAACCAGATTTCGGCACTCGAACGCGAGATGAAAACCGCCGGCGTGCTCGAAGGCAGCAAGATGGCGATGGCTTTCAACATGCTGCGCTCCAACGACCTGATCTGGTCATACGTCGTCAGCAACTACCTCAAGGGCGACCAGCCGAAGGCGTTCGATCTGCTGCACTGGAACTCGGATGCGACGCGGATGCCGGCTGCGAACCATTCGTACTATCTGCGCAACTGTTATCTCGAAAACCGTCTCACCAAGGGCTCGATGGTGATCGACAACACTGCGCTCGATCTGTCGAAGGTGAAGGTGCCGGTCTACAACCTCGCCACCCGCGAGGACCACATCGCGCCTGCCGAGTCGGTGCTCTACGGCTCGCAGTTCTTTGGCGGCCCCGTCAGATACGTTTTAGCCGGTTCCGGTCACATCGCCGGCGTGGTCAATCCGCCAGCCGCAAACAAGTATCAGTACTGGACCTACGCCAATGGGCATCATCCCTACTCGCTGAAGGAGTGGCTGCCTGGGGCGCAGGAAACCAAGGGGTCATGGTGGCCGGACTGGCGCGCCTGGCTCGGCAGTCTCGATCCTGAAGAGACGGATGCACGGCAACCGGGCGGCGGGGTGCTGCCGCCGATCGAGGACGCTCCCGGCAGCTACGTGCGCGTGCGCGCGTAGGCTCCCGCTGAATCTGGCTGCGCGGCTGGATTGCGCTCGCCCCTACTCGACTCTGCCGCACCATGTTATCAAGCTGCCAGTCATGACCAATCAGAACCGCAGTTCTTGGTCGGTCAAAGGAAATGCGTGGAGGAGATCGGGATGACGCGCGAACTGTTCTGGCTGACGCTGACGGTGGTTTTAACGGGCCTGATGTGGGTGCCCTACATCCTCAATCGCGTCATGGTGCGCGGCCTTTTCGGCGCGATGGGCAATCCGTCGCGCAACGACAAGCCGCAGGCCGAATGGGCCAACCGGATGATGTTCGCTCACGACAACGCCGTCGAGAACCTCATCGTCTTCGCGCCGCTGGTACTGATCCTCAACGCGATCGACTACTCGACCAAGTGGACGGTGCTGGCCTGTGCTGTCTACTTCTGGTCGCGCCTCGCCCACGCCATCGTCTATACGTTCGGCGTGCCTGTGTTGCGCACGCTGACATTCACGGTCGGCTTCCTCGCACAGGCGGTGCTGGTGCTCGGAATTTTCGGCAAGCTGTAAGTTAATCCAGCTGATCGTCTCGACGATCCGAATGCGCAGGCCCCCGGGCCTGCGCATTTCTGCTTCTGATGAATGTCACAGGTACGATAGCCACCAGTCGGTTCGCCGCTGCTTGACGGCCGCGAACCAGCGGCACGGCGGGTAAAGCGCGGCGACGACCGCGAGCCAAATCACATAGACTCCGGCCAGTCCGATTCCATAGCTCTCCGGTTTGTCGGGAGGAAATGGCCCAAACAGCCACCCAACATTGCTACCGGTCGCTGCGGCAAACAGCACTGCGAGCGCGTGAATGAGATAGATGTGGAGGACGTAGTAGAAAAACGGCACGCGCCCGAAAACAGTCACCCAGTCCGTGGTACGGCCCCGAACGGACTCCAGCGCCGCAAGCGCCAGCAGCGCCGGCCCGAGCGTCATCATCAAATACAGCAGTGACGGCGGATATTTTTCGCAGTTGATGAATGACAGGATGGTGGCGGCGATGGTCGGTTGCACCGTCCACGAAGCGGGATCTCCGTAGAGGTTGGTCGCGCGAAGCACCACAAAGCCGACGGTGACGGCAAGGCCCCATCCCATCAGCAGCCGCATTCGCTCATGACGCGGACGGAGAAAAACGGGACCGAGCGCATAACCGGCCGCCATGACGCCGATCCAGGGAATCAGCGGATAGACTGCGAGCCAGCGGACATTGCCGAACTGCAGCATCGCTGGTTCATGCAGGACATTCCAGACCGGTGCGGCGTTTCCAAACGCCGCGGAGGTGATCGGATCGAGAAGATTGTGGCCGGCGATCAGGGTCAAACCGATCGCGGCAACGGCCTGGCGCGGCAAATGGATCAGCATCGACAGGACGATCATGGATGCGCCGATGGCAAATATCACCTGAGTGAAAAAGTAGTTGAGGTCGAGGCTGAACGTCCAGGCAAGCCGGACTACCGTCAGTTCGATCAAGATCAGCCAAAGGCCGCGAGTCGCGAGAAAGCGGCTCAAGTCAGGCAAACTGCGACCGTTTGCACCATGCAGGAACGCCGACACGCCGGCCAGGAAGACAAATACCGGCGCACAGAAATGCGTGATCCACCGGGTGAGAAACAGTGCTGGCTCGGCAACGTCTCTTGGATTGACACCGCTTGATGCGAAGAAATCCCGCGTATGGTCCAGCGCCATGACGATCATCACGAGACCACGCAGAACATCGACCGAACTGACCCTGCCAATCCGTGCAGGGAACTCACGATCATTCGTGCTGGCCCGCGCGTTGACAGCCACATCCATCCCGGCACCTCCTGAATTTCACACAACTACAGGGAGACCTGTCGAAGGGTTTCAGGGATCGCCGCACGATGATTTGATCCCGCAAGGCGTGACCATGTTCGCGCCTTGCCGTGAGCGATCAGCCTGCAAGCTCAGGCAAACCGAGCATCAGCCGCATATTCTGCACGGCAGCTCCCGAGGCGCCCTTGCCGAGGTTGTCGAGCCGCGCGACGAGAACGGCCTGGCGGTGCTTGTCGTTTGGAAAAACGAAGAGCTCGAGCTTGTTCGTCTCGTTGAGCGCTTCGGGCTCGAGCCGGCCGCCCCGCGCCGTTTGATTGTCGAGCGGCAGCACGGAGACGTAACGGCTCCCGGCGTAGCGTTTCGCCAACGCCGCATGCAGATCGGCGCCGCTCGGCTTGCCGGGCAGCGTGTCGAGATGCAGCGGCATCGACACGAGCATGCCCTGCCGGTAGTTGCCGACCGACGGCACGAAGATCGGCCGCCGCGTCAGGTTCGAATACTTCTGCACTTCCGGTACGTGCTTGTGCTCGAGGCCGAGGCCGTAGAGCTCGAACGACGGCGCTGCGCCGCTCTCGAAACTTTCGATCATCGACTTGCCGCCGCCGGAATAGCCGCTCACCGCATTCACGGTCACGGGATAGTCGACCGGCATCAGGCCCGCATCGACCAGCGGCCGCAGCAGCGCGATCGCGCCGGTTGGATAACAGCCGGGATTCGACACCTTCGGCGCGCTGCGAATCGTGCCGGCCTGATCCGGCGCAAGCTCGGGAAAGCCGTAGGCCCAGTCCGGCGCAACCCGAAACGCGGTCGACGCATCGAGCACCTTCGGCGCCTTCGCGCCCATGCCATCGATCAGCGCCACCGTTTCCTTCGCCGCATCATCCGGCAGGCAGAGGATGACGAGATCGACCTCCTCCATCAGCGCGCGCTTGGCGGCGGGGTCCTTGCGCTTGTCGGCGGCGATGCTTTTCACTGCCACGTCGTCGAGGTGCGTGAGGCGTTCGGCAATGCCGAGCCCGGTCGTTCCGGACGCGCCGTCGACAAAGACAGCCGGCTTGGTGGTGGAGGTGTTTTGAACCTCGATCGTGGCGGTCGTGCTCATCACATCGTCTCCTCGGCCAGTCCTGATACGCCGGTCTCACTGATATCGTGAGCCTGGGCGGTTTGTGCAAATGCGTGCGGCCGCAATGCTCGCATTTTCCGTGCGATTGCCTGGGCGCCTGGCGATGTCTGCAGGCCCAGGGCGGTCGCCACCGCAACATGATCCGCATCGGACTTATGCTGGTTCAGCTTGAAGCTGCCATGAACGTCTTCCACCGTCATGACAAGCCCGACGATCGCACGCATCAGCCCTTCCCGTCGCGCGGCCGGAACCTTCGCCATGGTCCAGATCGGCTTCGGCAACAAATCCCGCTCGAACCGCTCGCTTAAGGCATCGAGATGCGCCACCAGTTCGTCGCCCATCATCGGCCGTACCGGCCCCGACAGGTGCACGGCCTGATAGAGCCAGGTCGGCACCTGATGCGCCGAGGCGTACCAGTCCGACGACACGTAGGCGTCATCGCCTTGCACCGCCAGCAGCCACGATGCCTCTCCGTCCGCCAGCGCGGCGAGCGGGTTGTGACGTGCGACATGGAAGGCAACGACGGGCGTGCCGTCCTGACCGTAGCTGAGATGAAATGGCACCGGTGACGCGACGGGCTTACCAGCACGGGTCGCGCAGGCAAGACCGAAGCCGCGCTCTAGCGCAAACTTCAGGCTTGCGGCCCGGTCGATCTGAAACGCATGAGGTACATGCATAACGGTCTCCTGCTCGTTGACGAGCCGCCGGTGACCGAACTGCGATTTCAGGAGAGAAGCAAGTGCCGCAGAGCGATCTCCGGCGGCACTGGTTGGCGATCCTAGAGGCGCGCGCCAACCCATGCCGCGAACATACGGCGGCGGCGGGCGTTGGCGATGGTCAGCGCGTTGATCATGGGCGCGGGATATACGGTCATCGGCATCGCCGGTCAAGCCGCAGGCTATGCCGGAGCGCATAGCAGAAGCACGAAGGCCGCCCGTTTGGGCGGCCTTCACTGAACCATCGACGCCTGATGCTAGAGCGACGTCGACCACATCACCGGCAGATAGCGATAACCGTCGCCGTCCTTCACCACATTGCCGAGCGCCGGGAATGGAAAATGGAACCCCTGCACCCGCATCTTGTCTGCAACCAGCATGTCATAGGCTTTGCGCCGGGTTGCTTCGGCCATCGCCGCGTCCTGATCGAACATCAAATGCCAACCGGGATTGGTAACGAACAGCGCGGGATGGTTGGTCATGTCCGACTGCACGAACACCTTGTCCGCGCCCGACGAGATGATGAAGGAGCTATGTCCGGGCGTGTGACCGGGCGTGGCAACGGCCTGCACGCCGGCCGCAACATCCTTGCCCGGTTCGTATGGCGTCACTTTCTTCTTCAAACCGGTTTCAAAAACGCGGCGCGCGTTCTTGAACACATCCTGCATGCGGCCCGCCGGAGCACGGCTCATCTCGCCGTCGTCCATGAAATATTTCCATTCAGCCGCAGGAACCAGAACTTCGGCGTTGGCGAAGATCGGCTGCCCTTCCGGACTGAGCAGGCCGTTGATGTGGTCGCCGTGGAAGTGCGAGATCACGACGACATCGATGTTCTTCGGATCGATACCCGCGGCCGCGAGGTTGGTCTGATACTGACCGACATTGCCCTTGCTGTTGACGAAGGCTCCCGGACCGTTGCCGGTGTCGATGGCGATCAGCTTGCCCCCCGAGTTGACAACGATCGGCGCGAACGGGATCGACATTTTGTCCGTCGGCAGAAACGCTTTCTCAAGCGCTGCGTTCACCTCAGCCTTGGTCTTGTTGGCAACGAAGGTGTCCGGCAGGTTAAACGTATTGGTGCCGTCCGCGATTGCGGTCACCTCGATGTCGCCGACCTTGTAGCGATAGAAGCCAGGCGCCTGCTTGCCAGCCGGTGGCGCAGCGGCTTCAGCGGCAGTCGGTGCAATCATCGGTGCCGCTGCAAGCGCAGCAGCGCCGCCCAACACGTGGCGTCGTGACAAATCCATAGCGAGCCTCCCAGAAAAATTGTGCATCATCGAGGTGAGCTGTTCAGTTGCGAACCGCTCGCATGACCGCCTATCGGATTCTCACGAACCGCATTTGTTGCGATTCATTTGCATCATGCGAAACCGCGACCATCGCGGCATGAACACCCGATCGGGTTTGAAATTCCCGATCAGCTGCGGGTTGCTCAAAACATCATCTTCACGCCCATCATGCCGGGCGCGAGCAGCAGCGCTGCCCAGAGAAAGGCTGAGGTAAAATTGGCGAACTGGAAGTGCCAGTACGGCATCTCGCTCACGCCAGCCACGAGCGGCACTGTTGCGCGTAACGGACCTGAGAAACGTCCGATGAAGACGCTGGGAATTCCCCACTTCTGAACAAAACGTTCGGCGGTCGCGAGCGTGTCAGGGAACTGCGAGAGCGGCCACATGTGCTCGATCTGCGTCTTGTAGCGGTGGCCGAACCAATAGGAGAGCCAGTCGCCAAGAGCTGCACCGGCGGATGCCGCCAGCCAGATCGGCCAGAAGCTGATACCGCTGACGCCGATCAACGCCCCGATGGCGACCAGCATGCCCCACGCAGGGATGAACAGCGACAGTACGGCGAGTGATTCGGCGAATGCGAGGAAGAAGACGATCGGCGCAGCCCACACTTGGTGATGGCGAACAAATTCCGCCAATCCTTTTGTCATCTCCTCAAAGCCCATCGATCGTCCCCGCCCTGTTTCTGCCCTGACCGGTTTTTGTCATTCTTGTTTGGTCATTCTTGTCCTGCCTATCGCAACCGCAGCCGGCCCCGATAGCACGCCCAGCCGCCCAATGCGCCCCGCTGCCCTGCGTCACATTTGCCAACCTATCCATGGCATAGTTGAAAGCAGTGATTCGCCCGGCTGGCGGCCCATCTTCAATCTGAGAACATATGTCAAAGCCTCTGAAAGCACAGAAAAAAAACAAACCGGACGACCTGTTCGGACAGCCCGCCCCCAAAGGCCGGGCGGCGGCATCCGCGCCGCGCGGCGGCTCGGCCGAGGCCGGCTACACCGCCCGAGACATTGAGGTGCTGGAAGGGCTTGAGCCGGTCCGCCGGCGTCCGGGCATGTATATCGGCGGCACCGACGAGAAGGCACTGCATCATCTCTTCGCCGAGGTCATCGACAACTCGATGGACGAGGCGCTGGCCGGCCACGCGACCTTTATCGAGGTCGAACTTGCAGCCGACGGCTTCCTTACGGTGAGCGACAATGGCCGCGGCATTCCGGTCGACCCCCATCCGAAGTTTCCGAAGAAGTCGGCGCTCGAAGTGATCATGTGCACGCTGCACGCCGGCGGCAAATTCGATTCCAAGGTCTATGAAACCTCGGGCGGCCTGCATGGCGTCGGCGTGTCAGTCGTGAATGCCCTCTCCTCGCGGCTCGAGGTCGAGGTCGCGCGGAACCAGAAGCTCTACAAGATGGCGTTCGAGCGCGGCCATCCGAAAGGCAAGCTCGAAGATCTCGGCAAGGTCCATAACCGCCGCGGCACGCGCGTGCGCTTCAAACCCGACACCGACATTTTCGGCGCAAAGGCTGCGTTCAAGCCGCAGCGGCTGTTCAAGATGGCGCGTTCCAAAGCTTATCTGTTCGGCGGGGTCGAAATCCGCTGGAAATGCGCGCCCGAGCTTTTGCGCGGCGTCGAGGACGTGCCTGCGGAAGATACATTTCATTTCCCCGGCGGCCTGAAGGATTATCTCGCCGCAGCGATCCATGCGGATACGCTCGTGCATCCGGATATCTTCTCCGGCAAGTCGGGCCGCACCGGCGGCCATGGCGCCTGCGAATGGGCTGTCGCGTGGACGGCCGACGCCGACGGCTTCCTGTCCTCCTACTGCAACACCATTCCGACGCAAGACGGCGGCACCCACGAGGCCGGTATCCGCAGCGCCATGCTGCGCGGCTTGAAGGATCACGCCGAGCGCGTGAACCAGGGCAAGCGCGCCGCTGCGATCACTTCGGAAGATGTCATGGCCGGCGCGGCGGTGATGTTGTCGGTGTTCGTACGCGAGCCGGAATTCCAGGGCCAGACGAAAGATCGCCTTGCCACCGCCGAGGCGCAAAAAATTGTCGAGCAGTCGGTGAAAGACCCGTTCGATCATTGGCTTTCCGGCAACCCGGTGCAGGCCAACAAGCTGCTTGATTTCGTCATCGAGCGCGCCGAGGAGCGCGTCCGCCGGCGGCAGGAAAAGGAAGTCGCGCGCAAGACGGCCGTGCGCAAGCTGCGCCTGCCCGGCAAGCTCGCCGATTGCTCCGACACGGCAGCGGAAGGCTCGGAACTCTTCATCGTCGAGGGCGACTCGGCCGGCGGCAGCGCCAAGCAGGCGCGCGATCGCAAGACGCAGGCCGTGCTGCCGCTGCGTGGCAAGATCCTCAACGTCGCCTCCGCCGGCAAGGACAAGCTCGCCGGCAACCAGCAGATCGCCGATCTCATGCAGGCGATCGGGTGCGGCACCGGCGCGCACTATCGCGAAGAGGATTTGCGCTACTCGCGCATCATCATCATGACCGACGCCGACGTGGACGGCGCGCATATCGCCTCGCTGCTGATCACATTCTTCTATCGGCAGATGCCGCGGCTGATCGACGAAGGGCACCTCTATCTCGCCGTGCCGCCGCTCTACCGCCTCACCCACGGCGCGAAGACGGTCTATGCGCGCGACGAAGCCCATCGCGACCAGCTTCTGAAGTCCGAATTCAATGCCAACGCAAAAGTCGACGTCGGCCGTTTCAAAGGCCTTGGCGAAATGATGCCGGCGCAGTTGAAGGAAACGACGATGGACCCGCGCAAGCGCAACCTCCTGCGCGTCGTACTCCTCGCCGACGATCGCGAAGGCACCGCGGATTCCGTCGAGCGGCTGATGGGCAACAAGGCCGAAGCACGCTTCGCTTTCATCTCCGACAAGGCGGAATTCGCGAGCGACGAGTTGCTGGACGTCTGACACTCATCGCCCGCTGGAGGGCAAGCGATGCGAACGTCGCTTCTGATCGCAGGCATCCTCTGCCTGATCACCGGCTCGATTTGGCTCGGCCAGGGCACAGGTTACTTCCCCTACCCCGCCTCCAGTTTCATGGTTGGGGAATCGAACTGGGCCATCTATGGCGGGCTACTCGCGCTCTTCGGCCTGTTGCTGGCTGGGGTATCCCGGCGCAGTTGACGCCGGCTCCGGAAAGACACCGGAATCCTTGTTATCCGTCAGTGATTTGTAGCTTTTTTGTCCGCAGTGCTTTTGCAGCAACAGCATTTTACCGCAAATCACGGCACATTGACGTTGGTATTTTCCGGCCGTCGGGCTGTTCGCGCCGGCTATTTGAGATGGGGATTGCACATGAAGCTTCTGGGGGGAATTGCAGCTGCGCTGGTTCTCGTGTCGACCTCGGCGGTAGCTGCGGACCTGAGGGCGCGCACCGTGAAGGCACCGCCGCTCGTCGTTCCGGTCGCCTATAACTGGTCGGGCTTCTACACGGCATCGACCGTCGGCGGTCAGTGGTGGGATGCGAAGGGTTCGTACATCAACACCGGTCTCCCGGATCGCCACAACACCGACGGCAGCGATTTCGTCACCGGCCGGTTTGCTGGCTACCAGCACCAGTTCGGCCGTTGGGTCCTCGGTGTTGAGGGCGGCTTCAGCCAGAAGTGGGACTACGACTACGGTTCGTCGCTGAGCGTCAGCGGAAACTGCCTTGGCGCAAGTGCCGTCGCGAACCGGACCTGCGAAGCCCGTCTCCAGAACTACTGGACCGCCGGCGCCAAGGTTGGCTACACGTGGGACAAGCTCATGGTCTACGGCACCGGTGGCTATGCCAACGGCAGCGTCTATACCCGCACCACCGTCACCACCGCTCCGAATCTCTGGACCAGCTATACCCATGAGCGTCAGGGCGGCTGGTACGCCGGTGTTGGCGTCGATTACTTCGTGATGAAGTTCCTGTGGTCGGATGTGATCATCGGCGCGGAGTATCAGCACATCGATCTCGGCATCAAGCTGCATCGCGACATTCTTCCCGGCGCGACCGGTATCAACAACCGCAACGTAAAGGTGACCGACGACGTGGTCCGCGCCAAGCTGACCTTCAAGTGGACGCCGGCACCCGCTGCGGTCGTTGCCAAGTACTGAGCGTCTTCAAGCGCTCCTGACTGAAGGCCCTGGATAGCGATATCCGGGGCCTTTCTCATTTTTCCCTCAACAATCGCCCATGTGGTGCACCGCACTTGCTTGATCTCCTGCATTGTGATCGCTAGGCGAAAAATCATCCGCCAAGGAGCCCGCACGCAGATGCCCGCCTCACCTTTCGACCTCACCGGCAAAGTCGCCCTCATCACGGGAGGCAACACCGGCATCGGGCTCGCCATCGCGAAGGGACTTGCCGAAGCTGGTGCATCGGTCGTGATCGCCGACCGCAACGCCGCGAACGCAGAAACGGCAAAGGCTTCGCTCGCAGCCGCCACGACAGCAGCAAACAGCCGCGTCCTGTCGCTCGCTGCCGACGTCACGGACAAGACCGCCGTCGCCGCCATGATCGAAGCGGCGCTGAGAGAGTTCGGACGGATCGATATCCTCGCGAACAATGCCGGTATCAGCCTCTCAGCCCCTCCCGAGGAGATGCCGATCGAGAACTGGCAGACGGTGATCGACGTCAACCTCACTGCACCGTTCGTCTGTGCACAGGCGGTGCATCCGGCGATGAAGCGCCAGGGTGGCGGCAAGATCATCAATATCGCCTCCGTGCTGGCCAACCTTGGCGCGGGCAACGCAGCCAACTACGCGGCCAGCAAGGGGGGCGTGCTGCAATTGACGCGCTCGCTGGCAATCGCCTGGGCCGCCGACAACATTCAGGTGAACGCCATCCTGCCCGGCTGGATCGACACCGACCTCACCAAACGCGCGAAGGAAAATCGTCCGGAACTGCATGAGCGCATTCTTGCGCGCGTGCCGGCCGGACGCTGGGGAACGCCGGATGACCTCGCCGGCGTCGCTGTATTTCTTTCGAGCCGAGCATCGGACTTCGTCACCGGCGCAGCGCATACGGTGGACGGTGGTTATTCGATCGCAGGTTAGCGCGCATTCCGCATAGTAGCGAGATGAACATGGCAGCTTCTCCTTTCGATCTTGCCGGCAAAGTAGCCATCGTCACCGGCGGCAACGGCGGCATTGGGCTCGGCATGGCACGCGGACTCGCGGCTGCGGGGGCCGCAATCGTCGTCGCCGCACGTAACGTCGAGAAGTCGCAGGCGGCAGTCGCCGAGTTGACCAAGAGTGGCGCCAGGGCTGTCTTCATCGCAACCGATGTGACTGACGAAAAAGCGCTGGCCGCGCTGACAGATGCGACGCTTGAGCAGTTCGGTCGAATCGACATTCTCGTGGCCAACGCCGGCACGACGGTCCGCAAGCTACCGCAAACCATCTCCGTCGCCGAATGGCATACGGTAATCGATACCAACCTCACCAGCACGCTGGTGGCCGCGCAGTCGGTCTATCCGGCCATGAAGGCCGCTGGCAGCGGCAAGATCATCACCATCGGGTCTATGATGTCGCTGTTCGGTGCGAGCTATTCGCCGGCCTATGCCGCGAGCAAAGGCGGCGTGGTGCAGCTGACCCGCTCGCTCGCCTGCGCGTGGGCGGCCGACAACATTCAGGCCAATTGCGTGCTGCCCGGCTGGATCGACACCGAAATGACGCAGGGCGCGCGGCAGCAGGTCGAGGGACTGAACGAGCGCGTTCTGGCGCGCACTCCGTCCGGCCGATGGGGCCATACCCGCGACTTCGCCGGTATCGCGGTTTTTCTCGCCTCAAACGCATCAGACTTTGTGACCGGGACCGCTATTCCGGTCGACGGCGGCTATTCGGTGATGGCCTAGACGTCAAAGCACGCCGGAACGCATCAACCAACTCATCAGGCCGCGCCCGCGTGACGGCATGAATCTCCACCCTGAGCGGGAAATCGGGGAGTTCGCAGATCGTGACATCTGGCGGAGCCCCCTCTCCGATGCTGCGCTGAACCAGCGCGTAACCGACATCGGCTGCGACCAGCCTCAGCACTGCCGCGGGATCGGCAAGCTCTACAGCAATGTCCGGTTCAAACCCGAACGACTTGCACGCTGCGAGCATCTCCGCCTGAGCCGCCGGACTCGGCGACGCAATGAAGCGGGACTGCTGAAGCTCTGCGGGTTTCACTCTGCGCTGCCGCGGAAAACGGGAACGCGGCACGGCCAGCACGAACGGCTCATCGACCAGCCAGGCAACTGAAAGATCGTCGCGATCGCGCGGCAGCGTATGGACCAGCGCAGCATCGAGTGCGCCCCGACGCAGCGCATCGATCTGATCGGCGGAACGCATCGCGTGCAGCCGGACGTGAACACCGCCGTTGCTGCGGCGAAATTCCCGCAACGCCTTCGGCAGCAATCCAGAATGGACAGCCCCTTCGGCAAAGCCGACCGCAAGCTCACCCTCGCTGCCATCCGCAAGCGAGCGCGCCTTCCGCTTGATGCCGTCCGCATGCGCAAGAAGAGCCTTCGCCTCGCGCAAGAATGACCGCCCTTGCCGGGTGAGATGAAGGCGTTTCCGTTCACGCCGGAACAGTGTGAGCCCAAGCTCGGCTTCAAGCTCCTGGATTTGCCGGCTGAGCGGCGATTGCGAGATCGCAAGTTGCGCGGCCGCGCGACCGACATTCTCCAGTTCCGCCACGCCGACAAAGTAGCGCAATCGCCGCAAATCAAACATCAGACCTAACCTGACTGAATTCAGATGAATTCAGTTATTGACGATCTGATCGTAAATCACCAGAGCAATCGCCATGGCTTTGCTGATTGGAGAGATCGATGGCATTGACGCGGTTTGGTTTCGTTGTGACGGGTGCGGGACTCGATCCCGCGATTCATCGCATGACGATGGCGTCACAGGCCTTCACGATGACCGTGATCGGCGTCCCCCATGCTGCGGCGGGTGTCGCGGCCGCCATCGACCTGCGGGACAGCGGTCACCAATTGATCGAGCTTTGCGGCGGTTTCGGTCCCATCTGGACCGGCAAGATCATCGAGGCTGTCGGTCCGGAAATTCCCGTCGGTTCGGTGAGCTACGGGTCCGAGTCGATCGACACGATCTACGCGCTCTTCGCTAGCTGATCGCCGCAATCTTCGAGCGGACATGCTCTGGCCGGAAGCCGAGGCCGAACACGCGGGCCGTCAGTCCCTGCAACCACGGCACCTGCGTTATCACCCTCATGAAGAACGGCACCTGCAACGGCCCGCCCTGAAGCGCCCGGCTAATGATGCGATTCTGCATCTGGACCTGGAGCGCTTGCGTGGCCCTCACAGGAAACAGCCGGCGCTTGCGGATCCGATCGAGCACCCGCTCGTCCGGACAACCGTTGGACAGCTTGTCGGACAGGATATTTGCGGTTGCCACCGCATCCTGGATCGCGAGGTTGATGCCAACGCCGCCGATCGGCGACATCGCGTGTGCCGCGTCGCCGATGCAGAGCAGTCCCGGCCGGGTCCAGCGCTTCAACCTGTCGATGCTGACCGTCAGAAGCTTGACATCGTCCCAGCTTTTGACCTCGCCGATACGCGCTTCGAGCTTGGGTGCGGTCGAGGCGATATTCTTGCGAAACTGCTCGATGCCCCGCGCCTTGACCGCGTCAGCCTGCCCCTTGGCGATGACGTAGGCGCATTGCCAGTAGTCCCCGCGGTCAAGCGTCACCAGAATGCAGCCCGGCTCTGCGTTCATCAGCGTCTGATCGGTCTCGGCAGGGTCTTTCGAGACTTTGAACCAGAGCACGTCGATCGGCGCACCGACATCCTCAATTTCGAGGCCGGCACACTCGCGGACAACCGAGTGGCGGCCGTCGCAACCGACCGTGAGCGATGCCTGAACGTCCAGTCGCCCGCTCTCGGTGCGCGCCACCACTCCGGTCACTGTCTCGCCGTCGCGAAGCAGATCGAGCACTTCGGTCTTCCGCAGAACTTTGAGGTTTGGGTAGTGTGCGCCCGCATCAAACAGGAAATCGAGAAAGTCCCACTGCGGCATCAAGGCAATGAACCTGGCCTTGAGATTCAGGCGGGTGAAATCTGCCATCTGTACGCAACTGTTTCCAAACACACCGGCAAGCTTCGGCAGTTTCTGATGCGGGCGTTTGAGGAACGCATCGAGTAAACCGAGGTCGTCCATCACCTGCATCGTCGACGGATGCACCGTATCGCCGCGGAAATCGCGCAGGAAATCGGCATGCTTTTCCAACACGACCGTATCGACGCCGGCGCGTGCCATGAGGTAGCCGAGCATCATGCCAGCCGGGCCACCGCCGACGATACAGCACTGCGCGCTGATCGAACGCGCCGCTCCACCAGTGCCCCGGGCGCTCCAGGAGCCTGGACCGGCGGCTGGCTTGGCAGGCATCGGGCACTCCTGTGCTGGCTGCTGTTTTCGACGTCGGAAGGCCAGTCTGGCGAGCAACCAAGGCGGTAAGTTGACCACCTCCGGCGTCAGCGATTGAGCCCTTCGGCGGCGGCTTTGCGGAAGCTTTTGATCTCCGACACAGTCCCGTCGCGGTACGTCAGTTCGACCGATACCGCCTTGGTCGCGGGGGGCAGCTTCATGTAGGGCCGCGCCTCATGCGGAATCGCCGATGGATTCCTCGGATCGCATGGCGGCATCTTGATCACCTGGTCGGGCACGGTCGTGTCGATGCCGACCTTCACCTCCCGGATGGCGCAGCGGTACGACATCAAGTGAGTATAATAGACCAGCAGCCCGTTGAACTCGCGGAAAGACAGCCAGCTGGTCGACGTCATGTCGAGCGTCTTGCGCTGATCGCGGATCAACGCGGCCTCCGGATCAAACTTGATCGGGAATGGCCCTTGCATGTTGCCCTGGATGTCGATGTAGCGAACCTGCAACGTCGTTGCGGGCGAATCCGAGGGAAGCTCGATCGAGGTATTCGGTGACCGCTTGCGGGTGCGTGGATCGAGCGTGTCGGCAAAGCCGGTTTCCTTGAATTCCCCGCTCTCGCCGTAGCGCCACGAGATCGCCAACACCGGATCGATGATCGAGAACACAACGGTCCAGCCGCCGTTGTGGCGCGAGAACAGCGCAATCGGCGCATTGGTGGAATCCGCTTCCGGCGCGCTGCGCGGAGCGATTCCGGGTGTCAGCGCCGCCACTTTCGGCTCGACGTCGACCTTGCGCTGCGCGTTGGGGCCGCCGTTGAAATAGACGCTGTCGACCATCTGGTCGAAATATGCCGGCTGCTGCTTGTGCTTCACGCTGGTCGCCATCGTGTTGACCAATCGCCGCGTGTTCTGGGCGATGTCGACCAGGCTCAGATCGGGCTTGAGCAGTTCCTTGGCGAACACCCGGGTAAACACCGAGTTCGGATCGGTGTCGTGATCGGACAGGCGATCGAGCGCGGTTTGCTTGGGACCGGCAGAGAGAATGGTGAACATGCCTTCCGGAAGGTCCGACATACCGGCAAGGCCGCCGCCACCACCGACAGCGCGCGTACCCCAACGCTCCTCGAAAGGATTGTTACGGCAAGCGTCAAGCACCAGAATCGCAGTGCGCACGCCGCGACTTTGTAGCCGCGACACCACGCGATCGGTCATGATCGAGGAATCTCGGACCAGTTCCTCCTGTCCCGCGGTTGCCGCCGGAACATCGATCGGCAGCAGGAAGTTCTGGCCAGCAATTTCAAATCCATGGCCAGCGAAAAAGAAAAACGCGGTGTCCCCCTTCTCAAGCGCGCGATCGAAAACCAGCAGAGTTTCGCTGAACGACTGGCGATTCTGGTTCTCGGCCACCATCACCTGGAAGCCGAGCTGCTTCAGCGTATCGCCCATGGTCCGCGCGTCAGCGACCGCCTTCTGAAGCTTCGGAATGTTACGATAATCGTTGTTGCCGACCACGAGTGCGACGCGCTTAGCAGCAAATGCGTCAGTGACCATCACGGTCGCCGCGGTCAGCATCAGCGACAGCGCAGTGACGAGTTTAAGCACCGGTTTGACGAATACGCTGACCATGTCCTGTCCCCCGCTCCCTGTCCCTCGCAGTCTGGCTGAAAACGCGCGGACGGGCCTCTGGTGGTGTCCTGGCGCTCCTTGCCATAGTCGGCGCAACCGCCCGTCCGGTTCACCATTTTGCGGCTTTTCTGAATGAAAACGTAAGCTTTTCAGCGTCGAGAGCGGCTTCCCGCATTGACTTTACGCGATTCGACCCTATGTTTCGGCGCAACGCGGCCCAAGATCGAAACGCGATCTTTTGGTTTGTCCGCCTGTTTGCGTCAGTGAAATCCCCTCCAGCTTTTTAAGCGTGCCGTTCCGGGGATGAACGCAACAGCCTTTTTCCTCCAGATCCCGAACGGCGATCCGGACACTGGAAGCTGAATGTCTTTTTCCAATCTCGGACTATCCGACAAGGTTCTCGCCGCCGTTGCGGCCACCGGTTACACCACGCCGACCCCTATTCAGGAACAAGCGATCCCTCACGTTCTCGCCCGGCGTGACGTACTCGGTATCGCGCAGACCGGCACCGGCAAGACCGCCGCCTTCGTGCTGCCCATGCTTACCATGCTCGAGAAGGGCCGGGCCCGCGCTCGTATGCCGCGCACCCTGATCCTTGAACCGACGCGCGAACTCGCAGCGCAGGTGAAGGAAAACTTCGACAAGTACGGCGCCGGCCAGAAGCTCAACGTCGCGCTGCTGATCGGCGGCGTCTCGTTCGGCGACCAGGACTCCAAGCTGACCCGCGGGGTCGACGTCCTGATCGCAACCCCCGGCCGTCTCCTCGACCATACGGAGCGCGGCGGACTTCTTCTCACCGGCGTCGAATTGCTGGTGATCGACGAAGCCGATCGCATGCTGGATATGGGCTTTATCCCGGACATCGAGCGCATCTGCAAGCTCGTGCCGTTCACCCGCCAGACGCTGTTCTTCACAGCGACGATGCCCCCCGAAATCCGGCGCATCACCGACACCTTCCTCCATAACCCGCAGAAGGTCGAAGTCTCCCGCCCCGCCTCGACCGCGGTGACCGTCACCCAGCTTCAGGTCGGCTGCGGCCGAGAAGCGCACGAGAAGCGCGATATCCTCCGCCAGCTCATCCGCGGCGCCAAAGACCTCAAGAACGCAATCATCTTCTGTAACCGCAAGCGCGAGGTGGCGCTCCTGCACCGCTCGCTCGTGAAGCACGGCTTCGGAGCCGTTGCCCTGCACGGCGATATGGAACAGCCTGCCCGCATGGCGGCGCTCGACCAGTTCCGCAAGGGCGAGAGCCCGCTGCTGGTTGCTTCAGATGTCGCCGCCCGCGGGCTCGACATTCCCGAGGTGAGCCACGTCTTCAATTTCGATGTCCCTCACCACCCGGATGATTATGTCCACCGAATCGGCCGCACCGGCCGCGCCGGCCGGCTCGGCACCGCCATCTCGATCGTCAGCCCGGCGGATCAGAAATCGCTCGCTGCTATCGAAAAGTTGATCAACCAGCCCATCCCCAAGATGGAAGACGCGCCGGAAACCTCGGCTGCGACTGAGGGGGACGGCGAGCGGCAGCTGCCGCGCGGTGAACGGCGGCAGCCCGGCGAGCGCAAACCGCGCCGCGAACGGGACGGACGCGGCGGAAAAGGCCGGGGACGCAAGCCCGATTCCACAACCGAAAATGTTGCTGCACTGCAGCCGCCGCCCTCGATCGGGCGCGTTCGCAATGCGCCTCCACCGGCACATGATGCCGCAGCCGAAGCCGCAGATCACTCGCATTTACCGGCGTTTCTGCTGCGCCCCATCCGTGCGCGGGTCTAACGCTGGTCTTTACCGCACCACAATACATTTACGGCTCGTTCACGATCGTGAGCTAGCTTGGATTCCGTTGCTTTAAGGCTTTGGGGCACGAAGGCTTTTGCACGGCCGACGGCGCGGGGAATTTCAAGTGGTAGGACTGCTCAACGAACACGAACGCACCATGGCGTTCGCTGAGGTGGCTCTGGGCCAGATTCGTTCTCTGCGCCAGACGGCGGTGCCGCGCAATTATGAGATTTGGTACACCTACGCGACCGGTTTCAATCCTAGCCTGAACAAGATCATCAACGAGACGCTCGCCCGCAACGGCAAGTTGAGCGAGTCGGATCTCGAGCAGATCTACGACACCTACCTCTCGCAGTTGCGCACCACCGGCCGCATCGACAAGGTCGGCGCCAAGGTCATCAGCGAGATCGACGACGTGATGGCGCTGATCACCGACGCCCTGGGCATGACGGTGAAGTACGACTCGAATCTCGAAGGCGCCGCACAGAAGCTCGATGGCGCCAACAGCCGCGACCAGATCAAGGCCATCGTCGAAAGTCTTGTGCGGTCGACGCGCGAGATGCAGGAGACCAATAAGGCGCTCGAGCAGCGCCTGATCGTTTCCAAGCACGAGATCAGCGGCCTGCAACAGAGTCTCGAAGCGATCCGCGCGGAAACGCTGACCGACCCGCTCACCTCACTCGGCAACCGCAAGTTCTTCGATCGCGCGCTGGCCGACGCAGTCCAGCAGGCGCAGATCGCCGGCGAATCGCTGTCGCTGCTCATGTTCGACATCGATCACTTCAAGTCGTTCAACGACAACTACGGCCATCTCACCGGCGACCAGGTGCTGCGCCTCGTGGCAATGTGCCTGAAGCAAACCATCAAGGGACAGGACATCACCGCCCGCTATGGCGGCGAGGAATTCGCGGTTGTTCTGCCGAACACGGCGCTGCGTCAGGCGCTGACCGTTGCCGACCATATCCGCCGCGCAGTGATGGCCAAGGAACTGAAGAAGAAATCGACCGGCGAAATTCTCGGCCGCATCACGATTTCCGTCGGCGTTGCCATGCTGGCGCCGGACGACGACATGGACACCCTGATCGAACGTGCGGACGCTTGTCTCTATGCGGCGAAGCGCGCCGGCCGCAACCGCGCGGTCTGCGAAGCCGATCCGGAATACATGCCGGCCAATCGCATCCAGGTCGCCTGATCCGGACGTTTCCTATCGTTTCTTGCCATGGACTGGCTTGCTGGCCTTCGTCTTTCTGACGGAGCGAGCCGCTGGTTTTGTCTTTGCGGGCTTTGCCTTCCCAACCTTTTTCTTTGCCGGAGTCCCGGTTTCGGCTTTCGCGGCAGCCTTCGCTCTCTTCGCTTTCGGTCGCTTAGACGCTGCGGCCCGGCGCGCTGCATCGAGCGCCGCCCTCGCCCATTGTGCGACTTCCTCGGGATCGTCGAAAAGCCGGGACGGCATTTGCCAGTAGGAATTGACCGTCACCGTCTTCTGGCGCGTCTGGTACTGGAACGGGCCGCAGCCCTCGGCCTCAAAACGCGGAATGGTCTCCGCATCGGCGCGCAGATACAGCCCAGCTCGCAACGATAGCGCGAAGTTCACGCCATCCGCGGAGATGCCGAAGCCCGAGAACATCCGCTTGATGTCGACGGCGCCGAATTCGGAGAACAGATCGGTGAGGAAATCGCGGTCCATTCAGGCATGGTCCCGAAAAGTGGAAACCGGTTTTCGGACAGGATCATGCCCGGCAAATCGATCCTGAGACCGCGGCAGGTCAAACTTTGGCAGGAGTCAATTGAACCGACTCGCCGCAGCCGCACGCCGACACCTGGTTCGGATTGTTGAACACGAACTGGGCCTGCATCTTGTCGGCCTTGTAGTCCATCTCGGTACCGAGCAGGAACAGCACGGCCTTTGGATCGACCAGGATCTTCACGCCCTTGTCTTCGACCACTTCGTCGGTCGGCTTGATGTCATGGGCATACTCGACCGTATAGGACTGGCCAGCGCAGCCGCCGTTCTTGATGCCGACGCGCAGACCGACGATCTCGGAGTCGGCCCGGTTCGTCAGTTCCTGAACACGCGCCGCAGCTGCATCCGTCAACCGCATGACTTGCGGACGCGGGCGGGCTTTGGGCTTCTCAGAGTTCACATTCGGCGTCATGGCATTCATGTGGTCAATCCGGTGAGCTATTCAATGCCCGATTCTGTTCGATTCAAACCCGAAAACCTTAAGCCTTTTCACCATCACCACATGTTGAGGACGAGGCGCGCCTCGTCGGTCATGCGGTCAGGAGTCCACGGCGGTTCCCAGACGATGCTGACGTTGACGACGCCGATACCCGGCACGCTCGCGACCGCGTTCTCGACCATGGTCGGAAGCTCGGCCGCCGCCGGACAGTTCGGCGTGGTCAGCGTCATTTCGACGTCGACCGAACGATCGTCCTTGATGTCGACCTTGTAGATCAGGCCGAGCTCGTAGATGTCCGCCGGGATTTCCGGATCGTAGACCGTCTTCAGCGCACCGACGATCTCGCTGCCGAGACGCTCGGTTTCCTCCGGCGGCAAAGCCGATGTGGTTGCGACGAGATTCGGCGCGGCGCCGTCCTGTTCCTTGGTCTGTGCATCACTCATGAGAACATATCCTGCGCCTTGATCAGCGCCTGCACCAGATGGTCGACTTCCTCGCGGGTATTATACATGCCGAACGAGACGCGGCAGGTCGCGGTGACCTGGAAACGCTCCAAAAGCGGCATCACGCAGTGAGTGCCGGCCCGCACCGCCACCCCCTGCCGATCGATGATGGTCGCGATGTCGTGGGCGTGCGCCCCTTTCATCTCGAACGAGATCACGCCGGCTTTGTGCTTCGCCGTTCCGATCAGCCGCAGCGAATTGATCTCGCGCAGGCGGTTCTGGGCGTAGGTGACGAGATCATGCTCGTGCGCGGCGATGCGCTCCTTGCCGATCGAATTGACGTAGTCGATCGCGGCGCCAAGACCGGCAGCCTCGACGATCGGCGGCGTCCCCGCCTCGAACTTGTGCGGGGGTTCGCCATACGTGATCACGTCTTGCGAGACTTCGCGGATCATCTCGCCGCCGCCGTTGTAAGGCCGCATCGCGACGAGGTGCTCATGCTTGGCATAGAGCACGCCGATGCCGGTCGGACCGTAGAGCTTGTGGCCGGTGAAGACGTAGAAATCGCAATCGATGTCCTGCACGTCGACGGCGAGATGCACCGCCGCCTGACTGCCGTCGATCAGAACCTTGATGCCGCGCGCATGCGCGAGCTTCACCACGTCCTTCACCGGGACGATGGTGCCAAGGGCGTTCGACATCTGCGTGATGGCGACGATCCTGGTCTTCGGCGTCAGCAGCTTCTCGAACTCGTCGAGCAGGAAATTGCCTTCGTCATCGACCGGCGCCCACTTGATCACCGCCCCGTGGCGCTCGCGCAGGAAATGCCAGGGCACGATGTTCGAGTGATGCTCCATGATCGAGAGCACGATCTCGTCGCCCACCTTGATGTTCGGCTCGCCCCACGACGACGCAACGAGATTGATCGCCTCGGTCGCGTTGCGGGTGAAAACGATTTCTTCTGGCCGCTTCGCGTTCAGAAAACTCGCAACGCGGTTGCGGCCGCCCTCGAACGCTTCGGTCGCGGCATTGGCGAGATAATGCAGGCCGCGATGCACGTTTGCGTATTCGGACGTGTAGACCTGCATCATGCGGTCGAGCACGGCCTGCGGCTTCTGTGCCGACGCCGCGTTGTCGAGGTAGATGAGCGGCTTGCCGTACACTTTCGTCGCCAGCGCTGGGAAATCCTTGCGGACCTGCGCGACGTCATACGTGCCGTTTTTCACCGCTGGATGCATGTTAGCCTCGCGTTGCGAGCCACCGATGGGCCGCAGCGACAGCGATATCGCGCAGTCCGTCGTGAACGACCGGCTCGATCGCTTCGCCCACGAATGCCTCGATCAGGAGCGCCTGCGCGTCCTTCTCAGGCAATCCGCGCGCGCGCAGATAGAACAGCAGGGTCTTGTCGAGCGCGCCGACGGTCGCGCCGTGGCCGCAGACCACGTCGTCGGCGAAGATTTCGAGTTCTGGCTTCGAATTGGCTTCGGCGTCTTCCGACAGCAGCAGCGCGTGCGCTGCCATCTTGCCGTCGGTCTTCTGCGCCGCCTGCGCGACGACGATCTTGCCCTGGAACACGCCGCGGGCTTCGTCGTCGAGCACAGTCTTGAAGGTCTCGCGGCTGGTGCAGTTCGGCGCGCGATGATCGGCAACGAGCGTACAGTCCGCGTGCTGGCGGCCACGCTGCATCACGGCGCCACGGATATTGGCGTTGGCATGCGGCCCCGCAAACGTCAGGAAGGGCTGGTGGCGTGAGACGGCAGCGCCCGTCACAACCGACAGGCTATCGAACTGCGCATCGCGATCGAGTCGCGTACCTTGCGTCGACAGCGACACGGCCTTGTCGCCGGAGCCATCGATGCGAACGTGATCGAGGCGCGCACCAGCGCCGAGATCAATCTCGACCACCACATTCGATTGATAGGCCAACCCGTTCGGCCCCTGATGCGTCTCGAGGATCGTTGCGGACGCCCCCTCCTCGACCACAATCTGAACGCGAGCATTGGCCGCGAACGGCTGCGAGCCGACATTACGGAAATCGAGATGCAGAGGTTTTTCAAGCGCCGTTCCAGCGGGAATGCGTATCAAGGTCAGGTCGCCGATGAATAGCGTGTTCAGCGCAACGGAGATGTTGTTGGCGTAATCGCGGCGGCGCGACAGCGCCTCCTGCATCCGAGGGCCGAGATCGTCGTTGTTGGCAAGCGAGCCAAAAGCGAAACCGTCTTCCTTCAGTGTCGCGAAGCAACGGCCGTTGACGAACAGCACCCGCGTCGCACCGGCGAGCTTGTAGGCGGACGCCGCCTTCTCGGCCTCAGCCACCATCTCCCGGGTGACGTCAGCAAATGGCTCCGGCGCATCGCGCATCAGATTGCGCAGATCAGTGTATTTCCAGTCTTCGACACGGCGCGTCGGCAACCCTTGCGCGGTCAGAAGCGCGCGCGCTTCATCGCGCTGCTTGGCGATCGCCGGATTGCCCCAGTTGCTTTGCCGGCTCCTCGCGTCGGGAAGCCGCGCGAGGATCGTTTCCTCCGCAGCTGTCCGCATCGGCGCGCGATCGGCGGACTGAACGATACTCATGCCGCCTCGTCCTGGTATTGCGCGTAGCCGTTGGCTTCGAGTTCGAGCGCCAGCTCCTTGCCGCCGCTCTTCACCACGCGGCCCCTCGACATCACGTGCACGTGGTCCGGCACTATGTAGTTCAGGAGGCGCTGATAGTGGGTGATCACGACCATGGCGCGGCCCTGCGAGCGCAGCGCATTGACGCCGTCGGCGGCGATGCGCAGCGCGTCGATGTCGAGGCCGGAATCCATCTCGTCGAGGATGCACAGCGCCGGCTCGAACAGCGCCATCTGCAGAATCTCGTTGCGCTTCTTCTCGCCGCCCGAGAAGCCGACGTTGACGCCGCGCTTGAGCATGTCCTGCGGAATGCCGAGCGACTTGGCGACTTCGCGCACCTTCTTCAGGAAGTCGGGCGTGGAATATTCGCTCTCACCGCGCGCCTTGCGCTGGGCGTTCAGCGCCGTGCGCAGGAACGTCATGGTCGCGACACCCGGAATTTCGACCGGATACTGGAACGCCAGGAACACGCCCTTGGCGGCGCGCTCGTCCGGCTCCATCGCCAGCAGGTCTTCGCCCTTGAACAGGACTTCGCCGTCGGTGACTTCGTAGCCATCCTTGCCGGCGATCACATGGCTCAGCGTCGATTTGCCCGAGCCGTTCGGGCCCATGATGGCGTGTACTTCGCCCGGGTTCACGGTCAGCGTCAGCCCATGGAGGATTTCACGTTCCTCGACACGGACCTTAAGGTTCTTCACTTGCAACAACGCGGTCATCCAACACTTCCTTCAAGCGAGATCGAGATCAGCTTCTGCGCCTCGACCGCAAATTCCATCGGCAACTGCTGCAGCACGTCCTTGACGAATCCGTTGACGACGAGCGCCACCGCTTCTTCTTCCGACAGGCCGCGCTGCGTGCAGTAGAACAGGGTGTCTTCGGAAATCTTCGACGTCGTCGCTTCGTGCTCGAACAGCGCCGACGAATTCTTGGCTTCGATATACGGCACCGTGTGCGCGCCGCACTGATCGCCGATCAGGAGCGAGTCACAGGCGGTGAAGTTGCGCGCGCCGGTCGCTTTGCGGTGCGCCGAGACGAGACCGCGATAGGTGTTCTGCGATTTGCCTGCGGCGATGCCCTTCGAGATGATCCGGCTCACGGTGTTCTTGCCGAGATGGATCATCTTGGTGCCGCTATCGACCTGCTGGAAGCCGTTCGAAATCGCGATCGAATAGAACTCGCCGCGCGAATTGTCGCCGCGCAGGATGCAGCTCGGATACTTCCAGGTGATCGCGGAACCAGTTTCGACCTGCGTCCACGAGATTTTCGAGTTCACGCCGCGGCAATCGCCGCGCTTGGTGACGAAGTTGTAGATGCCGCCCTTGCCTTCCGAGTTGCCCGGATACCAGTTCTGGACAGTTGAATACTTGATCTCGGCGTCGTCGAGCGCGATCAGTTCGACCACCGCCGCATGCAGCTGGTTCTCGTCGCGCTGCGGCGCCGTGCAGCCTTCGAGATAGCTGACGTACGAACCCTTGTCGGCGATGATCAGTGTGCGCTCGAACTGGCCGGTATTGCGCTCGTTGATGCGGAAGTACGTCGACAGCTCCATCGGGCAGCGCACGCCCGGCGGCACGTAGACGAACGAACCGTCGGAGAACACGGCCGAATTCAGCGTCGCGAAGAAGTTGTCGGATGTCGGGACGACCGAGCCGAGGTACTTCTGGACCAGTTCGGGATGTTCGCGGATCGCTTCCGAGATCGGCATGAAGATCACGCCGGCCTTCTTCAGCTCTTCCTTGAACGTGGTGGCAACCGACACCGAGTCGAACACCGCGTCGACAGCGATGCGGCGCTCGGGAGCCGCCCCTGTCTCCTCGCCATCATCGTTGACGCTGACGGGACGCTCCTTGACGACGCCGGCCAGCATCTCCTGCTCGCGCAGCGGAATGCCGAGCTTCTCGTACGTCCGCAGAATTTCGGGATCGACTTCATCCAGCGACTTCGGTGCGACGAATTTCTTCGGCGCCGCGTAGTAGTAGAGATCCTGATAGTCGATCTTCGGGTAGTCGACGCGCGCCCAGGTCGGCTCGCGCATGGTCAGCCAGCGGCGATACGCTTCCAGACGCCACTCAAGCATCCAGGCGGGCTCGTCCTTCTTGGCCGAGATGAATTTGACGATGTCTTCGGAAAGACCCTTCGGGGCCTTCTCGGATTCGATCAGGGTCTCGAATCCATAACGGTATTGATCGACGTCGATCTGGCGAACCCGATCAACCGTCTCCTGTACGGCCGGCATCCTGTCCTCCGCTCGCGGTTTCAAGGACCGCGGTGGATTGAAAAGTTGTATCGGGGCGAATTTCGCGCAAGGAGCGAGGATTAGAAACGTTCAAGCCCCGTTTCGTGCCCCCTACGTAATACACCTGAGAGCTTTCTCCAAGCCTCAAGACATCGATCAATGTCAGCCACTTGGGTCTGCCAGCCCAGACTTAACCGCAATGCGCCCTGGATCAGGTCCGGAGCGACGCCCATGGCGGCGAGCACATGGGACGGCTGGACCTTGCCCGAGGAACAGGCCGAACCGGATGAGAGAGCAACCCCTTCCAGATCGAAGCGGATCACAGCGGTTTCCGCCTTCAAACCGGGTGCAGAGAACAACGTCGTGTTCGGCAGGCGCGGAACCGCCTCCGCGAAAATGACGGTTCCCGGATACAGCTTGAGTCCGGCCTCAAGACGGTGGCGCAGGGTAACCATCGCCGCCGATTCCTGGGCGAGTGACACCACCGCCGCCGTCACAGCTGCGCCGAAGGCCATAATGCCCGCCACATTTTCGGTCCCGGCCCGGCGTCCGCGCTCCTGCCCGCCGCCCCGGATAGCCGGGTCGAGGCCCAGCACGCCATCCGCCACGACGAGCGCGCCGATCCCCTTCGGGCCACCAACCTTGTGCGCGGAAACCGACAGCAAGTCTGCCCTCAGCTCGCGCAGCGAAACCGGAATCTTGCCGAGCGCCTGCACGGCGTCGACATGCAGCAAGCCACCGGCGTCATGAACGATATCGGCGATCTCAGCGATCGGCTGGATTGCCCCGGTCTCGTTGTTCGCAAGCATCACCGACACCACCGCCGGCGGCTTGCCGTCGACCAGCTCGCGCAACGCATCGAGATCGATCACGCCATTGCAATCGACCGGCGCGATCACGACATCGGCCCTTTCGAAACGGCCGCCGGCCAGCACGGACATGTGCTCGACCGCCGAGACGATCAACCGCTCCGCGCGCGGACCGCCCTTGCGCATCAGGCCCGGCGTCAGCGCGAGCACGTTCGCTTCCGTACCGCCGGACGTGAAGATCACATCGCGCGCAGACGCATCAACCGCTTGTGCGAGGGCTTGGCGCGCATTCTCGACAAGCGCCCGCGCCGCGCGACCCTCCGCGTGTACCGACGACGGATTACCGGCGACATCCCAATGCGCGGCCAACGCCGCGCGCGCCTCGGGGCGCAGCGGCGCGGTCGCATTCCAGTCGAGATAGGCGCGCGATTCACTCACGGCATCAACTCATCACCATCGTCCCGTCGCCGGCGACATCGATCCATGTCGCGACGGCGACCCATTTGCCCAGCACCGGCCCCGACGTTTAGCCACCTGCCCGGCAATTGCCAGTCCGCTGAGAGGCGGATGAGAAAAGACAGTCGAATCCGGGGCTTGCGACGCCAGACACGAGCTCAGGTTTGGCCCGATAGCCCCTGATTTTGCTTGCTTTTTGCCCCTTGCCCCATGCTAGAAGGCGGGCCCAGTTCAACGTTTCCCCCTTTCAACCGGAGCCGTTGTCAATTCCGCAGCCACTGCAACCCCGGCGCGACGGACGAGCCCCGAAGGAACATCGATGCCTGAAGTTATTTTCACCGGCCCCGCCGGCCGCCTCGAAGGCCGCTATCACCCGGCGAAGCAGAAAAACGCCCCGATTGCGATGGTGTTGCATCCGCATCCGCAGTTCCACGGCAACATGAACCACCCGATCGTTTATCAGGTCTATTACGCCTTCGTGGCGCGCGGCTTTTCCGTGTTACGCTTCAACTTCCGCGGCGTCGGCCGCAGCCAGGGCTCGTTTGATCACGGCGTCGGGGAATTGTCGGATGCGGCGTCGGCGCTCGACTGGGCGCAGTCGATCAATCCGGAGGCGCGCGCGTGCTGGGTTGCCGGCTTCTCGTTCGGCGCGTGGATCGGCATGCAGCTTCTGATGCGCCGTCCCGAGGTCGAAGGCTTCATCTCGATCGCGCCAGAGCCGAACCGTTACGACTTCTCGTTCCTCGCGCCCTGCCCGTCGTCGGGCCTGATCGTGCACGGCGAGAAGGACATCGTCGCGCCGGCGAAGGACGTGACGACGCTGGTTGAAAAGCTGAAGACGCAAAAAGGCATCGTCATCGACCAGCAGATCATTCCCGGCGCCAACCACTTCTTCCAGGAGAAGATGGAGCCGCTGATGGAATCGGTGACGAGCTATCTCGACATGCGGCTCGCCAACGTTCGCTGAGGTCACGGGCGACACACGGCGACGATACCAGTTCGTCATTGCCGGGCATAGCCGTTCGAAGAACGGCGTCGCTTCGCGCGCCTATGACCCGGCAATCCATCTTTTCGGGAAGGAAGATGGATGCCCGGATCAAGTTCGGGCATGACGACTGAGACTGACGATGCATAGCTTCTCATCCCTATCTCCACACGTGTTTCATCACCCCTGTTCTTTGCGGCGCGGGGGCGCCGGAGTGCTTCAACACGTTCCTCCCTCTGAATAGAGGGCGCGCGGAACGCCGGACGCATCGTGCGTCCGCAGCCTCGTGCGCAATTGGAAAAGCACACGAGTATAGTCACCACGGATGCCGAACATCGTCCGGCGTTCCGCACGCGATGGGCTTCCGGCTTGCTTCGTGCTCTCCCCGGCGGCGATTGATACGCTTGGGTTCGTCACCGTCGGACCGGGATTAGCGTCCCGCATCGAGATGCGGCACACCCGATCCTTGATGCCAGCGACGGGCATCGGGACCACACGACTTGGGCCGTCCGCCTGCGCGATGCACGTCTGACACCACGCACGCGGCCACCGCATCCCGCCCCGCGTCTCGTGACGATCGCGAACGCCCCTCAATGTGGGGCGGGACACGCGCATGATAAGCGAGGTTCGAGAGGCGGGGATAACTCGGCGCACGATTTAATGTTGATGAACGGGGAGCGTAGTCCAGGAGCGAGTAGCAAACTTAACTCGTCATGGCCGGGCTTGACCCGGCCATCCATCTTACCCTTGGTGTTTTGCAAAGAAGATGGATCACCGGGTCAAGCCCGGTGATGACGACTGAGTTTTTGTGGAGCGGCGGCGCCACTCCACGACCACCGTCCCTGCGCAAGCAGGGATAACAAGAACCGCTACGCCGCCGCTTTCGTATCGATCGTCGCCAGCCACGCCTTGTGCTTCTTCATGAACGCGCGCAGCAGGTCGTTATAGTCCTTGCCGACAGCATTGACGACCGACGGTCGCTTTGCCAGTTCGGCACGCCATGCGGTGACTTTCGGCTTGTTTGCGAAAATGCCGAAGTCTCCAATCTGGTCGAACACATCGAAGTAGCGAAACGCCGGCCCGAACACGGCATCGACCAGGGAGAACGCAGCGCCGTCGAACCATGGCGTGCCGACGAGCCGCGCTTCCAGCCGCGCGAACTTCGCTTCGATCTGCGTGGCCTTGGCGCGGAACGCGGTTTCATCCGGTACCGTCTCGAGACCCCAGATATCGCCCAGCACGGCGGACGAGAACTCGATCCAGGCGCGATGCTCGGCGCGCTTCAGTGCATCTTGCGGATGCAGTGGATTGGGTTGCGTCTCTTCGAGATATTCGAGGATGACGGCGGATTCGAAGATCGCAGTATCGTCGACCAGCAGCACCGGCGTCTTGCCGAGCGGCGAGATCTTCAGGAACCAGTCCGGCTTGTTGGCGAGATCGATATCGATCCGCTCGAACGGTACGCCCTTCTCGGTGAGAGCGATCACCGCGCGCTGCACATATGGACAAAGGTTATGGCTGACGAGTTTGAGTTTCGCGGACATGACGCTCTCCGTCTCATGCGTTGTGAGGAGCAAGGGTTTGCCCTTGCAGGAATGGCAGCGGACGCGAGGGCGAGAGCGCGTAGGCCCCATCACCGAGCAGGACCTGCACGAGGCTGAGTGGGCTCAGGTAAAGCGGATATTCCCAGCCGCCATTGGCGTAGCCGAACATCCAGCCATTGCCCCAGTGCGCCCAGGTGGCGCCAGCGAGGATCGGGAAAAGGATGAGCGCCACCCAGCGCGCTTGCGCGCCTAGCACCAGCAGCACGCCGCCGATCGTTTCCGCAAAGAACACGGCGTAAGCGAACCAGCCGGGCAGACCGATGCTTTCGAAGAACTTCGCCGTGCCCGGCAGCGTGAAGACGTAAAACTTCAGCAGCACGCTATGGGCGAGAAACATCGCGCCGAGCGCGATGCGCAGCAGAAACGCAGCAAGCTGAACCTGATTGGCGGACGCCGGCATCGACCCCTCCTTTGATGCATCTGCATCTAAATAGATGCAGGCGCAAGAAGGAGTCAAGATTCATGCAGATGCATGAAGATCACGGATTTGCGATCACCCCACCGCGCATCGGCTCGGGAACGCCGGTGGTCGCCGGATAGCTGAGCGGCAGCCGCTGAAGGCTGCGGACCGCCAGGAAACCGAAAGCCTGCGCCTCGATCGCGTCGCCGGACCAGCCAAGCCCCTCCGCGCTCTCGACGGATGCCGGTTCCAGCCGCCGGCGCAGCATCCGCATCATGGTCAGGTTGCGTGCCCCGCCCCCGACCACGATCCAGCTTTCCGGCGGCTTCGGCAGCAACGGCACGATCGAAGCTATGGCTTCCGCCGTAAAGGCTGTGAGCGTCGCGGCCCCATCGGGCACCGAGACGTCGCCGAGCTTCAGCCCTGCGAAGTCGTTGCGATCGAGCGATTTCGGCGGCGGCGCTCTGAAGAACGGATGCTGGAGCGCTTTTGCGATCCAGGCTTCGTTGACGATGCCCTGTGCAGCAGTGCGGCCTTCGTTGTCGAACGGTTGCGAAATGCTCTTCAGCATGAAGTCGTCGAGCAGCGCGTTACCGGGTCCGGTGTCGCAAGCGATCAGCACGTCGTCGCCGTCGATGTAGGTGATATTGGAGACGCCGCCGATGTTGACGACAGCGATCGGCCCACCGCGGCCGAGCGATTCCGCCAGCGCGCGATGATAGACGGGCACAAACGGCGCGCCCTGCCCGCCGGCCGCGACATCCGCCGCGCGGAAGTCGTGCATCACCGGGATATGGATCGTGCGCGCCAGTGCCGCGCCATCGCCGATCTGGATGGTCAATCGCTCGGCCGGGCGATGCAGCACGGTCTGGCCGTGGAAGCCGACGATATCGATATCGACGGGCGAGATGCGGTGCTGCGTCGTATACGCGGCGACCGCCTCCGCGTGCGCGATCGTCACCATCCGCTCCGCCTCGCCGATGACGCCGGGGCGCTGATCGCGGTTGTTCAGCTTGACGGCCTCGGTCAGCGCATGGCGCAGCACAGCCCGCTCATGCGGAGTATAGGCGCGATATCCGGTCGGGCCGAGCGCAGTCACCCGCCGCCCGTCAGTCTCGATCATGGCCACATCGACGCCATCGAGCGATGTTCCGCTCATCAATCCCAGCGCACGCATCAGCATCGGTCGCTATCCTTGGGCCGGATGGACATAACCATTCAACCTTGTATCGAACTGATACTTCTTATAATCCCACGGGACGTTGAAAGCAGCAGGCTACCGCACGGCACGCTGCGAACCGGTTACCGCAAAGTCTCACGCCAATGCCCGCATTTAAATCAGATTTTCTGAACGTTCTGCAAAGCCGCGGATTCATTCACCAGGTGTCCGACACCGAGGGGCTGGACGCCCTTGCCGCAAAGTCGGGCATCGTGGCGTATGTGGGCTATGATTGCACGGCCGCCTCGCTCCATGTCGGCCACCTGCTGTCGATCATGATGCTGCACTGGCTGCAGCAGACTGGCAACAAGCCGATCACGCTGATGGGCGGCGGCACCACGCGCGTCGGCGACCCGTCCGGCCGCGACGAGACGCGCAAGATCCTCAGCTACGAAGACATCGACGCCAACAAGGAATCGATCAAGGGCACGTTCGCGAAGTTTCTGAATTTCGGCGGCGGCAAAAGCGACGCCGTGATGGCGGACAACGCCGAATGGCTGACCAAGCTCAACTACATCGAGATGCTGCGCGACGTCGGCCGCCACTTCTCGATCAATCGCATGCTGACGATGGATTCCGTCAAGCTCCGCCTCGAGCGCGACCAGGAGCTGTCGTTCATCGAGTTCAACTACATGATCCTCCAGTCCTACGACTTCGTCGAACTGGCGCGCCGCTACGGCTGCAACCTGCAGATGGGCGGCTCCGATCAGTGGGGCAACATCGTCAATGGCATCGACCTCGGCCGCCGTATGGGCACGCATCAGCTCTACGCGCTGACCTGCCCGCTGCTCACCACGGCCTCCGGCGCGAAGATGGGCAAGACCGCCGCCGGCGCGGTCTGGCTCAACGCCGACATGCTGAGCCCGTATGACTACTGGCAGTACTGGCGCAACACCGAGGACGCCGACGTTGAGCGGTTCCTGAAGCTGTTCACCACGCTCCCGCTCGACGAAGTTGCCAGGCTTGCTGCGCTCAAGGGTGCCGAGATCAACGAGGCCAAGAAGGTTCTCGCCACCGAAGCCACTGCACTGATGCACGGCCGCGCAGCCGCGGATCAGGCGTCCGAGACGGCGCGCCGCACGTTCGAGGAAGGCGCGATTGCGCAGGATCTGCCGAGCATCGACATCGCCCGCGCCGAACTTGAAAGCGGCAGCGGCGTGCTTGGCCTGTTCGTCAAGGCCGGACTCGTCGCGTCGAACGGCGAAGCGCGGCGGCAGATCAAGTCCGGCGGTCTGCGGGTGAACGACGCGCCGGTGACGGATGAAAAAGCCGCGCTCTCGCTCACCGACCTCACGCCCGATGGCGTGATCAAGCTGTCGATGGGCAAGAAGAAGCATGTGCTTCTAAAGCCGGTCTGAACCGCACAGCGAAATAGCAAATCACGTGCGGCATGACTGTCATTCCGCGCTCGCTCTCGCGCGCCGCGAGGCGCTGATCTCTAATCGCGGCCGGCAGACTCGGGACAAGGGCACCATGGACAATCGGACAGCCGGGCGCGCGGCGCTCGCCGTGCTGGGATTGTGCTTCGTGCTGACCGTGCTCTCGCGCGGATTGAACGAGAGCTTCACGGTCTTCCTGCTGCCGATCTCGCAGGACTTCGGCTGGGACCGCGCCGCGATCATCTCGATCTATTCGCTGTCCGCGCTGACGAGCGGCCTCGCCTCGCCCTGGATCGGACGCCTGTTCGATCACTCGGGCCCGCGCGCCGTTTACGGCCTCGGCCTGGTTTTGCTCGGCGCCAGCTTCAGCGCCGCCGGTTACGCGCACCAGCTCTGGCAATTTCAGCTGCTGATCGGCGTCGGCATCGGGCTGGCGGCCGCTTGTCTCGGAAGCGTGACGAGCGCGTTGTTGCTGGCGCGCTGGTTCGGTCCGCGGCTGCCGACGGCGATGGCGGTCATCTATTCGGCGATGGGCGCCGGCACACTATTTGCGCTCCCGCTCTCGCAAGTGCTCATCGATAGCTACGGCTGGCGCGGCACCTACCAGATCCTCGGCGCTTTCGGTCTGGTGCTGCTGATACCGGTATTCCTGCTGCCCTGGCGTCGCATCGCCGAGGGATCGCCAACGCTGCCAAAGCACAACGTCGCCGGCCAGGGCGACCGGACCTGGACGCTGGCGTCAGCGATGCGCCATCACGCCTTCTGGGCGCTGTTCTCGACATTCTTCTTTACCGCGGTCGGCATTTTCGCCATCTCCGCGCAGGCGGTCGCCTACCTGATCGATGCCGGGTTTCCGCCGTTGCAGGCAGCAACCGCGTGGGGTTTCTCCGGCGCACTGCTTCTCGCCGGCATGATGTTTATCAGCTGGCTCGACGGCGTTATCGGCCGCCGCCGCTCGATCCTGCTGAGTTATTCGCTCACCATCAGCGGCATCGTGATTCTGTATTATCTCGCGCGCTTCCCGAACATCTGGCTGCTCGCGGGCTTCATTGTCTGCTTCGGCAGCATGCAGGGTTCGCGCGGGCCGTTGATCAGCGCGACCGCGATGAAAATCTTTCGCGGCGAGCGGGTCGGCACCATCTTCGGCACGATCTCGATCGGCAGCGGGCTTGGGGCTGCGCTCGGCTCATGGAGCGGCGGGCTGATCCATGACTGGACCGGCGGCTACGATGCGATGCTCGGATTTGCGCTGGCGAACATCGTCATCGGCATGATCCCGTTCCTCGTGGTGCCGATGCTGCGGCGCTAGCGCGAACGATACTGAAGCGCGTATCCGGACGTGATCCGGGATGGATCAAATCATGGGCCAAGATCAGTTCTGCTGCTGGTAGGACGGCTGGAAATCGTTTGGCGATTGCTGGCGGCCAGTACCGAACTCGAAAATCTTGCGTGTCAGGCCGGGCGCCATGGCTGAAATCGGATTGACCCGCACCACCGGCGCGCCGGGCGTACCCACCACCTCGTAGGTCACACCGATCAGCCCCTCGTTGCTGCCGCCGCCAAGGAGCAATCCGACGACCGGTATCTGGCCGAAGATGTTGTTGAGCCCGTAGAGCGGAACGAACGTGCCGCTCATGCGCACCTGATTGGCCTGATAATCGATGCTGCCCTCGATGGTGGCGCCAACCGCAGGCCCGCGCAGCACGCCGTCCTTTACTAGCAGTTGGTTCGGCTGCCGCGTAAACTCTGCGCGCATACCCGAGAAGGCCACCCCGTTGCCCTGCCCGCCCGGCCCGCCGGCGTTATTGTTGACGACGCGATCGAGCGCCTGTTCGCCGCGAACGGAAAAGTCCCGAACGTTGATCAAACCCTCCTGCGGATTGGGCTGCGAACTCGGCGGATCCATCGCAATCCACATCTTGCCGCCGATCACTTTCGAGTAGGTATCGGTAAAGCGGAAGAGCGCGCCTGCGTCGTTGGTTTCGATGTACAGTACCTGCCCCGGCCCCCGCGCGCGGATGTCGCCGAGCAGCACCGCATCGCGCCCGATCTTGCCGTTCAGGCTGAACGTCTTGATAGTGCCGTTGCGGCGCGACAGCTTTACATCGACGCTGCGGGCGGCTTCGCCGAAGAAGCCGGCAACCGCGCCCATCCTCAGATCGAGGTCGATATCAGGGCTCTTTGCCTTGCTGCGCTGATCCGCTTCCTTGCCTGAAATGGTTGACTTGATGAAGTTGCGGCCATCGAACACATCGCCGCGCATCGTCACTTTCATGACACCATCGGGCATGCGTTCGGCCCGCAGCACCGCCTTGTCGCCCTCCGAGGGCGCGAATACCGGGAAGTTGATGCTGACCGGATCGTTGTTCTGATCGAGCTCCATCGAGCCCTTAATCAGCACGCCGCTGCCGTCGATGACGATGTCTTCCAGGCGCGTCGCATTCGGCTTCTGCACCACGTTGAACGTGACCTTGCCTGTCCGGCCGGCAACCTTGACCCACCCCGGCAGCAGGTTGTCGATCTTGACCGAGGTCAGGTCGGCCTCGACGCCGAGCTTGCTGTCGCGCTCGCCGCCGCCGATCTTGCCTGTCAACTTGACCGGAATGTTGCCGCTCACGCCCGGTCCGAGGTCGATGCCGAAACGCGCGCGCGTCGCATCGTCGAGCGTCGTCGAAACGCGCACATCCGCATCGCCATCGCCGCTCGGCTTCCGATAGTCGATGGTCGCCGGCTGCCCGGCGATCTTGACGTCGCCGCGCACCTGATAGCCCTGGTTGTCGGCAACCACCTTCAGCGCGTTGCCTTCGACCTTCTGGTTCATCACCAGCTTGTCGGCGGAAAACGCACCGAGATCGACGTTCAGCGAGTAAGTCGTGTCGGCCTTGGTCAGCGCCTTCTTCAGCGGCATCCCCATGTTGACGATCGCCGACACCTTGCCGCTGCTGCTGTTGGGATCGATGGTCGACCCTGTGAATTCGCTGAGCCGGTCGGAGGCGAGAATTTCCGCAGCCGCCGGAACCGGTCCTTCGATACGGAACCGCACCTTCGCCGGGATCGGCTTTGGCACCATGTCCGGCACGTCGAACGACAGATCGGAAATGTTGAGCTTGCGGCCCGCGGGCGTATCGACGGTCGCACGGCCGATCGTGACGTTCGCGGTTCGCCCGGTCACGCGCGCCTTCAGGTCGCCGTCGCGAAGCTGCGGGATGTCATCGACCGGCCGCAGGGTGACGCCGCTGCTGACGATGTTGACGGAGAGCCCGTCCTCGGAAATCGGCGGTCCGCTGCGCGAGAGGTTTTTCACCGGCGAGTTCACCGCGATGTCGATGCGCTGCACCGTGCCACGCTCGACCCGCTCAAGCACCCATTCGCGAACTTCAGGCACGATCAGGATCGGCCACATCTGCTTCAGCGCCGTCGCTGACATCGGCGTTCCCGCGAAGCCCAGCGTCAGCCGCGGTTCGGCGGTGGAGTAGTCGAGCACGCCGTTGCCGGCGACGCCAATTTCACCGTTCGAGAAATCGGCTTGAGTCAGAACGATGCGCCGGTTGTCGGTATCGAAGCGCAGGCTGATGGCGATGCGGTTGACGATCAGCGGCGCCTCACCCTTGGCACCCGCGAGCAGGATCGTGCCGCCGCTGAAGCCAAGCTGCCAGCTCGGCACGCGATCGTTCGGCGGTTCGAGGTAGGCCAGCAGCGTGACGCGGTTGGCGCCCGATACAACCTGGAACGGCGCCACCATCACGCGCCGACTCGAATCCCAATCGACCTTCATCTCGATCCGGTCGATGTTCATCGGATAGTCGGGCGTGTCGCTGTCGATGATCTGGCCCGCGCCAGCGAACAGCTGCCCGCTGAAGAACGTCGGCAATCCGTCGCGCCCGAGTTCGCCGCGCAATTCGCCGGTCAGCGGAAGGTCGGCGCTGTAGGTCGAGCCTGTGGCGCGCAACGCCAGCAGCAGGGTTTTTGTCGATACCTGGCGGACCTGGATATCAACGGAGCGAACCCCGTTTGCCGGAGGACCGATCAGTGCACCCACCGACCACGGCCGGTCGCCCTCTTCGCCAACCCGTATCTCGACGCCGCCCCCGCTGGCGCGGCGCAGCGCCACCGAGATGTTCTCGAAGGTGATGCGGC
>JBMOOJ010000127.1:0-5945 GCA_049323835.1 Pseudomonadota bacterium | reverse complement strand
AGGCGGCTCCGCCCGTCTGTTCGACGCGAATCCAGATCGCATCCTGATCGCAGTCGAGCCGCATCTCGACCACCCGCTGGAGGTAGCCGGACTCTTCGCCCTTGCGCCAAAGCTTCTGGCGCGAGCGGCTGTAGTACCAGGCGTCGCCCGTCTCGATGGTCCGGCGCAACGCCTCGTCGTTCATGTGCGCGACCATCAACACGTCGCCGGACGCAGCGTCCGTCGCGACGCAGGTGGCGAGCCCTGCGGCATCGAACTTCGGGGCGAACGTCAGCCCCTCCTCGATTTCTTTGGATGATGTGGTCACGGCGGAAGCCTTCGCATCACGAGCATGATCCGGAAAAGTGGATACCGGTTTTCCGATCAGATCATGCTCGCAAACATAAATTCCGGCGAGGGCTAAGACTAGCGCCCTCGCACCAGGGAGAGGAAACGTGCCTGCTCCTGCGGATTGTCGCGGAACAGACCCGTGTAGCGCGTGGTCAGCGTCAGCGTGCCTTCCTTGGCGACGCCGCGCACCGACATGCAGGTATGCTCTGCTTCGATCATCACCGCCACACCGCGCGGCTGGAGGACCTCATCGATGGCGCTGGTGATCTGCGCCGTCAGATGCTCCTGCGTCTGGAGGCGATGCGCGAAGATATCGACCACACGCGCCAGCTTCGACAGGCCCACGACGCGCTCCACCGGAGCATAGGCAATGTGCGCCTTGCCGTAGAACGGCATCATGTGGTGCTCGCAATGCGAGTTGAAGCCGATGTCGCGCACGAGCACGAAGTCGTCATAGCCGGCCGTCTCGCCGAAGGTCCGGTTCAAAACCTCGCCGTAATCCTGGCCATAGCCCTGGAACAGTTCGTCATAGGCTTCGACGACACGGCGCGGCGTATCGAGCAGGCCCTCGCGGCCGGTGTCCTCGCCGATATAGGCGAGCAGCGTCTTCACCGCACGCTCCGCCTCATCGCGGCTCGGGCGCTTGATGCTGGGGTTGGCGGTCTTGTCCGAAGAATTCTTGTCGGGCGTTGTTCCGGCCCTGATCTGCTTGATGATCGCGTCCATTTCGACTCCGTTCGACCGGCCTCCTCGGCCGGGTGTGTCACCGGGAAGCCGCCACAGCGCTCAACGCCGCCGGACGCCTTGCATCCCTCCGGCCTACTCCATAAAGCCGTAGCTTCCTGGCCGGACGGGTTTATTCCTGCAACCTCTGACCTATATAAGATAGCAGGCCGGGACCGCCAAGGGCACCCCAGACCGCCGATCAAGGGATGTCATGCTAAACGACGTCTACACCAAGCGAATTATCGAGCTGGCCGGTAATATTCCCCGTCTTGGACGGCTTTCCGACCCCGATGCCACCGCCACCGCCCATTCAAAACTGTGTGGGTCGACCGTGAAGATCGACCTCAAGATGGACGGTCCGGTGGTGACCGACTTTGCCCATGACGTGAAGGCGTGTGCGCTCGGCCAAGCCTCCTCCTCGATCATGGCTGCGAATGTGGTCGGATCGAACGCCACGGAGCTGCGCGAACTGCGCGAGACCGTCCGCAAGATGCTGAAGGAAAACGGCGCACCTCCGGCCGGCAAATGGGCCGACATTGCGCTGCTCGAACCCGTCCGGGACTACAAGGCCCGCCATGCCTCGACGCTCCTGACCTTCGATGCGGTGGTCGACGCTATCGGCCAGATCGAGGCGCAAAGAAACAGCACGGCCAACGGCAAGGCCTCTGCGGACGCCTGACTTTCCCAGGCTTCGCCGAACTATCACTTCTGAGAATCGGATGCGCGTCCGCCGGTCGGGACGACCTCTGCCGTGCGGCGCGGCGGAATCGTCGCGGTCGTCTCCGTTTCGGATGAATCCGTGACGGCATGACCCAGATGCAGTTTGGCGGGCAAATCCGCTGTCGTCACCGGCGTCGCGTGACTGACACCTTCGGCCACCAACACGTCCCCAGTGACGACGTTGGTCCGGCGCAACTCGCCATACGACAGTTCCCGCAACGGCTCCCACGGCGGCACGCTGAGCGCGATGTCGAGCAGTTCACCGGTGCCGCCCATCTCGAATGCAAACTTGGTGAGGCGGCCGACGTCACGTTGCACGATCATCAGATCCTGCGCCGAGTAACTCGAGGCCTTGGCATTCTCCACGCGGTCGCCGAGCCAGATCTGATGCACGCGCACGTGCGCGCCATCCGGCACCGTGCGCCGCGATCCCGACAACAGCAGGAAGGCGCACATCGACTCGCAGTAGGCTTCGGGCATGATGCCCGAGCGTTCGCCTTGTTTGGTCTGGATGTCGAACGTCAGGCCGACAGCCGTGTGAACGCCGAGCTTGCGCCAGCGCCGCCCGAGTTCGATCGCATCGAGGACGGAGCCGCCGCTCGAGTCGAGCACGATCGTCGCGCCGTTGAGATTCTTGCCGCTGGCGAATTCATCGAAGGCTTTTTCGGTATCGCCGGTGACGACGCCGACGGCGGCGATCCAGCCCTTGCACTGCGCGTCGCAGATCACGCGCGCGAGCGGATCGCTGTCGTTGCGGTCATGCCAGGTGAAGCGCATCGGCAGCTTGCGCTCTTCCATGATGGCATTGGCGTATGCTGACGTGTCCAGGGTGGCGATGCCAGCCAAGGTCATGGACAAGACGGCGGCGCAAACGCGCACCCAGCCGCCGAAAGACAGCGACTCCTGAAGCAAGTTGGTCCCTTCCCCGCCCCAATCGACCTCTCGGCCGACAACAATCCGGTCACGGCACCACGCACTTGTTACGATGGTGTCACGTGAGTGTTATGAAAAAACTAACTACGCGCCGGATTCGCGTCCAGTGAACTTTGGTGCAGTGCGACCGCTCATACAGATTCCGCGTCCGCGTGTTGCGCGTTTGCACTGAAACGCTGGTTCCACGCGCAGGAACAAGGCAAAGTTCCGCAAAATTTCACAGCAGATGCCCATCGAGCCGACATTGGAACCGACACCGCACTCTCCGGGTGATTGCCCTCATTGCGTATCGGGCTGGCGCGCACTGCCGCGCAAGGCCGGGCGCGGGATGATTCTCGGCTATCGTTACACGCTGTCGCCACTGATCGGATTCAACTGCCGTCACCTTCCGACCTGCTCGGCGTATGGTGAGGAAGCGATCATGCGCTTCGGCCTGTGGTCCGGCGGATGGATGACGCTGGCGCGCCTGCTGCGCTGTCAGCCATGGGGAACATCCGGGCTCGACTTCGTGCCGAAGTGCAAACCCGAACGTGCGCGCTGGTTTCTGCCGTGGCGTTACGCACGCTGGCGCGGGACGAAGGCGACGCCGGACTGAAACGTCGCGATCAGAAGCTGGCGCAAGTCTGGCGCACCGTTGTCAGCACCGACTGCTGCTTGAACGTCGTCTTGTACGCCTCGGCAATCTCGCCAAGCGCAACGCGCTTCTGCGGATCGTCGCGGAAGGTGAGCAGCACCAGCTTGCTCGGTTCGCGGATCAATCGCGCGCGTTCGGTGTCGCGATATTGCCCGCGCGCATCGATGATGGTCAGCCCGTCGGGAAAGCGCGGCGTGATTTCCTGCGCGGCGAAACGCGCGAAGTCGGCGTCGCTCACGCCGACGCGATCGCCGATCTTGCGGCCGAACAGCATCTCGGCGCTGACCATCGGCTGCGCCGGCGAGATACAGACACCGGGAAGCGACGCGCAGCCCGCGAGGGAGGATGCAGCGATAACGACAGCGAAAAAGCGGCCGGGAGAAATCATGACATCCTGAGACAGCAGCAAGTGCCCAGGAATGTAACGGCAAATGCGCGGTACGCCTAGCTAGCTGCGCCGGGTAAGAAGCAGCACGCCGATGGAGAGCACGAGGAAAGCGATCGCCACATAGCCTTGTGTCAGGAACATCTCGCGCGCGAACAGTGCGCCGCCGATCGCCGAGCCAAGACCCTGACCGATGTAGAGCACCGATGTGTTCAGCGACACCGTCGCGCCCGCCGATGCCGGCACGGCAGCGACAAGGCGCACCTGCTGCATCGAGTTCGTCGATGCGAAGCCGAGCCCCCAGATCGCGGCGCCAATGAGCATCACCGGCAGGATACCGGCGCCGAGCGACCAGATCATCGCGCCGAGCAGCAGCGATCCCATCCAGACCAGCGACGAACGATACGCACCCCAGCGATCGACAACGCGGGAGGCGATGATGTTGCCGACAAAGCCCGCAACGCCATACGTCGCAAAGAAGATGGCAATGGATTCCGGACTGGCGCCGCCAATCTTGACCAGCAGCGGACCGAGAAACGCATACACCGCGAACTGGCCAGCGATTTGCAAGCAGGTGATCAGCAGCAACAGCAGGATCAGCGGATTGCGCAGCACCTCACCCCACATCGCGAGGTCGACCGGCACGCCGGCAATGTTGCGCGGCAATGCCACCAGCAACAGCACGAGCACGATCGCGGCGATGACGGCAACGCTGCCGAAAGCAACCTGCCAGCCAAAATGGCTCGACACATAAGAGATCACGGGCAAGCCGACGGCGGCTGCAAGCGACCAGCCGAGAAAGACGTAGGCGATCAGCCCGCCGCGCTTCTCGATCGGTGCGATCAGGCCGATCATCCCCGCGGCCTGCGGCGTGAACAGCGCAGCGACCGCGAGTGTCGCGAGCCGCAGCGCCATCAGCACTGCGTAGCTCGTCGTGAATGCGGAGGCCAGATTGCCAAGCAGCATGACGACGACGGCCGCAGCCAGCAGTACGCGGCGATCGAAGCGGCCGGTCAGCCATGCGGTGAGGGGCGAGCCGATGCACAGCACCACCGCACCGAATGTGATGAGAAGGCTGGCATCGCGAATGGAGATGCCAAGATCGCGCGACAGCTCGACCAGCATTCCGGCCGGCCCCAGAATGGTGCAGCCGGTGACGAAGTTGCCCAGCATCAGTGCGGTGGGCGCGAGACGATGTTCGGAAAGCGACATTCGGAATGGCCTGGAAGGCTTATATAGGCGGCTTCATGCAGTTGCATAGAGGCAGCGCCGCAACATAGTCATGCAGTTGCACCGGACAATGACGCCGGAGGTCATCGCCCGCAGCTGCATCGAGAAGCTATGTCGCTATTTGCCGGTCACGAAGAAAAAGTCTTCCTTGCCGGGCAGCGAGCCATACGTGAATGGCTCCTGGCGGCCGGCCGTTGCTTCCATGACGTCATCGCGAACGAGCCGAATGACCTTGTTGATTTCAACACCGGGTGTTGCCAACCGTTGCACCACCGCCACTGCGAACGGTGAGTTCTCGCCCTCGCCATCAAGCGCAGTCTGACCATGTTTGGCTGCATAGACAATCAGCGATGCACCAGGAGCCTTGACTGCCCCGAGGCCACGACCCACGGAGCGCGTGACGGCACCACCATCCACTGCACCTGCGGGTGCGGTTTGACCGGACTTCGCGGTCGCGCTCACGGTGACCGCAAACGGATTGTCACGACAGGCATCGAGGAAGACCAGTTTGATCTTCCGTGCAGCATCGATGGACGTCATCACCTCATCCAGCGCGACGCCCTCTAGCCGCATGTCGCGGCCGGGCCCTACATTTGCGTCGACCGGGATCATGTAATTCACCCCGTTCACCTCAACCCCGTGACCGGCATAGTAGATCACCGCCCAGTCCGCGGTTTGGGCTTCCCTTGCCATCGTCCGTAAGGCATCGATCAATCGCGCACGGGACGCATTGACGAGCAGGGTAATAGACTGAAATCCGATATTGCGGAACAGCGTGGCGACAGCTTCGGCGTCGTTGCGAGGATTGAGCAGCGACGGCGTGCTCTTGTTCATGTAATTGGCGTTGCCGATCACGAGCGCTATCCGGCGCCCCTGCGACGCAGCCATGGCTTGAACCTGCTCGGCGGGAAGTGGCGTCGTCAGGATGGGCGCGGCAATCGCCGGAGTCGGTATCGACGTCAGGCTGGCCGCTTTCGTCGGCGCAAC
>JBMOOJ010000126.1:42937-56433 GCA_049323835.1 Pseudomonadota bacterium | reverse complement strand
GCGCCAGCATGTTGGTCTGGCCGGCGATGTTCTGGATCAGGCCGACGATATCGCCGATCTTCTGACCTGCGGCCGCGAGCGCCGCAATTTCCTGGGCCGATTGTTCGGTCGTCGCGGTGGTCTTGGCGACGATGGCGGTGGCGCTGGCAACCTCGGTGTTGATCTCTTCGGTGGAGACGAGCAGGGCGTCGGCGGCGTCGGCCACGGTGCGCGCGCTGTGCGAGGTCTGCTCGGTGGCGGCGCTGGTTGACGTCGCCTGCTCGGCGGCGGTTTCGGCGAGGCCCGAAATCGTCTGCGAACGGCTGCGCAGCTTCTCCATGTGTTCGGCAGTGGCATCGAGCGCGCTTTGCGCCGACGCCTTGAAGCTCTCCAGCATATGGTCGAGCCGCTTGTCGAAAGCGAGACGGGCGGCGACTTCGCTGTTGGCCTTTTCCTCGAGTTGCTGGCGCTCGATCAGCGCGAACTTGAACACCTCGAGCGCTTTCGCCATGCGGCTGATCTCACCCCGGCCGTTAATCGCAGGAACTTCCGCGCTCATGTCGCCGTCGGCAAGTTGCTGCATCGATTGCGTCATGGTGCCGATCGGACGCACGACGGCGCGCGAGATGAAAATGATGCTGAAGATCATCGTGCCGAGTACGATCGCGAGGATCGTGGCGACCAGCGCCGAGTCGCGTTTTTCCGCCGCATCGATGTCGCGATAGAGCTGGTCCGCGCGTCCGCGATAGATCTTCGCCAGAGCGTTGATAGCGTCGTTGAAAGCCTTGCGGGTATTGCGGTTCGCTTCATTGTCGCCGATTTCGCGTGCGGCGCCGTTGCCCTTGGCGCGGCCCGCCGCAATGAGTTCCTTGCGCAGCGCCACGAACTTGTCCGCCTGCGCCTTGAAGGCGTCGAAAGCGGTGCGGTCGGCGGGCGCGAGCGTCTTTTCCCACTCGGCGACGGCGACGTTGAGGTCGCCGAGAAACTTTTCCATGCCCTTGGCATAGCGATCGAGCACATCCGGCTTGTCGGACATGTAGACGCCGCGCGATTCCATCACGATCGCGTAGACGAGCGCATTGATGTACTCGATGCGCGCCGAAGCCGAGCGGGTGGCATCGAGTTGCTCGGTGTTGGCGCGGCTGCCGGAATTCGAATAGGCGACAATACCTGCGAGGATCGCGGACATCGCGGCGAGAACGCCGAGAATGGAATAGATGCGAACTTTCAGCGATTCAGTCCAAATCGGCATAGTCGGCCCCTAGCAAGAAATCCGGACAGAGGGGGCCAGTTAGACCTGGACTCGGTGCTGCGTCTTCAAGCGCCTTCGATCCGGAAAACGGTATAAGTTTCCTCAGAATGCGCAATTTAGGCGCAGGTTGCTAACCGGCGGTTAACCGCTGGTACACCATGTTGTTGAGGTATATTTATACCTTGGCCCGGTTTGGTTCGGCGCAACTCAGGCGTCGATGATCGCAACCGCGCGCGTCCAGCCGGCGGAAGCCCGCTCGATCTTGACCGGGAAGCAGGACACCATGAAGCCGGTGGAGGGAAGCTGTTCGAGGTTGTGCAGCTTCTCGATATGGCAATAGCCGATGTGGCGGCCGGCCTTGTGGCCTTCCCAGATCAGGCTCGCGTCCTTGGTCTCTGCGTACTTCTTCGCCGTGTAGACGAACGGCGCGTCCCAGCTCCAGCCGTCGATGCCGGTCAGCCGCACACCGCGTTCAAGCAGGTACATCGTGGCCTCGTAGCCCATGCCGCAGCCTGACGTGACGTAGTCCTGCCGGCCGTATTTGGCGCCGGCCGACGTGTTGACCACGACGATTTCGAGCGGCTTCAGCGTGTGACCGATGCGTCGAAGTTCGTTCTCAACATCCGCTGCTGTCGCCACGTAACCGTCAGGGAAATGGCGGAAGTCGAGCTTGACGCCGGGTTGCAGGCACCACTCCAGCGGTACCTCGTCGATGGTCCATGCGCGCTCGCCGCGATTCATGGTCGGATGGAAGTGCCACGGCGCGTCGAGGTGCGTGCCGTTGTGGGTCGAGAGCTGCACCTGTTCGACGGCCCAGCCCTGTCCGTCCGGCAAGTCTTCCGCCTTGAGCCCGTCGAAGAAACCGAGCATGCGCGGCAAACCCTGCTGATGATCGATGTAGGTGATGGTCGGATGTCCGCCGGGCGGATCGGCCGGCACGTCGTTTTGCAGCGGCACCGAGATATCGATCAGCTTGCGGGGCATGGGTTTCCTCTAATTGCTATTGCTTTTGTTCTTCGTCATGGCCGGGCTTGACCCGGCCATCCACGTCTTCCTTGCTGAGATTCAATCAAGGCGTGGATGCCCGTGACATAGGCGAGCGAAGCGACGCCGTTCTTTCGAGCGGCTATGCACGGGCATGACGGCCGTGAGTGAATTAGCTCTGCCGCTCCACCTTGTTCTTGAGGATGCCGATCTTCTCGACCTCCAGCTCGATCTCGTCGCCGTGTTCGAGGAACCAGCCGAGCTCGAGGCCGCAGCCGTTGCCGACGGTGCCCGAGCCGATGAATTCGCCGGGCATCAGCGTCTCGTCCTTGGTGATGTGCGCCATCGTCTCCTCGAACGAGAACAGCATGCCGTCGGTCATGCCCTGCGAGCGCACCTTGCCGTTCACGCGCGCTTCCATCTTCAGCTTGTAGGGATCGCCGATTTCGTCGGGGGTGACGATCCAGGGGCCGAGCACGTTGCCGCCGTCGAACGACTTGCCTTTCGCGGGGCCAAGACGGCCTTCCATCTCGATGCGCTGCGCGTCGCGCGCGGAGAAGTCGTTGAAGATGGTATAGCCGAAGATGTGATTCTTCGCCTGCGCGGGCGTGAGATTCGTGCCCTTGCCCTTGGTGACGACGCCGAATTCGAGTTCGTAGTCCATCACCTGGCTGTAGCGCGGCCACTTCACCGTCGTATTGGTTCCGCGCACCGAGAAGCGGTTGGTAATGTAGTAGATCGGCTGCTTGCGGTAGATCTCGGGCAGTTCACCAAGCGGCGTCGCGTCGATGCGCGCGAGCTCCGCCATGTCGTTTCTGGCGCGGGCGGCGAGCTTCAACTGGCCGCGCGGCGCCTGCTGGATATGCAGCGGAAACGACATCGCGTCGCGCATCTGCCGCGGCTCGGGGAGGGGCGACAGAATCTGCGCGCCGGCGACCGGCGACGACAGGCTTGCGTCCTTGCCGTGCTTGTCGAACACGGCGCGCGCGGCGTCGAGCGCCGCATCGCCGCCGTCGATCAGCGCCAGCATCGAGGCAAAGCGCGGATCCGCCTTGTCGCGCGCGGCTGCGGTGGCGAGATCGAACAGCTGGCCGTCGGCGCTGTGCACGATGCCGACGCGCTCGGCATCGCCGGCGCGATAGGTCGCGAGTTTCATTGACGTTTCTCCCTTTGGCTTTCCTGTCCGACGTGTCGCGACGCCGGCGTTGTCCGGCGGCCCCGCAGGCGTTTCGGCCTTGCAATTGTCCCGGTGTTCAGAAAATATATGATCAGAAAAAATATCGATAAACAAGACCTGCATCCTGCAATTGAGCGACCGATGAGCGTGGCGGCGAGCGATACCGGCCGGGAAAAGTCAGTGTCCGATACGTTGAGCGAACGCGCGGCGTCGTGCGTGCAGCGGGACATTCTTGCGGGTCTGCTTGCGCCCGGCACGAGGCTCGGCATCGTCGAACTGGCGGAGCGTTACGAGATCGGCGCGACGCCGTTGCGCGAGGGGTTGTCGCGGCTGGTTTCGCGCGGACTGATCGTGGCCATCGGCCAGCGCGGTTTTCGCGTCGCGCCGGTCAGCCGCGAGGATCTGCTCGACATCACACAGACCCGCGTGCTGGTCGAAGTCGAGGCGCTGCGGCTGTCGATGAAACGGGGCGACGACACCTGGGAGGCCGGCATCATGACGTCGCTGCACAGGCTGCGCCGTCACACCGAACGGCTCGGCGTCCGCTTCCGCGAGGGCGCAGAGGAATCGGACGCGCTGCACAAGGACTTCCACACTGCGCTGCTTGCGGCCTGCGGATCGCCGCGGCTGCTGGCTGCGCATTCCGACCTCTATGATCAGGCCTATCGCTATCGCCGGGTGATGATGCGCAGCATTCCGGACGGGAAACGGTTCTATCAATCGCACCAGGAACTGGCCGACCTCGTGCTTGCCCGGGAGGCGCGGCCGGCGCTGAAAGCGCTGGCCGACCATCTGCATGCGACGGTGCGTTATGTCTATCCCGACCCGCAACGTCCCGGCGCCGATGCGAAGAGCCGGACGCGGCGCCTGCCGGCGTAACGCCATGTCTCGTTGCGGGGCTTGGGCGCGTGCAACCCGTTTGGCTGGGCACTCGTGCTCCGCAGGCCCCTAAGGAGGGGGTGTGGAACAGCGATGCAACCGGCTGATCCGAAGTTGAATTGTGCGGTGAACCGGGGTAGCAAGGCCCCGTTGCTGACGCCGCCATCTTGGCGTGCCGGTTTGCTCCCTTCGTCTATCGGTTAGGACGCCACCCTTTCACGGTGGAGAGAGCGGTTCGATTCCGCTAGGGAGCGCCATTCATGCCCGTTTCCGGGCGATTCAAATCTTGAAGCCAACATCTTAATTTGGCACGCTCACCGATATTCACCCTGAAGCGGGGACAAGCCCATGTTCAAAGCCAGACTCGCCGTTACGGCCGTTGCCGGTGTGATGCTGTCGTTCGCTGTTTCAGGCAAGGCGATGGCGATCGGTGATCAGCCGTACTGGCCTGCGCCCTATAACTGGGAACCGGCGATCCAGTCCGGTTGCTGGAAGTGGAACTGGCAGCAGTTCAACTGGTACGATCACTGCCCGGTCTACGTGCGTCCCAAGGCTTACATGTACCCACGGGGCGCATATCGCCCGGTTGTCCGCGCGAAGTACTGAACCCGCCCAGCATTGCGAAATTCAAAATTCGTCAATCAACCGGCTGCCGTTGGCGGCCGGTTTTTCGTGTTTTGGGGTCAGGACCGGACGACTGAGCAGGTCAGCTGCTGCTTTTTCCCCAAGTTTAGAACAGCGTCGTTCCGGAAGCCGTCGAACCAGATTCCGCGACCAGCATAGCGGTAGCCGACACCCATTGGCACCAGACGAACGTAGCTTCCCGGGTAATTTCCAAGGGTTGCTGTGACAACCTCACCTTCAACGCTAACCGCGATGGGACAAATCGGGTAAGCGCGTCCGTTTTCGCAGGTGAGCACCAGTTCCGAGCACTGTCCTGCCGCCGCAGGGCCGGAGACGCGCAGCCCCAAGTCCGCAGCGCTCGCCGAATCGACGCACACAACGAGAGCTGCAAGGCCGGATACCAGCCTCAAAAACCTACCAAATACTGTCTGCATGGCGCGCGCCCCATTCTGCTGTGTCAACTAAGCAACGGTTCCTGGCCGGGGTCAATAACGAAGGCGGCCCGGCAAGCGCTCTCGGCCGCACCCGTGGCAGCTTAACCACACTCGATTTTAGCCAATGTTTAACGGGTCCATTTGCTTGAAGCCGTCACGAATTTGGAGGAATGTGGGCAAGCTTAAGAATCCGTTAATTTTTTAAACCGGATTCAAATTTTTCTACCTAGGAAATTTTTCCTGTTGGAGTAGATAGCCATGAACGGTCCTTTCCGTGTTGCACAGGCAGCTACCGGCTCGCAGCCCGCACCGAAGACGCCATCAAGGATCGTCAAGCTCACCAAGCCTTACGCCGAGCAGTCCGTCACGATTTCGCTGAGCTATGACGGGACCGTCAAAGCCGACTTCTCCTCGATCGCGAGCGAGAAAATTACGCTCGTCCACGTGGGCGAAAAGCTGATCATCCTGTTCGACAACAAGTCGACGGTGACGCTCGAGCCATTTTTTGATTCGAACGGCAAGCCGCTCGGAAACGTCTCGGTCGAAGTGTCGCCCGGTCGCGATCTGACCGGCGCCGAGTTCGCGGCGTTGTTTCCAGTCACCGAGGACCAGTCAGTCCTGCCTGCCGCGGGTACCGGCAACGGCAATGCGCAGTCGTCGGGTGCAAACTTCAGCAGCGTTGGCGTCGATCCATTGTCAACCCCCAATCCGCTCGATCTGCTCGGGCAGGAAGAGCTGCCGAATTTCACGATCGAGAACTTGCTGACTCAGGTTTTCATCAATGACGTGCCGACCGTGTCGGCCAACGGTGCCCTGACGTTCGACGAAGATGGCCTGCCGGGAGGCAACCTTGCGGGCCTCGGCGATTTCGATCCCTCGACGAATGGCCCGGTCACGCTGACCGGAACACTTGCGTTCAGCTTCGGTGCGGATCTCGCCGGATCGGTGCTGCTGCTCGGCACGGGGGCCCCGGATGGCTTCACCTATTCGCTGGGCGGCGGTGGTACCACCTTGATCGTCAGCCAGCTGCAGGACGGCGTCAGCGTGAACGTTCTGCAGATCACCCTCGCGGATACGGTCTCCGGCAACTACACGATCACCCAGCTCAATCCGATCCGCCATCCGGCGGGCGGCGACGAGAACGACCAGCAGTTCACGTTCACTTACCGGGTGACCGACAGCAACAACGACTTCGTCGACGGCACGCTGTCGCTGACGGTCGATGATGATACGCCGACGATCGATGTCGAAGTTGCCGAAGGTGAGGGCGGCTCTGCCCAGCTGTTCCTTAACTCACTCGACGAATCGATCGGCAACGACCCCGACAACACGGGCTTTCCTGGAACCCTGGACGACGTCGGCCCCGCTCCCGATCTCACAGGCACGACTCCGTTTGGCCGGATCCAATCGTCTGTTGTCGCGGGAGAAGGTCAGTCTCCGGGTTTCAACCAGCTCGCGAACCTTTTCAACATCATCAAGAGCCCGGGCGCGGATGGCGAACTCATCACCACGCAGGCATTCAGCCTCACATTGACCGGCGGCGTCGGTGGGCTGCCAGTTGCGACCAACCTGAGTGCGACGGCGCTTGCCGGGACCCCGCTCGCCGGTCTCGATGATTCAGAGCGCGCCATCGTGCTCGTTCAGGTGGATGCAACGACGGTCGAGGCGCGCGTAGTCGGCGACGCCGCCGTTTCGGGCGATGAGTTTGTCGTCCTGCGCATCACGCTTCTGAACGCCAACGACCCGGCAAACGTCCAGCTCAGGGTGGAACAGTTCCTGCCGATCGATCACGGTGCGGACGGCAATGACTTCGACAGTTCGTTGCCGCTGCTCATTTCCGACGTCGGCGCGAGCCTCGGGCTCACGCTGACCGCGACGATCATCGACAATGACGGTGATCCGGCGACCGCGTCTGAGACCGTTGTCATCGCGGATAACGGCCCCAACTCCGCGATCAACATCGAGGACGATGGCCCGGTATTGATCGACGAAGGCGAGAGCGAAGAGCAGCCATCCCCGCAGACAATCTCGCTCGCGCTCGATGAGACGATCGGCGACGACCGCTACAACACCGGTGAGCTCGAGTCGGCCAACGGCGATGCGCCGAACGGCACGCCGGACGATACGGCGGCGACATCCGTCGCAGCTCCCTCGACGGCGCCGGCTGATGCAGACGCGATCGGCAGGATCACGACTGCTGCCGGAGCGATCGGCAGCAACTTCCCCGTGCTTTCGGCGGATTTCGGCACCGACGGACCGGGGCCGAATGATGGCTTCAGCCAGCAGCTATCGTTCATCCTGTCGGGAAGCGGCGCGACCAATCTGCTCGCGACTGCGCTCAAAGACACCGGTCTTGCCGGCCTGGACGCCGCCGAGCGCGCGATTGTGCTGGTGCAGGTCAGCGACACCGTCATCGAAGGCCGTATTGTCGGCGACGCCGCAGTCGAAGGCGACGAGTATGTTGCGTTCCGGCTCACGCTCAACAATCCGGACAATCCGGCCACAGCCACGATCACTGTCGAGCAGTTCCTGCCGATCGATCACGGCAGCGATGATACCTCCGTTTTCGACGAATTCGTTCCGTTACTGCTCAATCAGGAAGGTTCGCTCACGCTTCAGCTCGTGACGACGGTAAGCGATGGCGACACCGACACGATCGTTCAGACCGACGCGATCAGCCTGGTCGGCAATGAGGACTCCTTCATTTCCTTCGATGACGATGGTCCGAAGGTGACTGTTGAAGCGAATGCTTCGTTCTCGGTCGAGCACGATGAGACACTGCTGGCGCAGCAGCCGGACGATGTGTCGTCGATTCTGGTGGCCTTGCAGCTTGCAGCTCTGTTCAGTGCGGTAGCCAATCCGGGCGACGATCAAGACGTTCCGCTGAGCCTCCCGCTTGGTTTTGCGCGCAGCGACAACCCGGCACTCACTGTCGTCAATGTGGACTTCGGCAGCGACGGCGGAGCCTTGACCGGTTCGCAAGTCTATTCGCTGACACTAACGGATATCGAAGGTTTCCCGACGACCGGACCGGTTTCGTCGGGATTGCAGACCACCGAACTGCGCGACATCTACCTTTTCATCGAAGGCGACTTCGTTGTCGGCCGCTATGATTCCGCCGGCGGCGTTCCGGATGGTTCTGATCCGGCTGCATTCGCTCTCGCGATCAATCCGGCGACCGGCATCGTCTCGGTGGTCCAGTACGTATCGCTGTATCATCCGGACGGTACGGATCGCGACGACACCGTATTCCTCGACGAGATCGCGGGATCGCTGAACGCCACCCTGACCGTAACCGATGGCGACGGCGACACCGCATCAGCTTCGGTTTCGATCGGCGCGAAGGTCAGCTTCGATGATGACGGTCCGTCTGTTGCTGCGGTCCGCAACGGCAATTTCAGGTTGACGGTCGATGAAACGCCCGGCGTGGACTCCGGCACCGACGACGTTGCCGGCCCGCTGGCGATTTTCGACGGCATTGCCCAGAAGGGCGACGATCCGGACGTTTCCGGAAGCGACCCGCTGGCGTTCGCCACCGAAGCCAGCAATCCGCTGGTGTTCGTGCCGTTCTTCGGCGTGGACGGACCTGCTGCATCGGATGCGCTTGTTTACTCGCTGGACCTGAATGAGCCTGTTGAAGGCGCCGGCGTCCTGACGAATCTGCTTGCCACCGACGGATCGCCGATCAGGCTTTTTGCGGAAACCGACGGAACCACGGATTGGATCGTCGGCCGCGTCGACAATCCGGCGAGTGCTCTCGACGGCGATGCTGCATTCGCGATCTACATCGATCCCGTGAACGGCACGGTGTCGCTCGTGCAGTATCTGTCGCTGCAGCATCCGAACGATTCCGATCCGAACGACGCGGTCACCCTTGCCAGCGGATTGATCGATGCAGTCGTCACGCTGACTGACGGCGATGGCGACACCGCCTCGTCGTCAGTCAATATCTCTAACCGCATCGTGTTCCGCGACGACGGTCCGACGCTTGTTCCGCGAGCGTCGACCACGGCGATCGTGGACGAGGACGGCCTTCACAATCCGGGTACATCGACGCTGTCCGACGCGAACATCGATGACCCCGAGATCGATGGCGAAGTCGATGGCACGAATTCGAACGTATTCAACGGCGTTGCGGGCGACCTGAGTGCCCTCGTCAATTTCGGCGCCGACGGATTCGGCAGCTTCGGTCTGAAGACCGTTGCGACGCCGCAGCCGGCGGGCGTCAAGTCCCAGGACAAGGACGTTCTGATCGTTTCCGACGGGACTACTCTGCGCGGATATGTTGAAAACGGCGTCGGAGATCCCGGCTTCGACGATGGCGTGGATCGCCTCGTGTTCACGCTGACCGTCAACCCGGACGGATCGTATGTCTTTACGTTGCTGGATCAGATCGACCATCCGAGCCTGGACGGCGAGCAGGGTGATGACACCGAGAACCTTCTCGACGTCGCGGCAATCGATCTGTCGTCGTTCATTGCGGCTGAGGACGGCGATGGCGACAGTGTGACGCTCGGCGCCGGCTCGTTCACCGTGCAGGTGCTGGACGACATTCCGGTGCTTACCGCGCGTCCAGCGAACGAGACGACGACAACTGTCACCGAGACGCTGACTTTTGATCTCAAGGGCGGGAACGCCGTGGTCGGCGGCGTCTCCTCGAACTCGATCAAGGGCATTTGGGCAACTGGCGAGGATCTGACGGACGACGACGATACGGCCAACACCAGCAACAACTCGATCGGCATCGGCGACGGCCAGATCATCGACGGGCAAGGCACTCAAGGTCAGAACACCGTTGGTCCGGAGATTCTGACGCTCCAGTTCTTCGAGAATGTCGACATTCCGAACAACAGCCACGGTCCGCTGTATGACGTTAACAGGTTCCGCTTTTCGATTGATGCTGCCGAAGCGCAGCAGAACGACGATGCGGTCGTCTTCGTGTCCGTTTACGATGGCGGCGAGTTCGGTGCGATTGTTTCGCCTGCGAACTATGTGATCACGATCAACGGCGGCACGCCCACCGCGGCCGGCGTTATCGTTCACAACGTCTTTGATGGCGGCAATCTGATCGGCTTCGTTTTCGAGAACGTTCCCGACGATGCGGATTTCCAGATCATCGGCAATACCGGCGTTGTCTTCGACACAGTCAAGATCGGCAACTACAACGGCTTCGAGTTCACGTCGGACGGCAATGCGCCGAAGACGGTCAGCACCGGCAACTCGTTCAAGGTCTACGGCCTTGAAGCGGATATCGATACGACGATCGTCACGCTGGAAACCTTCAAGGTCAGCCACGACGAAAGCGCTGGCGTCAACGTCGATGCCGATCCGAATGCCGCCAACGATGTCGATCCGAACGTCGTCACCCCGCCGGCTGCAATTGCGGGCGCGACGATTGGCTACGCCCGGTCGCCGGGCAGCGTACTCGCCCCGGGCTCGCTGTTCGCGGGCAAGGTCGGTGCGGATGAAGACGGCACCTATACATTTACGATCACTGATGCCGAAGGCGAGCCGATCGACGACGTCGATTCCGGTTTGAAGACGCTCAACGGCACGACGATCCGTCTCAGCACCGACGAAACCGGTGCGGTGGTCGGCACTGCGGGAAGCACGATCGTGTTCAAGGTCTATGTCGATGCCGACGGCTTCGTCTGGATCGCGCAGTTCGCGCCGATCGCTCACAACCTCGATGGCTCTGGCGCAGCTGCGCTTGACGACATCGCGCAGGTGACCGCAGCACTTTACATCACCGGGTCGCTGACCGATTTCGATGGCGACACGATCACCGCGACGTCTCCGGTCGCGTTGCGGGTTGAATTCCAGGACGACGGCCCGGTTGCCGTCGACGACACCGATTTCGTGACGGAAGACGGTCCGCTGTCGGCAGACGGCAACGTCCGCACCGGCGCGGGTGGAACCGACGCGAACGATCAGGACGGCGTCGCGGATGCTCTCGGCACCGACGGCTTTGGTTCGATCGTCTGGAGCGGCGCGTCACAGGCCGGCACTATCGCCGGTACCTACGGCATGCTGACCGTCGGCACCGACGGCAGTTACACCTACACGCTTTACACCCAGCAGCAGAACCCGACGGCCTATGCGGCGGTTCAGGGGCTGACCACCGGCGAGACTCTGTCCGAGGAGTTTGGCTACCAGATCGTCGATGGCGATGGCGACAGCGACGTTGCAACGCTGACCATCACCATCAACGGCACCGACGATGGCGTTACCATCGGCGATATCGCCGCCGTGGGCGGCGACACCGTTGTCGATGAAAAGGGACTGCCGGCATCGAGCGGCTCGGAGGGGTCCGGCGAGGCAGCTATTGCCGGTCCGAACACCGATCAGTCGGAAACCAACACCGGCACGTTCTCGTTCTCGACGCCCGATGGCTTCGGCGCGCTCATCATCGAGGGACAGACAATCACACTCAGCCAGCTCCAGAATTCGGCTGGCACCCCTGTGGTGATTACGGGCGGAACGACGCTCGGGATCCTGACGATCATCGGCTTTGCGGGCACCGCCGCTGGCGGCACCGTGACCTATCGCTTCACGTTGCTCGACAACACCACCACTCACACCGATACCGACAACAACGTCAGCGACGGTGACAGCAACCGCGGCGCGGACGATCAGGCTTTCGTTAGCTACAGCGTTCAGGTGCTCGACGAAGATGCGACGCCGGACAGCGCGACTGCGACGCTGACGATTGCGATCAACGACGATGCTCCTGCCGCATTCGACGAACAGCCGCAGAATGTGGGCGAAGGCACGACCCTGTCCGGCCAGTTCGACTTCGTTCAGGGGGCGGACGGCGCGACCGTTACGCACCTCAACGATGATCCGCTGAGCTTCAACGGCGACGGCTGGACCGACTGGATTGATGTCGGCGGCGACGATCAGGGCGCAATCCGCGTCAGGGCGGACGGCTCCTACGAATTCCGGGCCGACAATCCGACGCTGAGCCCGGTTGCGCCGGTCATCGGCACCTTCACGGTGACGGACGGCGACAATGACACCGTCACGAGGACCTTCACGTTCCAGATCACGGACGCGAACACGCCGACGGCTGGCAGCGCGACGGCTGCGGTGGACGACGACGGGCTGACTGGCGGCAACGCCGCGAGCATGACCGGCGATCTCGACGCCAACCTCGGCGACGATCCTCTCGACACCAGCGAGAGAACCTTCACGGGCGTCTTGGGCGGCAGCGTCGGCAACGACGGCGCGGGCGCCAATGGCTTCACCTTCGCGGCTGCCCTCGACGGCGCGACCGCGACGGTTGGCCTTGAGGAGGTCACGTACAGTGTCGCTGGCGGCCTGCTGACGGCGACAATCAGGACGACATCGGATGCGTCGCGCCTGAACACCACGCTGTTCACGGTTGAGATCACCGACAAAGCGACGGGTGCATTCAAGGTCACGCTTCTCGACAACGTGCTGCATGCCGGCGGTCCGAACGATGAGGCGATCGATGCATCGGTCAACCTCGGCTATGTGATCACCGACGCGGACGGCTCGTCTGTTCCCGGCAGCGTGCTCACCGTCAATTTCGACGACGACGCGCCGTCGGCGACAACCGCGGAGGAAGTGAGCGTCAACGAGGCTCTGTTGCCAACCGACAGGAATCCGTCGGGGATCGCACAGTCAGACACCGGCTTCCTCAACATCAACTGGGGAGCCGACAACGGCGCGGACAAGCATCTGGCGTTCGCAAAGGACACCCAGGGCAATCCGATCGGCCCGAGCCTGATGTCCGATGGCGTCGCGCTCCTGTACGCGATCCGGTTCCCGGGCGACTCGCCGGGCAACGAGCAGATCGTCGCCTACAAGAGTGGCGGCGATCCGGATAATGATGCCGACGTGGTGTTCCGCGTCACGCTGTATGAAAGCGGTACGGGTTTCTACACCTACGTGCAGTATCAGAACATCGATCACGATGACGCCGGAACGGACGTGAAGACGTTCGGCTTCACCATCAATGCATTCGATACTGACGGCGATTCCGTCTCGCAGACGTTGACGATCAACGTCACCGACGACGTGCCGGAGGCAGACGATGATTCCGTCACGCAGGCTGCTGCGGACGAGAACCAGGCCGTGACGGTGAACGTGTTTGCGAACGACGTTGCCGGTGCGGACGGGGTCGACATCGACAACAATCCGA
>JBMOOJ010000126.1:0-42837 GCA_049323835.1 Pseudomonadota bacterium | reverse complement strand
GGTCGGTCGGCGGGACGCCGGTGCTGACGATCGCGATCACGGCGGCGAACGTGACCAATGCGGGCACGGGCGAGGTGACCTACGACTACACGGCGACGCTGTTGCAGCCGGTCACGCATCCGGGCAATCCGAACGAAGACTTCGTGACGCTGAGCAACGTGTTCTTCACGGTGACCGACAGCGACAACGATCCGCAGTCGGGCAGCTTCAACGTCACCGTCACCGACGACGTGCCGGAGGCGGTTGCCGGGCCGGCAATGAATGTATCCGAGAACGATGGTCAAACATCCGGAACGGGTCTTTTGTTGAATGACGCTCCGGGTGCCGACGGCGCGAAACTGACCGCGGTCGACTTCGGTCTGGGCAACGGTTTCGAGAACATTGCCGCCACGGGCACGACAACAATCACCAATGCTAACGGTATCTATACTTTCCAGGCCAACGGTACCTGGACGTTTGATCCGGCCGTGCAAGCTACGACCTCGAACACGACCGCCGGCTTTACGTATCGCATCACCGACGGTGATGGCGACACATCGACAGCCACGCAGACGATCAATGTCGCCAACGCGAACATCGTTCCGGTCGGTGGCAGCGTGACTGCGGCGGTCGACGATGAAGGTCTCAAGCACGGCATTGTCGGCGACGGCACCGGTGTCACCGGCGACGATTCGACTACGTCGTTGTCCTACGCGACCGGAACGTTGACCGGTTCCGGCGGCGACGGTGCTCTCAACTTCACCTTCGCCAACCTGAATGGCGTTACAGGTGTAACGATCGGCCAGGAAACCGTCTCGTACAGCTATGCATCGGGACGTCTGGTCGCCACGATCACGTCGGCTGGCCGGGCGGGACAGATCCTGTTCACCGTTGATCTGAACGAAGCCACGGGTGCGTACACCTTCAATCTGATCAATCCGATCAGGCATGCGGGCGGTAACAGCGAGAACGGCGATATCTCGCTTGTGCTGAACTATCGTGTCGGCGATGCCGATGCGGATACCAGCAATGATGATACCGATCTTGGCTCGTTGACCGTCAATCTCGACGACGATGCGCCAGTCACACTGACGGCTCAGGCGATGACGATCGAGAACGGTGCCAACGCGATCGGTACCGGTGCGCTCAATTTCTACCAGAGCATCGGCGCTGACGGCGGTAGCATCGCCTTCTCGGTCGCCGATGGCACGACGCTGACCAGTGGCGGACAGAGCGTGACGTCTGGCGGCAAGACGGTGAAGCTGTACAAGTCGGACGGCGGCGCCACCCTGAGCGGCAAGATCGATCTCGACGGCAACAGCGCCAATGGCGATGAGACTACCGTGTTCACGGTCAAGCTCAATCCGAACACGTCCGATCAAACGCTGGACACCTACACGGTGCAGTTCCTGCGGGCGCTGGACGACGGATCGGGCAGCTCGGTTCGCACGAACAATTTTGACAGTACATCCTCGCAAAACTTCAAGGTCGCGCAGGGCGTTAACGACGACGACATTCTGGTGTCGGCTGTGGCGTCGCCGCAGCCGCGCGTCAACGGATCCAATGGCAATTCAGTGACCTTGGGTGCAGGTGGCGGCACCACGATCGACTCGGGCGAATTGTTGCGGTTCGATTTTGCGACCGGTGTAACGGTCAGTGCTGGAGGCAACAACAGCATTACCAATGCAACCCTGGCTCACTACACGACTCAAGGTTTCAGTTTCGTCGTTGAAAACAGCGGAACGTCGCAAATTCTCTTGCGCGTGTTTGATGCGAACAATGACCTGAACCTGACGAACGATCCCCAGGATACGATCACTCATATCTTCAAGAACGGTGTTGAAATTGCGCTCGGTGCTGCGGCGCCGGGAGGCGGCTATGTCGTCTCCGCGGTCAATGGCGATCAGTTCGCCATTTTTACCGAGGACGGGTACAACCGGGCTGAAGTTGCGTATTCGTCGGGCTCATCGTTCGCGATCAACAGCGTCGGCATCCAGACCTTCCAGAATGGCACCGACAAACCGCTGAGCTTCGACCTTACGTTGACCGATGGGGATGGTGACACCTCCACTGGAACGCTTTCGGTCACAGCTACGCCGTTGAACAATACGATCAACGGCACGGCTTTGTCGGACCTGCTGGTGGCGGGCATCGGCGGCCAGACGGTCAATGGACAGGCTGGCGACGATGTCCTCATCGGCGGGCCGGGTGCCGACACGCTGAATGGCGGCGCCCATGGCACGGTGGGTGACATCGTCAGCTATCAGAACTCGGCGGCTGCCGTTCAGGTGAATCTCCTTGCGGGAACCGCAACTGGCGGTGATGCAGCCGGCGACATCCTGTCCGGTATCGAGAACCTCACGGGATCGGCGTTTGGTGATACACTGACCGGTGACGGCAATGCCAACGTTCTGATCGGGCTTGGCGGCAACGACACGCTAAATGGCGGCGGCGGCAACGATACGCTGATCGGCGGTCCCGGTCAGGACACGCTGATCGGCGACACGGGGGCAGATACCTTCGTGCTGACGGACACGGCGTCGTTCGACATCATCCAGGACTACAACGCAGGCGAGAGCGACAAGATCGATCTGACTGCGCTGTTCACAGTGGCTGCAGGTCACTCCGTCACCGAGTATGTCTCACGCAGCGGCAGTGATTTGTTTGTCGACATCGACGGCAATCTGGGCGGCGCGGTTGCCGTCAAGGTCGCTCAATTCACAGCTAACCCTGCGGCTGGCACGCTTGCGGTGATTTACGAAGACGCCAATCACGCCGTTCAGACAGCTACGTTCTGAGGTAGCTGACCTCGTTAAACGAAAACCCGCCGGAGCGATCCGGCGGGCTTTTTCGTTTGCACTTGCGGTCCGGCGATAATTCCGGCCGCGACAGCTGGTTTGGTCAGAGCAGGAGCGGGCTCTGCGGTTCAGCGCTGAGCGCGGGTTGCGCAACGGACGTATCGTTCCACGCCTCGACAGAGCTGGCGCTGTCTTCGGTCGTCGTGCCCCAGTCGGCATTGATCTCAGCCGCTGCCGGCGACACGCCATTCTGCTGACTGCTGCCGATCTGGGACAGATAGGGTGAAGCGAACAGGTTCACGCCGGTCCGATCAAGCGCATACAGCGGGACGAAGTGGCGCGCCGCGGTATCCTCAACCGTGTTCATGGTGCGATTATCGAGAATGATCCAGCTTGCGCCGTCCCGCACAGCCAGAACTGCGTGATCTTCGCGTGCGGCCTTGTCGCGGCCGAGCAGGATGCGCAGGTCGCCCTGCGCCACGCCGGCTTCGCGCAGCAGTACGTATTTGGCGATCGCGTAATCCTCGCAATCACCGCGGCCAGCCGTCAGTGTGGCGAGCGGAGAGGTCCACTGGTCGAGCACGCCATGCTGGATCAAATCGCTGGTGTAGCGGATGGCGCCGTTGACGAGCCGGTTAGCGGTTTCGATGCGGGCACGGCCGGTGCGGCCGCGCACCTCGCCGATCATGTTCTGGAAGCGAACCATGGTCTGGTCGCAGCGTGCGGGCTCGCTCTTGCATGCTGCAAGCGCTGCGAGCTCCTTGTTCGCCTCGGTTTCGCTCGCACGCCATTTGCGCCACAGCACGCCCTCCGGTGCGCGGAAGCTGATCAGTCCGTATGGTTCCATGCTGCCCGACAGGCCGCCGATCGCGGGGGGCGCATCGGACATCACTCCCGGTGTGGCTGCAGCCAAGCGCACGTTGTCGGTCGGGATCGGTTTGCCGTCCAGCTTGGCGAGAACGCTGTTGATCGAGAAGAAGCGCGGCTGGCTCGAGGATTTCACCGGAGCAACCGGCGCCGCCTGTGACAGCATCGATGGCGTCACAAGATCGTCAAAAATGGGTTTGTTGCGTGCCTTCGGCTTCGCAGCCGCTTCGCTCGCGATGCACAGAACAAGCAGCGCCGCCCCCAACGTGGCGAAGCGAGGCGTCCCGGTACCCGGACGACTGAACATGACATGCCCCCGTGTTGCGGGAGCGTTCGCCGGCGTTCAGCCGATCCTCGTCCCGCTTGTTGTGGGGCGAGTATTCGCGACAGACCTTGCCGACCCTGTTAAAGCGGCCGTTGAGACGCGGGTATTGTCGCGGAGGTGGTGAAACGCAGCAAACCCGGTTTGCTGCAATTTTATCGATCGGCGTTTTGGTAAGACCCTATTAACGCTGATCGGGCCCTTTTGCCGGGATCAGCGTTCTCGCAGCGCTTCTTCGCGCAGCATACGGGCGGGCTTGATGATGTAGTCGAGCACTGATTTTTTGCCCGTCAGCACTTCGACGGTCGTCACCATCCCGGGAATGATGGGGAGGGGGGCCTGCGCCGTTCCGAGATGGTTGGTCTCGGTGCGTACGATAACCCGGTAGAACACTTCGGTCTTTTCGCTACCCTTGTCGGCACGAGCGTCTTCGGTGATGGTGTCTGCGCTGATGCGCTCGACCTTTCCTTTCAGCGAGCCGTAGACGGACGAATCGTAGGCCGTAACCTTTACGACAGCGTCCTGGCCGGCGCGAATGAAAGCAATGTCTTGCGGGCGGATGCGGCCCTCCACGAGGAGCGTATCGTCGAGCGGGACGACTTCCATCACATTCCCGCCCGGCTGAACCACGGCGCCGATGGTCGTGACGTTGAGTTTGTTGACGATGCCGTGCACCGGCGATTTCAGTTCGGTCCGGAAGACACGATCCTTCGCTGACTTGATGTTCTCATCGAGTACCGCCAGGTCACCGCGCGATTTGGCGAGATCTTCGTCCGCCTGCGCGCGCAAGGCGGCCCGGGTCGTCTCGACCCGGGCTTGAGCTTCTTGAATTCCGGCTTGGGCTTTCTGGGTCGATGCGCGGATGACTTCGAGCTGACCGCGCATCTCACTGGCTTGCCGCTCGACCCGCAGCATCTCGATCTCGGGGACGACTTTCTGACGGAACAGATTCCGGGTCAGGTCAACTTCGCGGCTCAAAAGCTGCAGGGTTTCGGACAGCTTGACTTCCGTTGCCTTGTACTCTTCGAGTTCGCGCCGGCGCTGGGTTTCCTGCTGCACAATGACTTCGATATCCTGCGCCAGTTTGCGCGCACGTGCGTCAAAGACGCTTCGTTCGGAAGCGATCACGGCTGGCGGGAGGTCCGCCGGGAAGGTGACTGCGGTTGCGCCGGCGGCCTCGGCTTCGAGGCGAGCGACCCGTGCTGCCATCGCCGCCCGGCGCTCGCGGATCTCGCCGAACTCCGAAGCGAATTTTGTATCCTCGATCCGCATCAACGGCTGGCCTTGCGTGACGATTGCGCCTTCCTGGATCAGGATCGCACCGACAATGCCTCCTTCGAGCGATTGCACCACTTGAATTTGACGGCTCGGAATGACGCGACCATTACCGCGCTTGACCTCATCGAGAATAGCGAGATGCGCCCAGAGCAGCGCCGCGATCAGCAGGGCAAGTGTCGACACCAAAACCATGCGCGTGGTCCTCGGCGCGCGCAGCTCGACAGCAGCCTTGATGTCATTGGCGTAGGCGAAATCAGATGATTGCATTGCGGGGAGCTGCCTTCGGGTCCGGCTTCATCTGCGTGGTCTGGCGCTGCGCGCCGGCTTGCAGGTTCGCCAAAATCGCTTCTCGCGGACCGTCAGCGACAAGCCTGCCTTGCTCGAACACGAGTATGCGGCTGACAAGCGAAAGCAATGACGGACGATGGGTTGAGACGATGATCGTCATCTCCGAACGAGCCAGGTTTTTCAGCCGCTCGAGGAATTCCGTTTCGGTCCGCACGTCGAAGTGTGCCGTCGGCTCGTCCATGAACATGATTCGCGGCCGGCGGATGAGCGCGCGGGCGAGACCGATTGCCTGCTTCTGTCCGCCGGAGAGACTGCGCCCGCCCTCGGCGATCGGCATGTCGTATCCGAGCGGATGAGCGGCGACAAAACTCTCGACGCCGGCGAGCCGCGCAACCTCGATCACTTCCTCATCGGTCGCTGCCGGCTTGCCGAGCGCGATGTTGTCGCGAAGCTTGCCGAAAAAGAGGTCGGTGTCCTGCATGACGAACCCGATGCCGGCGCGCAGATCAGCCGGATCGTATTGGCGTGCATCGATTCCGTCGACCGCAACGCTTCCTTCCGTCGGATCGTAGAAGCCCGAGAGCAATCGCCCGACAGTGGTTTTGCCAGACCCGACACGCCCAATGATCGCGACCCGCTCGCCTTCGTTGATCTTGAATGAGACGTTGCTCAAAGCATCCTGTTTGGAGTTGGGATAGCGGAAACTGACGTTGTTGAACGCGATCGCGCCGCGTTCGATCTTGCGCGACACGTAGGTGCGTCCCGGCGGCCGTTCTCGTTCGAGCTGCATGAGCCGATCGACTGCGCGTAGTGCGCTAAGCGTCTGCGTCGCGCGCGTGATGACGGAAGCGATGCTGGCGATTGGTGCGAGAACCCGTCCCGACAGCATGTTTGCCGCAATCAGGGCGCCCATCGTGATCTTGCCGTCGAGGATCAGGAACACGCCGATCACGACGAGCAGCATGCTGGTGATCTGCTGCGCTGAGTTTGAAATGGTCAGTGCCAGCGTCGACCAGAAATGGACATCCTCGCCCGACCGGGCGGTCGCGGCCACCGAGCGCTCCCACACCATCTGCATGCGGGATTCCGCGCCGGCGGCGCGAACGGTTTCGATGCCGGAAAGCGACTCAACGAGCACTCCGTGGCGGGCCGAAGACTCGGCTTGCAACCGCTTCATCGCTCGGTCGAGCGGTTTTTGAAGGATGATGCCGGTTGCGACAACGATCGGCAGCATCAGCAACGGAATCCACGCGAGCGGTCCGGCAATGGCGAAGAGAACGCCGATGAAGATAAAAGCGAAGAGCAGGTCCGTGGCGGCAATGACCGTGCCGGAGGTGAAGAAGTCGCGCACGGAATCGAAGTCGCGAAGCTGATTGGCCAATATGCCGACCGAGGTCGGCCGGTTGGCCATTTTGATCGACAGCACATGTTCGAAGATATTCGAGGCGAGCACGACGTCGATTTTCTTGCCGGTAAGATCGACGATCCGGCTACGGACCATGCGGATAACGAAGTCGAATACGATCGCCAGACCGAGACCAATCGCGAGTGCGATCAGTGAGGGGATTGCGCCATTTGGGACGACCCGGTCGTAGACGTTCATGGTGAACAGCGGGGCGGCCAGTGCCAGCATGTTCACGAGGAATGCCGCGAGTGCGACATGTCCATAGTTCGATCCGAAGCGGCGAACCACCGACCAGAACCAGTGACTGCTGGGCAGGTCGCCAGCGGCCACCGTGCGTTCGTCGGCCGCTGGCTCCGGCCGGACGAGAAACATGTAACCGGAATAGGTTTCAGCCAACGATGCTGAGGAAAGTCTCTTCGGGGCCAGATCGTTTGGCTCCATGCAATCAATGACGCCGCCGCTCTCGGAGACGCCGGTCATGATCAGCGCCGAGCCATCCTTCATGACCAGCAGGGCGGGCAGTACAAGGGCGGGGATTTGCTCGAGACGACGTTTTTCCGGCTTGATGTCGAGACCGGCGCGTTGCCCGGCCCTTTCGACCAGCGCGGCGGTCAGTCTGCCGTTAACCAAAGGCAAGCCGGCAACGAGGGCGTTGCGACTCACGGCCCGTCCATGATGGGAAGCGAGATAGAGGAGGGAATCAACCAGCGGATCGGAAATCACCGCGCCTGCGGGCGGCTCGCTCGCCCCGGCTGGCGCAAACACGTCGCTGGAATGCTTGTTCACGGGCGATTTCCTGAACTGGAATACCCGCATTCTACAGAGATTTCGGCCGCACTTCCCTTACAAATTGGAAACAAGCCTAACGGCGCACGTCCCGGGCCAGCCGCGTTCCGGCCGACCACCTCGCCTGAGAAGAGACAGTCTTACTGCTTCTTCCAGTTGGCTGCGGCATCGATCAGTTCGGACACCGGATTGAGGCCCTGCCAGCGGTCCGAGAACCTCACGTCACGCTGGCCATCGAAGAGAGATCCCTTCGTGTCCGACGACGCATAGCTGGCGAACGGCTGCGCTTTCGGCACTTCAAGCGGCTCAGGGCCCGTCCCTGGAGCGCTGAATATCACCGGAGGAAGCTTGGTCGGGAAAATTGCGAATGGTTGCGGGTCGAGCGGGGCAGCGTCGGCCGGCGGAGGAGCTTTCACGTACTCGATCAGGCCCGCCCATGGCGGCAAGGAGCTGGTAATCGGCGAACACGGCGACACTCTGGGTCGAGATTTGCGACACGAGAGCGTTGAACAGCTGGTTTTGGGCGTTCAGAAGATCGACCAATGAACGCTGTCCGAGTTCATATTCCTTTTGATAGGCGACGATAACCTTCCGGTCGGAGGCGATCTGCCGGCCCAGCGCCGCCAGACGGTCGGCGGTCAGCGTGCGTGCTGCCCATGCGCGATCGATAGATTCCAGCGCGCTCCTTTGGAGCTTCGCGTGGCGCATGGTGCTTTCTACGTAGCGCTCGGAAAGTTCGGCGCGGCGCCAAATATCCTGTCCGCCGCGGAAAATATCCCAACTCGCCACCAGCTTGCCGCTCATGTCTTCGCGCTTGCCGACGAAGTTGCTGCTGTTCACGCCGGTCGATGCGCGGCCTTCAAGGTACAGGTTGGGCACGAAGGCGCCAGCTGTCGCGTCGAAACCGTGCTTGGCGGCGCGGGCGTCCTGATCCGCCGCCTTGATGGTTGGATTGAAGCGCAGTGCAACCGCGAGGGATTCATCCTTCGTCCGCGGCAGGCCGCCGAGACGGCCCGGTGTGCGCAGGTTGAACGGCTCAAGACCAACGGCGTTGCGGTACTTGGCGCGCGCTTCGTCGAGGTTTTGCCGGAAGCCGGCAAGGGTCGCCGCCGCATTCTCGACGCGCTCGCGCGTCTGCTCGAGGTCACCTTCACCCGCACGGCCACCGTTGAAGCGCGACTGCACGTTCGAGAAAAGGTTGCGATGGACGCGAAGGTTGTCTTCGGCAATCGTGATCAGCCGGGTGAATCGGGTGATATCGATATAGGCCTCGGATGCATCGAGCGCGATCAGCTCCGTGCGCTCGTGTACGCGCGCGGCCGCAGCGTTCGTGCGGGCCGATTGCCGCCAGATCTCGTTGATCGACGCGAACCCATCGAACAGCAACTGTCGGCCGACCACGGACACCTCGCGGCCATGCCGTGTGATGCTATCGCCAAGCGGTGCCGGCGTGATGTTTTGATTGAAACGCTCCGGGCCCGCCCGCGCCTCGACCCGAATCTGGGGAAGGAGCGTGGATTGCTGCTGACGCAGTTCCGCTTCGGTCGCGCGCCGATTAGCGGTGGCTTCTCCAACGCCCGGATTTGTAAGGATTGCCTGTTTGATCGCGTCGTTAATCGAAAAGGTTTCCTGGGCGATGCCAATGGTTGGCAGCCCGATCGCCAGCGCCAGCGCAGAGCAAGCAAACGTCAACGCGCGCATGCAATCAATTCCCCAGAAAGAATCCCAAGTTTCAATAGTTAAAACCCCGTTTATCGAAAGAGCGAGCACAAAAAAAGCGCCCCTGATGGAGAGTTTCGTTCTGTGGCATTATGGCATCAGAGTGCGAGCGTTCACTTGTCGTACAATCATAGGTTAAGGGTATCTTGGTATGCAACAACTGAGAGCGGAGAGGGCTGCGCCGTGTTGGGAAGGCGGCTTTAGATCCTGTTTTCTCAGCTTCTGCCTTGTTTTGTTTGTCTTTTGTTCCGTAAATCGATCCGCGGCTCAGGTCGAAGTCACGGTACCGGGCCAGGGGAAGGTCACGACCACTGTAAAGGTCGAAAACGGGGTGTTGGGGATAACCAACGTCTATGTCCGCCAGCGAGCCTTCGCCAAAGAGTGCGTCGGCGCATGCTTCTACGCCAATGCAACCAAGACGAAGACCTGGATTTGCCGAAACTCGGACTGCAATCTTGATTGTTCGGGGCGCGAGCCCGTCGGAGGGTGTTAGCGGTATTTTCTCACCAATGGCCGGTGTTCGGCATCGATGCCCACGGCTCCTGCGGCGGCTTGGCGTCGCCCTTCTGCAAGAGCTCGATCGAATGTTTGTCGGGTGAGCGGATGAAAGCCATCATGCCGTCGCGCGGCGGACGGTTGATGACGATGCCGAGTTTCTGCAACCGATCGCAGGTCGCGTAGATGTCGTCGACCTCGTAGGCGAGGTGGCCGAAGTAACGGTCTTCGCCGTAAGTTTCCTCATCCCAGTTGTAGGTGAGCTCGACCAGCGGCGCGCCGCGCGCTTTCGGCAGAGCTGCGAGCAGCTTTTCGTCTTCCGCCGCACACAGGAATACCAGCGTGAACCGGCCCTTGTCGTTGTCGATGCGGCGGACCTCCTTGAGGCCGAGCGCATCGGCATAGAATTTCAGTGCGGCGTCGAGATTGCGGACGCGAAGCATCGTGTGCAGAAAGCGCATGGGGCTGATCCAGGATTGAGGTGTGCGGGCGGAGATCGTCCAGGCATCCTATATCCCAGAGCCGAGGCGATGTCAGCGTGCCCGCATTGCGGATACCAGCATGGTGATTGGAGAGGCCGCACACGCCGTCGGTCTGCATAACCGATGCGGCGGTTGCGGCAGGACCGGATTCGGACCAGATTCATGCCTGTGCATGGTTTCGTACAGCGACAGTCAGTGAGCGGGATTTTCAGATGATTGCGTCCAGTCTGCGGGAAGGCGTCGAACGGCTTGGCGAGTTGATCGCTGCGTCGAAGGTCATCGTGCCGTTCACGGGTGCCGGGATTTCGACGGAAAGCGGCATTCCCGATTTTCGCTCCCCGGGTGGCGTCTGGACCAAGAACCGGCCGATTCCGTTCGATGAGTTCGTGGCCAGCCAGGATGCACGGGATGAAGCATGGCGCCGCCGCTTCGCGATGGAGGAGACGTTCGCCGCCGCAAAGCCGACCCGCGGGCATCGCGCGCTGGCTTCGCTCTACAGGGCTGGAAAAGTTCCAGCGATCATCACCCAGAACATCGACAATCTGCATCAAGACTCAGGTTTTTCGGCCGATCACGTGATCGAGCTGCACGGGAACACAACCTATGCGCGCTGCATCGGCTGCGAAAAATCCTATGCGCTGACATGGGTGAAGGAGCGGTTCGACGTCGAGGGACTAGCGCCGGACTGCCCTGCGTGCGGCGGTCCGGTGAAGACCGCGACGATCTCATTCGGTCAGGCGATGCCGGAAAACGAGATGCGCCGGGCGACGGAACTCGCGCAGCACTGCGATCTGTTCCTGGCGATCGGTTCGTCGCTTGTGGTGTGGCCGGCGGCGGGTTTTCCGCAGCTTGCACGGAACTGCGGTGCGAAGCTCGTGATTATCAACAACGAGCCGACGGAGCAGGATAACTCCGCGGATCTTGTCATTCGTCACGATATCGGCGAGACGCTGGGGCCGTTCGTCGGCAACTGATTAGCGGCTTCGGTTCTGCCGAACTGATTCGCGTTGATTCAAGACTGTTCATAGATCGATTCGATTCCGATTTTTGGCTTTTCGGCCAAGGCCGGAGTGTTATCGTTGATTCAAGAGATTCGCGCCGTTGTTGATCGAACAGAGCGAGCATCGCGCGTAATTCCGGGCTGTCACAACGATGACAAGCTACCGGTGAATGCGACCGGCGGGGTGTGGGGTCATGGGGTCGGACAGTTTTGAGTCCAAGCGATTTGGTGCTCCGGTGGCCGGCACGGGCCGGACAGGACAATCCGATTTTTCAGGAAGCGTCGATCTTGGCGGTTTGGCCGGCGAAGTTCCCGCCGCGAACCTGATCGAGCTGCGCGGCGTCATCAAGTGGTTCGATGCGTCGAAAGGTTACGGCTTCATCGTTCCCGACAATGGCTGGCCGGACATTCTGCTCCACGTCACCGTGCTGCGCCGTGACGGTTATCAGACTGCATATGAAGGCGCGCGCATCGTCGTCGAATGCGTCCAGCGCCAGAAGGGCTATCAGGCGTTTCGCGTCGTCTCCATGGATGAGTCCACCGCGATCCATCCGGCACAGATGCTGCCGCCGCGCACCCACGTCAGCGTCACGCCGACCAGCGGGCTCGAGCGGGCGCAGGTGAAGTGGTTCAACCGGCTGCGCGGCTTTGGCTTCCTGACCTGCGGCGAGGGCACGCCGGACATCTTCGTCCATATGGAAACGCTGCGGCGCTACGGCATGACCGAGTTGCGCCCCGGCCAGTACGTGCTGGTGCGCTACGGGCCCGGCTCCAAGGGCATGATGGCGGCCGAGATCCAGCCGGAGAACGGCCCCGGCGGCCTGTCCTCGCACTAACCTCCGTTATCACTTCAGATCGCGCGCGGTCCCGCCTGCAGCCGGTTCGGTTGCTGCTCAATCACCGATCAAAGTTGGGTGTCCGTCTGGAACTGGGCGCGTTGGCCGGGGTAGGGTGCTGCCCGGCTTCGGGCTTCGACACAGGACGGACACAAGTATGCGTATTCAGACCATCGCAGTGCAGGCATGGAGCAACGTCACTCGCCGCACGATGCTGGCCGGCCTTGCCGCGTTGCTGCTGCTGATAGCGCCCCTATCCGGCCGCGCAGCCGAATTCCAGCCGCTCGAGATCATCACCAGGTCGGGCGTGCAGGTGTTCTCGGTCGAGATGGCCAAGACCGAGCAGGAGCGGGCGACCGGGTTGATGTACCGCAAGGAGTTGCCCGAGGGGAAAGGCATGCTGTTCGACTTCACGCCCGAGCAGCCGGTCTCGATGTGGATGAAGAATACCTACATTTCACTCGACATGATCTTCATCGCCAGCGACGGCCGCATCATCCGCATCGCCGAAAACACCGAGCCGGAATCGTTGAAGACCATCTCGTCGGGGGGACCCGCCAAGGGCGTGCTGGAGGTGATTGCCGGCACCGCCAAGAAGCTCGGCATCCGCCCCGGCGACCGCGTCGCCCATCCCCTGTTCAGCGGCAAATAGGGCCTGTTCTGCGCCTTGAAGGGGCCCCCCGGAGCGTGTACCACGGGCCCATCCAGACATACCAATTCAAGGTTTCGGGGTATAGCGCAGCCTGGTAGCGCGGCAGTTTTGGGTACTGCAGGTCGTTGGTTCGAATCCAGCTGCCCCGACCAACCCTTTAAACGCGATCGGCCTGACGTCGCGCCTGATTGCGCGCCAGCCACGCATCGATGGTGGCGATCTCGCCCGCCGATAGCCGTAACCCGAGCTTCGATCGCCGCCATACGACATCGTCCGCTGTGACGGCCCACTCCTGCGTCACGAGATAGGTCAGTTCGGCTTCGGTCAGCGTCGCGCCGAACCACTGGCCGAGGTCATTGGCCGATGTGGCCGATCCGAGGATGCGCCGGGCGCGGGTGCCGTAAGCGCGAGCGAGCCGGTTCGCGTGGACGCGATCGAGGAAAGGATAGTCGCGCACAAGCTCGCTGGTCAGGGCAGGCAGCGCCGAAACAGCGAAATCACCGCCGGGGAGAGGCGCGCGTGCCGTCCAGCCTTCCTTGGCCTTGCCGCCCTTCAGATACGGTGCAAGGCGTTCGAGCGCTTCCTCGGCGAGGCGGCGATAGGTCGTGATCTTGCCGCCGAAGATCGAGAGCAGGGGCAGCCCGCCGGCGGTGTCGAGTTCGAACACGTAGTCGCGCGTCGCGGCCTTCGCTTCGCTCACGCCATCGTCGTAGAGCGGCCGCACGCCGGCGTATGTCCAGACGATGTCGGCGGGCGTCACAGGTTTGGCGAAATACTCGCCGACTGCTGCGCAAAGATAGCTGACTTCGTCCGGTGTGATCGCGACTTTGGCTGGATCACCATCATAATCGCGATCGGTGGTGCCGATCAGGGTGAAGTCGTGCTGATAGGGAATCGCAAAGACGATACGGCCGTCGGCGTTCTGAAAGATGTAGGCGCGATCGTGATCGTAGAGCCGCGGCACGACGATGTGCGATCCCTGCACGAGGCGGACCTTGGCTCCGGCATTGACGCCGATGCCGTGCGCAAGAACATCCTCGACCCACGGCCCCGCGGCATTGATCAACGCCCGGGCCTGGATCGTTTCACGCGCGTGCGTGATGACGTTTTCGGTGACGATGTGCCAGACACCATCTGATTGCTTCGCTTCGATGGCGCGCGTGCGGGTGCGGATCGTTGCACCGCGCTCGGCCGCGTCGCGCGCGTTGAGCACCACGAGGCGGGCGTCATCGACAAAGCAGTCTGAGTACTCGAAGCCCCTGGTGAAGCGGCCCGGCACCAGCGGCCGGCCGGTTTCGTCCCGTGACAGATTGAGCGTGCGGGTCGGGGGCAGGAGTTTCCGGCCGCCGAGGTGATCGTAAAGGAACAGGCCGAGCCGCAGCAGCCAGGTCGGCCGCAGGCCACTGTGATGAGGGAGCACAAAGCGGAGCGGATGGATGATGTGCGGTGCGATCCGCCACAACACTTCGCGCTCGATCAGCGCCTCGCGGACAAGCCGGAATTCGTAGTGTTCCAGATACCGCAGGCCGCCATGCACGAGCTTGGTCGACCAGGACGACGTCCCACTCGCCAAATCGTTCATTTCGCAGAGAAAAACGGAATTGCCGCGGCCCGCCGCATCGCGCGCGATGCCGCAGCCGTTGATCCCTCCGCCAATAATGGCCAAGTCGAAAATGGGCTCGAAAACTTGCTCCAAAGCGCCTGATCCCGGCACCGCTGCCTTCGATTCGTCCGTTGGATGTGAATTACACTCGAAAACGAAAGCGGCTGCAATTTCGGAGAGTGGATCGTCAGCGTTCCGGCATGCCGCGAATTTTGCGGCATGGCGTGGCGCTCGTCGAGGATAACAGCACGGCCTGTGAGACGGACTTGATCCGGCCTTGCTCGGCACGGTTGATGAAGCGCAGCGTCGCCGTCGGGAAGCGCTGGCAGAACTCGGAAAGGGTTGTCGCCGTCGCCGGGATGTCGTCACGTTTGGCGATGACGGCGATACCGCCGTCCTTGAGGACGTAGGCATCCTTGATGTTGTAGAAATCCGCGGCCGCGATGCAGACCTGAAACAGGCTCTTGTAGGACTGCGGCGCCTGCGGCAGATCGCCCGCCAACCCGCCGAGAAGATAATCGCGGCTTGCCACGCAGCCGCGATCCGACGCGGCGGCCGGGGCGAAGGCGCCGGCCACGACCAGCACGCCGAGCAACCAGCGGATCATGATTTTTCGTCCTGCGGCAGGGCGTAGGTGCGCGCCGCGCATCGCGTCCATGACAGGTTTCGTGCGTGCGCGAGAGCCGCATTCGCGTAGCGGAGGCGCAGTTCGGCGTTGTCCGCCATGAGCGCGATCGCCTGCGCGACCGCCGCGGCTGACGGTTCGACGAGGAGGCCGGTGCGATCTGCGATAACGGCTTCCGGGACTCCGCCGACCCGGGTGGCGATGCTTGGAAGTCCGGCGGCGGCGGCTTCGAGATACACGAGGCCAAAACCCTCGACCCGGCCCGAAGCGCTGTCGAGGCCGGTCATGCAGAAAATATCGGCAGCCGCATAAAAATCGCGAATGGCGCTGTCCGGCACTGCGCCGAGCTTGCGTACGTCGTAGTCGGCGTCGTCAATTGCGCGCTCAAGCTCCGTGACGTAGTCCGCTTCTCCGTCCGGTCCGACGATCAGCCAGGTGATGCGGCGGCGAAGCGCTGCGGGCAACGAGGCGATGGCCGCGGCGGTAATCGTATGTCCCTTGCGCCGGGTGAGGCGGGCGACGGTCACGAGGACAATGTTGTCCGCGGCGATGTCGTACCGCGCGCGCACTGCGGGGCGTTCGGCGGTGTGCTCGAACCAGTAGCTCGAGACGCCGAGCGGCACTGCATTGATGCGTTCGGGTGCGACCTCGAAGAAGCTGCGAAACAAGTTGCGGGTGAATTGGCTGTTGGCGACGATCTCGGTCGATCCGCCGAACACGTCGCAGGTATTGATCGCAAGCCGCTTCAGGAATGTTTGCGTTTCGTAAATCTCCGTGCCGTGCAGGGTCATGATGACGCGGGCGCCGGATCGGCGCCGCGACAGCGCGACCGGGATGAAGAACGGCCAGTCCGCGGCGTGGATCACGTCATAGTGCCCGGTGCCGATCGCCTTGCGGGCGAGATAGACCTTGGACGGCAGATCGCGCATGGAATGCAGCCCGCCACGGAAGCGGCGCATGCGGAAGGCGAGCGACCGGTCGTTCGAGGCGGTGTCCTGCGCGTAGTCCGGTGCAAACACCGTGATGTTGGCGCCGAGCGCGGTCGCTGCCGACGCGAGTTCGCGGGCATACGTGCCGATCCCGCCTTTGGCGGGCGCAAACTCGCTGGTCAGCATCAGAATATTCACGCGGAGGCGCTTTGGATCGCTGTCAGGTTGGTCATGCCGCGCGAAGTCTGGATCTCCTTATGGAGCCTGAACACACGGGCTAGCTGGATTTGCGGGGTGAAGTCGTTGATGCAGGATGCGACTTCCGCCGGATCGATCGCACCGGCGGCGATCAGCTCGCGGATGTCGAGCAGCCGCGATGCGAGCTGATCTGCCTCGTCATCCATGCTGGCGCCGCGCGGCACAAGGAAGCCGCTCTGGCTGTCGTGGATGACGGCTTCCAGTTGCGGCAGATGCATCGCGACGACGGGCCGGCCGACTGCGAGCGTCTCGAGCACACAGCGCGGCATGCCCTCGAACTCCGACGTCAGAATTCCGGCATGCATGTCGGCGAACGTCGCCGCCATGCCATGGGCATCCCTAAAACCGTGACGCACGGTGATGTCGGCGATATCGGCGAACTCCGCAAAACGCTGCGGATCGCTGGTGCCGATGTAGTGAAACTCGACCTGTCCCTGCAGTTTTTCCTTCAGCCTGGCCATGGTCTTGAACATCAGCGGCGGTACCTTGAATTCATCAAGGCGTCCCGCGAAGGCCACGCGAAACGGCTTCGCGGTCTCCGGAAACGGCTGCACCTCGAAGATGTTGGTGTTCACCCAGGTCCAGAGCGTATCGATCTTGTCGCGATGCTCGGGGTAGGTCGCGCGGATGCGTTCGGTGATGTGCGGATTGACGCAGAGAAACTTCTCGCTGCGTGCGACGGCAAAGCGCTCGCCGGTGTTATGCACGAACGCATACTTCTTGAGCAGCGAGTCCATCCTGAGTTTCGGCACGCCTTCGCCGTGAAGCATCTGCACGAAGGGCGCCCGGAGCAGGGCGGGCAGCCAGGAGAATTCGACGCGGCGCAAATCGACGGAGCACTGCCGCGTCCGGATTTCCCTCGCGATGGTCCGCAGGTTGCGGACGAGCGCGCCGAAAAACTGTCCGGTCAATGAACCACGGATCGTCTTGGATGCCTCGCGCGCCTGTTCGTCGGAATAGTGCAGGATCGGCATGAAATCGAAAGTCCGGCCACGGAAGGTGACGCGCTGGATCGTGCCGAGTTCGAGATCGCCGGCGGAATCGACGCCGATGAACAGAATGTCGGTGTCAGCCGGATGGAACGTGATGAAATCGCGCAGATACGTCTCGAGGCCGCCGACCTTGCGGCCGCGCGGATCGAAGGGATGCATCAGGCATATCTGGTAGCGGCCGTTCGGGCCGGCCGCGGCGTGCGCGGGCGATGCTGTTGAAGTCAGTGGCGCCATCGATAAGTCCCCAGGTGAGCGTGAAAGATCTGCGGAATGGTTTCCGCAATAAGGCTCGGCAGCACCGCAAGGCACTGCAAATAGCGGGGGCCGAGCCGGCGCGGTTCACGGAAAGCGCGCCACGCCCATTCGAGCCCTGATTGTTGCGCAACCAGCGGTGCGCGCTCCTGCGTCTCGGCGAGAAAGTCGAGTGCGGCGCCGAAGCAGAGCATGCCGAGACCCTCGATCTCGTCGCGGCAGCGGATCGCGAAAATCTCTTGCCGGGGAGCGCCGAGCGCCAGGATACAAAGCCTCGCCCCCGATGCGCGAATGCAGGCGATGGCGGTGTCGGCATCAGCCGAGTGCGGATCGAACGGCGCGGCAGGCACATAGGTGCCGACGATTCTCAACCCCCGATGCTGCGCCAGCAGGCGGCACTCGCTCTCGGCGAGCGTCGTTTCGTTGGCGCCCATCAGAAAAACGGGCAGGTCGTGCCGGCTCGCGGCTTCGCAGACCGGCGTCAGCATGTCCGAGCCGGTGGTGCGCCGGATCTTCATCCCCACCATCCGTCCGAGGACCGCAATCGGAAACCCGTCGGCGGTCACGAAATCTGCGCGGCGATACGCGGCATGGAAGTCGTTGCGCGCGCGCATCTGCACGACATGACTGAGGTTGAGCGTGAAGACGGCGAAGCTTGTCTCCTGCCGCGTTGCCGCCACAACGGCATCGACAGCATGATTCATGGTCGGAAGATTGACGGAGATGCCGCCGATGGTGAGGTTGTTTCGAGAGTCCTTGCGCAAGGCTTGCATCTCTATCTTCCCCGGATCGTTTCGTGCGTTGAGTCGACGGATGGATGATCTGCATAACGCATGCACTCATCGATTCAACGGAGCTCGCATGGATCGTTCGCGCATCGTCATGAAAACGGACCAATGCGACGCAACAGTGGCAATGCGCATGCGATGACGAAAATGCTTGTGAGATCGTTTCAAAAACGAGGTGCAGTCATGCAACGGACGACATCACGCCGCGAGTTCCTCGCGCTTGCCGCTGCGGCTGGCGCGCTGACGCACAAACCGGCATTCGCGCGTGAAGAGACGCAATCTCTTGGCGCGATTGCGGCAAAGAATGGTTTCATTTTTGGCGCTGCTGCGGGCCCCGTGATCGATACCGATCGTGCCTACCGTCAACTCTATGTCGATCACACGTGCATTATCACGACGGATATTGCGCTGAAAATGAGCAGGGTTGCGCCGGCGGCTGGCGCAAAACGCTTTGAGGCCGCCGATAAATTGTTGCAGTTTTGCACACAGCATAGAATTCCACTGCGCGGCCATTGTCTGATCTGGAACGAATGGGTGCCGCAATGGATCAAGAGCATGACCAGTGCGGAGCGCGCGCGGTTCTTCGACGGCTATATCGATGACGTCGCAGGCCGATATGCGGGAAAGCTGCACTCGTGGGATGTCGTCAACGAGCCGTTCTGGCCCGGGCACAAGGCGCCGGGCGGCTACAGGCTCGGTCCCTGGTACGAAACGTTCGGAACGGATTACGTCCGCCGTGCTTTCGTGCGCGCGCGCGCCGCCGATCCACGCACGACATTCGTGCTCAACGAAGCGCATGCGGAGCGCGACGATGAGACCGGCCGCGGTGTTCGCAGCGGGATTCTTAAACTTGTCGATGAGCTACAACATGCCGGTGTCTCGCTGCAGGCAGTCGGGTTGCAAGGGCATCTCCAGCCGCGATATCCGCACGACCTGAATCGGTTTCTCGATTTCGTTCATGCGTTGGCGGCAAAGAAGGTGGATATCTACATCACCGAGTTCGACGTGCGCGACGATACGTTCCCGGACGATATCGGCACGCGCGATGCCATGGTGGCCGACACGGCCCGGCGATTTCTCGCTGGCGTGCTGGCCATCCCGGCCGTCAAGATGGTGGTCGCGTGGCAACTGGCGGATCAGTACTCCTTCTACAGGGATGCGGTGAAGCAGAAGAATCCGGGCTCGGAGCGCTGGCCGCGGCCGCTTCCATTCGACGAACAGATGCAACGCAAGCCGTTGTGGTATGCGATGGCCGATGCGTTCCGGGATGCGAGAAAGGCGTAGGCCATCGGTCTACTCCGCGGGCGCGATGTCGGCGCGGCGGCGCAAGCGTTGCAGCAGCCACGGTGAATAGGTGAGGGCAAGCGCGAGGCAGTAGACCGCCGCGCCCGCAACGATGTGCAGCAACAGCGACGGAATGCTCGTCGCTTCGGGCAGCCTGCTCAGCAACAGCCCCATGGCGGTGCATGCAATGGCTATGCGGACGATGTGCAGGTACGGGATTTGCAACCGGAACAGGTTGAGGCCCAAGCCGATGCTGACGGCGGCTGCGATGCTCGCGGCAACGATACTCGCGATCGCCGCGCCGACGATACCCCAATAGAACGTCAGCAGCAGGCCGAGCGCGAGCGTCGCGATCGCATCGGCGGCGCTGACGACCACATGCAGCCGCGTCCGGTTATGCAACAGGAAAACCTGATCGCCGAAATGGGCGCGAACGCTCCGGATTCCGCCGGCCAGAACCGATAGCGGCAGGACTGCAAGCGTGCCGGCCCAGAATGGCTCCGCGATCAATGCCGTCACGATCTCATGCCGCAGCATGAAGACGCCGAGCGTCGCAGGCGCAAGGACGGCAAGCAGCAGCGCGCCGTTATCGGCAAGTTGGCGCATGGCTGCGGCGCTGCCGTTCTCCTCCATGCTCTTCACGGCGATCGGATAAGCGGCCACAGTGACGAGCATGGCCGCCATGGCGGAGGCGCGCTGGCCGAGGCCATAGCCGACGGCGAAGATGCCGGCCGCGGCGACGCCAAGCACATCGTTGACGATGAAGCGCGGCGCGTTGAGCCCGATCCAGCTCAGCCCGCCGCCAATCACCAGCGGAAGACCGTAATGCAGCGCCTGACGGATCGTTTCGCGATCGGCTGGTAGAAGACCCCGTTCATAGGCGAGCTTCGGCAGAACCACGATCACCGCCACAGCCTGGGCGATCGCGTATCCCAGCAGCGGATACTCGGGTGCGGGTCCGATCGTCTTGATCATGATCCAGCCCAGGAGAAAGCCGGCGGTTGGTCCGACGATCTGCTGCACCGAATAGATGCCGATCTGCTGCGATGTCCGCGCCCGCTCACTGACATACAGGCTCAATGCGCGTGTGATGACGTAGAGAACCGTCGCTGCGATCAGCGGTGTGCCGGCATCCGGCGCAACGATCCAGAGCAGGATCGCGACCGCGATCAGACTTTGTAGGGCGATCGATGACAGAAGGATCGCGTTCTCGGTCCGGTAGAATCGGGCTGGGTCTTCACTGCCGCGGTGGCGGCTGAAGAAACGCAGCGCGTATTGCGACCACCACGCCAGAAAGGCGACCTGAAGCAGCTCGTGCATCGCCGTGATCAGCGTGATGACGCCGACGACGTGCGCATCGACCAGATGCGTCCATGCGACCATGGCGATCAGCTGCACCGCAGGTCCGATCACTTGCGCCGGCAGATAGAGCAGGGAGTGCCTGAGGACCATCGATCAGGCTCCCAGCCAGCGAACGGCGCGCGGAGGCAGGAATTGCCGGATCGCGAACAGCATTGCCAGGACGACTGCGGCGGTGATCGCCGCCGTCAGCAAGCCGGCGGCAAGGCCGGTCGCCCCGCCAAGCGAAGTGTGATCGCGCAACGCCATGACGACGAAAATGTGCCAGAGATAAATAAAGTAGCTGCCTGAGCCGATGCTGGCGAGCAACGGCAGGTCTGGTTTCAGTGCCAGCAAAAGCAGCGCCAGCAGTACGGCGTACAGAGCGAATGCCGGTGAATCGTAGGGCGCGGCGTCGCCGACATTCCAGATTCGCGCTGCGGCATACACCAGAAACGCAGCCGCGGCTGAGCCCGCGAGCATGGGGAGGATATCCCCAAGCATTTGCTCAGTTCGGAGAAGACCGGCGATCGTGCCGATCGCCATGAACGCGAACCAGAATGGAATATCGCGCAGGCGCGTTTCTTCGATCAAAGCTTCTGAAACACCGTTTCGCAACAGCAGCGGGTCGAGGTAGCTGCCCGCGACAATGCCGAACCCGGCGGCAATTGCGAGCGCGATACACAGATGCCGGCTGCCGGCGTGCGGATTGAAGAGCCTGAACAGCAGCCACAGCAGCGCGGTACAGGCGATATAGATCGGGACGTAATAGTAGACGAACACATAACCGAGCCCGTAGCGGGCCAGCGTCACCCATGGGCGATGATCCATCGCGCCGTTATGAACCGCCATGTAGGCATAGGCGGCGGCGAACGCGATCGTGTAGGGGACGAGCGCCGCGCCGATCCGCCGCGCCAGCGGCACGCGCCCGGTGAGGCCCGTCAGATAGCCGCTGACGAACAGGAACAGCGGCACCGCGGGCCGCAGCGCCGCGTCCGTTAATGTCTCTGCGCTGCCAAAGGGCTGGCGCAGACTGTGTATGCCGATCACCATCAGGATCGCGAGCCCGCGCACGCTGTCGATCGCGCCGTCGCGCGCGGCTGACACTGCCGGCGCGCGGACCTGTGTCGAGCTTGCGATCGCGGTTTGCAGGCTCATCGTGCGCCGCTCCGCGGCACGAAGGCCGGCGCGGGGCCGGTTGCACGCCTGCGTTCAACGAGGTTGTAGAGAGCGTAACGGAGGGGGGTCTCGAAGAAACGGCAGGAGAGATAGCTCGCTCCGGCAAGCATCAGCACCGCAAGCGGAGCCAGCGCAAGCTTGTCGATTGGCGCGTAACGGCCGAAAATCGACAGGACGATGGTCGCGACCGGTACATGCAGCATGTAGATCGAATAGGTGTAGTCCGACCATCGCTCGAAGCCGAACCAGGTGAAGGCCGAGCGACGCCGGGTCAGGTCCAGCCGCAACGCGAGGATGACGATCGCATAGACGAGCATCAGCTGTGCCGTTGCCGGGAGTGCAGATCCGGCAGCGACAAAGATCAGCAGCACCGGAGTCATTGGCGGCTTGAGAGCGGGCCGGCTGCCGATGACGTCCTGATAGCGATACAGAACGATTCCCAGCAGGAAGCTCGGCAGTGCGCGCGCGGCACCGCCATGATTGATCCATTCCGTCCACGGGCCGGAGCCGGCTGCAATCGCGCCGATCGAGATCGAGGCGATCATCGCGGCAAACGCCCAGACCGCCAGCGCTCGCCGCCGCAGCGCCAGCGCGGACAGCAGCGGGAAGGCGATGTAGCAAACCATCTCCGCGGAGATGGACCAGCTCGGGAAATTGAAGGTCAGACGCTCACCGATGATGGCGTGCAGGAGCAGCAATTGCGCCGGAATGTCCGACAAGGGATAGCGCGCCGGATTGTCGCCCTTGGCGATGCCGAGCTGGATCGCGGCGGCGATCAGCAGATAGAATGCAAGCGTTGCCAGATGCAGCGGATAGATGCGCGCCAGCCGCCGCCACAGAAAACGCGCGATCGACCGCCGGTCTGCGACCGTGGTTGCGTACTGGCTCGCGATCACGAAGCCCGAGATGACGAAGAACAAATCCACCAGCAGATTGAAATGCTGAATGTGATTGAAGGCGGCGTTTGCGATCGGATTGCCGCGGCAATACTCCGCATAATGCAGCACCACGATCGCACCGGCCGCCACGATACGCAGGCCATCGAGGTGCGGCGTGTGATGGGCGGGCGATGGTGCGGCGGTGACGGTCATCGTGGCAACCGCCCCGGCCGTTCGGCCGCATGCGCAGGGGATCGCGAGCGCCGCGCCTGCAAAGATGTGACCAGTTGTATGACGTTATCCTGATCGGATTCCGCAAGCGCATTCCAGCGGACGAGGTTGTTCGCACCGAGTTTGCGGAACTGCTGCTGGCGATCCGGACCGGTGAGAATTGCCGTGATCGTTGCCGCCGCTGCGGCCGCATTCGAGCGGTCGATGAAAATACCGGAGCCGCCCAGCACCTCGCGAAAGATCGCGCCGTCGGGCGCGATCACCGGGATGCCCGCGTACTGCGCCTCGAGCAACGGCAGCCCCAGGCCTTCCTCATGCGAGGTGCAGAGCAGGGCGTCGGCCTGCTCGATCCGCTGCTTCACCTGATCGGCCGTCTGATAGCCGGTGAGGGTCACGCCCGGCTGCGCCGATAGTGTCTGCCAATCATCGCCCCAGCCATTGCGGCCGATGATGTCCAAGGTAGCGTCCGGAAAGGCCCCGTTGCGCAAGGCTGCGAGAATTTTCGTCGCATAAGTGTAGTTCTTGCGCGGCTCCACCGTGCCCAGGCTGACCAATCGCAGTGCCGAGCCGACGTTCCGCTTCTCCGCCGTGGGCTTCAGTCCGAAGACGTTTCGCACCTTCGGACGATAGACGACGATCCGCGCGTCCTTCCGGCAGTGCGCCGTCAGCGCGCGCCGGGTCTCGAGCGAATTGACCAGGAAGTACGGGTATCGCTCGACGGCGAGCCTGAACGGTTTCGCCATGTAAAGTCTGGCGCGCTGATTGAGGTCCTGCTGCCGGGACATCAGAAAAAGATCGTGGATGTAGGGTACGACGCGATCGGCAAACGGCAGGAGCAGCGGCGACGGCGGAAAGCCCGGGCAGAGCAGCACGTTCGAAGTGCCGAGCATGCGCGCGGGCAGGCCAATCGTTTGTGTTGCGACCATGTCCGCCGTTCCCCTCGCCGTCACCGGTGTAAGCGGCAGCGACGGCAGGGACTCGGGGGAGAATAGCTCCAGCGTAATGCGCTCCAGTCCGGTGACGGGCCGTCCGAGATGGGTGTGGTCGACGTAAACGGTCATCGCACCATCCTCAGATCGCGGCGTGGTGGCAGACGTTGCGGGGTAATGATGACCCGCTGCGCCGGCGCTGCTTTCGGCAGCAGCACGATCATCAGGATCACGAACTGACTGAGCTGGAGATTCTTCGATGAGAAGCTGACCGAGCTTGCGGCGATCACCGTCATCAAGACGACGATCGCGAGCGCCGCCGGCGCCGATTGCCGCAAGATCATGGCAAGGAAACCGACAAGCGCCGCGCTGATCATCAGCGCATGCAGCAGCCCGAACTGGACGGTGCTGGCAATCCAGAAGTTCTCGATGCCGTAGTCGAGTCCGAGCTGGTTCTGCAGCGCGTTGGCGCGTGCGATGCTCGGCCCAAACAGAATCTCCCACCAGTCGAAATACGAGAGAAACTGCCAGGTGGCGTAGCGTGCCAGCGTGCTGCCCTTGTCGGACGAAAACCGCAGCAGCATCTTGTCGAAGAGGCCGAGATTGAGCGCCGCGAAGACAATCGCGAGCGCCGCGAACAGCACCAGAATAGCGGTGATCAGCGCGGGCAGTGAGATGCGGGCACCGCGCATCAAGCCGAAGATTCGCGCAACGGCCGCGAGTGCGAGAATGCCGAGCGTCGTCACGAGCGCCGTGCGGCCGCCGAACACCATCAGCGACCCGAGGCAGATCGCGATCAGCGGCAACCGCAGCCATGGCTGCGAGCAGCTGCGTGGATTGAGGCTCAGGATCAGCACATAGGCCGCGACGACGCCGGAGGCCACGAGCGGATGGCCCAGCAGGGCGGCGGACCGCCATTCCCCGACGACAAGGACGTTGCCCAGCGTCAGCGGAATGATGCGGTGACCGGCGAAATACTCGTGGTAGCCGATGACCACGTTCAGCAAGATCAAACCGTGCATGAGGGGCACGAGAAAGCTGCGTTGCAGCGGCGACAGCTGCCAGAGCAGGGTGGCAAGCAGAAGCGGCAGCAGGAAGGTATCGACGATCCCGGTGAAAGGCCGCTGGAGCATCACGGTCTGCGCGAGCAGCAATACCCAGCAAACGAGGTAGAGCAGCGTCGTCTTCGAACGCCCGAAGACGCTCACCAGTCCCGCGAACGGATTGCCGGAACGCAGGACGACAAGGACAAGCGCGATACACGTCAGATACGTTGCCGGATGCAGTTTCTCCAGAAACGTGCCGCCGGAGGTCGCGTACTGAATCTTCCAGTGCGTCAGCATCGATGGCGACAGGGTCAGCGTCGCTGCGATCGCAAGCCCGGCGAAGGTGAACGCGCCAAGCCCGAGCAGCGCCTGCATCGGATGCGGCTGCCGGGCGGATGCACCCGGCCAGTGCGGCGGCAAGGCGATGCCATGTGCGGATCGCGCGGCAATCGCAGCCGATGGCGGCAGATGGCGGGGAAAGCCGGTCATCGCATCGCTACCCCGCGGCCAGCCGCATACGGCGTCACGTAGGCGGAGCTGCTGTAGTAGTCGTAGAACCGCAGGCGGCTGAGATCGACCTTGGTGAGGACGGTTCCGAGAATGCGGTCGCGCACAGGGGCAAGCAGATCGAGGGCATGCCTGCTTGCTTCGACCGGTGTTTGGTCCCATGCGACGGTCAGCAGGATCTGATCGGCGTGCTCGGCCAGCGCGCGCCCATCGACCAGCGGCACGATCGGCGGCGAGTCGAGAACGATCAGATCGAAGTGCTGCCGCAGCTCCGAAAGAATGCTTTCGATCCGCCCCGAGAACATCAGTTCGGTCGTCTCGTCGCTGTAGGAGTTGGCCGGCGCAGGCAGGATCGACAGGCCGGTACCCCGGTCAGTCAGAATGGCTCGTTCTATGGGCTGATAATCCAGCGCGACTTCCAGCAAGCCGGTCGTTGCCCGCGGACAGAACGAGCGCGATGTCTCGGGATTGCGCAGGTCGCAATCGATCAGCAAGGTTCGCGCGCCGAGTGCCGCGAACGATTGCGCAAGATTGACGGCGATGGTGGTCTTGCCCTCGTTGTCGACGGCTGAGGTCACGAGAATGATCTGCGCAGGCCTCACCCTGAGCGAACGCTGGATCGACAGGCGGATAGCCCGGATCGACTCGGCAAAGAACGAGCCAGGCTCCTCGATCGCATAGCGGAGCAGTGGCGGGCGGAGCGCAGGCAAGAGGAGGCCGGTCGCGGCCGGATCGTGGCGGCCCAATGCCTCGCGGCCCTGCTTGGCGCGGTGCGCGAGATCGCGGGCATCGACGACAGGAACAGCGGCGAGGGCAGGCAGGCCGAGATGTTCTTCGGCCTGAGCCAGCGTCTTGATGCGACGGTCGAGATAGTCGGTGAGGAACGCGATGGCGCTGCCAAGGCCCAGTCCGAGCGCGAGTGCGAGGCCAAGGATCAGCGTCGTCTTCGGAAATGACGGGCTGATCGGGACATTGGCGCGGGTGACGACGCGGGAATCCGGCAGTTCAAGGCTTTCCTGCGCGCTCGCCTCCTTGTAGCGGGCGAGATAGGACTCATAAAGACTGCGGTTGGCTTCGGCTTCGCGCCGCAGCTCGCGCAACTGCACGAGCGCCTGATTGGAGACGCTGGAGACGCCCTGAAGCTCCTCGAGGCTCTTCTGCAACGATGCCTCGCGCGAGCGGGCCACGTCGTAATCGTTGCGGTTGCTTTGCAGGATGCGCTGGACTTCCTCATTGATCAGACGCTGGGTGTCGATGCGCTGGGCGCGGACGTTCGCAACCGTCGGATGCCGCGCGCCATATTTGCTTGCGAGATCGGCCTCGCTCTTGGCAATATCCGCATACTGCGTGCGAAGCTTGGTGATGATCTCCGACGAGATGGCGGCGTTGATGGCGCCCGGATCGCCACCGGACTTCACCACCTTCTGGATCTGATCGAACTTCGCGCGCGCTTCGGCGGTTTGTGCTTGCGCATCGATCAGCTTGTTATTGAGGTCGGTGATCTGCTGATCGTTGACGGTCACGCCCTGCGACGCCGCAAGATTGTTCGCCGCGCGGAAGTCCTCGACGGCTTTCTCGGATGTGGTCACGCGCTTGCGCAAGGCTTCGATCTGGCCGTTCAGCCAGCCGGCGGCAATCCGGGTCGATTCATACTTGGAGCGGACCTGCTCGTCGAAATAGGCGGTCGCGACCGCATTGGCGATCTGTTCGGCCTTGCGCGGGCTTTGCGAGCTGACATTGATATCGACCAGGAACGTCGTGCCCTGGCGGATCACTTTCGTCCGGTACTTGAGGGTTTCGGCCGCACGGGTGCGCGCAATGTCGTCGGCGCTGAGATCGCTGCCGGACGACGAGCGGAACAGGCCTCTGACCGTACTCATGAGACCGGGAGGTGGAACGAATTCAGCGTCCTCGTAAAGCTTCAACCGGTCGACCACCTTGCGCAGGATCGCCACGGACTGGATCAGCAAGGCCTGACTTTCGATCGTTGCGTCGTCCGTGCCGAAGTTCGACAGTACGGTCTGGTTGACGTCGACGATGTTGGCGCGCCGCGGATCGACCAGAACAGTTGCGGTCGCGGTGTAGAGCGGGGTGACTGCGGCGATGAAGAGGATCGCCGCCAATGCGAAAGCGCCGGTCGAAGCGGCGATGACGCGCCAGCGGCGCTGGAGAATTCGCAGGATATCGCGAAGATCGACGGCCGGTACCGCGTCAGCGGTGCGGACTTCGACCTGCTCGAGCTGGGGCACCAGCATGTTCTCAGAACTGCGCTGTAACATTGAGGCCAACCTGATGCTTGTCGTAGCTGAAGAGGGGAATGCTGCTGTCGCGCTGGGTGTAGCGATGGAACAGCGAGATCACGCCGTACTGGTTCGGCAGATACCTGATCCGCGATTCAACCGCCTTGACCTTGTCGATGCGGGCCTGGCCGTGAAACTTGTCGTTCTCGTATGTCGCTGCCACCGAAAGAACGACGTTCCGGCGCAGCTCGTAGTCGATGCCGGCTTGCACGGCGCTCGCGATGACGCCGGTCACGCTGGTATCGGACGTTTGCGTGACGATCTGCTCGGCCTTCACATACACATCGAAGGTGCGGGTCGGCCGCCAGGTCAGGAGTGCGCGAAACGAGGGGCCGTCGACCGTGCCGATCGTCGGGGCGTCGAACTTCTGGCTGACATAACCCGCGCCGAACTCGCCGCTGATGACATTGGTGAAGGCGACGTTCAGGCCGGACAGAACCCGATATCCATGTGAATCGAGGCTCTGGGTCGCGGTGCCGCGCAAATCGCGGGAATTGTACTCGGCGGATGCAAACCAGCCGAGCGAGTTCGAAAACGTATAGTCGGTGCGGCCGCGAACGGTGTAAATCTGGCCGTCGCGCGCATCCTGGCGGATCACGGTTCCGTCCTGCGCGCGCGTCGAGCCGAAGCTGTAGGACTCGACCCCGCCGCCAAAAGACACGGCGAGCCGGTTGAATTGCTTGCGGACGCCGATATCGCCTGAAAAGAGATCGTAAGGTGTGGGAGAGATCGCGTTGGCCGGAGAGCTCAGCGTTCCAACGCCTTCGTTCAGGTGCGCGACCTGAAAGTTCGCCAGAATTGCGAGATCGCGCGTGACATCGATCCAGCCGTTGCCGCGAATGCCGTAGTCCGTCTGATCCAGACTCGAATTCCTGTTGTAGAAACTCGACTGCACGCCGGCCTTGATATCGAGACCGTGCCGGTTCCACAGCGTGCGCGCGCGGAGCGCCGCGCCGGTCGTGGCCGCGAAATCGCCTCGCTTGTTGACGTTCGATGAGAAGACGGTGCTGTCATAAAATCCGCCAGCGGTCAGCGACGGATTGAACATCCACGAGCCGTAGCGAATGCCCGGCGGCTCGTACCCCGGATGCTGCCGCGCCTTGACCGGCAGATCCTCAGGCTCCGGCGTCTCGACTGTTTCCGGATCATCGAGTTTGGGGAGAGGGGCTCGCTCGAAGACGCGGATTGCGTTCCAGGGCGCGGGCGTGACGTCGTTGTTGTTCGGGATGACCTGCGCATCCGCAGGCGTCGCGAGACCGACCGCAAGCGTTGTCGCAAGCGGCCACACCCCACCGAAACTCCTGCGCATGCGTGCAAGGCTGCGCTGCCGCTCTCTCCATTGCATTGGAGCAAGCGCGACGGCATGCGCAGTTACGCGCTCGACGCGACACGAACCCATTCTTCGACGCCTTCATCCAGTTCGAATTGCTTGAAGAAAAGAATTCAATCGAGATGAAAAGAATCGCGCGGGCGTGGTCTGCCTGAAATGATGAGGATGGTGCTATCAGTCACGGTCGCTCTCCGGAACTGCATTGCATGTGATGATGTGATCGACCGTCGACTTCCTCTTCGATCGATCACGTGAGTAAGCGTGCACTGCAAAGAGACCACAATATGGCGATGCGAAATCTCATCTGAGTTTACTCAGAGACTTGTTTGATCACGCACCGCGCAACGTTTGTGCAGTGTCAGAAGTAGCGCTCGGGAATGCGAACGTTGTCGCCCGGAAAAATCTGCACCGGTGCATCGAGTGCGTAGGATTCTTCCACACCCGATCCCTTGCGCCGCACGAAAGCCTTGCCTTCATTGGCGCGATAGGTGAATCCGCCTGCACTCGCAACGGCATCGAGCACGGTGAGCCCGGACTTGTAGGGATATTCGCCGGCGCGTTTGACTTCACCGAGAATATAGAAGGGACGATACGTCGCGACCTCCACGTTCACGCGCGGATCGCGCAGCAGGCCCTTGGAAAGCGCTGATACAATTGCTTTTTCGAGTTGTCGCGTGGTGAGGCCGGATGCTTTTACGCGCCCCGCAAGCGGAACCGAAACCAGGCCGTTGGCATCGATCTCATACTCGCCGCTGATGTCGTTCTCGCCGTAGACTTTCAATCGGACCCGATCGCTCGGTCCAAGAACGTATGACGAGGCGTCGGAGCTTTCCGACGCATAAGCCGCGCGCAACCGGCTTTCGGATGCCGCATTGCTGCTTGAATCGGCAACAGCACTGCACGCCGACAGCGCAAGCGGTAACAGCAGTAGATAACGTCGTCCCCACAGATGTTGCATCGATGCTCCCCATACGCTCGACATTCGCACCGGGCAGGACCATCGCGGAACATGCTGACGCCTGCATGACCGTTCTCCGTCAGCATTCGGGCGAAACGATGTAGGATGTGCCAATCGATGTGCATGTTGTTGAGGCGCGGACTGCGCACATCAGCAGCAATGAGTCACACGAGCTGTCGCTATGGAATTCGTTGCGAACGCGCTTTGCATGCTGAAATCCAAAACGTAGCAAGAACAAACTTTGTCACGCACTTCGCATTGCGCCGGCGCGAGATCAGAAAAAAAACCAGCGGATCAGTGCGATGATGCCGATCCAGACAACGACGTTGGCAAGCAGGAACCAGTTGCGCAGACCGCGCCGCTGATGCGCTTTCGGGAAATCAGCATCGGCGCGGATGGATTGCTGCATAAGCGAATCCGTTGCCTCATGATCGCTCGCCGCCACAATGTGCGGTGAGATTTCATTGCGCTTAATGACGTCTCTCATGACGGCTCTGTGGTTCGATTCAGTCCAATGTGACTCAAGTGTCCCTCCGCCGTCTTTAGTTTCTCTGAATAGGACTCAGCGAATTATGTTGGTTTGCATGGCTGCCGCTAACGAGTTGCAGCCCTGCGGAGTGCATCGCCGCCAAGTTTTCGCATGGCAACACATTTTGTCGCGTTCCATTTGAATCGATTGTCGTGCGTCATGCTGCGTGCGCGAGATTTTCTTTTTTGCGCCCAACTTCGTTCACAACAGCCGTTGATCATCGCGTTTACGAGATCGTCTGCCGGCGATCGCACGAAGCCCTTCTTATGACTGTCGAGCGGTGGTCCGCTCGCGATCGAGGCGTACGGGGACACAGCGATGATGACGCTCGGTTCGACTTCTTTCTCTCCCGGCAGCTCCGCCTCCGTCCTGCCATATCATGAGGCGCCGATGCGCGTCGCATCGATCGATCGCTATGTGCGTCACGGCCGCTATGCGCCGCGCGTATCCGGCAGCGCGTCGACGTTCTCGATCTTCAAGCGGGTTTTCGATTTCACAGCCGCCGCGGCCGGGCTGATGTTCCTGCTGCCGCTTTTGATTGGCATTGCAATTGCGATCAAGGCGACATCGCCCGGTCCGGTTTTCTTCCGCCAGTACCGGTACGGCTATCGTAATCGCATCTTCAGTATCTACAAGTTTCGTACCATGTATGTCGGTGTTGCCGATAAATCAGGCAGGCAACAGACCGTAGTGGGCGATTCCCGTATCACCCGGATCGGGCGGATCTTGCGCAGCACCAGCCTCGATGAGATTCCGCAGCTGATCAATGTGCTGAAAGGCGACATGTCGCTGGTCGGCCCGCGGCCCCATGTGCCGGGCATGATGGCGGCCGGCGTGCTCTACGAAGATCTTGTTCCTTATTACTTCCAGCGCCATGCCACGCGCCCGGGGATCACCGGGCTCGCACAGGTCAACGGCTGGCGCGGCAGCACGCAGGATGCGGAGGCGGCAATCGCCCGCGTCGATCAGGACCTCGACTACATCGCGCGCCGGTCGCTGCTTCTCGACATCTCGATCGTCATTCGCACGGTTCGTCGCGAGTTCATTGGCGGGTCAGGCATGTAGAGGAACAGCGCGACGTTCTGACCGGCCATCATCGTCTGCGAAACTGGAGGGGCGGCTTCCATGCAGCAAAACCATCTTATCGTTCCCGTTCTGCTATCGGGAGGCGCGGGAACGCGGCTCTGGCCGCTCTCGCGCGAGACGCTCCCCAAGCAAATGCTTTCGCTGCTCGGAGACTCGACTTTGTTGCAGCAGACGATCCTGCGGGTCGATGATGCGTCGCTCTTTGCCAAGCCCATCATCGTCGCCAATGCGGACCATCGGTTTCTGATGGCTGAGCAATTGCGGACGATCGGCAAGGATGCGTCGCTGGTGCTGGAGCCGTTCGGGCGCAACACCGCGCCGGCGATCGCGCTCGCGGCCTTGATTGCGAGTCGTCACGATTCCGACGCCATCATTCTCGCGATGCCGGTCGATCACATGGTCCGTGATATCGCCGGGTTTCGCCGCGCCGTCGAGGCCGGATTCCCGCTCGCGCGCGAGGGCAGGTTCGTCCTGTTCGGGGCAAAGCCGGATCACGCGGCCAGGGGCCTTGGGTACATCGAGGCCGGCGCGTCGTTGGGCGTTTCCGGCGATGTCTGCGCCGTTAATTCATTCGTGGAGAAGCCGGACCTTGCGACGGCCGAAGCGTTTGTTGCGGGTGGCCGGCATCTGTGGAACTGCGGCATCTTCCTGTTGCCGGCGCGGGGCTATCTCGCGGCGCTGGAGCAACTCGCGCCGGATATCCTGAAGGTGTGCCGTGCGGCGGTATCGGACGCTGTTCGCGATTCTGACTTTGTCCGCGTGCAGGAGAAGACTTTCGCACCATGTCCGTCGCTGTCGATCGACTACGGCGTGATCGAAAAGACATCGAATGTGGCTGTCGTCCCGGTCGATTTTGGCTGGAACGATGTCGGAAGCTGGTCGTCGCTCTGGAAAGCCGGCGCCAAGGATGGCCGCGGCAACGTCGCCATCGGCGATGTGATGCTCGAGGATGGCCATGATTGCTATCTCCGCAGCGAAGGTCCGCTGGTCGCGGCGCTTGGCGTCGACAATCTCGTCGTCATGGCGACGCCGGATGTCGTGCTCGTCACCACCAAGGATCGCGATCAGGAGGTGGGCAAGCTGGTCGAAAAGCTGCGCGCCAACGGCCACCGTTCGGCCAAGGAGACGCCGGCGGTGCACCGGCCATGGGGCTACTACCACTCGATCCATTCCGGCGATCGCTTCCAGGTCAAGCGGATCACCGTCAATCCCGGCGCGAAGCTCTCGCTTCAGATGCACTATCACCGCGCCGAGCACTGGGTCGTGGTGAACGGCACGGCGCTGGTGACGCGCGACAACGAAACGATGCTGCTGCACGAGAACGAGTCGATCTTCGTGCCGCTCGGTTGCACGCACCGGCTCGAGAATCCCGGGAAAATGCCGCTCAACCTGATCGAAGTGCAGTCGGGATCCTACCTCGGCGAAGACGACATCGTGCGGATCGAGGACGTGTATCAGCGCGTATGAGGCTGCCGGCGTTCCCCGGGGACAACAGGGAGCGTCAGGCAATGACAGGGGACAATGGATGGATACTCTCAGGCGCACCAAGCGTGCCATCAAGACCGCATTTCCGTCGGCATGGCTGAAGTGGCACTTCCTCCGGCGGCCGCGTTCGGCCGAAGTGGAGTTGCAGTATCTGGGACGGCTCGTCTCGAAAGAAGCCGTCACGGTCGATATCGGTGCCAATCTCGGTCTGTACACGCGCGAACTGTCACGTTGCTCGAAGCGCGTGCACGCCTTTGAGCCGTCGCGTGCGATGGCTGCCCTCTTGCGCAGGACGAGCGCGCCAAACGTCCGCGTGCATGAGGTCGCACTGTCCGATCACCACGGCGTGTCAGCTCTGAACATGCCGGTCAATGGCGACGATCCCGTCTACAGTCTCGCCTCGCTCCAGCCGCCGTCCAACGACGATCCGCGCGCCAAGACCCAGGAACTGGTCGAAGTGGCTCGGCTCGATCGCATCATTCGAGAGGACGTTTCCTTCGTGAAGGTCGACGTCGAGGGGCATGAGCTTGAGGTGCTGAAGGGCGCAACCGGCGTCATCGAGCGCAGCAAGCCGATTTTTCTGGTTGAAGCCGAGGAGCGTCACCGCCCGGCGGCAACCGCGTCGATCTTCGCCTTCTTTGAAGCAAACGGATATCGGGGTCTTTTCCTGCGGGATCGCGACGTCGTTCCAGTATCCGAGTTCGATGCGGAGCAGATGCAGGATGTCGCTGCCTTGCTGCCGAATGGCGGCCGCCGCGATGGCTGCGCCTACATCAACAACTTCTTCTTTTTCCCGCAGCACATCGATGGCCGGGCGGCGCTGTCGAACCCGGTGCTTCAGTAACGCCCTGCAGAGGAGAGTTCATGCGCATCTCGATGATCGGAGCCGGCTACGTCGGTCTTGTGTCCGGCGCCTGCTTCGCCGATTTCGGCCATCAGGTTACCTGCGTCGACCATGATGAGAGCAGGGTGGCGATGCTCAACAGCGGCCAGGTGCCGATTTACGAGCCTGAGCTCGACAAGGTGATCGCGACCAATGTCGCGGAGCAGCGGCTCAGCTTCGTCACCGACCTGAAACCGGCCGCCGCCGACGCGGATGCGATCTTCATCGCGGTCGGGACGCCATCGCGTCGCGGCGATGGGCATGCCGACCTGTCGTATGTCTACGCAGCAGCCCGCGACATAGCCGAGGTGATCTCGGATTCGACCATCATCGTCACCAAGTCGACGGTTCCCGTCGGTACCGGCGATGAGGTCGAGCGCATTGTCCGCAGCCGCCGCAAGAACATCGAGACGCCGGTCGTGTCGAATCCCGAATTCCTGCGCGAGGGCGCAGCCGTCTACGATTTCAAGCATCCTGATCGCATCGTCATCGGCACCGATCATCCCCGCGCGCGCGAGGTGATGACCGAGATCTACCGGCCGCTGCATCTCAATGCCTCGCCGATCCTCTACACCGACCGGCGCACCGCCGAGCTGATCAAGTATGCGTCGAATGCCTTCCTCGGCACCAAGATCAGCTTCATCAACGAGATCGCGGACCTGTGCGAAAAGATCGGCGCCAACGTCAAGGACGTGTCGCGCGGCATGGGCCTCGACAAGCGGATCGGTCCGAAGTTCCTGCATCCGGGCCCCGGGTTCGGCGGTTCATGCATCCCGAAGGATGCGTTGGCCCTGCTCAAGACGGCGCGGGATCACGATGCGCCGTTGCGGATCGTCGAAACGGTCGTCGACGTCAACGAGCACCGCAAACGCGCGATGGCGAAGAAGGTGGCATCGGCGCTCGGCGGCAGCCTGCGCGACAAGGTCATTGCCGTGCTCGGCCTGACTTTCAAGCCGAACACCGACGATGTCCGGGAGTCGCCATCCATTCCGATGGTCGCCGCATTGCAGGATTTCGGAGCTGCCGTCCGTGTCTACGATCCCGCCGGCATGGAGCGGGCAAGGGATGTTGTCGACAACGTCACGTTCTGCGCCAGCGCCTACGACTGTGCGGAAGACGCGGACGCGATCGTGATCATGACGGAGTGGGATCAGTTCCGCGCGCTCGACCTGACGCGGCTGTCGTCGGTGATGGCGCGGCCGGTCATCGTCGATCTCAGAAACATCTACAACCCGGACGAAATCGTCAAAGCCGGCTTCGTCTATGGCGGCATCGGGCGTCCGCTCTCGCTGTCATATTGATCGGTCAACTGTCGCATGAAGGTGAACGCAATGCTTGTCCAATTCATCAGATCGCATACCGGGGTCTTCCGCACGCGCTCCGCGTCAAGGAACGATGCGTCGGATCGGGCCGGGGTCCGGCAGGTGGCCGATGCCATTGGCGACGTGCTTGGCCGGCTCGAATCCGAGCGGCGGGGACTCGCGCGCCGGGTGTCGGACGTGCTCGCGCGCGCGGCCATCACCGCCGGCAACGGCGATGACGAGTATCTGACGCGCGAGGCGTCGGAGACGGCGCACCTCAGCGAGTTCGAGAACGAGATCAAGCGCGGCCAGAACCGCATCAACGAGCTTGAGCGCAACCTCGACAAGCTGCGGACGGTTCAGCAGGTGCTGGAGCAGGAGTTTCCCGAGTATTTCCGGACGGGGCGGCTTGCGGCGGCCGAATAGCCGCCGGCGGCGTCGCAATCAGACGGTCCGGATCATCTGGCCGTAGATGGCGAAATACTGATCGCGCATGCCGGCGATATCGAATTCGGTGACGAAGTCCTGCGCGGTTCGCGCGATCCTGGCCGCCGTGTCCGGCTGACGCGCCAGCATCGCGATCTTGTCAGCGAGATCGTCCGCGCAGCCGACCTTAAACTTGATGCCGTTCGATCCGTCGATCAGCAGTTCGGCCGGGCCGTCGATATCGGCAGCGATCACCGGCACGCCGGCCGCCATCGCCTCCAGCAGGGCGAGGCCGAAGCCTTCGTAGCGCGACGGCAGCACGAAGATGTCCGCATCCTTCAGCACGGCCTGGACGTCGGTCCGGTTGCAGTGGAAGCGCACGCGATCGGCGACGCCTTCGTTGATGGCGAGTTCTTTCAGGAACCCCACCGTCGTTTCGTCGCCTTCCGGCGGGTTGCCGACGAAGTCGCAGCGCACGTCGAGGCCGTGCCGCGCGCAAATGCCGAGCGCCTTGACCAGGATATCCTGCCCCTTCTGCTTCAGGTAAAGCCTGGCAATGTTGACCAGTTGCAACGGCGCGCCGAACGAGCGGGGGCGGTTTGCGGCCGCGAAGGTGGCCAGCGGAATGCCGTTGTGCACCTTGAAGATGCGGGGCAAGCGCGCGGTCTGGCACTCGCGCTCGACGGCCGCAGAAATCGCGATGTTCCAGTCGACGAACCGGCGATGCAGCCGCAACCGCACGCTGTCCCATGACGCGGCGATGCCGGTGTTATGGATGGTGTAGCCGACGCTCATCGAGCGATAGAGCTTGCTCAGCATCGCGAAATGCTTGGCGCCGCCGTCATGGGCGTGGATCAAGCGCACGTCGTGCTTCCGCATGATGTTGAGGAGCGTCAGGATGACGCGCGGATTGCGCTCGCCCGGCGTTCGCTTGAGGAAATAGGTGGGATGGCCGCTGGCGGAGAGGTCGGCAGCAAGGTCAGCGTTGATCTTGTCGTTGATCACAACGAAGACCTGCGGGAGATGAGGGTTGTTCGCGCAACTGGCCGCAAAATTGATGAGAAGTCGCTCGGCGCCGCCGACGGTCAGGGATGAAATCAATTGAAGGACGGACGCCACGATAGGAATGATCCCCGGACCCGGCGTGCGGGCGCAATCGACTCATCAGGCCGGCAGATAGGCTGAAAGTAACGCTTGTGCGCAACCCTAATTTGCGGTGGTGACAGTGTAGGACGGCCACGGCGATTTCGGGGCGAGCGTGCAACAGCATTTCGGTTGTCGTGAGCCGGAAAAGCGCTGGATATCGTCCGGACATCGGCGATCGAGGCTCGGGAGGCGCGGTGGTGCCGAAACCGCGCCGCGCGCTGCTGAAACTCATCTAATCCATTGTAAATAAAATGTATTTTGCCGCTCAGCGCGTGTCGCGCACGCGGCCTTCCGGCGGCAACCGGGACGAGAAGACGAATACGCACAGGCACAGCGCGATGAATCCGAGGCCGATCAGTTCGAATGACCATTCGAAAGAGTTCACCGACGCGCTCCATCGCTGTGCAAAGTCGTGCAGACTGTCTGCGCAACTCAAGCCGATGCGATGAAATTGATGTCCGTCGATTGACGAGCCGTTAAGGCCGTTGCGGCGCCGGGCGCGAGGGTTAGCACAACGTAAATGAAGGGCTGACGTGCAACCCTTCATTCTTTCGAGATCAGGCGCCGGCAGCGGTCACCGGCGGTGCTTTGGGTGCCGCGCCTGACGGAGCAGGGCCGGGCGGCGGCGCCTTCTTGGCTGGCTTGTCCTGCTGCTTCGACCAATTGCCGTAATAGGCGAAGCCGCACAGGATCGCGATGCCGGCGACACTCACCAGCAACTGGGTGAAGAACGAACCCGAGCTGATCGTCAGCAGGAAGTGGCCCATGAACGACAGGAACACGCCGACGCAGAACACCTGAAGCGACTGCTGGCCGCACTTGATGATCGGGTCGAAAATCTTCCACTCCAGCGGCGCCCAGTTCTTCGGGATGAACCGTGTCATGAAGAACGCGATGATGATGAAGTGCAGGACGCGATAGGGCGCCATGTTGGTCTTGTCGTTCGGAATGAACGCATCATGCAGCCATTGCGGCAGCATCGCACCGAAGCCCTTGAAGGTTTCGGCCATGGTCATGATCAGCGCGAACACCAGATAGGCGACGCCGAAGTACAACAGCCACTTCGAGCGGATCACCGAGCGGGATTCGAGCGCGCCGCCGAGTGCGAACCAGGCGCCGAACACGAACAGCAGCTGCCAGGTGTACGGATTGAAGTACCAGGTGCCGGCCGGATAAGCCGGCAGGTTCCAGCCGAACTGGCGTGCCGCGAAATAGAGTGCGAGCGAGGCCAGCATGGTGAGGTCCGGCCGGCGCAGCATCGCCCAAAGCACCGGCGGAAACAGCGCCATCAGCACGATGTAGAGCGGCAGCACGTCGAGGTTGAGCGGTTTGAATTTCAGCAGCAGGCCTTGCGTCAATGTCTGGATCGGATTGTCGACGAGGCCCGCGACGTTGAACTCGTTGATGATATCGACGTCGTGGAATCGCAGCGCCACCCAGCCGATCGAGGCGATGTAGATCACGAACAGCATCACGTGGGCGACGTAGAGCTGCCAGACGCGCTTCCAGAGCCGCGTCGCGCCGACGATGAATCCCTTGTCGATCATCATCTGCGCGTAGACGAAGGAGGCGGTATAGCCCGAGATGAACACGAACAGGTCGGCGGCGTCGCTGAAACCGTAGTTGCGCGGCGTGACCCAGTTCACGACGTTATTGGGAATATGGTCGAGAAAGATCCACCAGTTGGCCACCCCGCGGAAAAAGTCGAGCCGCAGGTCGCGGCCCTTGGGCGGGAGGATGGCTTGGATTTCCGTGCTCATCGGTCAGGTCTCGCGGACTGTCGAGGCGGGTTCACCGGCCGGCTCGTACGCGGAGGCCGCTGGCGGAAGCCCGGGATTGTCAGGTTCTCAGGTGGTTCGATTCTAGCATTCGCATTCCGTTTCGGCACTGATCATTGCGAATGCCAGGGTCAAAGGACCACTAGCAAATTCATGATTCCAGTGAAGTTTTGGATTTGACCTTCGCCTGGTACAAGGTGCGTCTAAGTGAGTTGCGAATGTCAGATCCATTCCACCAGGGGAGCAAATATAACAGTTCCGGTGGTCGAATTGGCTATTAAAGAGAATCGTTCAAACTATCGAGCGTCATCGGTATACCAGCCGTTGCAGGCTCGCCACGCAGCCGGTGCTAGGCTATCTGCTACACCGACAAGCCACCCTCAAACCGCTATGATCCCATGACCGCTCGCATTTTCAAGCCCGCCAAGAACGCCATGCAATCGGGGACTGCCAAGACCAAGGACTGGCAGCTCGACTACGAACCCGAGCAGCCGCGGACCATCGAGCCCTTGATGGGCTGGACCTCGTCCGGCGACATGAAGCAGCAACTGACCCTGCGCTTCGAGACGCGGGAGGACGCCGTCGCTTACTGCGAGCGCGAGGGCATTCCATATCAGGTGATCGAACCCAAGGAGCGGGTGCGCCGGCAGGCCGCCTATGCGGATAACTTCGCCTTCCGGCGGGTTGAGCCCTGGACGCACTGACAGGCACTGGGCAATAGGCCGCTGCCAAAGCCTTCCGAGAATGTCGGGAAAACGACATTCCTGGCGCACGCCGTGCGCTAGGACATTGATCGCGCCTGCCGTCCGTGCCTGCACTTAAGTGGCTATGATTTCTTCGTAAAAGTTGTGGTTGCGCTCGGGTGGCTGGGGGTGACAACGTGCGGTAAGCCTGCGCGAAGCAGGCGGCAAAAAGACAAAAGACCTGAGGAAACCGGCAAGCGGGCCATGACACTTCATTCTGCGATCAATCCCGCGTCAGCGGATTTCAAGGCCAACGCCGAGACCATGCGCGGGCTCGTGACCGACCTGCGGCAGAAGCTCGCCGACGTGGCCGAAGGCGGCGGAAAGGTCTCCCGCGACCGCCACATCAAGCGCGGCAAGCTGCTTGCGCGCGATCGCGTCGATCTTCTGATCGATCCTGGTACCGCGTTTCTCGAACTCTCCCCGCTCGCTGCGTATGATCTTTACGGCGGCGACGTGCACTCCGCGAGCGTCGTCACCGGCATCGGCCGCGTCTCGGGCCGGGAATGCGTGATTGTTGCGAATGACGCGACCATCAAGGGCGGCACCTACTATCCGATGACGGTGAAGAAACATCTGCGCGCGCAGGACATTGCGCGGCAGAACAATCTGCCGTGCATCTATATGGTCGACTCCGGCGGCGCGTTTCTGCCGAAGCAGGACGACATTTTCCCGGACGAGCGCCACTTCGGCCGCATCTTCTACAATCAGGCGCAGATGTCGGCGCAGGGTATTCCGCAGGTCGCGATCGTCATGGGGTCATGCACGGCCGGCGGCGCATATGTGCCGGCGATGTCGGACGAGAGCATCATCGTCCGCAACCAGGGCACGATCTTCCTCGGCGGTCCGCCATTGGTGAAGGCTGCGACCGGCGAAGTGGTGAGCGCGGAAGAACTCGGCGGCGCCGACGTGCACAGCCGCCAGTCAGGCGTCACCGATCACTACGCGCAGAATGACAGCCACGCGATCGGCATCGCGCGCCGCATCATCGGCAACCTCAATCCGCCGAAGGCGCCGGCGTGGCATGTGCGTCCCTCGCGCGAGCCGCAGTATCCGACCGAAGATATTTACGGCGTCGTACCGCAGGATGTGCGCAAGCCATTCGATGTGCGCGAGATCATCGCGCGGCTTGTCGACGGATCGGAGTTCGAGGAATTCAAGAAACTCTACGGCACGACGCTCGTGTGCGGTTTCGCGCATATCTGGGGCCATCCGGTCGGCATCATCGCCAATAACGGCATCCTGTTCTCGGAAAGCTCGCTGAAGGGCGCACATTTCATCGAGCTCTGCTGCCAGCGGCAGATTCCGCTGCTGTTCCTGCAAAACATCACCGGCTTCATGGTCGGCAAGAAGTACGAAGCCGGCGGCATCGCCCGCGACGGCGCGAAGCTCGTGACGGCGGTTGCGACAGCCTCTGTGCCGAAGTTCACGGTGGTGATCGGCGGCTCCTACGGCGCAGGCAACTACGGCATGTGCGGCCGCGCCTACAGCCCGCGTTTCCTCTGGATGTGGCCGAACGCGCGCATCTCCGTGATGGGCGGCGAGCAGGCGTCCATGGTGCTCAGCACCTTGCGCCGCGACGCGATCGAAGCGAAGGGCGGCAAGTGGTCGGCCGAGGAGGAAGAGGAATTCCGCCGGCCCACGCGCGAGCAGTTCGAGCATCAGGGGCATCCGTATTACGCGACCGCGCGGCTGTGGGATGACGGCGTCATCGATCCTGCCGATACGCGGCTTGTGCTGGGGCTCGGCCTGTCAGCAGCCGCGAATGCGCCGCTCGAGCCGCAGCGCTTCGGCGTGTTCCGGATGTGAGGACAGCACCGTGAACACTCCTCAGAAGAACACCGGCGCTCTCTATCGCCGCTTCCAGACACTCCTGATCGCTAACCGCGGCGAGATCGCCTGCCGCGTCATTCGCAGCGCAAAGGCGCTCGGACTGCGTACCGTCGCCGTCTATTCCGAAGCCGATGCCAACGCGATGCACGCGGCGATGGCGGACGACGCCGTGCTGCTCGGCCCGGCGCGCGCCCGCGACAGCTATCTCAACATCGACCGCATCGTCGCAGCCTGCAAGCAGACCGGCGCTGAAGCGGTGCATCCGGGTTATGGTTTCCTGTCGGAGAGCAGCGAGTTCGCCGAACGGCTTGCAGCTGAGGGCATCGTCTTCGTCGGCCCGACCGCCGAGATGATCGAGTCCATGGGCTCGAAGTCGGGCTCCAAGGCCTTGATGGAAGCGGCCGGCGTGCCGCTGGTGCCCGGTTATCACGGTGATGCGCAGGACGACGCGACGCTGACGGCGGCCGCCGAGAAGATCGGCTTCCCGGTGATGATCAAGGCGTCGGCGGGCGGCGGTGGACGCGGCATGCGCATCGTGCGCGAGCCGGATCAGCTGCTGCCGTCGGTCGTCAGCGCCAAGCGTGAGGCGAAGGCTGCGTTTGGCGACGACAAGGTGCTGATCGAGAAGTTCGTCGACAATCCGCGCCATATCGAGGTGCAAATCATCGGCGACAGCCACGGCAATCTGCTGTCGCTGTTCGAGCGCGAATGTACGCTGCAGCGCCGCCACCAGAAGGTGATCGAGGAAGCGCCGTCGCCGACGCTCGATCCGGCGCAGCGCGATGCGATCTGCGCGGTCGCGCGCAAGGCCGCGGGCGCGGTGAATTATGTCGGTGCCGGCACCATCGAGTTCGTCTCGAACGGCAAGGACTTCTTCTTTATCGAGATGAATACGCGGCTGCAGGTCGAGCATCCGGTGACTGAACTCATCACCGGCGTCGATCTCGTCGACTGGCAGCTCCGCGTCGCGTTCGGCGAAGCGCTGCCGGTGAAGCAGGGCGACATCAAGCTGAACGGCCACGCCATCGAGGCGCGCGTCTATGCCGAGAACCCGGCGAAAAACTTCATGCCGTCGGTCGGCAAGATCCGCACCTGGCGGTTGCCCGCCGAAGGCAACGGCCTGCGTATCGACGCCGGCTATCGCGAGGGCGATACGGTTTCGCCGTATTACGACGCGATGCTGACCAAGACGATCGCGTGGGGGCCCGACCGCGCGTCCGCGATCGATCGACTCAACAGTGGGCTGACCACGACCGACGTGCGCGGCATTGTCACCAATCTCTCGTTCCTGTC
>JBMOOJ010000125.1:43528-56928 GCA_049323835.1 Pseudomonadota bacterium | reverse complement strand
TTAAACCTCCAGCCGCATCCCGTCGAAACCCGGCATCACATGCGCCGGCAGCTTTGGTTTCACCGCCTCGTAGTCGATGTCCGCGTGCATGTTGGTGAGCACCGCCCGCTTCGGCTTCAGCCGATCGATCCAATGCAATGCATCGGCCAGGCTGAAATGGCTGATGTGCGGCTGGTAGCGCAGCGCATCGACGATCCAGAGATCGAGGTTTGCGAGCGCAGGCAAGCTCCCGTCAGGAATGTCGTGCAGGTCGGGCGTATAGGCCGCGTCGCCGATGCGGTAGCCGAGCGCCGGAATCTTGCCGTGCTGCACGAGAAATGCTTGCAGCGTCAGCGGGCCGCCCTTCCCCTCGATGGTTTGCGTCTCGCCGGCCTCGATGCTGCGGCGATCGAGGATCGGCGGATAGTCGCTGCCCGGCGGCGCCTCGAAGCAGTAGCCGAAGCGCATCATCATGTCCTTGCCGGTCGCGGCGTTGAAGTAGACCGGGATGCGCGCGCGCTGATGCAGCACCACCGAGCGCAGATCGTCGATGCCGTGCGTCTGGTCGGCGTGCTCGTGCGTCAGGAACACCGCATCGAGATGATCGACGCTGGCGCCGATCAGCTGCTCGCGCAGGTCCGGCGACGTATCGATCAGGACGCGGGTGATGCCGTTTCCGGACTTGCGCTCGACCAGCAGCGAGCAGCGCAGCCGGCGATTTTTCGGATTGTTCGGATCGCACGCACCCCAGCCGAGCGCCGGGCGCGGCACACCGGCGGACGACCCGCAGCCGAGGATGGTCAGCGTTATGCTCACGCCGCCATGTTCTCCGGCTTTTTGCGCATGATCTGGCCGGAAAACCGGTACCCACTTTTCCGGATCATGCGTTCGGCACCTTGCTGAAGAACCGGAAGAAGTTTTCGGTGGTTTGCCGTGAAACCTCGTCCAGCGAAACGCCGCGCACCTCCGCCAGCACCTTGGCGGTTTCGGTCACATACGACGGCTCGTTGCGCTTGCCGCGGAACTTGCCCGGCGCGAGATACGGCGCGTCGGTCTCGACCATGATGCGGTCGGCCGGCAGTTCGGCCGCGAGATCGCGCAGGCTCTGCGACGCCTTGAACGTCAGAATACCGGTGAAGGAGATCGACAGCCCATGCGCGATCGCCTTCATCGCCAGATCGCGGCCGCCCGTATAGCAATGCAGCACCGCCTTGAACGGTCCCTTCGCAATTTCCTCATCGAGGATTTTGCCGCAATCCTCGTCCGCGTCGCGCGTGTGGATCACGAGCGGCAATCCGGTCTCGCGCGCAGCCGCGATGTGCTGACGAAAGCCCCTCGCCTGCGCGTCCGGCGAGCCGTGCGTGTAGAAGTAGTCGAGACCGGCCTCGCCGAGCCCGATCACCTTCGGGTGCTTCGTCAGCGCGATCAGCTCGGACGCCGGAATCCCGTCTTCCTCATTGGCATTGTGCGGATGCGTGCCGACGGTGCAGTAGACGTTCGGATAGCGCTCCGCGATCGCAATCAGCTTGTCGAGCTTCCGCACCCGCGTCGAGATCGTGACGATCCAGCCGACGCCTGCCGCCTCGGCGCGCGCAATGATGCCGTCGAGGTCGTCCGCGAAATCCGGAAAGTCGAGGTGGCAGTGGCTGTCGACGAGCATATCTCACTCTTGTCATTATTCGTCATTCCGGGGTGCGCGAAGCGCGAACCCGGAATCTCGGTATCAACCTCACCGGAGAGATTCCGGGTCTGCCCCGGAGCCTGTCATCGGGCTCGCCGAAGGCGAGATCCGGTGGGGGCATTCCGGAATGACAGTCATGGTTTGGTCTCCGGCTCCACATAGCGCGGGAACACCGGCGACGGCGGCGGCAGCTGCGTGCCCGGCGCAATGCGTGCCTTGCCGCCGACAAATGCGAAGGTGCGCTCGCTCGCCGGCACGCCGAGGATGTCGAGCATCTTGCCGCACGATGTGGGCATGATCGGCTGTGCGAGGATCGCGATCTGCCGCACCACTTCCGCCGTGACGTAGAGCACCGTCGCCTGTTTCTTCGGATCGGTCTTGGCGAGCGCCCACGGGGCTTCGTTCGCGAAATAGCGGTTGGCTTCCGCAACCACGGCCCAGATCGCACTTAAAGCGTGATGGATCTGCTGGGTTTCCATTGCATTGCGCACGAGCTCGAGCATGCCATCGGCCTGCGCCAGGATCGCCTTGTCGTTATCGGAGTACACGCCCGGCTCCGGCAGCACGCCGCCGTATTGCTTGGCGAGCATCGACAGCGACCGCTGGCCGAGATTGCCGAAATCGTTGGCGAGATCGGCATTGGTGCGCGTCACGATGGCTTCGTGATTGTAGCTGCCGTCCTGTCCGAACGACACCTCGCGCATGAAGAAGTAGCGCGTCTGATCGACGCCGTAGCGTTCGGCGAAATCGAACGGGCTGACGACGTTGCCGACGGACTTCGACATCTTCTCGCCGCGGTTGAGCAGGAAGCCGTGACTGAACACGCGCTGCGGCACCTCGACGCCTGCCGACATCAGAAATGCAGGCCAATAGACTGCATGGAAGCGAACGATGTCCTTGCCGATCACATGAAGGTCGGCGGGCCAGTACTTCCGGAACATGTCGCTGTCGACATCGGGATAGCCGACGCCGGTGATGTAGTTCGTCAGAGCATCGATCCAGACGTACATGACGTGCTTCGGCGCGCCGGGAACGCGAATGCCCCAGTCGAAGGTCGTGCGTGAGATCGACAGGTCCTGAAGGCCACCCCGGACGAAACTTGCCACCTCGTTCAGGCGTTCACGCGGCAAGACGAAATCCGGAACACGCTGATACAGGTCGAGCAGCTTGTCCTGATAGGCCGACAACCGGAAGAAATAGGTTTCTTCCTCGGTCCATTCGACCGGAGAACCGAGCGGCTCCCGGCGAACACCATCGGCGTCGACCGTGGTCTCGTCCTCGGCGAAGTAGGCTTCCTGGCGCACGGAGTACCAGCCGGCATACTTGTCGAGGTAGATGTCGCCGGATTTCTCGATCGCCTTCCAGAGTTCCTGACACGATCGCTCGTGCCGCGGCTCCGTGGTCCGGATGTAATCGTCATAGCCGATGTTCAGGACCCTCATCATCTCCTTGAAACGGGCCGAGTTGCGATCGGCCAGCGCCAGCGGCGTCAGTCCTTCGGCGACGGCCGTTTGCTGCATCTTGAGACCGTGCTCGTCGGTGCCGGTCATGAAGCGGACGTCGTAACCGTCGAGGCGCTTGAACCGCGCGATCGCGTCGCTGACCATCGCGGTGTAGGCGTGACCGATGTGAGGTTCGCCGTTCGGATAGAAAATCGGCGTGGTGATGAAATAGGTCGAGCGCGGCGCGGCGGGCTTCGCTTGTGTTGCTGGTTTGGGCGTCGGCTTTACAGCGGCTTTGGGCGTAGCGGGCTTTGGAGGTGCTGACTTTGGCGCCGCCGCTTTACCGATGGAAGCTGCCTTGCCTTTTGCCGCAGCCTTCTTCGGCGCAGCCCCTCTCGGAGCAGGCTTCTTGGTCGCTTTCTTGGCGACCTTCTTTGCTGTCTTCTTCGCGGCCTTCTTGCTCTTCTTCGGGCTCGCTTTCGCCTTGGCGGCCTTCTTTTTAGAAACCTTCTTGGCTTTTCTTACGGTCTTGGCGTGCGCCTTTACGGCGCGCTTCTTGGCAGCGTTTTTCTTGGCAGGACGCGCGGCCTTCTCACCCTTTTTCTTCTTTGTCGCCTTTGCCATCACGCTGTCCTTCGTCCAATCGATATGAGATCGAGGCAATGCTGCCAGGTCGATCCCGTTGCATGTTGTGAGTGGCCGAAGCCGTCAGGTTACGCTTGAGGTCTTACTCGCAGGCTCACCGTGTCGCCTCCGCGAGCATCCCGAAGACCGAGAAAACCAGCGGTTTTCGCTCGAGATTGTAGGCTTCGGTCTCGCGTGCGTCGTTCACGATCTTTTCCCATACCTCGGCGAGCCGTGCAAGGCGCGGCAGGTTCGCGGAAACATCGTCACGGTGCAGCTTTTCGCTCATCCAGCGCTCGATCGAATAGACAAACGCACCGAGCGCAGCGCGGTCATTCAGCGGGAGCTGATCGCCGAGCGCATGCAGCGCGCGCGGATCGAGCTGCGGCAATCCATCGAGCAGCGCTTCGGTCTGCTTCTGCAAACCGAGGGTCTTGCCGCCCATCAGTTCGAGCGCATGGCCGGGGCTTCCGCCCGCGTTCGCCGCGGCCGCAACCAGATCCGGATCGCTCCCGGATTTGCCGGCCGCGCGTGCGGCGGCGCGGATCACATCGCCGTCTTCCAGCGGCCGCAGCGGCAGCTTGCGGCAACGCGACCGGATCGTCGCGAGCACACGCTGCGGCGCGTGGCTGATCAGGAGAAACAGCGAGCGTGCCGGCGGCTCTTCGATGATCTTCAGCAGCGCATTCGCAGCGTTCTCGTTCAACTCATCGACCGTATCGACAACGCAGATCCGCCAGCCATCGACCGCTGCGGTCGTGCCAAAAAATGAAAGGGTATCGCGCGATTGACCGACGACGATCTCGCTACGTAGGACACCCTTGTCGTTGGCGGTGCGCTCCAGCGTCAGCAGGCCGCCATGTGCGCCGGACGCCACCTGCCGCGCGACAGGATTGTTTGGATCGATGGCGAGCGACGTGGCCTTGGTCACGGCGGGCAGCGCGGGAACCGGATTCGCCAGCACGAAACGCGCCATCCGGTAAGCCAGCGTCGCCTTGCCGATGCCGCGCGCCCCGCCGATCAGCCAGGCATGCGCGATGCGGCCGCTGCGGTAGGCGTCGAGCAGCGTGCGTTCGGCCTCGGTGTGTCCGAACAGCTCGGCCGTTTCGCGCGGCGCGGCGATGCCGCTCTCGTCGTCGCTGCGAGGGGGCATTATGCGGTCTTCGCTTCGGTCTTGGCTTCTGGGGACGTCGCGGGCGTCAGCAGCCGGTCGCGGAGTGCGGTCCACACGCGGCCGGCAACAATCGCTGGCTCTCCCTCCGCATCGATCAGGACGCAACGCATGGGCTCGCGCTCGGCGATCTCGCGATAGGCCTGGCGGAGCCGCTGGTGAAACTCGATGGTCTCGCTCTCGAAACGATCCGGCGCGTCCTTGCCGCGACGTGCCGCCGCGCGCTGCAATCCGGCCTCGACCGGCAGATCGAGGATGACGGTCAGGTCCGGTTTGAGATCGCCGATCGTCACGCGCTCGAGTCCGTCCAGCAGCACGCGGTCGACGTTGCCGACATAACCCTGATAGGCACGGGTCGAATCCGCGAAGCGGTCGCACAGCACCCAGACGCCCTGCTCCAGCGCCGGTTTGATCACGAGCTTGACGTGATCGGCGCGCGCGGCGGCGAACAGCAGCGTTTCCGTCGCACCGCCGAGCAGCTTGCCCATCCCGGACAAAACCAGATGCCGCATGATCTCCGCGCCCGGCGAACCGCCCGGCTCGCGCGTGACCAGCGTGCGCAAGCCGGTCGTCGTCAGCCGTTCGGAGAGCAGCTTGATCTGGGTCGACTTGCCGGCACCCTCGCCACCTTCAAAGGTGATGAAACGGCCGCGGCCGGATGTCTGCGGCATGGACATGGTTCAAAGCCTTCCGACGCCGGCGCGGAACAGTCCGCTGAACAGCTCACTCATGCCGTCAACCGCGCGCCGTGTCGTCGAGCCGACGCCGACCGCATCGATCGTCTGCAGCGGGGCTTCGACGGCGACCGCGCCGTTCCGAAGAACTCGCAGCACGCCGACCGGCTGGCCGGACTGCACGGGCGCAGGGACAGGCCCGTTATAGATAATGCGCGCCAGCAATTTGTCCGAGCCGTTCCGCTGGACCATCAACGTGATCGGCGATGGGCTTGTGAGCCCGACCGAACGGTTCTCGCCACCGAACACCCGCGCGTAACCGACGAGTTGTTTCGCCGCGAACAGCGTCCGGGTTTCGAAGTTACGGAAGCCCCATTCGAGCAGCTTCCTCGCCTCGGTCACACGATCGTCCGGATCGTCGACGCCGTTGACGACGACGATCAGGCGCTGGCCGTTCTGCATGGCTGAGCCAACCATGCCGTAGCCGCCTTCCTTTGTCGCACCCACGATAAAGCCGTCGGCCGACGTCATGGTGGCGAGCAGCGGATTCTGGTTCTGCTGCTTGATCTTGCTCCAGGTGAATTCGCGTTCCTTGAAGATCTGGTACTGCTCCGGATAGTTCAGTACGATGTGCCGCGCGACCTTGGCGATCTCACGCACGGTCATCTTGTTGTTGGGGTCTGGTTGGCCGCTCGAATTTGCAAAGGTCGCCTGTGTCAGGCCGAGTTCGCGCGCGCGCCTCGTCATGCGTTCGGTGAACGCCTGCTCGCTGCCGGACATGCCTTCGGCGAGGACGATGCAGGCATCGTTGCCGTTCGAGACGATGGCCCCGCGCAACAGGTCGTCGATCAGGATGCGGCTGTTGATCGCAGCGAACATCTTCGGCCCGATCGACGGAGCGCCGCCCTTGCGCCAGGCGTTGGTGCTGACCTTGTAGTCGTCCGAAAGCTTGAGTTCGCCCTTCTGGATCGCGTTGAACACGACCTCCAGCGTCATCAGCTTGAGCATGCTCGACGGCGCAGTGAGCTGGTCGGCATTCTTCTCGAACAGGATGCTGCCGCTCGACGCCTCGATCAGGATGGCGTTCGGCGCGTCGGTGTCGTAGCCGCCCTCTTCCTTCTTCGGCGCCCCTTGCACGCTGTTGTTGGCGGCATGCACCGCACCGGCGGCGGCAACCGCGAGCAGTAGCGCGGCGCAAGCGATCCGCACGCTCCTGATACGACGCAGCCAGCCGAAATTGTGAAGTCGAAACATAGGCATCCTCGATGGCGTGGTTTTAGCAGTCGTTGATGACGCGAACAACGCCGCATACGTTACCGATCCACATTGCGATGCTCCCGCGGCGGCTCTAAGTTCGCGCTGGCTCTACAAAAGAACCCTTCAAGCGAGACGGAAGCGATGACGACGACCCGGATGATCGCGGCGAACGGGATCGACCTTTTCATCGCCGAACAGGGGCAAGGTCCGCTCGTCATCCTGTGCCACGGCTGGCCGGAGTTGTCGTACTCCTGGCGGCACCAGATGGGCGCCATCGCCGACGCCGGTTTCCACGCGGTCGCGCCGGATATGCGCGGCTTCGGCAAGACGTCCGCGCCGCAGGACATCGCCGCCTACTCGATCATGGACACGGTCGGAGACGTGGTGGGCCTCGTGCAGGCGCTCGGCGAGACGAAAGCGATCCTGATCGGCCATGACTGGGGTGCGCCCGTGGTTTGGCACGCGGCCCTCTTCCGGCCTGACATGTTCACGGCCGTCGCGGGCTTGAGCGTTCCGCCGCCGCTCCGCGCCAAGGGGCGTCCTCTCGAAAAGCTCAGGATGGACGGCATCGAGAATTTCTACTGGCAGTATTTCCAGACGCCGGGTGTGGCCGAAGCTGAGTTCGAGCGCGATGTGGATCATTCCATGCGCGCGATGTTCGCAAAGGGTTTTGGCGATGGCGCCAATTCGCTGTTCGTCGATCCGGCGAAGGGCTTCCTCGGCAATCGTCCGGGCAATCCCGTGCTGCCGGATTGGATCAGCGAGGCCGAGCTCGCGCATTTCGTTGCGAACTACAAGGCGTCGGGATTTCGCGGCGGCTTCAACTGGTACCGCAATATCGACCGCAACTGGGAGCTCACCGCGCCGTGGCATGGTGCGCTGGTGCGTCAACCGTCGCTGTTCATCGCCGGATCGGAGGATTCGGTGATCACCGGCATGATCGGCGCCAAGCGCGTCGCCGAACTCGACAAGGTGCTCCCTGATCTGCGCGGCAAGATCATTATCGAGGGCGCAGGCCATTGGGTGCAGCAGGAGCGGCCCGCCGAGGTCAACGCGGCGCTGATCGAGTTCCTGAAGGATGTCGCCTGAGGGTTGGCGTGCCGGCGGATCAGCCGCCTCAGTAGAGGCCGCGGCCGTTCAGCAGATTGCCGATGCCATCACCAGAGCGGACCGGCGCGTAGGCGGACACGGGCCGCGTCTGATTTGCCGCGATATTGGGTGCCGCGAGATTGCCATCACTTGTGACGCTGACTGCACGAGGATTTTCAGGGATTTGCCCGGCTGTGCGCGCGCTGCGTGAGGCGGATAGTTCCGTCAGCGATTGGCTATCGTTTCCAAGGGTATACGGCCGCCCTGAGGGCATCGGAATGTCGCCGCGGATCGCAGCCGATCGCGATGCCGGGATCTCCGGAACGAAGTTGCCCGCCGCGGCCACTCTCACCAATGACGGCGCCGGAGCCGGTTCCCCGGTCCGCAGCGTTGCGAGCAACTGCCGGTCATCCGAGCCTTCAAGCGGGGCGCGACCAACGTATTCGACGCGCACGCGGCCGATGCCATTCTGCCGGAATCCCAAGAGGTTGGCGGCGTTATGTGAGACGTCGATCAAACGGTTGCCGTGATACGGGCCGCGATCGTTGACGCGCACGATCACAGATTTGCCATTAGAAAGATTGGTGACGCGCGCGTAGCTCGGCAGCGGCATCGTCGGATGCGCGGCGCTGAGCGAGGTCATATCGAAGACCTCGCCATTGGCCGTCAGGCGGCCATGGAAATCGTCGCCGTACCAGGAGGCCAAGCCCTCCGCACGATAATTGGTATTGTCTTCAGGGACATAGGTGCGTCCCGCGACCGTGTACGGCTTGCCGACACGGAATGTGCCGCCGCCCTTGGGCACAGGCTCGCCGAATTCGACGACGCGAGGACTGGCGGAAACGCCGTATTTCGGGTCGACCTTGCGGGCAAACTTGTCGGAGGAGGCGCAATTCGCGAGCAAGACGCAGGCGCACGCCGCTGCCGCCACGCGCAGCACCCGGCTGACCGCCCCTGTCTCAGGAATCCCCATAAGTCCAAATTACCACTGCAACCGCGACATGCCTACCAGCCGGCACACCAATGCTTCGCCACCCGGACTACTACCCTACTCGACCCCGGCCGGTTCGGGAATGACCCTGCATCCTCCGTGGTAAACCATTGGTTGCCGGCTGGCGACCCGACCCCGTTACTGGCCGATCATGCCAGCGTTCTTGCAATCCGGGTCGCCTTCCCGCATGAGGGCGTCAGGGATGGGTGGCCGAGTGGTTTAAGGCACCGGTCTTGAAAACCGGCGTACCCGCAAGGGTACCGTGAGTTCGAATCTCACCCCATCCGCCATCTGCTCAAACGCCGCCCGTATGTCGCTTAAGATGCTGAAGGGAAAGGTCGTTTTTGGGGTTCGAAATCCCCCTTCCGCGCAGTAGCGCAGACGCTCTGCAAAAGTCAGTCTCAAGACCATTTTTCGATGCTCCATTTTGCCGGAAGTCCAGAGTTTCAAAGGGTTTGCGAGAAACTGCAACGCGAGTTCGAACAATTCATCGAATGACTGTTTGGGACGCGCGACCTTTTGCGACTTTTCGCGCAGGAACAAGGCTTGCTGCTCTAGTCCGTTGATGCGCTTTTCATAGGCTTTGATGACCGCTTCCGATCCAGCCTCGACTACGCGGTCGAGGAGCGTCTGAATTTGTCGTTCGACCTGTTCGGCCTCGTGCTTGCAGGCGGCCGCAATCGCTTGGGCCTGTGCTAGACGCTGGTCCCACGCCTTCTTGAACATCGAGCGAGCGGCCTGTGCGAGTGACTCGTTTGGTGTCACACGGGCTAGCACTTCGGCGAACTCGCCTTCGATTTGTTCTCGCCGGATCGACTTGCGCCTCCGGCCGCAGGTCTTATCGAAGCACATGTAATACGCATGCTTTGCGCCCGTCTTGCTCGTAGACCAGCAGGACGTAAGTGGCTTGTTGCATTCCGCGCACGTCACCATGCCACGCAACGGGAAGTCTTCCCGGATATCCTTGCGGGCCGGAGCTTTCGGCTTTTCCTTCAGGCGTTCCTGATTGCGCATGAAGGTTGCAAAGCTGATAAGCCCCTCATGTCTGCCCTTGCGCAGCGGAATGTCCCATTCGGCCTTGCCGACATAACCCGCATAAATCGGTCTTGTCAGGAATAGCTGCACCAACTGATTGGTCAGGCGGTCAAAGCTGGGGTGCGTTTCCAAAAAACGGCGCACTTCGGCACGGGTCTGGAACCGGCCCGAGGCGAAGCCTTCCAAGGCTTCTTGGAGGATCGAAGCATCAGGCTCGTCGCGGACAAGCACCTTGCCTTCCCCGGCCTTGTGCTCATGGCGATAGCCCCGGCAGGTGTAGAACGGCCAGTAGCCGTTCAGGACGCGACCGCGCATGCGGCTTTTGGTTTGTTCAGCGCCTTTCTCGCGCTGGTGCTGGGCCATCGTCACCAGCATGCCTTCGATGAGCGCGGAGTCGGCATCGTCACCAAACTGCACGGACGGGCTTTCCAATGTCCCTCCGGCTTCCTTCAACTGGTCGCGCAGGGCCCAATGCGCGCGGTGCCCGCGCGCGAAGCGGCTGAGATCATCGATGATAACGACGAGGCCACCGCTGCGCTTGTGTTTGCGCAGGTACGCCAACAGTTCCTTCATCACGGGCCGTTCCGCGAATTTGCCTGAGATGTTCTCGTGAAACACGTCCACGACCTCATAGCCACGGTATCGCGCGAATTCGCGGCAGACGGCTTCCTGCGACTTCAGGCCATGACCCTTCTTCACCTGCTCTTCGTCCGAGACGCGGCAGTAGATCACTGCTTTTGTAGTGTGAATTTGCGCGTTGCGATTCATGAGTCCGGCCTTCCAGCGCCGACCAAACGGTCTAGCCCTGCGTGTGTCGTTTCAAAATTTTGTAAGTTGGGAGAGTCTAGCACGCCGCCGGAATCGAGTTCCAGAGTCGATGATGTGTCGATCACCTGTTGAACAGGATGGAGATCGAAACCCAGATCGACGAAGCTGACCACGATCTGCCAAAGCGTTTCGATGAACTCGATCTTCTGTTCTGCCGTCCAATCGGTATCGGCGAGGAAGTGGCAGAATTCCTGTGCGTCGAACGTCAACGCGGCCCTTGCAGGCGTTTCGTTGTGCTGGGGTGTGGTTGCTGTGTCGGTCATTGCTTCGGTCCTTCCTGAGGCCGATGACCGCGTGGCTAATCCCCACCGGAAATGAGCCACGCGAGTAATGTAGGATAAAATACCTATCTCTGTCTAGTTTTTTGCTCGGCCATCCCAGATTCAACGGATTTCCAAACGCGCCCCATGTGCGTGATAGAGCCGTCCTCACGATTCTGGTGAGCCAACGACAAGACTAGCGTTGTCTGGTTTTCGATAAGAAGCTGGATGGGCTGGTCGAACTTGCCAGTTCGTACTTGAACGATATCGCCGCTGCCGAAAAAGCCGTCGCGCTTCGCTGCCTGCTGGCGGTCCATCAACGAGTGATAGTCAAGGTCGGGCATTGCTTGTCTCCTACCGAGGCAATCTGTGCTTTGAATGCTCCGGTAAGAATGCGTCGCAATTATCGACTAGAGCCCGAACTGACGTCGCAGCCGTGACGAGTACGTCCCTAAGACCCGCGCCAAATGTCTCTTTGGGATCGACGTGGCGGACAGCGCGCGATCATTCAACTCTGCTTTGGTTGGCGGCCAAATATCTATTGGAAGCGTGCCTTTAACGCTCAGCCACGTAGCGATGGCACGTTCGAGAGAGCTGTCGTGTTGACGCACGACGACGCGCGTTGCGACACCGACCTGTATCAGAGACTTCCAGTGATCCCGGAGGAACCCCGGTACGTTCCCGTGATACGCTGGCGCGTCGCTGAATTTGGCGCTTGGCCAAGGTATCTCTTTGAAAGCTTTTGGGTCTTTGGCTTCCAGATCGCCAAGATTAGCAAAGCCAAAATATAAATACGGCCTCCAGACCCGATGAAGAAAAGAGAAGATTTCCTCATCTCGTTTGCAAGAAAGATAAATCTCCGTAGGAAAATCCGGTATCAAAGCGGGCCGTCTGGCCGCGAGAGGCACTGCCCCGATTGTGTCGAGGTAAAGCGCGTGCCGTTCGAACTCGCGTCGGAGTTCGGGTATCGCGTCAATCTTGCGCTTTATTTCATCAAGTTGACTTCTCAGCCGGGTCTTAGAGTCTTCCAAACAGCCGCAGTCTAGTGCGGTCTACGTCGCGTTCGCAAGTTTTCCATCTGAGAGCCAAGGGCTCACAGTTGCGCTCATGTCCGGTGGCTAGGACGAAGGCCGACTTCGCTTCGCGTGGCTCGCAAGATGTGTGCGGTATTACCCGCACCATCTTGGCAAGGGGACCCGCTGGCGCGTCCCCGTTGCATCCCCCCGGCTCATGACGCGGCTTCTGGCATCGAGCCTTCACCGGGTCATTGGACCGTATCGTCGGTCCATCACTCGCCAGACTTGGAGCTTTCCCACTCCACCGGCACCGAACCAGGGAGGACCGTCGTGGCCGATCCAGCGCCACTTGAGGGAGCCTCCACGCTCCCCCAAGACCCCCCATGGTCAGCGTCTTTCCGCTGAACCACGCGCGGGAGATTTCGCTCTCCCTGCACCCATCGACCGAAGGGTGTTTCGCCGCCCCTCGGCACCCGCGAGCAGGGCTTGGAGCACCACGGCGGGCTGCGGTACGCCGGCGCAGATCAGGGAGCCAAACGAATTTTACTCGTGGCGGATAAGAAAATTCGTATGCTTGCGGCATGCGTTCGATTACCGATTTCTCAGACGAGCGGAACAAGGCGTGGTGCATCCATTGCACCCGCGCTCTGCACGCTGTTCAAACCAACCGGGACCACGTTCCAACGAAAGGTCTCTTGCGGACGCCATTGCCTGAAAATGTGCCGGTCATTCCAGTGTGCGTCGATTGCAACAATGGATTCTCGGCAGATGAAGAATACACCATCGCCTTTCTAGGCTGTGTCCTGTCGGGTTCAACCGAACCATCCAAACAGCGCGTGGACGGCGTTGCTGGAATCCTAGAACGAAATACGAAGTTGCGGCAGACTCTCGAAAAATCTAGACGAGAATACAAGACGGCTGGCGGCGAAACGAGAACGCTTTGGGAGCCAGACCAGAAGCGCATTGAGCGCGTCATCGTAAAGAACGCACGGGGTCATGTTTTCTTCGAACTGGGCGAGCCGATGCTGGAGGCTCCGTCAAGCGTGTGGTGCGCGCCGTTTGAAGGCATGTCTCGCATCGAGCGCGAGCAGTTCGAACAACCTGATAATGCTGGGTTCTGGCCCGAGGTAGGAAGCCGCATGCTCACGCGCGTCGTCACCGGGTATGACCTTGCCGGCGGCTGGGTGGTGGTGCAGCCAAACGTATACCGCTATGCTGTGGGGCAGGCGCCAGTGAGCGTGCGGATAGTCATTCAGGAATACCTGGCCGCCGAAGTGTGTTGGGGCGACTAGGGTCAGGTCGTCACGCCGCCTGAAGAAACTTCAAAATCTTGCGCCGAAGCCGTTCTGGCCG
>JBMOOJ010000125.1:29364-43518 GCA_049323835.1 Pseudomonadota bacterium | reverse complement strand
CCCACACGATCAGTTGACGCCATCCGGCTTCTTTCAATAGGCCAGCGGTTCTCTTGTCTCTTAACCGATTTCGCTCGACTTTGTTCGTCCAGTACTCCGTGTTCGTTTTCGGGACGCGCGCGCCACGCGGACAGGTGTGCCCGTGCCAAAAACAGCCATGCACGTAGATCACTTTGCGCTTTGCGATGAACGCCAGATCGGGACTACCGGGCAGGTCTTTGCGGTGAACCCGGAAGCGAAAGCCCAAACTATGCACCAAGCGTCTTACCGAGATCTCCGGCTGGGTATTACGGCTTTTGACGGCCCGCATAATACGACTACGCAGATCATTCATTCTTCGTCTGACTTACCCGGAGCGCGTGTTACAGGGCCCGTCTGTCGCAAAAAGGCATCGCGGTATGCCTCCAAGCGCTCGAAATGCGCTGCAAGCGAGCGTCTGAGTTGCTGCGAATCTTTGACGCTCAAGATGTGATCAACGAGCCGTCCGATATGTTCAATCTGGCGAGGCAATCGAAGCATTGGGTCCCGTCGTACCTTGATGTCCTCGTCCGACATCACTTGAACCGTTTGCGCAGCCGGCGGAACTTTCCCGGCGGGCTTGCGGAGCGCCGGGATTGAGCCGTTCATCAGCGCCTTCCTGCGGTCAAACGTCTTGAATAGCAGCGCTTCCAAATGGGGAATCTCGGCGAGTTTCTTGACAGGCCAAGCCTTGACATAGGCGATTTCCCAAACATCAATCTGCCTGTTGGCGATCACGTCTGAACGCGCTGAGGTCAGATGTCTACGAACGCGCCCCCGGATGCCTGCGCGGCTTTGTCCTACGTAAATCGGAACCTCATCCAGATCGCAAAGCACGTAAACGCCGATTTCCGTGGTCAGCTTTCTCATTGCTGTCTCACGGAAGTTGAGGCTGGTCTGGCGCTTTTTAGGCTTATTCTTTTTCATGAGCGCCGGATCGCCGTCATCGTTGACTGTCGCTGGACCTCCCCATTGCGTACGACCTGAGTTGATCGAACGGTGTCGGCCTCCGCGTGAGCAACGGTGAAGGTCACTGAATTGATGTCATTCTCATTGGCTTTGAAGCAATCTGCAAAAGCCTTGAGGATATGGACCTCGCCAAGCGTTTGAGGCGCCGGATTGGGATTATTGCGCGGGCTCGGAATTGTTGATGGAAACAAATAAATGCACGGCGGAGGCAACTTGTAGTGACTGACGGTGGTGATGCGCGGATCGTTGTCGCCGGTTAATTTTGGGCATGGCCGACCAATCGTGCCGCAGACCCAATCCCAAACAAGCAGACCATCCACTCGCTGCGAGCGAGAAATGATTTCCGCGCTAAGCCGGGTATGAATCCCAGACCATGCATTCAGGCGCGGGTCGGCTCCGGGGTTGCTGCAAACGCTCCAAATGATGAACTCATGAGCGTGGGGCGGGCGTTCGAAGATGTTCGTATTATTTCCGTCGAGGCACCCTTTCAATTCGATGACGGCGGTGCGGCCGCTGGGCATGGAAACCGTGTAGTCATGCCGGTTCTCGCTCCCTGACACGTTCCATTCGCCGATGTAACCGGCGTCTTGCATGTGATTGAGAATCTGCTGAACGAACTCGCGCTTTTCGCGCATCGTCGCGGAAAACTGCCCGCGTATGCGTTCAATCGCGCCGCGAAACAGACCGCTGTTGTAGAATTCAACCTCATCAAGCCCATGATCGCCGAGCTTGTGGGCTTGAGTTTTTAGAATCTCTGCGTATTCCCGAATCTTTGTCTGGAGCGTTTCGTTGAGCTGGCAGGGAATTACGCTCATGCAGCCTGACGAGTCTTTCTTTTGGCGTTCAACAGGGGCTCGAAAATGGAATGAGCCAAGTATCGGACAACCGGAACCGCCACGCCGTCACCCGTCAGATGGTAGGCCTCGTTGTAGTTCTTTGGCAGTTGGTAGCTATCGGGCAGGCCCATGAGCCGCGCCGTTTCTCGCGGGGAAATCAGCCGCGAGCGAACGCGCTTCCCATCAACGATGACAATCACTTGACGGCTTGAGCCGCCGGCGGGCGTGCGCAGACATCCCGCAACGTCATCGAAGCGGATTTCGGCGCGCTGCACTTTTCTGCCGACATCATCGCGCCGGGTGCGCTTGTAAACAGCCCCGACCATGCGCCGACCTGCGCGCTTGGCCTCGTCGACCTTGCTCAGATGGATATCGCTCATCATGCCAAGCAGCTTCGCTGTCTCGGCAGGCGTATGCCACGCAACGCCTTCGGGCTCTTCCTCAATGAGGTCGGCAAAGGTCGTGTTGCGCTTTGGCGGCGTCGCAGTCTTCCACCAGACCAAATCTTCCCGCACCTTCGCGCTCAGCTTGGCGCAAGCGTCTTGAAGCGCGCGTGGATGCCACAGACCGGCGACCTCAGACACCAGATCATCAGGAACGGGCAAATCCTTGCGAATGCCGACCACGAACAGGCGCGCGCGCGAGTGCGGCACAAATTGCACGGCGTCCACAACGAGCGCCCCAAAGCGATAGCCGGCCTTCGAGTAGTTCGAGCATATCGTGGCGAAATCCTTGCCGTCGTGGGAATTCAGCGTGCCGCAAACATTTTCGAGGACGATAAGTTTCGGAGCCCGACCTTCGTCGATCAGCGCTTCCATCAAGCGCCAGAATGGCCAGTACGTGCCCGAACGGTCACCCTTCAGGCCAGCGCCGGCCCCTGCCAAGGACAGGTCCTGACACGGAAATGAAGCCCATACGAGGTCCGCCGTTGCCGGCACATCGGCAGTCCGCAGCTTGCCGACATCGCCGACCTTGAGAACATCCGAGGGCGTCCAATTCGTCTCATAGACGGCCGTCTTCTTCACGTCGAACTCGTTGGCGAAAACGCATCGCCAGCCAAGCCCCAGACCGGCCCGGGCCATTCCGCCCCCGGCGAAGAATTCGTAGAAACTATGCATGACGCCCACCCCCAGAACCGGACATATCCCGTTCCGCGTCATCGCGGTTGACCTTCTCCAATATCGCTTCGGTTATCCACGTATTGCGTGAGACATTGCCGGGGCGCCCGCGCCGAGCGAGATCAATCGCAGCCCATAGCTTTGGGTCCAGCCGCAGGCTCTGGCGAGCGCGATCATCAGGACGCTTGGGGGTCATAGGGCTCCGACTCATTCTGTCATTGGGCGCCGATTTGGCGCCAAAAACAAGAACCAAAATAGAACAAAGAGGTAAAAACAGGGTTTGTAACAGCCGAAACACGATTTTTGTTGACGCAGAACACGGCGATGCCATAGCAATATGTGTACATTGTACACGGAGAATTGCCATGGAACATGACATTGTGGGTATCAATGAGATTGCCGCGATGGCTGGCGTCACCAGCCAAGCCGTCACCAACTGGCGCGCTCGCGCAACGGATTTTCCTCGCCCTTTTAAGGACCTCGCTTCCGGCCCCGTCTTTCGTCGCGCGCAAATCCGCGCTTGGCTTCACCGCAACAAGGGAAAGCTTCCCCAGCTCGAACTGGGTTCAGATTTCTACGGGCGTCTGAAGAGCTATCGTAATGACGACGATGCGCTGGCCGCCTGCATCTCGCGGGTCGTAAACCAGTTGGAGGCTCACCGGACCTCGGGCAACAAACCCGGCATGCTGCTGGGCAAGATTCAATCGGGTAAGACGCGGGCCTTCGTCGGCGCCATCGCGCAAGCCTTCGACCGGGGCTTCGATATTGCTCTTGTCCTTACCAAGGGCACCAAGACGCTTTCGGCTCAGACCGTTTCACGCCTGAGCGCCGATTTCCGCGAGTTCATCGATGAAGATGAAGTCATGGTGCTGGACATCATGAAGCTGCCGCAACTCACGCGCAGCGAGATGCGGCGGAAAATGGTGATCGTTGCGAAGAAGCAGGCCCGCAACCTCGACAAGCTGATTGATTTCGTGAAGGAGCATGAAGCCCAACGGAACCGCAAAGTTCTTTTGATCGATGACGAAGCCGACTTGGCCAGCGTCCGCTTCGTGCCGGAGCCGGATGACGGCGGCGTCAAACAAGGAACGATTGCAGACCAGATCGACGAATTGCGCGGCTTGGTCAAAGACGTGGCGTTTCTTCAGGTTACGGCCACGCCCTATTCCCTGTATCTCCAGCCTGAGGACTATCAGGACACGGCAAACGGCGAGAGCTACGTCTTCAAACCGAAACGTCCGGCTTTTACGGAATTGCTCCCCATTCACGGCCGTTACGTGGGCGGTGATGATTATTTCGGCAGGCACGAGGACGACGATCCTCGCTCCAAACTCATCGTTGAGGTTTCGTCACAAGAGCAGGACGCGCTGCGTAAACCCGACCACCGTCGCATCAGCCCCGAACGGGTCCTTGATAGCCCGAACACGGTCGGCATCCGCCGCGCCATCGTGACGTTTGTCGTCGCTGTCGGCGTACGCCAGTGGCAGCAGCGCGAGGCCGGCGACAAACCGCGCAAGTACGCCATGATCATTCACAACGACACCCAGCGTTCCGCCCACGCATGGCAAGATCAAGTCATGAAGTGGATTTTCGAAGCGATCATGAAGGCTGCCGAAGTGCGGCCTGAAGACCTCCGTCCGCTTTTCGACGAGGCCTTCAACGACCTCGCTGCCTCAGTGGGAGCCGATGGCGGCGCGATGCCCGCGCGCGATGAGGCGTTCGACACCTTTATCGACGCCTTGCAGAGCGACGACATCGTGATTGAAAAGATCAACTCCGATCAGGACGTGATGAAGCTTTTGGACGAGAAATCCGAGCTTAAGCTGCGGACGCCGTACAACATCTTCGTCGGCGGCAACATTCTTGATCGCGGCATCACTATTCCGAACCTGATCTCGTTCTACTACGGGCGCAATCCGAGAACGATGCAGGCCGATACGGTTCTGCAACATTCGCGCATGTATGGGGATCGGGACCGGCGCGATTTGGCGGTCACCCGGTTTTACACGTCGCGTTCGGTCTATGATCGACTCTACACCATCAACGAGTTCGAGAATGCGCTACGTAAAGCCTTCGAAACTGGGGCGCACGACCGGGGCGTTATTTTCATCCAGTCCGATGACGCCGGCCGTGTTCGCGCCTGCGCGCCCAACAAGGTGCGCCTTAGCGACGTTGTGACCGTCTCCAGCAGCTCAATGTTGTTGCCGACTGATTTTCAGACGCGCGGCGGAAGCGCCATGGCCGCCATCCAAAGCAAGCTGGAGAAGCTGATCAAGCCGGAATGGCGCGATACTGGCGAGTTTGTCTCGGTAGATCGCAAGACGGTGCTGGCGATTATCGATCAGATCGAGCAGAGCATGGAGTTCGATAGCGTCGAATTCGAATGGGATGCGATGCGTTCGCTCATCGACTATTACACTGACGTAACGCATGGCGGCGACGGCAAGCTTCTGCTTCTTGCGGAAACTGGCAGGCGTCTGTCCCGCGCAGGGTCAGGCGATAAATCCGGCCGTTCCATTCTTGGTACGGCATTGCGCGCCAAAGTCGTGGATGTTCCGCGCAGAAAGCCAGCGCTCATTCTTCTTCAGCAGGAAGGCGGCCGTGATCTGGGATGGACTGCGCATCATTTCTGGTGGCCGGTCTTTGCGGCGCCGACCGACGCCGAGCCCTGCGTCTTCGCTACCAAGGTGGCCGCATGATTTTCCGACACAACACTTTCGGACAGGAGGCGACTCTTGTCCGATCAGCCCCGGTTTGACATCAGCTTCTGGGGAATCCAGATCAGCGGACATGGCATCGTCGGAATTGTCGCGGCCGTCGCGGTCGTCGGCATGTTCGTTCTTCTCTCCCGATTCTAGCGCCGTCAGCGGGCAAAATTCGTTTAGGCATTTGGAATTGATAAGTCATGGGCGAATACGCCGAGTTCTGCCGGTCGTGGAAATTGTTCGCCGAGATGCCGCAGGACCTTTGTGCATAGCGCAAGAGACCAAACTACGTTTTTGTCGTTGAATGCCTGATGATCGTCACGCCCCAGACCCTCTGGCTCATCGTCAAACTGGATATGGACCCGGTTTCTCAATTTTCTCAGATGATGCAAATCTTTGTAGATGTCGGCACCGAGACCATCGAGAAGCTTGTGGGTCTCCATTGCCTGAATGATGTTATTGAACCGTTCAATCTTCGTGCCGCGAATCTTCTTTAGCTCTTCCGCGCCGATGTTGGGCACACCTTCCTTTGTATAATTTTGCGCCCGAAAGATGATTTGATCCAGTGCGGCTTCTACAATGGAGCCCGCTTGGACAACGATTAGCTTGTTGAAAGCGCCCTTGTCGTTAGTCTCGCTAAGGCGGCAAAGGGCATTGCTGTTTACAAGCATGTTGTCGCCGACTTTGAAGTCGCCGATAAAATTGCATTTGATCGTTTCGAGCTTTGCAGCCATGGGACGCTCAAGGAGTGATGTAAAAATCTCTCTATCCTAGCACATCAGTCATGGGCGCGTCCTACGGACCTGGCTCTACTCAGCTTCCGCTTCCCCGGGCCAAGCCGTTGCCGCAAGAAGCGGAACGTTTGTCCCGGCCATCCGGTGACGATCCTTCGCGCGAAGACGTATTGCACGCCTCGCCGGAGGCGGTCGGTCCCGCGTCCCGCCGCTTCGCGTCGGCGCTATGCTGACGCTCCTGCGGCAGCCTTGTTAACCGGTCTCGGCGCTGGAGAATGGCGTCGCCGATCTGCCCTCCAGCGCTCCGCCATGCTCCCGTTTTGTTATGGATCGGGGCGTGCCGCCCCTCATTGGCGTTAGGCAAGCCCTGCTTGATGGATCAGGCTGCTTTCCAGAACGGCTCTATGAATATGTCTATGGGCGTCGCGCTGCACTTTGGACAGTGCCACATATTCTCAGCCATCTGCGATCCCGTGAACGCGCCGTCGCAGTGAAGGCAATACCATTTGTTCGCCACGTCTTTTGACAAAGGGTGTTGTGCTTGGCCGTCTGCGTCTGGCTTGGTCGAGCGCCGGGGCCAATCCGCTGCAATACGGGCCCTCAGCCTTTCAGCAGCCTCGTTGCATATAGCGAGCGCCTTCGATTTGAATGCTGGGTTAAGGATCGGATTGTTCTTACTGCGATCATAGACTTCGATAATCGGCTCTTTCGAAGGGGCTTGATCTACGTAGATCGACCACTGTCCTACTGCCCCCATAAGCACCTCAAAATCGATGCTCAGAGTGTAGGGATGACCATCGATCTGCCCTTGCTCTTCGATCCCTTGGCCTATTCCAAGAACTGAAATTGCCATGACGTCGGAGTCGATGCTCTTTTCGATGCTGGCGAGCGCTTCAACAGCTTCGCCCTCTGGCCGCCAGCCTTTGTCCCATGCGGCGGTGAACGCATTCCAGTGCGGCTGTTCCAGCTTGCTTGCGATCAGATCGAGCGCTTCGTGATGCGCAATGCGTTTCGCGCGAGCGATACGTTTGGCCGTTGTTTTCAGGGACTGTAGTTCGTTGCGAGATGTCATGGTCCATTCCTTCGATCACGGACCCGACTGTGTGCCCACTGCCAATCAAGTCCGCCCAAAGGGAAGGATCATGAGCGTTCTTTTTGAGAAAGCACCGCATTGCTTCGCGTGGTGGGCACACCGGCCTGTGCTTGAGGCCAATACAAAGCTAAAAAGCTTCGCTCAATCCGTCAAGTGAAGCTTCGACAGCTCGATTCGAAGAATCGGGGCGTGCCGCCCCTGCCGTCAAGGCCAAGCCTTCGGCGAAAGAAACGGCCCGTGTAGTCCCCCGGATCGGGTCCGGGGTCCGGCCCGCGCCAACGCCGTTTCTTTCGGCCTATGACGGCTCACCCCCGCTCATTGCCGCGTGGCTAGTCGGTTGCATGCGCAACCCGATGACCAAAGGCGATGAGATGAAGGACTGCAATCAGCGTATCGACAAAGAGATTCAGGAACGATTGAGCGACCTGTGCAAGCTCTGGGCCAGCTACAAGACCGGAACGGCCGACGGCGATCTCGGCGAACTGCACGACTACGGCCTGTGCTTCGATTACATCGCGCCGGGAACGTTCGACGATCAGCGCGAAGGCTATTTCCGCTATCAGCTTTCGTGGGGCGGTCCATCCGATGAGTTTCGATTCTTCATCAACCCGGACCTGTCCTGCCACCGCGTCGAATACTGGTTTCTCGACTGGTTCGATGGCGCACACCGCGTGTGCGAGGGCGATGCGCAAGACCTTCTTCTCGAACTCTGGGACTGGTTCCGCGAGACGGGCTCTGCATCCGCCGCGCTGAAACAGGGCCGCTCATGAGCGGCCCTGTTGTCGGAAGCGTTAGAGCTTCGGCGGAGCGCCGCGCGTGCGCTCGCCGAGCCCGCGGATGTAGTCCCGCACGAATGTGAAGTCTGCGCTCAAGTTCGCCTTGGCGCGTTCGTTGTCGCTCAAGACGAACTGGATGAACCGCGCATGGTCGCGGGAAATCCCGAATCCGATCTTGATGAACAGCATCGCATCGCATGTTCCGGTCCGGTTGATATTGGGCACTTCCCTTGCGTCCGTGGTCGTGTGCTGCGGATAGCACCGCGTCGGCCCTAAGGGGCTTTCGTCCAGAACGAACGTCCCGTTGTCGAACTGATAGGTGTAGTGCCCCTGGTCGGAGACCATGCGCACGGCAGGCCCCGCCTTCATCTTGGCGTTCACTTGCGCAAGCACTTCAGAGACGCGCGGCTGGTCGCCGTCCGTGTAGTAGTTGATATACCGCTCGATGCCGATCACCTGATGCCCCGAAGCGGGCGCGCTCAAGAACACCTTGATCTCTTCTCCGACCGCACGGTCGGTGACGCCTTTCGTCTCCCGCTTCATGGTCAGCTTCGCGACGTAGCTCGCCGTCATCATCAGGGCCGAGCCCTGCGGCTGAAACCGAAAGACGCTTTTCTCTTCCGCCAACGGCTCCGGCGCGCTTGTGTCGCTGAATCGGTTCCGCCGTCTCTGTTCTTCGGTCAGAACGGCAGCCTTCGGCTGCACGCCTTCCCCGTAGAGCTTGAGCAGCTTCGCCTTGGCGTCGGCATAGCTGTCGCCGAGTTCGATGCCGAGAATATCGGCGCGATCAACCGGCATGCTCACGCCTTTGGGCGTGTTGATCGTCTGCTTCCATTCGACTTCCTGCTGGGCATGGCAAATGCCGGTCGCCGCCAGCAACAGCGCAAGCGCCAGTGATGCTCTGGACATTGGTCGGTTCCTTATGTGATGGGAGGAAGATCGGGGGCGCGCAAAGCGCGCCCCCGAAGTCGGCTACCAGCCGACATGCTTGTTGACGTGGCCGGGGGATTCGTAGTTGCCGGGGAAGCAGCGCGCGACGCAGATCAGCGCAAGCGCGCCCTGACCATCAAGCTGCCAGTGCCATTGTGTCTCGTAGGCGCTGGCCATCTGGTCGCGGACGATCCCGATTTTCACGGGCTTGGTCACGAGCTTGCGGCCCGCTTCATCGACCTGTTCGATCAGCAGCTCATCCGCTGCCATCTCGAAATGCTTGTGCAGCAGGTTGACCCCGAAACGGTCGAGGCAATCGAAGCTGGCAAGCACGTCGCGCACGGCGTCGAGACAGGCGTGGTCGTGGTCGTTCAAAGGCGTGACATCGTGGATATCGGGCAGATGATTCCACTGCGCGATATCGGCAGGCGATAGAGGGGCAGTCATGTCGGTTACTCCGGTGGCGTGCAGACGGGGGCGATGCGGTCGCCACGCCTTCGGCCCGGAATCGAAAAGGCCTCCGGAAGTTTCCCGAGAGGCCTTCTTCACGTTCGGCGTTCAACAGAATTGCCTATTCTGTCGCATTCTGTGACGCGGCAAGGAAATGACGTTGCAGGCGTTGATCGTGAGTCGGCGGCGTGGTAAATTTTGGGCGGTTGGTCACGCCAGAAGGCTTGGAAACCGGGCGTTTCGGACCGTTCAACAGAATAGGCAAAACTGTCGCACTTTCGTCGGCAAGGCCGACGGGAGGCGCGGCAATGCATCGGGACTTACAGGCTTGCGGAAGCCTCTATTCCGCATCGGGCCAGCGTAAATACGTCACGTTCGACGAGCGCAAACGCTTCATCGCCGCCGCGCTGACATGGCCCACACCGAAGGTCGCCAGCCTCTGTCTGGTTCTGGCTTTCACCGGCTGCCGGATTTCTGAAGCGCTTAGATTGACCGAAGGCAGCATCATTCCGGGCTCGGGGTGCATCGCGTTCCTCTCGCTCAAGAAGCGCGGCAAGATCGTGGTGCGCGAGATTCCGGTGCCGCCGCTCTGCATGCGCGCGATCCGCTCCGCGCATGGACGGCTCACAAACCCCGAGCGCAAGCTTTGGTCATGGTCACGCAGCCGCGCATGGCAGCTCGTCAAGATGGTGATGAAGCAAGCCGCCATCGGTCCCGGCATTCATGCAACGCCCAAAGGGCTGCGGCATGGGTTCGGGCTTCATGCGGTGCGCTCCGGCGTGCCGCTCAATCTCATTCAGCGCTGGCTCGGGCATGCCAGCATGACGACCACGGCGATCTACCTACAGGCGATGGGGACGGAAGAGCGCGACATCGCGCGGCGCATGTGGAGCGCTCAAGAGCGCAGCCCTCAGACCTGCTGATACACCGCGTAGCTCCTGCGGGTCTGGCCGAAGCGGTCGCCAAGCTCCCGTTGGGCGAGGTCGATAGCAGCGTGTTGCGTTGCGCGGTCGGCATCCGAGCGCGGTCGCTCGACCAAAAGGTCATCCAGCGCCATCTGTGCTGCGGCCAATGTGCGGTGGCGATGCGCCACGGGCGCTTGCGACAGATACCAGCCGATTTGCCCGCGCGTCCTTTGCCGATAGTCCTTCATCAGCTCCGGCACGGCAGCGGCATGCGCTTGGCTTGCCGTGCGATAGGCGTCCATCGCTTCTCCGAACGCCCGGTTCAATTTCTCGAACTCAGGACTAAGCGCCGTGCTCGGCTGCGGCAGAACTGCGCTTGCTGCGATCAGTGCGGTGGCCGCGAGCATGTCCCGGCGGGTCAGTTCCATTGGGCTCTCCATCGCGCTGCCGACGCTGTACGGGCGTGGGATGTCTTTTCGTATGAATTGTCTCTCCCTTCAAGAGTCCCGGTGCTTCCAAGGCGGCCTTTCAAGGATGAGTACTTAAGCGATACCGGGCGCTGGAGGGTCAACTGGCTGCCCACTCCATTCGCATCCGCTCCCGTGTTGCCGGTATGACCCGCGCCCTTGGCATCGCTTCTCGTCGTCCCCATCAGGCCGCGCAATCAAGCCCGGTCGAACAAATGGAGATGACAAATGTCCGATACGAAAGAAACCAAACGCCCCACGCACATCATCTGGCAGGTGATCGGCGACGAGCCGAAAAGCCACTGGACCCGCATCGGGGCGGCTTGGCCCAACCGCGACGGCAAGGGCTTGGCGCTGAAGTTCAACGCCTACCCGACCACCGGGCGCATCATGCTTCGCGAGGTCGAAACGAACGACGCAGAATAAGCGTAAGGCGCGGCGCCCTCACGGCGCCGCGCTTCACTTAAGTAGGTGCATCCCGAAGGCGATTCCGCCCGCCGCCACATCAAAGATCGTCAGCCAAGTCCACCACGACCGCATGATCTTTCGCCGTCTTATCGCTCGAAATACCGGAGCCATCCGCGCCAGTCGCGCCTGCGCTTCATCACGCCAAAGCTTCTGCACACGCTTCCGTTCGAGTACTGCGAGCGCGTCCTGTTCCTTCCATTCATTGTGCCATCGCGCATAGGTCTCTTTGAGTTCGGCGGCAATGCGTGCCTTCTCGCGTGTTTCCGCGAGCGCTGTCAGCGTTGGCGGTTTCGCATGATCCGGATGCCAGCCGTAGCACCCGCCCAGCCAGTCTTCCTGAAAATAGAACGTCCGTTTCAGCGCGGCGGGTTGCTGGCCGGAAATCAGCACCAGCGCTTTCGGATTGCCTCTGTCCCCGAATTCACGTCCGATTTCGTCAGGCGTGAGCAGCGGACGCTTGTGGACGCTGGTCGAATAGCCTCGCGTCAGGGAGGCGCTGGTTCCTTCGGTGCGGCTGAAGCTGCTGGTCGATGATCTGCCGCTGTTCCAGCCGAATGAGCCGTTGCCGCCGCCCGTGCTGTACGACGATCCGGATGAAATCGACGACGAGCGGCCGATGGTTCGGCTTTCGGATTGTCCGAGCGTTTCGCTGGCTGTTTCAAGCCGCCGGACGACTTCGTGCTCGCCGATCAGCTTTGAAACGTAGTCGCGCGTGAAATGGTCGTCGTTGCAGGCGAAGACCTTGACGCCCGAGTTTGCAATGAACGTCTCCCAGTTGTCTTTGTATTCTTCCTTCATCTGGGCAAGAGATTGCACGATAAACACGAGTTTGACGCCGTAGCCTGCGATTTGCGCGGCGGCGTTCTCAATCGTGCGCATGCGCTTGAGCGCCGGGAACTCATCCAGCATCATCAGCACGGGGTGACCGCAGACGGGTCGATGCGATATGCGCTCCATTTCCGTTGTCGTGAGCGCGGTCATCATGCGCAGCCAGCGATAATGGGATTCCATCGCGCGTTGAGGCAGGCACAGGTAGAGCGTCATGCCTTTTGCCGCTGTCTTGAGATCGCTTAGGGCAAAGGATGATTTTTCGAGGACGCTGCGCATGCTCTCGCCCTCGATAAAGCGGGTATTGGTGCGCGCCACTTGGGCAATCGAACCGAACAAGCGAGGCGACGAGGCTTCCAGATCGGCCAGATAGGCGCCTGCGCGGGCGACAACGCCTCCGAAGGCCGGGTTACGCTTCATCGCGGCGAACAGGTGCGCATACGCCGATGGTTGCACTTTGCCCGGACTTGCCGCGACCGCCAGCGCCGCCCCGGTTTCGTCGCCCGCCGTCAGGAGGCGTCGCACGGTCAGCAGATTGCGATCATGTTTTGCAAACGCGGGCGAGCTTGCAACATGAAGCTGGACGGCACTCGTAAAGTCCTTTGCCGAGTCATCGAAGAACGGGTCGTTCGAGCGCTCGCCGGGAAACATGCCATCTGCAATGCGGAATGATGTTTCGACGGATTCCGGATCGTCGGGTCGCAGGGCATCCAGAGGATTGAACGAACCCTTCAGGTCCGCGAAATCATCGTCCGGCGTTCTGACGATATTGAACGGGTCGAGGATGCACACTCTCTGACCCATGCCATGCGACCACACAGAACCGTTCGCGCGGCGGCGCGCGGTGACGATGGCATTCTCCCCTTTGGGGTCGATGATAACGGCGGACCCTCGCCACATGCACAGGTTGGGGATGATGAAGGACGTACCCTTGCCAGCGCGGCTGCCGCTGCAAACCAGTACATGTCGGTCGTCTCTGATGCCGACCCGATCACCCGATTGTGTACGGCCAAGCCAGACATCCCCCACCTGAAACTGCCGAAGGTTGCGCTCCAGCAGCCACGCAGCAGTTCCTAACTGCGTTTGGTGAGCGTTGACGGCCTCCCAGTTGATTTGATTGCGCCTTAAGGCGGGTAATTGAGACACGATTGCCTCCTTTACAAACTTAAGTCGTGATCCCGGTTTCTCTGCCGCTGCGGTTCGGGGTCCGGAAGATTCACGCGGTTCAAGACCACCGCGAGGCGGACGGCCAGCGCGCGCCGCTCTTCACGCTGCCGCGCCAGCCGCGCTTGAATTTGTTTCTGGATCGGACGCCGTTCGTCCGCCTGATCGCTGAAGAGCGTTTCGCGCTGCGTGCGGTCGCGGACGAATGCGGCATAGGCTTCCGCTTCGTTCTGCCTTCTTTGGCGAAACAGATGACCACTCAAGACATCGAGGACGATGCCGAGGCCGCGACGGAATTTGCCCGCGCGTTCGTTCGTCTCTTTCTTCCAACGTTCGGCTTGGGCTTGCGTCAGCCGTTCGCGCTCCTTGCGCTGGCGGAGGACGATAGCCTTTAGTTCATCCCGGTAAGGCTTGAGTTCTTCCTGCTTTGCTTTGCGATCATCGACGATGAACTGCCGCAGTTGCTTCGTGACGCGCTTGCCAAGATCGGCCTGCACGGCGGCGACCGATGGCAGGTTGTCGCCCTTGCCAATCCGGGCGGTCAGGTCTTTCGTTTTGACGCCCGCCCACCGCGCGACGGAAAAAACCTCTCCCTGTATGTCGGTCGCAACCACCCCCCGGCGGTCGCCTTTCGCAAGGTAGTACCCATGTTCCTCTAGGGCGGATTTGAACCCGGCGAGGCTATCCGACCGC
>JBMOOJ010000125.1:0-29354 GCA_049323835.1 Pseudomonadota bacterium | reverse complement strand
CTCCCTGAACACTTGCTTGATCTCGCGCGGATCGAGGCCGGAGCGTTTGGCTTGCTGCCATTGATCAAGCGTGAAGTTCAGCGGGTTCTTCCAGCCGTTGGTTCGATGGCCTTCGGGCAACGGCCAGTCATGTTCAAGGTAAAGCTCCTTCGAAAGCTCGCTCAGCCTCGATTTGAAGAACGGCAGGTTGATCGCCTTCATCTGGTCGGCATCGATACGCGACCAGACCGCGTGGGCGTGCCTGCGGCCTTCCTTTTCATGGATGACGATTGCCCGTGGCTGGCCGCTCAGGCCAAGCGCCTCTTCGGCCCGTTCGACGGCCTGCATCAAATCCGCCAAGGACGCATGCGCGTCCTTGGGCGGATTGAGACTGAGCGAGAAGACGGGTTGGCGGCAACGGGTCCCGCGAGCGATGGCCGCAGCCTCGATCATGGCCCCGGTCAGATCGCGGGAGACGAACCCGCGCACGTCCTGCACGAGGATGTGGTCGTTATCCGCCAGATTGAGCAGGTGCGCGGCGAGCTGACGGGGCCCGCCGCGTTGCGATGCTTTCAGGATCATTATTCGCCCCCGGCCGCTTCGAAGAAGATTTCGGGGAGTGGGGTGCGAGCCGTCGCCTCATCCAGAATCTTTAGGCCCAGCGCCTTCAGCAGCAGAAGGCGCATCTCGAAGACTTGGGCGCAGGCCGACCGGAGGTCGTCTTCGACCTCCTTGGTGACCGGGAGGCTCCCCTGATTGGCCGCCTTGGCGAGCTGGTTCAGGTTGTTCGCCAGCCGGGACTGACCCAGTAGCCCAAGGAGCCGCCCCAAGGGTTCGGCATCCTTCAGCGGCTGCCGAACCCGCGCACGGGCCTCCGTGGCGTCGCCAAGGGCCCGTTCCCGGATGAACTGGCTTAAGGGCGTCCCGCCCGCCAGACTTTCCAGACGGGCCTTTTCAGTGTCGGTGAACCGAACCGACAGTGGCGTTGAGCGCTCCGACGATGGGGCCTTGCTCATGGCTGCGGCCCCTTCAGATCGATTTTTGCGCTCTTAAGCTGATGGTTCCAATCCGCTAAGGTATCGAAAAGGAGGTTCGAACTTTCTTCCGAACCCTCCGCCAGCTCCGCCGATGGTGCGAGCATACGGGGCGGGCACTGGCGAGCAGCACGCTGAACCCGTTCCCGCCTTACAAGCACTATCTTGCATGCTCGCCATCCTCCGCTCCGTTGTTTTCACTGTCATCGCCGCCATATTTGCTCTGGTCATCGGCGCTCACCTCGGCGGCGCGCTCGGGCATGGAATTGCGGTGATCACCGGACGCGATCCCGCCGAACTCAAGGACATGATGATCTGGTGCATGATAGGCGCGACATTTTCGTCAGGTGCCGGCGCAATCTGGGCCATGATGTTCGTTCTGAAGGCGCATCGGGGATTCAAAATCGCCGCCGGCGTGTTATTCTGTCTGGTAGCGCTTGCATCGATCAGCATCACGGCTCTGACTTACATCGAAGCGCCGCGATATGGCGCGCGCCGGTAGGCGCCATCCCCCTGTCACGCTTCTCGTTTGCGAACGACCTTGTCGAGCCATCGCGCAAGCAGTGGCGGTCCGATGAGTTCGACCACCAGCAGCGCGATCACAGGCTGCGGCGGCATCCCGTAAATGGCGATCGAGACAAGTCTCGCGCATCCTGCTGCAAAGAAAACCCAGATCATGCACCGCAGCACCGGCGCATATCGCACGACATCTGTTGCACCCAGGAAGCACAGGACACCGTAGAGGGTGAACGTCACACCATAAAAACGATTCTGGCTGTCCAAAGCCGGATCGGCAATCGTTGCCGCTGGCAAACGGGCGCCGAGCAGCACGTCGGCGTTGAGGCCGAGCACCAGATGGAGCGCGCCTACAACGAGGATAACCGCACCGCAGATTCTGAGAAAAAATCCAATGCCCTTCATGGCCGCCCCATAATTGATATCCTTGTCATCATCGGAATTGTGGTCCTGCTCGACAAGGTGCGTCAATTACGCCGCACATCACGCAGAGATGAAGTAAACGCCTGTACTTATCGGCTACGAACTTTACTCTGCCGGCGATCGGACGAGGTGATCAGTGGGACGACCCCGGAAGCACACGATCGGGCACTGGCTGATGCGATTGACCGATCGCCGCGCCGCTGCACTTGCTGTGTGCATATCTTTTGTTGTGGCGATCGCCCCCGCCGCCGCTCAGCTGCGCGGGCACGGCGGCCCGGTACGCGCGGTCGCCATCTCCGCCGACGGTAAAAGCATCCTCTCGGGCAGCTTCGACTCGTCGGCGATCCGCTGGTCGAGCGACCGCAATGCCGCTGATCAGGTGCTGCGCTTCCATGACGACGCGGTGAACGCGGTTCTGTTCCTGCGCGACGGCCGCGCGGTGACAGCAGGTGCCGATGGCCGCATCGCCATCTGGAAATCCGGCCAGCCGCTGCCTGAACAGGTTCTTGAGGGGCACAAGGGACCGATCTCCGCTCTCGCCCTGTCGCCGGATGGCGCGACGCTGGCGTCGGCGTCGTGGGATCAGACGGTACGGCTCTGGACGCTCGCAGGCGGCGCGGTGCGCGTGCTCGAAGGGCATACGCAGCCTGTCAATGGCGTCGCATTCACGCCTGACGGCGCTAGCATCGTCAGCGCCGCCTACGATCTGACGGTGCGGATCTGGCCGTTGCGCGCAGGGGTGTCTCCCGCAGTCTCGACACTGCCCAGTCCGCTGAATGCACTTGCGGTCGCTACTGACGGTGAGATTGTTGCGGGCGGCGCGGACGGCAAGCTCTACTTCCTCAATGCGTCCGGCCAATTGCAGAGCGATCTCGAAGCGGCGCCCACGCCTGTGATCGCTCTCACCACATCTCCTGACGGCAATCTCGTCGCCTCGGCCGGCATCCGTGGATCGGTAACGATTGTCGAGCGCAAGCCACGCAAGGCGTTGCGCACGCTTGTCGGCCCGGGGTTGCCGGTGTGGTCTGTCGCGTTCGCGCCGGACAGTCGCACGCTCTTCACCGGCGGCGCCGACAGCACTGTCCGACGCTGGGATGCACTGACCGGCGACGTCATCGGCGCGGTCGCCATCGCCGGCAACGGCGATCCTCTCGCCGCCTATGCCGACGATCCCGGGGCGCAAATCTATCGCGCCTGCATCTCGTGTCATACGTTGACACCGGATGAGGGCAATCGCGCGGGGCCGACGCTCGCGGGAATCTTCGGCCGCAAGATCGCGACCTATCCCGGCTACAATTTTTCCGATGCACTAAAGAAGCTCGACATCGTCTGGACGCCGGAAACGGTCGCAAAGCTGTTCGAGGTCGGCCCGGCCGCCTATACGCCCGGCACAAAGATGCCGGAGCAGACCATCAATTCGGAGGATGATCGCAAGGCGCTGGTGCGGTTCCTCGAACGCGCGACCAAACGTTAGAGGATCAGTCCGCCATCGACGATAATCGTCTGCCCGGTGATGTAGGACGCGAGCGGTGATGCGAGAAACAGCGCCGCACCTGCCATATCCGCCGGCGTGCCCAGCCGCTTCAACGGGATGCGCTCGATCGCGGCCTCGCGGCGTTTCGGATTGTCAGTCGTCACCTTGGTCAATTTCGTATCGACCAGCCCCGGCGCGATGCCGTTGACGCGAATGCCATCTTCCGCCCACGCCTCGCCGAGTGTGCGCGTCAGGCCGACAGCGCCGGTCTTGGAGGCGTTGTACGCGGGATTGCCCTTGGTCGAATGATATGCCGCGGTCGAGCTGACGATGATCAGCGTCCCGCCGCCTGCTTTCAGCATCGGATAGAATTTCGACGCGCACGCCATCAAGCTCATCAGATTGACCTCCATCACCTTGCGGAAGCCCTCCATCTCGAACTCGCCGCGGCGATAGATCACGGTGCCTTGCGCCAGCACCAGCACATCCAGCCGATCGAACGCGGGCTTGAACGCAGCAATGCTCGCGGAGTCGCTCACATCGACCCGCGCGTACTGCAGGCCGGCGAGATCGGAACCCTCTGCCGCCAAGTAGTCGGACGCATTTCCCCGCGTGCCCCAGACATGCACCACGGCGCCCTTCGCGCGATATGCCTGCGCGATGCCATTGCCGATGCCGCTCGAGCCGCCCACCACAAGAATCGTCTTGTTGCTGAAATCCAGTTCGTTCATGGCGGCCTCCCCGATCTGCTTGTTGTTGCTTCAACCAGCGAACGCGAGACGCAAAATGTCAATCCGGAGGAACTGACTTGTCGTATGCATCACGTGCGCTTGCAGGACGCGGCGGCGGGAGAAAAGATCGTACCAAAGATACGCGAGGAAGCATCATGGCCGAATTCCAGGAACTCAGCCGCTCCGTTGTGGGGCTACGTGTGATCGTGACCGGCGCCGCCAGCGGCATGGGCCGAGCCACGGCGAAGGTTTTCGCAGCCGAAGGCGCGCGTGTCGCCGTTACCGATTTCGACGGCGAAGGTGCCGCGGCCGTTGCGAGGGACATCGCGGGGAAAGGGCAGTCAGCAAAAGCCTGGAAGCTCGACGTGTCGAACGCATCGGAGATCGCGTCGGTCGTCTCCGACATAGCGAACGAGTTCGGCGGCATCGATGTCGTGATCAACAACGCCGGAATTTCGATCCGGCTACCGATCGATGGCGACGGCTATGACGAGCTCTGGGATCGCGGCGTTTCCATCCTGCTGACGTCGCATCAGCGCATCATCCGTGCGGCGCTGCCGCACCTGCGCCTGTCGAAGTCGCCACGCATCGTCAACATCGCCTCGACCGAGGCGCTGGGCGCAACCTCCGGGCACAGCCCCTACTCGGCGGCAAAGGCCGGCGTGACGGGACTGACGCGCTCGCTCGCGGTCGAACTCGGCCGCGAGGGTATCACCGTGAATTGTATTTGCCCGGGTCCGATCACAACGGGAATGACTGACCGCATTCCCGACGAGCAGAAGGCGATCTATGCCAAGCGCCGTACCGCGCTCGGCCGCTACGGGATGCCGGAAGAGGTCGCGCACATGACGCTGAGTCTCTGCCTGCCGGCCGCATCGTTCCTGACCGGCGTCACCATTCCGGTCGACGGCGGGCTGATGGCGCGCAACGCCTGAGCCTTATGCCACGCCGCGCGTTCGCCCTTCCCAGTACGGTGCGCGCAGCACCTTGCGGTCGATCTTGCCGAGACCCGTGACCGGGATCGCGTCGACGAAATCGATCGACTTCGGCGACCATGGCGCGCCGCGTTTGTCCTTCACATGCGCTTGCAGCTCTGCGGCGTTGTTGTTGGCGCCGGCCTTCAACACGACGAACGCTTTGACCGCTTCGCCCCACTTCTCATCCGGCACGCCGATCACCGCCGCCGACGCAACGGCGTGATGCGACATCAGCGCGTCCTCGACCTCGCGCGGATAGATGTTAAATCCGCCTGAAATGATCATGTCCTTGGTGCGGTCGACGATATAGAAATAACCGTCCTCATCCTTCACGGCGACGTCGCCGGTGTGCAGCCAGCCGCCGCGGAATGCTTCTTCCGTGGCCTCGGGGCGCTTCCAGTATCCGTCCATGACCAGCGTGCCGCGCACGCAGATTTCGCCGGGCTCGCCGATACCGACCTCACGCATATCGGGATCGAAAAGCTTCACCTCGACCAGCGGGTTGGGCCGTCCGCACGAGCCAAGCCGGCCCGGCTTGCTCTCATCGTGATCGATCTTGCGCATGGTGGTGATGCATTGCGGCGCTTCGGTCTGCCCGTAGAGTTGCAGGAACACGGGGCCAAAGATTTTCATGCCCTCACGCAGGCGATCGGGTGACATCGGCGCCGCGCCATAGACGATCATCTCGAGCGACGAGAGGTCGAAGCGCTTGCGCAGTTCCACGCCGTCGATCAGCGCGTAGATCAGTGTCGGCACAAGGAACGTCGCGGTGATGCGCTCCTCCTGCACGACCCGGCAATAGACTTCGGCATCGAAGCCTTGCACGAGCCGCATGTAGCCCCCGCGAAACATCACCGGATAAAGCGTGACGCCGGCCGCGTGACTGATCGGCGTCGCCGCGAGAAAACGCACCTCCTGCGGCCAGTCCCAGTCGGCGTAGAGCAATGTCGTCATCGTAATGACGGCACGATGCGGCAACATCACACCTTTGGAACGCCCCGTCGTGCCGCCGGTATAGGCGAGCCACGCAATGGCGCCGGTTTCGCTCTCGTTTATCAAAGGTTGCGGCGATACCTGCGGCAAATGCGCAAGTACATCGAGCGCACCGTCGAGCGGCCCGAATGACAGGAGATGCTTCAGTCGCGAGACACGCTTCTGGATCGCAAGCCCACGCGGTCCGAACTTGCTGGCCTCGACGATCAGCGCATCGATCTCCGCATCGTCGACGATGAACGCATGATCGCCTTCCGCCGCCATCGGATGCAGCGGCGTGTAGCGCATGCCCATGACGGAGACGGCACAGATCGCGGCCCACGATTCCGCGCGGTTGCTGGAGAGGATGGAAACCGCATCCCCTTTCTTCAGACCGAGCGAGCGGTAGAGCGCGATGAACCGCGCAATCGCGTCGCCCAGTTGCCGATAGGTCCAGCGGACCGTTCCGTCGCCAATGGCGGGCCTGTCCCCGAAGCGGGTGACTGCGCCCACGATCATGCCACCCAACGTTCCGCCCGAATGAAGCTCGTTCATGCGCCTGCCCTGTTTCTTGCTTGGTTGCCGAAGTCTCTCGACCTGGAGCTTCAAGGAACCTTCTTCGGTTCGGTCAGGCAAGCAAATTCGCGCAGGCAGACTATCGTCCGCGTCCGAAGCAACTCTGGATTGTTGTGAGCGATGCAAAACGGGCATGGGATGGCCGGTGAACGTCAGGCGCGTCCCATGGTGCGAAGCATGCCGACGATAACGACAATGCACAACAGAGCCAGCAGCCAGTTCGGCCGGTCGCACAGAAACACGGTCTCGCCGCAGAGGCGGTCGACCCACGCCGAGCCGTGATTTTTCGTCAGGCTGGCGTAGTAAAACAGGCCTGTCGCCGCGGTCAGTCCAACGATGAGAAACAGCATGGCCTTGTCCTTTCGCCGTCCCTCATCTTGCGAGCCGCAGACGTGAACCAATGCTTGCAGCGATCACTGAAACTCTGGCCTATCTGCGAATTTTCACGTTCGCCCTCGACGGCGAGACGGAGAAAGCCATATGCTCAGCGCATAGCACAAAGAGGCTGCGATGAACGACACGCCCGAACCGACCATTGCTTTTGCCAGCGACGCCGATGTGCCCATCCCGTACATGCAACGCACGCGCGAGTATTACGCGGCCATCGGCTACACCACGCCCTATCGCTGGGCGCATTACGCCGAGGCTCCGTTCACCCCGCTGATGAAGCCTCTGAAGCAATCGCGCGTCGCGATTATCACCACGGCCTCGCCGTTCGATCCCGCCAAGGGCGATCAGGGTCCAGGGGCCGCGTACAATTCGGCGGCGAAGTTCTATCAGGTCTATTCCGGCAGCAGCGACAACCCGCCTGACCTGCGCATCTCGCACATCGCCTACGATCGCACGCACACCACGGCGACCGATAGCAACACGTGGTTTCCGTTACCCGCGCTGAAACGGCTCGCGGCGTCCGGCCGCGTGGGATCGATCGCGCCACACTTCTTCGGTGCACCGACCAATCGCAGCCATCGCGTCACCATCGACACCGATGCGCCGGAGCTTTTGGAACGCTGCCGCGCCGACGGCGTCGATGCAGCGATCCTCGTCCCGAACTGTCCGGTGTGCCATCAGACCGTCAGTCTGGTGGCGCGTCACCTGGAAGCTAACGGCATTTCGACGGTCATCTCCGGTTGCGCCAAGGACATCGTCGAGCACGCCGCCGTGCCCCGTTATCTGTTCAACGATTTTCCGCTCGGCAACTCAGCCGGCAAACCGCACGACGTGGCATCGCAGGATTTCACGCTGGAGCTTGCGCTGCGCGTGCTGGAATCCGCGCCAGCGGCCCGCACGACCGTGCAGTCGCCGCTGCGCTGGAGCGAGGATGCGTCGTGGAAACGCGACTACAACAATATCGAACGGATGAGCCCGGAGGAGTTGGCGCGGCGACGCCGCGACTTCGACGCGCAGAAGGCGATTGCCACCGGCATCCGCAACAGCGCGGCCTGATTAACCGACCGGCTTGTTGTATTCCTCGTCGGTAACCTTCTCCATCCAGGTCACTGCGGAGCCCTTCTCCGCTTCCTGCATGGCGATGTGCGTCATCCGGTTATTCGGCGATGCGCCGTGCCAGTGCTTTTCGCCCGGCGGAATCCAGACGGTGTCGCCGGGCCTGATCTCGACGATCGGCCCGCCTTTGGTTTGGAAACGTCCGACGCCCGAGAGCACGTAGAGGGTCTGGCCAAGCGGGTGCGTATGCCAGGCCGTCCGCGCGCCGGGCTCGAACGACACGCGCGTCGCCACGACCCGCGCCGGCGCTTCCGCGACGATGATCGGGTCTTGCCAGACCGTGCCGGTGAAGTAGTCGGATGACGCCCGGCGCGTCGGACGCGATCCTGCGCGATGCATATCCATTGACGATTTCTCCCGCTCGGATGTGCCGCGTTACTTCTTCTGGCTCTTCTCGAATTCGGCGTAACGCGCCTTGGTTTCGGCATTCATCGGATAAAGTCCGGGCAATACCGCGCCGTTGTTGATGACCTCGTTGACGATCCAGGCTTCCATCCGCTCCTGTCCCGGCCCCTCCGCGAGAACATGATTGAGCAGCGCCTGCGGGATCACCACGGCGCCGTCCTGATCCGCGACGATGATGTCGTTCGGGAACACGGCGACGCCGCCGCAGCCGATCGGCTGATCCCAGCCGACGAAAGTGATGCCGGCAACCGACGGCGGCGCGGCTGCGCCGTCGCACCACACCGGCAAGCCCGTTCCGAGCACGCCCTCGATGTCGCGCACGACACCATCGGTGACCATCGCCGTCACCTTGCGCTTCACCATGCGTGCGCAGAGGATGTCACCGAACACGCCGGCATCCTTGATACCCATGGAGTCGATCACGGCGATGCAGCCTTCCGGCATCGCCTCGATGGCGGCGCGGGTCGAGATCGGCGAAGCCCATGATTCAGGTGTCGCGAGATCCTCGCGCGCCGGAACGAAACGCAGCGTAAAAGCAGGACCGACAAGGCGCGGCAGACCCGGACGGATAGGCCGCGTTCCCCGCATCCAGACGTTGCGCAGCCCCTTCTTCAACAGCACGGTGGTGATGGTCGCCGTCGAGATGTTTTTCAGGGCTTCAGCTGCTTCTTTCGTCAGTGCCATTTTGGTGGGTCTCCGCCTCTCAAGTTCCATCGTTCAAATGAGCGATAGAGCCTTATCACGTCAAATAGATTCCGCTTATCGCGCCGCGATTTCCCATCTGTCGAGGGCTGGATTGGCGTTGCTATTTGCGTCCGAGTATCGGACAAGAAAGCCGGTGTCACGAGTCCGAAAATGCGCCTCTCTTCGCCGCGTTGCACACGTCGGCATCGGCTTCGCGAGAGCACTGGATTGACGCTTCGTAACAAGCGTGACGATGCATGGCCGGTCAAGATCTCACTCCACCTCGCATTCTGCTGTCCGGCGATGCTGCCCTGACGGTTGAGTTTTCCAGCAAGATTGATCCAGCCGCCAATCGCCGTGTTCTGGCGCTGGATCGCGCGCTCTCCGAGGAAAGTGTCAGCGGTGTCCGCGAAACTGTTCCCACCTATCGCTCGCTGCTTGTCCATTACGACCCGGTCGCCACCGATTACGACGGCCTCTGTCGAAAAATCCTCGAACTGGCCAAACGGCCCGCGCCCGATATTCCGCCGGGCAGGCACTGGCGGATTCCCGTCGTGTACGGCGGCGAATACGGCATCGATCTGGAAGACGTTGCACGCGGTCATGATATGACGCCCGACGACGTCGTGCGGCGTCATACATCGGGTAACTATCACGTCGTTATGCTCGGGTTCATGCCCGGCTGGGCTTATCTGACCGGCCTCGATCCGCAGCTTGCAACGCCGCGGCGCCAGAATCCGCGCACCTTCACGCCGGCCGGCACCATCTCCATCGGCGGCGTACAGGCCGGCGTGCAATGCCTCGCCGCACCGAGCGGCTGGCATCTCCTCGGCCGCACACCTGCACGCACCTACGACATCCACCGCCAGCCGATTTTCATGCTTGAGCCAGCCGATCTGGTGAGTTTCTACGCCATCCCCGAAAGCGATTTTGCCGAGATGAGCCGCGCCGCCGAGGCCGGCGAACTCGTCGCCGAGCAGGTGGCGTGATGCCGAAACTTGTCGTTAGTGCTGTTGGTCCAGCAACATCAGTTCAAGATGCGGGCCGCTTCGGCGCGCAACGCTACGGTCTGACGCAAAGCGGTGCGATGGATGCGCTTGCGCTCGCCTGTGCCAATGCGCTCGCCGGCAATCCACCCTTCACTGCGGCGATCGAGGTCGGACCGCTTGGTGGAACGTTCACGGCGCGAGGCGGCGCGTTGCGGATCGGGCTCAGCGGCGCGACGCGACAGGCGAGCGTCGGTGCGCAGCAAGTATCGCTGAATGAAAGCGTACTACTTGTGGACGGTGAATCGCTGACGCTGGCGCCAGCGCGAACCGGTTCTTTCACGTACCTCGCGCTGGAGGGCGGCGTGCAGGGCGAGCCGGTGTTTGGCAGCCTGTCTGTCAACATGCGTTCCGGCCTCGGCAGCCCCTATCCTCGCCCGCTGCAAGCCGGCGATCAGTTCGAGGTGCCAGTGGCGAAGCCGCTGGCGCAGGAGCGCAGGCTGGAGCTTCCTGCGGCATCCGAGCAGCCGATCCGCCTCGTACTGGGTCCGCAGGATGACGAATTTACCGATGAGGCCCGCGAGTTGTTCCTGAACGCCGAATGGACGCTGTCGGCTGCGAGCGACCGTATGGGCTTCCGCCTCGAAGGCCCTGTCATCAGGCATACGAACGGTCACAACATCGTCTCGGATGGCACCGTGAGCGGCAGCATCCAGATACCAGGTAACGGGCAGCCGCTGGTGTTGATGCCAGATCGCGGCACGACCGGCGGTTATCCGAAGATCGCGACCGTCATCGGTCCCGATATTGCGCGCATGGCGCAGACGCAGGTTGGCAAAACCATTCGATTCAGGGCGATCACCATCTCCGAGGCGCACGCGGAGGCGCATCGCTATGCCAGGCTGCTGGCGTCGCTGCCGAGCCTGCTCCGCGATGCTGGCGGATCGGCGCTCAATCTCGATGCCCTGCAATCGGCCAATATCGCTGGCGCAGCTGTCAGCGCGGTCGACGCGATGACGTGGCAGCCGTTGACTGGCAGCGACGCACCGACCCCCTAAGAAACAGGAGACGGCCATGGCGACCTCCATCGACCTTAATTGCGATCTCGGCGAAGGGTACGGACCCTGGTCGATGGGTAACGATCAGGCGATGATTGGCATCGCCTCCAGCGTCAACGTCGCGTGCGGCTTTCATGCCGGCGACTCCGACATCATGCTGAAGACGGCGAAGCTCGCGAAAGAGCGCGGCGTCAGCATCGGCGCGCACCCTGGGTTCCGCGATCTCCATGGTTTCGGCCGCAGGCCGGTGCCGGGCATTACGGCGTCCGAAATCGAGACGCTGATGGCGTACCAGATCGGCGCCATGCAGGCGATCGCGACGATGGCCGGTCACAAGGTCACCCATGTGAAGGCGCACGGCGCGCTGTCGAACGTAGCCTGTGCCGATGCCATGAGCGCGCGCGCCATCGCCAATGCGATCAAGGCCGTCGACCCGAGCCTGATGTTCGTGGTGCTGCCGAATTCGGAGCTGGTGCGGGCGGGCGAAGCAGCCGGGCTGAAGCTGATCTACGAGATTTTCGCCGACCGAACCTATGAGGACGACACGCAACTCACGCCGCGCAGCAAGCCGGGTTCGGTGTTGCACGACGCCGCCCAGATCGCCGAGCGCGTCGTGCGCATGGTGCAGGAGCGCGCCGTCGTCTCGACTTCAGGCAAGGTCATCAAGGTCGACGTCGATACGGTCTGCATTCATGGCGATACGCCAGGCGCGGTCGCGATCGCGGAACGGATCAAGCAGGAGCTGACCCGGCACCAGATCGCGATCAAACCGTTCAAAGCTTAGCTGGCGGCATTCGCCAGTTCAGGTTTTGCGGGTTGCGACACCTGCGCAATCAGCCGTTTGAGCTCGGGGATGCAGGAACCGCAATTTGTTCCGGCCTTGAGTTGCGCTCCGATCTCGATCGGGCTGCGCGCGCCCGATGCGATGACATCGCAGATCGTGTTCTTGCCGACGCCGAAGCACGCACAGACGACAGGTCCGGCATTGGCAACGCCGCCCGCCGCCCGTCCCGACAGCAGCATGCTGCGCTGATCATCGTCGAGCACATCGAGCGCGAAGGCGTCCTTCACCGCCTGCCAGTCGAAGGGAACCTTTGACGGACCAACAAACAAGCAGACATCGATCTTGCCGGCAGCGAAAGCGGCCGCACGGTAGACACCTTGTGCAGCGTCTTCGTATTCGGCGATGTCTTCGGCCTGCGGGGCGCGTCTCAGAAGATCGACCGCACCGACGTCGGATTCACCGACTTGCGACACGAACCAGCTTTTCCAGTCCGCGATGTCGTTGCCGGCGGCCAGCAGATAGCCATATCCTCCAGTCACGGCGACGCGCGCCCACCAGGCCGACGACGGCAAAGTGATGGGCCTGCGTGAGAACAGGAAGCCGTGCTGGGCGAAGGTGACGGGTGACAACGCCACGGGCGTTGCCTTGTTCTCGGGCTGTCCTGAAAACGGATCGGTCAGCGGCGCAACGAGCGACCCGGTGCGTGCGGATGACGCCGTCTCTCCGCTCCAGTGGATCGGTGCGAACAGCATGCCGCGCTGCTGGCGCCCGGTCACGACCGCCCGCAGGGTGCATGTGCCGTATTCAGTCGCGACTTTCGCAAAACCGCCGTTTTCGATGCCGGCGGCCGCTGCATCGTCCGGGTGGATCTCCACGAACGGCTCGGGCAAATGACCGCCGAGCCGCGGGCTTTTCCCCGTTCGCGTCATCGTGTGCCACTGGTCGCGGACGCGGCCGGTGTTGAGGCGCAGCGGCCGGCTCGCCGATACGCCCGTGCGCAGGCTTGGCGTATCGATGGCGACGAACCTGGCCCTCCGATCGCTGGTGAAGAATCCCCCTTCGGCAAAGAATCGTGTTTTCGTGTCCTCTCCCTTGCTGACCGGCCACGTGATCGGGGCCATCGCCTCGAATGCGTCATCTGACACGGTGTCGAGTGCGCCGATATCAAAATCGCGGCTGCCATCGTTCTCGAAAGCCGACAGGCTTGCGTGTTCGCGAAACACATCGGCCGCCGACCGATAGGCGAAAGCATCGCCATAGCCAAGCCGCTTGGCGACTTCGCTCATGATCCACCAGTCCGGCCGCGCGTCTCCCGGCGCAGGCAGGAATGCGCGCTGGCGCGAGATGCGCCGCTCGGAATTGGTCACAGTGCCCGACTTCTCGCCCCAGGCGAGTGCCGGCAGCAGCACATGCGCGCCGGAGTTCACTGTATCGTTTGACAGGACGTTTTCGGACACGACCAGCAGATCGAGCTTGCCGAGCGCCGCGCGCACCCGATCGGCATCGGGTAGCGACACCGCCGGATTCGTGCCCATCACCCAGAGCGCCTTGATCTCCTGGCGATCGATCGCCTCGAACATCTGGACCGCCTTGAGCCCTTCATGCGTGGCCATGCGCGGGGCCTTCCAGAAGCGGCGCACGCGGTCGATGTCCGGCGGCGAGAAACCCATATGCGCGGCGAGCTGGTTGGCGAGCCCGCCGACTTCGCGTCCGCCCATCGCGTTTGGCTGGCCGGTCAGCGAGAATGGCGATGCGCCGGGCTTGCCGATCCGGCCCGTGGCGAGGTGGCAGTTGATGATGGCGTTGACCTTGTCGGTGCCTTGCGCCGACTGGTTCACGCCCTGCGAAAAGGCCGTCACGACACGCGGTGTATTTGCGAACATCGCGAAGAATGCACGGACATTCTCCTCGCTAAGGCCTGTTGCAAGCGCGGTTGCGGCTGTGCTTCCGGCAATCGCGCGGGCTCGCGCAAGTGCATCGGCAAAACCGGTCGTGTGAGCCGCGACATAGCCTTCGTCGAGTGCGCCGGTGTCGGCGAGATGCACGAGGAGCCCGCTGAACAGCGCTGCGTCGGTACCCGGCTTCAGGCCAAGGAACAGATCGGCGTCCTCGGATGTCGCCGTTTCGCGCGGATCGATCACGACGATGCGCGCGCCCCGCTCCTGCTTGTTGCGCAGCATGCGCTGAAACAGCACGGGGTGACACCACGCCGCGTTCGAGCCGACCAGTACCAGCAGATCGGCCTCGTCGAGATCGTCGTAGCAGCCGGGCACTGTGTCGGCGCCGAATGCCCGCTTGTGGCCGGCCACCGATGAGGCCATGCAGAGGCGCGAGTTCGTGTCCACGTTCGCCGTGCCGATGAAGCCTTTCATCAGCTTGTTGGCGACGTAGTAGTCTTCCGTCAGCAACTGGCCGGAGAGATAGAATGCGACCGAATGGGGGCCGTGCTTGGCGATGATGTGCCTGAGGCGGTGCGCCACATGATCGAGCGCGTCCGTCCAGGCAACCTGTTCGAGCTTTCCCTTGCTGCAACGGATCATCGGCTGCAACAACCGGTCCTCGAGCGATAGCGTTTCGCCAAGTGCCGAGCCCTTCGAGCACAGCCTGCCGAAGTTCGAGGGATGGTCGGGATCGCCCGAGACGGCAGCGCCGCCCTTCCCGTCTGGCGCTGCGAGCACGCCGCAGCCGACGCCGCAGTAGGGACAGGTGGTCTTGGTGACGGCGAGAAGCGGATCGTGCATCGTCATGCGAGCGGACCTCGCATGCGCCGAGCACGCCGCCGGATCAGAACAGGCGATGGGGCAAGGTGGCGAGAACGATCAGCGCCAGGAAAGACAAGGCGCTGTAGACAGTCAGCGTATCCAGCCTGCGATCCGCATCGGCGGACCGGCTGACGGGATCGGTGAAGAGGTGGCGAAGGGCGCGCATCCCGGATGGACTCCAGATCAGTTCTTGAGCCCAAGATGAAATGCTTTTCCCCCAAATCGCAAGATTGTTGAAAAAAATACGACAGAAATGCCCAAAAAGCCTTCTCGATAGGAAAAATCGACTGCCGGAGCGTACCTAGGGTGAAAAACATTTGCTGTTTCCGCCTTAACCTTTTTCGCCTCAGTAGACGTCCTGCTGGAAGCGGCCTTTCTTTTTCAGATCAGCAACGAAGCTGATCGCCTCGTCCGTCGAGCGCGCGCCGAACTGCGCGACGATGTCGACCAGCGCCCGTTCCACGTCCTTCGCCATGCGCTTGGCGTCGCCACAGATGTAGAGGTGCGCGCCGTCGGCAAGCCACGACCACAGTTCGCGGCCAACCTCGCGCATACGGTCCTGCACGTAGAATTTCTCCGCCCCGTCGCGCGACCACGCAAGCGACAGCCGCGTCAAATGACCCGATGCCTTCATGGCATTCAGTTCGTCCGCGTAGAAGAAATCGCAATCGCTGCGCTGATGGCCGAAGAACAGCCAGTTGCGCCCCTTGGCGCCGGTCGCCCTGCGGTCGTTGAGGAAGGCGCGGAACGGCGCAATGCCTGTGCCTGGACCGATCATGATGATCGGCGTCTCCGGATTCTCCGGCAGCGCGAATCCGTGCGCCTTTTGCACGTAGACCTTCAACTCGTCACCCGGATTGATCCGTTCCGCGAGAAAGGTCGACGCAAGGCCGAGCCGCTTGCGCTTGTTGATGGTGTAGCGAACCGTATCGATGGTCAGGCTGAGCTTGCCTGGCGTTGCGTTGTTCGATGACGAGATCGAATACAGTCGCGGCTGCAGCGGTTCGAGCGCCTCGACGAATGCTTCCGGATGCGGCCGCACGCCGCTGAACTTGTGCAGCACCGCCAGCACGTCGAGGTTGGCCGCGTCGCCATCCGGGTCCTCGCCCTGCGCCAGCGCCCTCGCCTTTTCGCGCTGGGCGCCGCCGGTGATGAACGAGATCAGTTCAAACAGCGAATCCGGCGCCGGCGACAGTGACACGTCGTCGAGCAGGACATCGCGCAGCGATTTGCCGCGGACCGGTACCGTATGCAACGCGCCGAGCGTGGCAATGATCTGATCGACCAGTCCGATATCGTTGCGCGCGAACACCCCGAACGAGTCGCCGACGACATAATCGAGGCCGGCTTTCGCGAGATCGAACTCGACGTGATAGGTTTCCTTCTCCGACCCCGGCTTGTTCAGCAACCGCCGTGACAGGAACGTTGCGGTCGCCGGGTTGTCGCGCGAGCGCCCAAGCGGAATGTCGGCCGCAAGCGCAGCGCCGGCAGCCGCCTTCGGTTCAGCATCGATCTTTGCCGCTGGTGCGCTATCGAGCTCGGCGTACAGCGCCTTCAGCATGCGGGCGGTATCCTTGCCGCCGGGTACGCAGAGATTGAGCCGCTCTTCCTTGCGGCTCGCGATCGCTTCCGAATAGTCGTGACAGTTGTAACCGCACTGGCCGCAATCCTGCTGTGCCATCGCCGCCATCATCTTCCGCCGCAGCGGACGGCCCTCGGCAAGCTTCATGCGCTCCGCCATCGGCATGGTCTGGTCGTGCCAGGGCGCTTCGCCGTCATCGCCGTCGCCGGTGATGCCTTTCATCACTTCTGCGCCCTGCACAGCAGATAGTGGTGCCACCACATTGTCGAGCGATACCAGGCCGGCAAAGAAGCCGTTCAGCCATGAACGCTGCTCGGCGGAGAACGGTGCGGTTTCCGGAATAATGTCCATCGCCGGTGGAGGCGCCATCTGGTTCATGCCGAAACCTCCTCGGCCATCCTGCGAAGCGCGTCGGCGTCATGCCGGTTGGCAAAGTCCGCGAACGTTTCGTTGTTCGCAGAACGGTTGGCGACGTATGCTTTCAGCATGCGCTCGACGAGCTTCGGCGCATCGTCCGACGTCACGTTCTGATAGAGCTCGCGCGCCATCGCACCCTTGTCGCCAAACCCGCCACCGACCAGCACATTGAAGCCGTCCACGGTGTCGCCGTCATCGTTGACCGGCACGCGCGCGCCGATCATGCCGATATCGCCGATGTAGTGTTGTGCACAGGAGTGATGGCAGCCGGTCAGGTGGATGTTCACCGGCGTATCGATCGCCACCTTGCCCTCGCACCAGTTGACAATGTCCTCGGCGCTTTCCTTGGTGTGCGCCGCCGCGAAACGGCATCCGGTCGCACCGGTGCATGCGACGATGCCGGCGCGGATCGGCGATGCCGTGATGGTCAGGCCGAGCGTCTCGATCGCCGCAACCGCTTTCGCCACATCGGCGTCGGCGACGCCCGAGATCAGCAAATTTTGCCAGACGGTGAGACGAATATCGCCGTCGCCCAGCTCATGCGCGATCTTCGCAAGCCCGCGAATCTGATCTGGCGACAGCCGGCCCAGCTTCAGCGTCACCCCGATCCAGTTCAGGCCAGCCTGCTTCTGCGGATGCACGCCGATATGCGCGAGCCGGTCGAAGGCTGGGCGCGCGGCGGCCGCCTCGGCCGGAACACGCACGAGCTTGCGGCCAAGCTTCTCCTCGACGGCCGCGAGGTACTTGTCGAAGCCCCATGCGTCGAGCACATACTTCATCCGCGCCTTGTTGCGATTGGTGCGATCGCCATGCTCGATGAACACGCGAATGATGCGATCGGCGACCTCCGTCGCCTCCTCCGGTTTCAGGATCACGCCGGTATCGCGCGCAAGATCGCGATGGCCGGTGATGCCCCCGAGCGCGAGGCGATAGTAGATGCCCGGCGCGACACCATGCCCGTCCGGTATCTCGATCGCCCGAAAGGCGATGTCGTTCGTATCCTCGAGCGTCGCGATCTGCCCCGCCCCGTCGAACGCGACGTTAAACTTGCGCGGCAGGCCGTACAGCGAGCGATCGTTGAGAATGTGGTGGTGCCACGCCTTGGCGTGCGGGCGCGTATCGAGCAGTTCCTGCGGATCGATTCCGGCGGTCGCGGAGCCGGTGACGTTGCGGATGTTGTCCGCGCCGGAGCCGCGCGAGCACAGGCCGAGATCCTGAATGCCCTCAATGATGTTGATGGCGTTCTTCGGCTCGATCTCCCGAAGCTGCAGATTGGCGCGGGTCGTGACATGCGCATACGGCCCGGCGAACTTTTCGGCCAGATCGGCGACGCCAGCGAACTGCCAGTACTTGAGGATGCCGTTCGGAATCCGCATCCGGCACATGTAGGAGTTCTGCGCCGGTGCGACATAGAAGATGCCGTAATAGCGCCAGCGAAAGTTATCCTGCGGTTTCGGAGCTTCGTTGTTCTCTGCCTGCTTCACCAGCCGCGGATACGCATCGAAAGGATGCTCGTCGCGTTTGAATTTCTCCTGATCGGCAAGTTTGCCGCCGGCTGCGATGACGCGATCCTGCGCCTTGATATGAATCGCGTCCGGTCCGATCGGTTCGGACCGGACCGGAGCATTGGTCCGCGCAACACGGGAAGCGCTCAGACCCGAGACGAATCCTTCGAGATAGCGTTTCTGGTCGACGGTGAAATCGCCGGACATGACTAAGCGGCTTTCGATTCGGCCATCGCCCGTCCGAACATCAGGTCGCCGCGCATCGTTGCGACGGGTGCCCTGCTGCGGATCAGTTCGAGATACCAAAGCGCATCACGGGTGTCTCCGACGAGAACCGCCCCGGTAAGCGCCCCATCCGCCAGCACGAGCTTGCGATACACGCCGCGCCGGGGATCGTTGAGTACGACGACGTCGCTGTCGTTCGTGGCGAGAAAGTCTCCGGCCGAAAACACACCGACACCGGAGACCTTCAGATTGGTGGCAACGACGCTGCCGGGATAGCCTGCGTCGCGGCCGGCGAGATGCTCGGCCAGTACGGCGGCCTGTTCATAGGCCGGCTCGACCAGGCCATAGCATGCGCCGCGGTGCTCGGCGCATTCGCCGATCGCATAGATGCCGGAGATTGCGCTTTCCATGCGATCATTGACGACAATGCCGCGGTTGACGGGGATGCCCGCCTCCCTTGCGAGCGCCGCATTGGGACGGATGCCTGCGGCGAAGACGACGGCATCGGCTGCGATAGTTTGTCCGTCGGCCAGTTCAACGCCGGTTACGGCGTCCTCTCCGAGGATGCGCTCGGTCGAGGCGTTCAGCATCACTGACACACCCTTGCGTTCGACCTGTCCTTTCAACAGCGCAGCCGCGCGTTCATCAAGCTGCCGCTCCATCAGTCGGTCCATCAGATGAACAAGCGTGACCTTGGCGCCGGCCTTGGCGATGCCGTAAGCCGCTTCAAGTCCGAGAAGGCCGCCGCCAACAACGACGACGCGCTTCCTCTGCTGCGCGAGGTCGATCAGCCGTTCGGCGTCGCGGCTGTCACGGAACGTATGTACGCCGGCCAGGTCGGCGCCGGGAACGTTCAGGCGCAATGCAGTGGAACCCGTCGCAAAAACCAGTCGCGAGTAAGCGACCGTCGCGCCATTGGCCAGCGTGACCTCGCGCTTTGCGATGTCGACAGCAACGGCCCCGCAGCCATATCGCACGGTGACACCGCGATCGCGCCACCAGCCTGACGGTTTCAGCTCGATCTCCTGGGAGGATGCCTCGCCCGCCAGTACCGACGACAGCAGCACGCGATTATACGCAAGCCGCGGTTCGTCGCCGATCACCGCGATCGCGTGTCGGCCGAGCGCCCGTTTGGCGAGTTCCTCGACCAGCCGCGCGGCGGCCATGCCGTTGCCCACGATGACGAGTGGTTCGCTCATTCCGGCGCGTCCTCAAGCTGCTTCCACGAACCGGTGACGCTCATACAGGAATTCGAGCACGCGCTGGCGGCACTTGAGGTACGTCGCGTTCGAGGCCAGTTCGAGCCGCTTGCGCGGACGGGCCAGCGGAACGTCGAGCACTTCGCCGATGCGCGCGCTCGGGCCGTTCGTCATCATGACGATGCGGTCCGACAGCAGCACCGCTTCGTCGACATCGTGGGTGATCATCATGATGGTGTTGCCGAGCTTCTGATGCAGCGCCATCACTGAATCCTGCAGATGTGCGCGGGTCAGCGCGTCGAGCGCGCCGAACGGCTCGTCCAGCAGAAGAACCTTCGGCTCCATCGCCAGGGCGCGGGCGATGCCGACGCGCTGCTTCATGCCGCCGGAAATTTCCGACGGCCGCTTGTCCTTCGCGTGCGTCATTTGAACCAGATTGAGGTTGTAGTTCACCCATTCATCGCGTTCCGCCTTGGTCTTCGATTTGGCGAACACCTTGTCGACGCCAAGACGGACGTTGTCGTAGACCGTCAGCCACGGCAGCAGCGAGTGGTTCTGGAACACGACTGCGCGGTCCGGACCTGGAGAGTTCACCTCGCGGTTTTCCAGCAGCACGCCTCCCTGCGTCGCGGTCGTGAGACCGGCGACGATGTTGAGCAACGTCGACTTCCCGCAACCCGAATGGCCGATGATCGAGATGTACTCGCCCTTGTTCACCGTCAGGCTGATCTCCTTCAGCACTTCGGTGCTGGTGGAGCCGCGGGTAAAAACCTTGTCGATGTGATCGAGCTTCAGATAGGCCGTGGTCATTGCTTTTCTCCTTAGCTCGCCGAGGTGCCGCGGGTAACGATCGTCGCAACGAACGCGACGATGCGGTCGAGGATGAATCCGATCAGGCCGATGTAGACGAGCGCGACAACGATGTCGGACAGGCGCGAGGAATTCCAGGCGTCCCAGATGAAGAAGCCGATGCCGACGCCGCCGGTGAGCATTTCGGCGGCGACGATCGCTAGCCACGATAAGCCGATGCCGATGCGCAGACCCGTGAAGATGTAGGGCGCCGCCGACGGGATCATGATCTTCCAGAAGAACTCCAGATGATTGAGTTGCACCACCGCTGCGACGTTGCGGTAGTCCTGCGGAATGTTGCGGATACCAACGGCGGTGTTGATGATGATCGGCCAGACCGACGTGATGAAGATCACGAAGATCGCCGATGGCTGGCTGTCACGGAACGCAGCGAGCGAGATCGGCAGCCAGGCGAGCGGCGAGATCGTGCGCAATACCTGGAAGATCGGATCGAGGCCGCGCATCGCCCAGACCGACTGACCGATGATCGTGCCGAGCATGATGCCGATCAGGCCGGCCAGGCCGTAGCCGATCGCCACGCGCTGCAATGACACCAGCACGCGCCAGCCGAGACCGATATCCTGCGGACCGGCGACGAAGAACGGATCGAGGATGAGATCCTTGGCCTCGGACCAGATTTTTGTCGGCGCAGGCAAGGTCGCCCCCGGCTTCATGCACAGCAACTGCCAGACGCCCAGGATCAGTGCGAGCATGATGACCGGCGGAAGGATCACTGCGGCTGCGTTCCTGAGCTTTGGCGCGACTTTCGCCGTCAGATAGCTCGCCTTCACTGTCGGCAGCGGCACCACGCTGGCGCTTCCGAGCGGAGCAGCCGTTGCAACATTCGTTTTCAGAGCAGGCATGGTCATGAGAGTTTGGCCTCAGCTGTGAGAAAGCCGGAGCCGCCCGACCGGAGCGGCCCCGGCCGGATGTCAGACTTCGATACGCTTGATCGACAGGGACTTGAGGTACGCGGACGGATTCTCCGGATCGAACACCTTGCCGTCGAAGAAAGTCTCCTTGCCGCGCGAGGTCGACGTAGGAATGTCGGCCGCTGCAACGCCGAGCGACTTCGCCGCCGCCTTCCAGAGATCTTCGCGGTTCACCTTGTCGACCATCGCCTTGATGTCAGTCGTTGGTTCGAACTTGCCCCAGCGGATGTCCTCCGTGACGAACCACATGTCGTGGCTCTTGAACGGATAGGATGCGTTGTCCTGCCAGAACTTCATGAACTGCCTGGTGCCCTTCTCGAGCCGGCCGTTGCCGTAGTTGATGTCGCCATTCGCGCGGCCGATGATGTCGGCGACCGGTACGTTGAACCACTGCCGCTTGCCGACGATCTCCGACATTTCCCGCCGGTTGGCGGGCTTGTCGCACCACTGCTGTGCTTCCATGACGGCCATCATGATCGCCTGCGTGGCCTTGGGATACTTGTCGACGAAATCAGCACGCATGCCGAGCGCCTTCTCCGGATGCTTGCCCCAGATCTCGCCGGTCGAACACGCAGTGAAGCCGATACCCTGGTTGACGAGCTGTTCACCCCACGGCTCACCGACGCAGAAGGCGTCCATGTTGCCGACCTTCATATTCGCGACCATCTGCGGTGGCGGGACGACGATGGTGGAGACGTCCTTGTCCGGATCGACGCCGCCAGCGGCGAGCCAGTAGCGAAGCCACAGATCGTGGGTGCCGCCGGGGAAGGTCATCGCGACCTTCACGTCCTTGCCGTCCGCCTTCTTCTTCGCGAAGGCAGCCTTCAGCGCGGAAGCGTCGGCGGTCGGCTTGAGGTCCTTGTACTCGTTCGAGACCGAGATCGCCTGTGCATCGAGATTGAGGCGCGCGAGGATGTACATCGGCGTCGGCACGTTGTTCTGGGTGACCTTGCCAGCCGAGATCAGGTACGGCATCGGCGTCAGGATATGCGCGCCATCGATGCCGTTCTTCTCGCCGCCGAGAACGAGATTGTCGCGCGTGGCGCCCCACGAGGCCTGCTTCGAGACTTCGACGTCGCCCACGCCGTACTTCGCGAAGATGCCCTTCTCCTTCGCGATCACCAGCGGCGACGCATCCATCAGCGCGATGTAGCCGAAGATCGCCTTGGTCACTTCCGGTCCGGAGCCCTGCGCGAACGCGCCGGCCGGAAAATGCATGCGCGCAGCTGCCAGCAGAGCCGCGGTGCCCGCGCTGGCCTTCAGCAGCGAACGGCGGGTCAGCTTGCGGCCTGCGCCACCGGTGGTCCTGGTCTCGGTCATCGTCGGTCGTCCTTTCGACATCCTCGGTTTGAAGCCGTGCCCGCAGGGCTCGTCCCGTGCGGGCTTTCCGAAACAAAAATGCCGCCCAAGGGCGCGCATGGAGCGCGTGGTCCCTGACAGCGGCATTGCTGTTCGATCCAATCCGGATCTGGCGGCCTTCGTCTCAGCCGGGTTCTAGTGATTCAAATGTCATGCCAAGTGTGTGCGGCGCACAAACATCATATTCTTCAATGGCTTGAAGAATCGACCTGCGATTCGCTGGTTTTCGAGCGCGCTCGCACAGACAGCATTTGCACATGAACTGTGCGCTGCATATAGATTAGGCAGTTCAGTTTTTGTCAAACTCAGGCGGAACGGAGCGGCCGGGAAATGCTGAAGGAATTCAAATGACCGGCAATATCCGTCGGATCGAACGCTGGCCCCGTGAAAGCGCCGATCTCGCCTTGTCCTGAATGAAGATTCCCGGTCTTGCGGCCCGTGGCTGCGTCGTAGAGATCGGGTCTGAAGACCGAAAGCGCGGTCTGGAGGCCCTCTCCGTTCAGCTGCGCCTGACCCCAGCGCACCATCTGTGCATACAGCCATGCCGCTTGCACGGGGTCCGGTCGGGCTGCGCTATTGCGGCCGATCAAAAGATATCGGTCGCTCTCTCGCAGCTGTCCCGCGGGCGAGATCTTCAGACGCCCATCGAGCGTGCGGCGGATGAGTTCCGGCGCGACGTTGATGCGCTCCGCTCGCGCGAGAATGCTGGCCGCTTCAGCTCTGCCGTCCGGTGTCTCGATAAACGTCGCAGACTTGTCGAGCGCGCGAACGAACGCCGCAAGCACCTCGGCGTTGCCTTCGGCCCACTTCGTTCTGACCGCCAGGACCTTTTCCGCGGCGCTTTGAAGAATGTCCGCAGCAAAATGCAGGATATGGCCGAGACCAAGATCGACCGCGATCGAGTTCCAGGGGGCGCCGACGCAGAAGGCATCCACATGACCGCTGGCAAGGCTCTCAACCATGTAGGGGGGCGGCAGCACGACGAGCCGCACATCCTCGTCAGGATCGACGCCACCGGCCGCCATCCAGAAGCGGAGCTGATAGTTGTGGGTGGAAAACGGGAAGGTCATGCCGAAAGTGAGCGGCTCGATGCCCGCCCGTGCCCGCGACGCGACGATGCGCGCGAGCGCTTTTGCCGTCACCAGCGGATCGGCCGCATCGCCCTCGACATTGTCCATGATCGCCGCGTGCAGTGCCGGCGAGACCGTGATCGCGTTACCGTTCAGTCCAAGCCCGAATGGGGCAACGATCGGCACTTTCACATGCCCAAGCCCGAGACTCGAAGCGATGGCGACCGGCGCCAGCAAATGCGCCGCATCGAACAGGCCGATATTGAGCTTGTCGCGGACGTTCGACCACGACACTTCGCGAACCAGCGAGACATCGAGCCCTTCAGCGGCCGCAAACCCCTTGTCCACCGCGACGATCAGGGCGGCGGCATCGACAAGCGGGATGAACCCGACGCGAAGCGGATGGCCGGTCATTTCAGTATCTCCGAGGCGGTGATGATCGACTGGGCGATCTCGCCGATTTTTTTCTTCTCGCGCATGGCGGTGGAGCGCATCAGCACGTAGGCCTCCTCTTCGGTGAGACCCTTCAGTTTCATCAATAGTCCCTTGGCGCGGTCGATGACCTTGCGCTCCTCAAGAGCCGTCTTGGTCCTGTCGAGCTCGTCTTGCAGTTTTGAAAAGGCGTTGAAGCGCGAAATGCACAGGTCGAGGATCGGCTTGATCCGCTCTTTTTTCAGGCCATCGACGATATAGGCCGACACGCCCGCTTCGACCGAGGCTTGAATCGACGCCGAGTCGCTCTGGTCGACGAACATGGCGATCGGTCGCCGCACCGCGCGCGACACCTGGAACATCTGCTCCAGCACGTCGCGGCTGGGGTTCTCCAGATCGATCAGGATCACGTCGGGATCGAGCGCGTAGATGCGCGCCAGCAGGTTGTGCATGTCACCGATGCGTTCGACCGACGTGAACCCGGCCTCGCGCAACCCCTCCTCCAGGATCGCGGCCCGGATCGGCGACTCATCGACGATGACGATCTTGAAAAAGGTTTCCGCCGGCATGACCTGTTCACGTCAGACGGTCCCGCAGCCGTCAACCGGCTCCAATCCGTCCCTTTAACCAGTTCTACTCGATCACAGGCTCGATGCGGCGCCGGCACGCCGGAAAATGGCCTGTTTGCCTTGAAATCATCGTTGATCAGGAGTAGTGCCGCCGATCAGAAGTTTCTGCAGCAGCCATAGCGACCTGTAGCCAGAAACTTGTGATCGAAAGCGGCACTACACTCAATTTTAGCCGATGCCCTTTCGTTTCCGAAGTTCGTGGGAGAACACGCCGCCTCCCGCGGGCGAACTTCGGAAACGGGGCAGCGGCGAACGGCTTTGTAGCCGGGCCGAAAAATATGAACAAGGGCGTTGCGCCGAAAGTCAGTTTTGTGTCCCTTGGGTGCCCCAAGGCGCTGGTCGATTCCGAGCGGATCATCACCCGCCTGCGCGCCGAGGGCTACGAGCTTGCGCGCAAGCATGACGGCGCCGATCTCGTCATCGTCAATACCTGCGGCTTCCTCGACAGCGCCAAACAGGAATCGCTCGGCGCCATCGGCGAGGCCATGGCCGAGAATGGCAAAGTCATTGTCACCGGCTGCATGGGCGCGGAGCCCGAGGCCATCGAAGCCGCCTACCCCGGCGTGCTCTCCATCACCGGACCGCAGCAGTATGAAAGCGTGCTCGATGCCGTGCATCGCGCGATCCCGCCGTTGCACAATCCGCATCTCGATCTCGTGCCGCCGCAAGGCATCAAACTGACGCCACGCCACTATGCCTATCTGAAGATCTCGGAGGGCTGCAACAATCGCTGCACCTTCTGCATCATCCCGAAGCTGCGCGGCGATCTCGTCTCGCGCACGTCAGCCGATGTGCTGCGCGAGGCCGAGCGGCTGGTGAATGCCGGCGTCAAGGAGTTGATGGTCATCTCGCAGGACACCTCGGCCTATGGTGTCGATCTCAAATATGCAGAGAGTCCGTGGAAGGATCGCAACGTTCGCGCCAGGTTCATCGACCTCGCGCGTGAGCTCGGCGAACTCGGCGTCTGGGTGCGGCTTCAGTACGTCTATCCCTACCCGCATGTCGACGACGTCATCGAGTTGATGACCGAGGGCAAGGTGCTGCCCTATCTCGACATCCCGTTCCAGCACGCCAACCCCGAAGTGCTGAAGCGGATGAAGCGCCCTGCGGCGCAGGACAAAACGCTCGCACGCATCAAATCCTGGCGCGAGGCGTGCCCCGATCTGACATTGCGCTCGACGTTCATCGTCGGTTTCCCCGGCGAAACCGACAGCGAGTTCGCCGATCTGCTTGACTGGCTCGACGAAGCGCAGATCGATCGCGCCGGTGCATTCAAGTATGAGCCGGTTGCAGGTGCGACGGCCAATGCGCTCGAACGCCCGATCGCTGAGGAAGTCAAGCAGCAGCGCTGGAATGCGCTGATGGCGCGGCAGAAAAAAATCTCCGCGCAGCGGCTGAAGCGCAAGGTCGGCACGCGCCAGCAGGTGATCGTCGATGAGGTCGGACCGACCGTCACCAAGGGCCGGACCAAGGGCGACGCGCCGCAGATCGACGGCACGGTTTATCTCTCAAGCCGACGGCCGCTCAAGGTCGGCGAAATCGTCGCCGCGAAGATCGAGCGTTCCGACGACTACGATCTGCACGGGACGGTCGCTGGGTTTTAGTCCCTCGAGTCGTCCCGGGCGAGCCGACGGGGCCGCGCTTTACGCGGCCCGATGACAGTCTCCGCGAGACCCGGGATCCATACTCCGTGACCTCTTGATACGGCACGGCGTATGGATTCCCTGCTGTCGCAGGGACGACACAACGGAAATTCTACGGCTTCAGCACCGATGCGCCGGTTGTCGCGCGCGCTTCTAAATCGCGATGCGCCTTTACCGCATCTTTCAACGCATAGGCGTGATGGATCGGGATGTGCAGCGTGCCGTTGAGGACCGCCGCGAACAAGGCATCCGCGCCCTCCACCAGCTCCGCGCGCGTGCCGACATAGTCGTTGAGCTTCGGCCGCGTCGCGAACAGCGAGCCGTGATTGTTCAGTTCGGCAAGCTGGAACGGCGGCACCGGTCCCGACGCATTGCCGAAGCTGACAAACAGGCCTCGCTTCTTCAGGCACTGCAGCGAGCCCGGAAACGTATCCTTGCCGACGCCGTCATAGACCACGTCGCACAGCTCGTTGCGGCTGATCTGCTTCACCCGCTCGACGAAATTCTCGCTGCGGTAAAGAATGACGTGATCGCAGCCGTTCGACATGGCGAGGTCGGCCTTCTCCTTCGAGCCGACGGTGCCGATCACGGTTGCGCCGAGCGCCTTCGCCCACTGGCATGCGAGCAGACCGATGCCACCGGCGGCTGCGTGGATCAGCACGCGATGACCGGGCTCGACCTTGAACGTCTTGAACAGCAGGTAATAGACCGTGAGCCCCTTCAGCATCAGTACGGCGGCCTGCTCGTGCGTGATGTGATCGGGCAGTTTCACGAGCTTGTCGGCGGGAATGTTGCGTTCGGTCGCGTAACCGCCGAGGTTGAAGTAGTAGGCCGCGCGATCGCCGGGATGAAAATTGGTGACCCCTGGTCCGACCGATACCACCTCTCCCGAGGCCTCGTTGCCCGCCACAAATGGCAGGCCCGGCGCCTTGTAGAGGCCCGTGCGGTAATACGTATCGATGTAGTTCAGCCCGATGGCGTGCTGACGCAGCCGCACCTCGCCCTGACCCGGCGGTGGAAGGTCCACGTCCTCATAGGTCAGGACCTCCGGTCCGCCCACCTGGTGAACTCGCACCGCCTTGGTCATATGTCTCACTCCCCATCGTCATTCAGGCGGCGGCGCCACCTGTGTTTCGGGGAGCGAAGGACAAGGCTCCCGCCTTGTCAAGACGGCGGCGGATTGACCGTTTTCGACCGCATGGCGCGCGCCTTGGCGCGATTGCGTTGCGCCAGAATATTGAAGGCTTCCACCGCCATCGCAAACGCGATGGCGAAATAGATGTAGCCGCGCGGGATATGGAACTGGAACCCGTCCGCCACCAGCGCCACGCCGATCAGCACCAGGAACGCCAGTGCCAGCATCTTCGTGGTCGGATACTTCGCCACGAACGCCGCGACCGGTCCCGACGAGACGTACATCAGGAAGCAGGCGATGATGACGGCGGCGACCATGATCTCGATATCGCGCGCCATGCCGATCGCGGTGATGATCGAGTCGAGGGAGAACACGAGGTCGACCACGATGATCTGCATGATCACCCAGAAGAATGCGTTCGCCGGATTGGTTTCCTTGCCGTGCCCTTCCCGCGCCTCGACCTCGCTGTGAATTTCGTGCGTTGCCTTGGCGATCAGGAACGCGCCGCCGCCGATCAGGATCAGATCGCGCCACGAGAATGCGTTACCGGCGATCGTGAATACCGGTTTGGTCAGGCCGATGATCCAGTAGAGCACCGATAGCAGCGCGATCCGGAAGATCAGTGCCAGCGCCAGGCCGATCTGGCGCGCCTTCTTCGCCTGCTCTTCGGGGATGCGCGAGACCAGCACCGAGATGAAGATCACGTTGTCGATACCGAGGATGACCTCGAGTACGGTCAGCGTGAGGAGCGCAGCCCAGGCCTCCGGGCTATACAGAAGTTCGATCATGTCCTTGCTCTTGTGATGAAGCGGATAACGGTGTCGCTGAACAGAACGTAGAGTGCGATCGCGCAGAGCGCCGTGCTGAAGGATGTCGTCACATTGAAGTCTTTTGCCAGTACAACAATTGCAAGTACGCCCCATGCGCCGATGAGAGCGAGGTTGAAAAGACGAAACCGGACCGTGCGAACCGGGTGCATGACGTTGAATGGCACGAAGGTCAGCACGATGAAGATTGCGACGATGGCGGTTGCCACGACAGGTTGTGGCTTCAGCACGAACAAATGAAAGGCAACCGCGTTCCACAACGCCGGGAAGCCGCGGAAATGGTTGTCGTCGGTCTTCATCCGCCGGTCGGCAAAATACAGCGCGCCGCTGATGACGATGCCGATGCCGAGAATGATGCTGGTGGCGGGTAGCAGCAGGCGGCTGGCGATGATCGCGTAGGCGGGAATGAAGACGTAGGTGAGGAAGTCGACCACAAGGTCCAGCACGTCACCGGACCAGTTCGGTTGCAGCCGGGCGACGTCGAACTTGCGGGCAAGCGGGCCGTCGATGGCGTCGATAATGAGGGCCGTCCCTAGCCAACCGAACATGGCGAGCCAATTTTCACGGATCGCTTCCAGCATCGCCATCATGGCGATACCGGCGCCCAGCGCCGTAAGAGGTGCACGCCGAAAGCAGCCGCGCGCGCGCTGGCGGACACCGCGCTGTCGTCGTTTCGTGTTGTG
>JBMOOJ010000124.1:0-57433 GCA_049323835.1 Pseudomonadota bacterium | reverse complement strand
GGCAGCGACTTCACCGGCGCCTCAGTGAGACATCAGGATTGGAAGCGGAGGCTGCGATAGCATGCTTCTGGTCGCACCACCGAGAACGAACTCGCGGAGACGGGAGTGGCCGTAGGCGCCCATCACGAGAAAATCCGCGTCGCGGTCGTTGCAGAAGGCGCTCAGCACCGTCCCGATATCACGTCCGGCTGCGTCAACCGTCTCAACGGTCACATCGATGTTGTGGTGCGACAGGTGCCGTGCGAGCTCTGCGGCCGAGCGTTCGGTGTCGAGTTCCTTCTCGTTGGCTACGGTGACCACGAACGTCCGTTTGGCCTTTTGCAGAAGCGGGATCGAATCTGCGACCGCACGAGCAGCGGTCTTGCTGAAATCCCAGGCCACGACGGCGGTTTCAAGCTTGACCCGCGCGCGTTTCTTCCAGTCATGAGGGACTATCAGCGTGGGCCGGCCGGATTCGAAAATAATCGTTTCGGCATACCACTGATCAAGCATATCCGTTTCCGGCACCGGCAAGATCGTCAGGTCGCGAAATCGAGCATATTCCGCGAATGTCAGCGGAACTTCGGTAGAGTATGCCTTTTCGCGGATGGTCTGGGCGGCGATAGAGAGCTTCCGTGATTGTGCGTTGAACACTTCCAGCAGATGCGTTGCGCTCGCGGCACTCTTGCGTGTTTCTCCCGATGCGATGGCGGATAGATCAAGAAGCGCGTTCCCAAACATGCTGCTCGGCATTCTGAATTGCACGTCGCAGGCGATCGCAGCGATGCGCGCATCGAGCTGGGCGGCAATCGATACCGCGCAATTCACGGCCTCGTCTGGAGTAGGATCCGGGTAGGTATTCAGAACGAGAAGAACGTCCTTGATCGGCATAGCGCACTCTCCGGCATGATGTGGAGAGAGCCTATGGGTGGCAATCGCCGGAGTTCTTGATCTTTCTCAACTTCGCTCGATCAATTTGTCGCGCCTGCTTTTCTCGCCGCACGCCCGCTGCCAGGGCGGCCTATCAAAGACCGCTTGAATTGCGAAATCTTGATCTCAATCAAACTGGTGGTGGGACGCCTGATGCACATCAGATTTCGAAGAAGGAGAGCGTTACGATGAAAATTCCTGCGAATGCGCTGATCCTCGTCGCAGACGGCCGCAAAGCCATGATCCTCGTTAATGCGGGCGGCGACAAGTTTCCAAACCTGAAGGTGGAATGGAGCGCGACCGAGCAAAATCCATCAACCTCAAGCCAGGGTACAGACAAACCGGGACGCGTCCAGTTCAAGGATCATCACAGCAGCGTCGAACAGACCGACTGGCATCAGCAACAGGAAGTCGATTTCGCCAAGCGTGTGGGTGCCGTTCTGGAGGAGTTTGCGCGCGCAAGACGGGCCCATGGCGTCGTGATCATTTCGCCGCCGCGTACGCTGGCGATCCTGCGGCGCAATCTGAGCAATACCTCAGGGATCAGAATTATTGCTGAGTTGCCCCGCGATCTCGTGAACCACACCATCGATGATATCGAGGCTTTCCTACTCCACGCAAACGCCGGTTCCTGATCCGTACCCTTCCTGCGGCGCAGGCATCGGTTGACAAAAATCAAGTTTGGTCCAGCTCGACGGCGCTATGAATAATGCGTTTGTTCAACTGAGGAGATTTCCATGACCGCTACGAAAGTGCCTGTAACGACCTCGAAGGGACCGGCGCAGTCTGCTCCTGCGCTGCAACCGTGGCAGCCATTCGAGGCGCTGCGACGCGAAGTCGACCGCCTTTTCGACGATTTCGGCAGCGATTTCTGGCGGCGACCAATCCGCGCCCTTTCGGAGTTCGATCCTGTTGCACGCGGCCTCTTGCCGGCGATCGACGTTACCGAAAGCGACAAATCCTACGAGATCACCGCCGAGTTGCCGGGAATGGATGAGAAGAACATTGAGGTGAACGTGATCAGCGGCGGGTTGACGATCAAGGGTGAGAAGAAGGACGAGAACGAGCAGAAAGCGAAGGACCGCTACGTCTCCGAGCGCCGGTACGGTTCGATCGAACGCTATCTGCGCCTGCCCGATGGTGTGGACGCGGGCAAGATCGAGGCAAGCTTCAAGAACGGCATTCTCACTGTCGCGCTGCCAAAGACGTCGGAGGCGCAGCAGCCGAAAAAGATCGAGGTCAAGGCGGCCTAAAAAATCCGCCGAAAGCAGCGGCAGCGGGGATCGTTTCGAGCGGAGTTTCATTTGGTCGAAACCCTTCTCTCCCGCCTCCTGACGGCCTTCGCAATTGGCCTGCTTGTCGGCATCGAACGAGGCTGGCGCGAACGAGACGCGCCAGCCGGAAGCCGTACGGCCGGCGTGCGGACCTATACGATTACAGCCTTGATCGGCGCCCTATCAGCTATCCAGACGCAAGCGCTGGCCAGTCCTTGGCCATTGTGTGTCGCCATGCTCGCGTTTGTCGCCGTGTTTGCATGGTTCAAGATGCGAGAGGTCGAGCATGACAACGAATTCAGCGTCACAGGGGTTTTGGCTGCATTTACTGTCTTCCTGCTGGGCGCCTTTGCAGTGCTGGGCGACCCTCATGCGGCGGCTGCCGGAGGCATAGCGACAGCCGGAGTGTTGGCAGCCCGTGAGCCGTTGCACGGCTGGCTCGCCCGCCTGACATGGAAGGAACTGCGCTCAGCGCTGCTGCTGCTCGCGATGACCGTCATCGTGCTCCCTGCATTGCCCAATCGAATGATTGATCCTTGGATGAGCATCAATCCGAGAGAGATCTGAATATTCACGATCCTGACGGCCTCCGTTTCGTATGGAGGCTATATTGCTGTCCGGGTGGCGGGGCCCTCTCTTGGCGTCATCGTCGGCTCACTGACGGGCTCGATCGTTTCTTCGACCGCCGTGACGATCGCCCTCGCACGCCGTTCCGCCAGCAACACGCCGCGTCTGTTCGCGGGTGGAGCATTGGTTGGCGGCATGGTTTCCATCCTTCGCGTGCTGATCATCGTTTCGCTTGTCGACGCACAGCTCGCTGGCACCGTCCTGACGCCGGCCCTTGCGGCGGCCGCGGTATTTTGCGTGGGGGGCTTCGCCGCGATCTACAGCGAACATCAAAGCGAGGATGGTAGCATCGACATCGGCAATCCGTTTGACATAGGACCACTGCTCGTGTTCGCATTTGCCTACATTGTCATTGCGATAGCCAACAGCTGGCTCGCCCACCGCATTGGTAGCGGGGCGATGCTATTCACGTCCGGCATTTCGGCGCTCTTTGATGTCGATATCGCGGTTCTGGCCGCATCAAGGCTGGCGTCTGAGGCTGCCAATGTGGCGACTCAAGCCGTCCTCGTCGCGCTCGGAGCCAACGCCTTGTCCCGCGCCGTGGTCGCAACCGTTGCCGGTCCGGCCGCCTTCTATTCAGTGTACCTCCTTGTTACATCTGCCGCCCTACTCGCCGGCTTCATAACGTGGTTCATGACGAACTGAGCCCCCATTCCAGCGGGACGAGCTGACGATTTGACCCAAGTCAATTCCCCCGGGCTTTTCTGCCCTACTCTGGAACGGCACGGGAAATAGGAGGCTGACATGCTCGCCCGCGATGTCATGGTGTCACCGGTCATTACCGTCGGTGCCAATACGACCGTCCAGGGGGTGGCCAAGATCCTTCTCGACAATCGCATCAGCGCAGTGCCGGTTGTAAACAACCGGGGGCAGATCGTCGGGATCGTTACCGAGAGCGACCTGATGCATCGCGTCGAAGCCGGCACCCAGCGTCGCTACTCATGGTGGCGGCGCGCATTCGCGGGCGATGCGGAACTCGCCGCCGACTACACGAAAACCAATGCGACGAAAGTCTCGGACATCATGACGTGCAACGTCGTGACCGCATCGCCAGAAACTCCATTGTTCGAAATTGCCGCATTACTTGAGAGGCGTCAGATCAAGCGCGTTCCCATAGTCGAAGCCAACGGCGAACTCGTCGGGATCGTCAGCCGCTCCAACCTGCTTCAAGCCGTGGCAACGGCACGGCCCTCGCTCAAGCTGCATTTGCCCGACGCCATGATACGGCGAAACGTCCTTGAGAAGCTCAAACAACAGTCATGGACGAGTACGCATCGACTTAACGTCACCGTCGCGAACGGTATCGTTGAGCTCTGGGGTGCGGTTCAATCGGAACAGGAACGGAAAGCATTGCGGATCGTGGCCGAAGCCGTCCCGGGGGTCACTGCGGTCAACGACCACCTGTTCAATCATCCGCCGACCTGGCAGTAATTCGAGCATCAATCCCGCCGCCCGATACGCTCACAGGACTTGTCCAGGACGAATGAGCAATGCCGCCAAAAAGGCGAGGACCTGCGAGGCAGCTCTTTGGACGATCGCCCAACGCTGCATGAGCGAGGTTATGCGATCCGCCCGCGGCGCAGCAAAAGGCAACGCCGGTTCCCTGCATGATATGCGAATCGCGTTGACACGCCTTCAGACGGCAATTCGTTTCTTCGAACCCGCCATCGATCATCGGCGTTGGGGGGCTCTTCGCCGCGAAGCGGCCTGGCTGGCGGGCCGATCCGGCCCGGCTCGCGACATGGACGTGGCTCTGCGGCACGGCAACCCCCCAGACCCCGGCGCGATGGAGCAATGGCAGCGGGAGCGCTCACGGCAGTATGAGCGCTTGCGCCGAGCGCTTGCTTCAGGCCGCTTCAAGAAGCTGGCTACAATGCTGACACAGCTTCCCAAGCCGGCGACCAACGACGACCGTTCTCCCTCGTTCGATGCCTTCTCCACCCGGCGTCTTGAACAATGGAGATCCAAGCTGGCCGACAAAGGACGGAGCGTTGATTGCTTGAGCGCTCGCAAGCGCCACAAGCTCCGCCTGCGCGCGAAACGGCTCAAGTATGCGCTGGAATGGTCGCCTGCTTTGATTCGCCGTGCGGATGGCAAGGAGCTACAACGGCAAGCAAAGCGAGCGCAGGACGTCCTCGGCAGGTTGAACGACGTCAGCATGCACAAGGCCCGCGCTCGATCGCTCGGCATCGCCCCGCTCCCGTTCCATCGCCGGCAGGTAAAAACGCAGCGACGCCTGCTCCGCTCCGCGAAAGATGCATTGAAGTCGCTGCGGCGGCTCAGGCTAAAAGTGCAGCGCTAGCGCGGCGACGGCTGACGTGGCGCTGGTCTCTTTGCCTGACTAAAGGAATCCAGGTTGCGATCGCGCGTCCTTCGGCCATACCGGGTCGTTACCGAAGCGATCAGATGACGTCGCGTGCGGTTCCCTCGATCGGATGATGCGGCCTTGCATCGGATGATGCCGTTGCTTTTGGCAGAAACAGCCGGCACAGCACCGGAATGACGAGCAGGCTGCAAAACGGCGACAGCAACATACCGCCGACGATGACGCAGGCCAACGGCTGCTGCACCTGCGATCCGATGCCGGTCGAAACCGCAGCCGGTACGAGACCGATGCACGCCGACAGTCCCGTCATGAAGATCTGCCGCATGCGGGTGCTGCCCGCATCGATGATCGCCTCCTCGGTGCCCATGCCGTGCTCTTCGATATTCTTGCGGATGTAAGAAACCAACAGAATTCCATCCATCGCCGACACGCCAAACAGCGAGATGAAGCCCACCGCCGCCGACACGCTGAAGTTCAATCCGGTAAGATAAAGCATCCAGACGCCGCCGGCGACGGCGAACGGAATTCCCGACAGGCCGAGCAGACTGTCGCGCACGGAATTGAACATGCTGTAGAGCAGCAGCAGGATCAGCAGGAGGCTGAGCGGCACGATCACAAGCAGCCGCTGCTTCGCATCCTGCAACGCGCCGAACTCGCCGGACCATTCCAGGCGATAGCCCTGCGGCAGCGTCACGTTGGTGCTCATCCGCTGCTGAGCTTCGGCGACCGTCGATCCGAGATCGCGTTCGCGCACGCTGTACTTCAGCGGAATGAAACGCTGGCTGTTCTCGCGATAGATGTACGCCGCACCCGCTTCGAGCCGGACATCGGCGAGTTCGCCGAGCGACACATAGGCAGGCAGCGATTTCGGGTCGGAACTCGGCAGCGCAACCGGAATGGCGCGGATGGCGTCGACATTTTGCCGATACTCAGGTGCGAAGCGGACCGTCAGACCGAAGTTCATCTCGCCTTCGTAGACGCGCGATATCTCCTGCCCGCCGATCGCGGCCTGAACCACGGAGTTGATATCCGTCACGGAGAAGCCGTAACGCGCGGCAACCTCGCGATTGATCCGGATCAGTAGGTTCGGCTGGCCGAGCAGATTGAACGCTGCGGGATCGCGGACACCAGGGACCTGACGCAGCTCACTTTGCACCGTTTTGGAGAGACGTTCGAGCTCCGCGAGCTCGCGCCCGAAGATCTTGATGGAGTTCTCGCCTTTCACGCCCGAAACAGCTTCCTCGATATTATCCTGGATGTACTGGGAGAAGTTGAAGTCGATGCCGACGAACTCACGCTCGAGCCGCGCGCCGATCTCCTGCACAAGCCGCTCTTTGGTCATGCCGCCCGGCCATTCGTTCGCAGGTTTCAAGGGTACGAAGAATTCAGCAACGAACGAACCGTCGGGATCGGTGCCCTCCTCACCTCGCCCTTGCTCGGAGATGACCGTTCTGACCGGTGGATAGCTACGGATCACATCCCTGATCCGCGCGACCGTGTCCTTGCCGGCATCGAGCGCGATGGTCGGCGGCATCATCGCGCGAATCCACATGTTGCCTTCTTCGAGCTTCGGTAGGAACTCCGTACCGAGCCGTGTGCCGACGAACGCGGAGAGCAGCAGAAACACGCCCGCGATCACGGCAGTCATCCGGAAATTCGCGACGGCCAGCGGTAGCAGCGCTTGATAGACCCTGCGCAACTGGCGAACCACGAACGTCTCGGCTTCCGACACCTTCTCTGGCAACAGCAACGCGGCCATGACAGGCGCGACGGTAAAGGTCGCGATCACCGCACCCAGCAGCGCGTAGGCATACGTGCGGGCCATCGGTCCGAAAATCTGACCTTCGACACCCTGCATCGCGAACAGGGGCATGAAGGCCGCAATCGTGATCAGAACCGAGAAGAAGATCGCCTTATCCACTTCGACGGCGGCCGTAAGAATCCGGTGCAGCCGGTCGGTCATGCGCTGATCCGCCGGTCGCGTGTGTGGATCGTAATGGGCAAGATGCCTGAAGATATTCTCGACGATGATCACCGTCGCGTCGACGATGATCCCCAGATCGATCGCGCCGACGGACAGCAGATTGGCGGATTCGCCGCGGGCGACCGTGATCATCACGGCAAGGAGCAGCGCGACGGGAATGGTGGATGCGACGATCAGCGCGCAGCGAAGGTTGCCGAGGAACATCCACTGAATAACGAAGATCAGCGCGATGCCGAACGCGAGATTGTGCAGAACGGTGTTGACCGTGATCGCGACCAGATCGCCGCGATCGTAGAACGGCTCGATCTTCACGCCGGGCGGCAACGTGCCGTCCGTATTGATCTGCGCAACTGCCGCACGAACCCGCTCGACCACCTCCATGGTCCGTTCGAGCTTCTGCATCAGAACGATGCCGGTGACCGTATCGGTGACCCCGTCGCGGCCGGACATGCCGATCCTTGGCTTGAAACCGACCTGAATCTTCGCCACGTCGGAGAGCAGGACCGGCACGCCGCCCTGCTGGCTCAGCACGACATTGCCGATATCGTCGATCGAACCGATCACACCGATACCGCGGACGTTGGCGGACTGTTCGCCGATCGTGATCGTGCGTCCACCGACGTTCGAGTTGCTGCTGCTGATGGCCGAAATGATCTGCGGCAGGGTGAGACCGTAGGAAACCATCCGGTTCAGATCGACCTCGACCTGATACTCCTTCGTGTTGCCGCCGAGCACGGCAACATCCGCCACGCCCGGAACGATGCGGATCTTCCGTTCGACGACCCAATCCTGGATCGTCTTCAACTCCATGACGCTCATTCCGGGCGGGCCGGTGAGCTGATAGCGGAAGATTTCGCTGATGCCGCCCGCTGGCGAAATCACAGGCTGAACGCCCGGCGGCAGCTGCACGCCGGATAGGCGGTTGATCGTCTGCTGCCGGACGAAATGATAGTCGCGCCCGTATTCGAACTGGAGGCGGATGAAGCTGAGCGCGAAGACCGCGTTGGAGCGCGTGAACTTCAGCCCGGGTGTGCTCGACAGCGCAATCTCCAGAGGGATCGTGATGTAGCGCTCGACTTCTTCGGGCGACTGGCCGGGCCATTGCGCGATGATCTCGATGATCGGCGGCGACGGATCCGGATAGGCCTCGATGTTCATCGAACGGAAAGCGGCGGCGCCCAATCCGATGAAGGCGATAAGGCCGATCAGCACCAGCGAGCGTCGGGCAAGGCAGAACGCGATGAGTCCGCGCAACATGGCTGAACTCCGCCCCGGCTACTTCACTTCATTGTCGACGAAGATGGCTCCCCGGCCGACGACACGTTCGTTGGAGCTCAGTCCGGCGAGAATCTGCACGAAGCCGTCGAACTCACCGCCCAGCCTTACGCTCCGGCGCTCGAAAATTCGTGGCTCCCGTTCGACCCAGACGCTCGCAGCTCCGCCATGGCGGATCACGGATGTGACGGGAACGCAGGGCCGCGCCATCGGCTCGCCCGTCGCGATCCGGAATGTTGCAAACATCTCCGCCTTCAGAATGCGGTCGGGATTGTCGATCTCCGAGCGGACCACGATACGCCGCGTTTGCTGATCCGACGATGCACCGATGCTCGTGATGCGTGCGGTGAAGGCCCGATCCGGCAGCGCAGCGATCTTGACCTGCAGCTGCTGCCCGACGCGGATCAGGACGATATCGGTCTCGGGAACGTAGGCTTTGAGCCACATAACCGAGAGATCCGAGATTGAGTAGAGCGACTCTCCCGCGTCAGCGCGGATGAACTGGCCTGGCCCGATCTTTCGATTGATTACGGTGCCATCGATCGGCGCATTGATCGTGATCAGCGGGTTGATGATTCGTTCACGTTCGAGGCGCTCGATCTCCTGCCCGTCGCGCCCGATGATGACACGCAGGCGATTGCGGGCTGCGGATACGGCGCCTTGCGCCGTCGCGAGATCGGATTCCGCCGCGGCGTTATCGTTGCGCGCAGCATCAACGTCGCGTTGCGATGTCGCCCGGTCGCTCATCAGCGCGAGCTGCCGCTCCAGCGTGCGTTTCGCGAGATTGAGCTGCGATTTCGCCTTTTCGAGCGCCTGCAATGCGCCGATGAAGTCCGTCTGCGCCTGCACGACTTCGGGGCTGTCGATTTCGAACAGCGGATCGCCGCGCTTGGCGTCTTCGCCTACCCTTTTTAGAAGGCGCGTGACACGCCCCGAGAACGGCGACAGTACTGTCGTGCTTGCGTCCTCGTTGAATGCAATCTGGCCGATCGCAGCCTTTGTCGAGGTAAAGGCCTTTACTTCGACAGGCGTGACCTCGAGCTGCCGCATCTGATCGTTGCTCACCTGCACACGCGCATCGGTGATCTTGTCGCTGTCGAGCGCAACGGCGTGCTGCGGGACTGCCGCGAATAACACCGCGAACACTACTACAGATAGCACCCCTCGCAGCGCTGCCAGCCTGCGGGACATGACATGATTCATCAGTGCAACACTCATCGGGCAGCGACCTCGTCTGTGGCGTTCACGCGAACGATATTGTGCGCGCCAACAGCGGAAATTGTGTTTTCGGCTCTGTTCCACCAGCCGCCGCCGAGCGCCTGAAACAGCGCGACGGTGTCGGCAAGGCGGGCGGCTTGCGCCTGTACGCGGGCGAGTGAGGCTTGCAGATAGGCCTGCTGCGCCGTCAACAAGACCGATGTACTGACTTGCCCGCGTTCGAGCTGCGCACGCGCCAGTTCAATGCTGCGGTTCGCGGATTGCTCGGCGCTGATGGCGGCTGCCAGCGCGCGTTCGTCCGCCTGCAAGGCGCGCAGCACGTCGGCGACGTTCTGACATGCCGCAAGGACGGAGCTGCGATAAAGCGCGAGCGCCTGGTCGGTCGCAGCCTCGGCAGCAATCTGCTTCTGCTCGCGCGCACCGGCATCGAATACGGTTTGCACCACATTGCCCGCCGCAGCCCACATCGCTGTCTGCGGCGTGAACAGGCTGGCGATCGTCAACGCGCTGCTGCCGGCATTGGCGGTGAGCGCAATCTGCGGTAGCCGGTTGGCGATCGCCACGCCGATCTGTGCATTCGCGGATTTCAGATTGGCTTCCGCCGCGCGCACATCCGGCCGCTGACGGACCAAATCCGCCGGCAGACTGACTGGCAACGGGCGCGGCAACCGGAATGATATCAGTTGGAACGTCGCCGGAATGCCCTCGCTTGGTAGGCGGCCGGTCAAATACGCCAGCAGGTTGCGTTGCTGATCGAGTTGCTTCTCCAGCGGCGGCAGCAGCAGCCGCGCCTGCGCTACCGCAGTTTCCTGAACGACAACATCCTGGAGCGCGATCTGCCCGCGCTCGTTCTGCAGCCTCAGAACTTTCAGCGACTGCAGCTGGATATCGATGAGACGGCGCGTCGCGGCGATCTGTCCGCGCAACGATGCCTCCTGGATCGCTGCGAGTGCAATGTTCGCAGACAGAACCAGGAAAGTAGCCTCGCGCTGGAACACCTGCGCCTCGGCGAGCGCAGCAGCCGATTCGATTTGCCGGCGCGTCCCACCCCAGATGTCGGGATTGAAGGCTACGCTGACTTGCGCGGTGTGCACGCTGTAGATGTTCTTGCCGTTAGCGGCATCCGTGGTCACCGCTCCGGTCGGCACCTTCTGACGGTTGTTGTCGAAGTTCGCCGAGATTTCCGGAAACAGATCGGCGCGCTGGATCAGCACGTTCGCCTGCGCGACGCGCACCGCGGCCTCCGCAGCTTGCAGATCGCTGTTGTTGGCGAAGCCGTCATCGATCAGCCGGTTGAGGGGTTCGGAACGAAAGCGCTCCCACCAGCGGCCGGGGACATCCCCCGTCCGGCCAAGCGCCTGGCCTGGCAGATAACCGGGCGCACCCGGAGGCACGGGCGTTCTGAAATCAGGACCGACAGCGCATGCGCTCAACATGAGTGCCAGCGACATTGCGGCGAGCGGCAAGCCGCGGCGAATTCCATCCGGACAACGAAGGGGACCCGGCGCAAAGTCATGGCCAGTGCTGGAGTGCTTCAACATGCGGGCTACTTCACAATCAACAGCCAGTTCTCGGTTGGCCGGAAGCCGATGTCAGCGCCGCTCAACGTCGGAAACGGTCAGCAATCGGCATGCCAACGAACGTGTGCCGGGCGCAATAATTTCTGAAATATTTTCAGATACTTAATGGAAGAATGACATTCAATCGCTCAGCCCGCTGGCGGATTTCCGCCAGCGAGCTCGGATGCGGTTGCGGATTTCTGCTCATCTCCATCCGCGTAACGTCTGCGCTCTAGACCAAACCTGGCCATCTTGTCCGTCAGTGTGCGGCGCGGCAAACCCAGACGCTCCATAACCGCGTTCAGGCGTCCGCCCGACTCGATCAGACATTGTTCAATGACGGCTCGCTCGAAAGCATCGACTTGTTCGGCGAGGCTTTCGCCGCGCTGTCCTGCCGTAATCGCTTGCGGTGGACGCTCCAGGCCGAGGACATGCCGCTCCGCAACGTTGCGCAGTTCGCGGATATTGCCCGGCCAATCGTGACGCATAAGCCTGTCAGACTGTGCAAGCGTCAGTGGCTTGAGTGGACGCTGATAGCTATTGGCCGCCGCCGCCGCGAAATAGTCGAACAGCAGAAGGATATCGTCGCGCCGTTCCCGCAAGGGCGGAATATGAAGCTCGGCAACACACAGACGGTAGTAGAGGTCCGGACGGAAGAGGCCGCGCCCCTGTGCCGCTTTTAGATCGAGCTTGCTCGCAGCCACAGGCCGAAAATCGACGCGAATGCTGCGATTGGAGCCGAGCCGTTCGACCTGCCGCTCCTGCAACACCCGCAGCAGCTTGCCTTGCATGGCCATGGGCATGCTGTCGATCTCATCGAGAAACAGCGTACCCCCGTCCGCGTGCTCGATGCGCCCGGGCCGTGCCTTGGCCGCACCGGTAAAGGCGCCGGCATCGTGACCGAAGAATTCGCTCTCAGCCATCGTTTCCGGGATCGCCGCACAATTGACGGCGACATAGTTGCCCCTCACCCGCGAACCAAAATCGTGCAGGCAGCGCGCCACCAGATCCTTGCCGGCGCCAGTTTCGCCGTAGATGATGACGCTGACATCGGTCGCGGCAAGCTCGGTGACCTGCGCGCGCAGGGTATCCGCCGCTGACGAAACGCCGATGATGCGCGATGCCAGATTCGGCGCGATGATTGCCTGCCGCAGCCGCCTGTTCTCGAGCACCAGCCGCCGCCGTTCACAGGCGCGGCGAACGAGTTCAAGCAAGCGCTCCGGTTCGAACGGCTTCTCGATAAAGTCGTAAGCGCCGAGCCGCATCGCATCGACGGCGGTCTGAATATCGCCGTGGCCTGTGATCATCACGACCGGCAAATCCGGATCGATCTCCTGCGCATGGCGGAGCAGCGCCATGCCATCGAGCCCTTCCATCTTGAGGTCAGTGATCAGGACACCGCTGAAATCGGCGCGCAGCCGGTTGACGACGACCGCCGCCGACGCATGCGCGTCGACGTCGATGCCCGCAAGACTGAGCCACTGCTCAATCGCCTGCCGCATGGAGGTATCGTCATCGACCAGCAGAACGCTTTGCAGTTCAGGCATGAAGCCTCGCAATCTCCGGATGATACCTCGGCAGCTCGATGATCATTTCCGCGCCGCCTTCCCGGCGATTGCTTGCACGAATCGTCCCGCCGAAATCCCGCACGATCCCATAGGAGATCGACAGACCAAGCCCAAGGCCTTTGCCGATCGGTTTGGTGGTGAAGAACGGGTCGAAAATCTGGTCGATCGACTCGCTCGGAATTCCGTCACCGTTGTCGGAGACCCTTATCCGCACGATCTCGTCTCCGGTTTCAGCACGCACCGTGATCGCGGGCTTCGCAACATCGACGACCGCATGCAGCGCGTTCTGCAGCAGGTTGACGATCACCTGCTCCAGCTGGACGGCATAACCTCTCACAAGCACGTTGTGCGGCACCGATATCTCGATCGCGGTGCCTGACAGGCGTATCTGGCTTTCGATCAGCAGCATTGCACCCTGAACGGCCCGCTCAACGTCAACGATTTCAGTCTTTCCGAGTTCGCTCTTGCGCGCAAACGTCTTCAGGTGCGAGGTGATGTTGGCCATCCGCTCGGCAAGACCGTTGATAAGATCGAGGTTCGAGGACACCTTCATCGCATCGCCGCGCGAGGCAAAGACCTTGCTGCTCGCAACGAAGGTGCGGATCGCCGCCAGCGGCTGGTTGATCTCGTGCGCGATCGCCGCGGACATCTGCCCAAGTGCTGCCAGCTTGCCCGCCTGTACCAGCGAGTTCTGCGTATCGCGCAGTTGCTGCTCGGTGCGCCGCCGCTCTTCGATCTCGGAACGCAAGGCAGCATTGGCCTCGCGCAGTTCGCGAGTCCGCTCCGCGACGATCGACGACAGTTCCAAGCCAGACTTGCGGGCCGCAACAAGCGCCGTTTGGCGCTGACGCAAGTAAAGGAGGCCGGATACCGCAATCATCGCGATGGCCATACCAATAATGGCGCCATCGCGCTGATCCGTCTCGATCGTCGCCAGATCCGAAAGCCGATGGACGGTCCAACCGTAGTCGTCCAGAGGCATGGATTGATAAAGATAGGATTGTGTTCCGAGTGGCGTTTGAGCCCGGACGATCTGCCGGCCATCGCGCTGTTCGACAAGCCGAAATTCAATCGCCGACTCCTGTGCGCCGGAGCCCGGGCGAACCGCCTGACCGCCGCCGGGCAGAAAGCTGAGATGCCGATACTTGAACGAAGCGTCGCTCGACAGGAGGACCGTTCCGCTTGCATCCGTTATCAGCACGCGCTCGCCGGCCTTCATCCATTCGGCTTCGATGCGGTCGAACTCGACGCGAACAACAGCCACGCCGAGAATCGGAGGACCGCCGATCCCGCGCGCGATGTAGTACCTCACCCGGTCGTTCTCGGAGTCGATACCAAGAAACGTACCGTGACCTGTTTCAATCGCATTCCGGAAGTACAGACGCTCGCTCAAGTTCCTTCCGATTTGGGTTTCGACGGGCGTCTCATTGTCTGCCGCGAAAATCCGGCCGTTCGGCAATATCACATAGAGCGCGCGCGTATCGGCTTCCGCACTGATGCGCTTGAGCTTATTGCTGAGTTGCGCCCGCAACGAAGTATCGGCAGGATCCGATAACGCGCGATGGACATCCGGATCGAACGACAGGACAACGGGAAGATGATCCTGCCGGCTGATCTCAGCCTTGATGGCATTGGCAATAAGCTGAATGCGCGGTTCGTTCACAGCCTGGAGCGCGCGTAACCCGTTTTCGCGCCAGAACCATTGACCGACATAGGCTCCCGCGGCCAATGAGGCCAGTGCGAGAAGGATAAGGACAAAGAGCCTTGAACGCCCGGAAGAATGTCCTTTGAGTGGATGCAGCATGTCTCGCAGCGGTCGCCTTCGTCCAGAGGAAGAAGGCCGAATACTACCACGCCCATACCGGACGATCCCGGAAAATTTGGGTACTCCCGGCGCCCTCGGTACGCGAGGCTCGCTCAGCCGCAATCGTGGCCCCGTACACCTCGCACGGCCTGCTCTTGAGACGTTTCTCCGCAGCCGCGATTACGACCCCAGCCCGTCCTCCAGGAACTGCGGCTCCAGCATGGTCATGGCCTGAAAAGCCTCGATGGCATGGCGCCGAACCATCGTGACGGGCTCCGGGAGGCGGCCGAACGTTTCCCCCTCATCAAGTCTGGCAGACTCATCCAGCGACGAGAGCTTCAGGCCGAGATCGCGCAGCAAGCCGTCCTCGAGCCCATAAATCCAGCCGTGCACGGAGACGCTCTGTCCACGCTGCCACGCCGCCCGCAGGATCGGCGTCGCAGCTACGCGCCGCACCTGCACGCCGACATTCATCTCGCAAGCCCGATCGATACGAGCCGCCTCGTTCGCGGCATTGGCAAGATCGCGTGTATGACGGCGGCACATCTCTCGCACCGGCGCAAGCCAATGGTCGACAAGGCTTCCTCCAGGCGGCTCGAAGGCGCGGCGAATGCCGCCGCATCCATAATGGCCGCACACGATCACATGATTGACGCGCAGGACATCGACCGCAAACTCGAGAACCGACAGGAGATTCATGTCTCCAGTATGCACGACGTTCGCAACATTCCGATGCACGAACAGATCGCCGGGATCAAGACCGACGATCTCATTGGCCGGAACGCGACTGTCGGAGCAGCCAAGCCACAGGTAGCGAGGCGTCTGCTGCTCTGCGAGCCGGCGAAAATAGCCCGGATCATTCGCTGTTTTCGCAAGCGCCCAGCCGACGTTCCGATCGAACAGCTCATCGATCATTGTACAGCCTCACCCCAACGGGTATCATCCACAGCCGACGCCGCCACATGAGCAGCCCGCATGTGGCTCTGCGACAGGCGCGGCATCCTGTTCCAGCGACCAGCCGATCATATGCACCAGGCATGCAATACCGGGATCGGCCGCGCGCTCGACAACGTTCATCAGCGACAGCCAGTCCTCATCACCTGCGAGGTTGGCAAAGCGGCGAACAGCGCAGGTGGCGTATTCGGCGGGATCCTCCCCGAAACGGCCGGCCATATCATTTACGCGGGTCATCAGAATGACGTCGCCGGTGGCTGCGAGCACCGCATGCGCGTCGACTTCTAGCTCACGAATAACCTCGCCAAGTTGCATGGGCCACCTACTGCACCAACGGAGATGAAGGCGCAGCTAGAAAAAATCCGGAGATGTCGGCGCGGCCTGCGAGAATCGAGACATACTGCGCGAGCGCCCTGCGCTCAACCGCTTCCGTTAACCAGGCTGCGATACGGTCGCGCACCTGGCCGAACGGCAACTGATTTCCTTCGATGCGGCAATCGAGCCGCACCACGTGCAGGCCATAGCGAGTTTCGATGATCGCGAACTCGCCCTCCAGCATCCGATCGAGGCCGCGTTCGAGTTCAGCTACGGTTTCGCCCTGGCTGAATTGCCCGAGCGAGCCGCCCTCGGTAGCTGAGATGCGGCAATCGGAGCGCTCGCGTGCGAGAGCAGCGAATGTGGATGGCTCAACCTTCAGCGCGGCGAGAACGGCATCAGCCTCTTTGCGCACACGGGCACGGCTCACACGATCATCCCTTGCAGCAACCAGCAGGATATGTGCGGCCTGATAAAGCGTCGGCGACCGAAAGCGGCGCGCGTTCGCGCCGTAGAAGCGCCGGCAAGCCTCATCGTCGGGCAGCGGCGTCGCCACCTCGCGCGCGATCAGGCCGCGGATCGCCGCCTCCTCGGTGGTTTCGGTACGCCCTTCTTCGTCCGCCAGTGGTGGCTCCTCGATGCCGAGACGTAATGCCTCCTGCCGCAGGAGCTCGCGCACGACCAGCGCTTGTGCGGCCGCGTGCCAGGCATCGAGCGGACGCGGCGCCGGATGATTCTGCACCTCGCGAGCGATCGTCTCGCGCGGGATCAGGACGCCGTTGACGCTGACCGCCTTCGGTTTCGGCAACGCATTCGGAAGTGAGCAACTCATGGGTCTACTCCGCAGCTCGCGCGGAATGAATGGCGCCGCGCCCACCGTTACGGCTGCGCACGACTTGATAACCGCGACGGCCAAGATACCAGACGGGCGCGCTCCAGACATGAACGAGCCGTGTGAAAGGAAAGACAAGGAAGATCGTCATGCCGAGCACGAGATGGGCCTTGAACACGGGTTGCACGTCCGCAACATAGGCAGCAGCGTCGGGGCGAAGCGTGACGATGCCCTGAGCCCAGCTCATGAACTTCACCATCTCGTGGCCATCGGGATGACCGAGTGAGAGCGGGACGGTCGCGAGTCCCAGCAGCAATTGCGCAAACAAGATCAGCAGAATGGCAGTGTCGCCGAACGAGGAGTTCGCACGGATACGCGCATCGAACAGACGGCGGTGTGTGAGCAGGCCGACGCCGACGAGGCACATCAGTCCGGCAGCACCGCCGACGACGATAGCCATCATTTGCTTGAAACCATGCGAGATGCCGAGCGCATCAAATACCGCGATCGGCGTCAGCAATCCACCGACGTGACCGGCGAAGATGACAAGAATGCCGACGTGAAACAGATTGGAGCCCCACGTCAGCTGACGTCGGCGCAGCAGCTGGCTGGATCCGGTCCGCCACGTGTACTGCTCGCGGTCGAAGCGCAACAGACTGCCGAGCAGGAATACCGTAAAGCAAAGATACGGATACCAGCCGAATACGATCGAATTGAGCGTCGGGATCATTGCGCCCCTCCTTGTGCGGCGACCGGCTGCTGCACGGCGCGCCGCGCGTGCCGGAGCTTCGCGATCAGGCTCTCTTTGCTGCACGGACCTTCCTGAGAGCCCGGACCGAAACGGACTTCCTCTTCCTCCCAGGCCGCATCGAGCGCCGCGAGATCGGTCGGCTCCGGATCAGGCACTTCGAGCAGGGCTTCCACCAGTGCCGGTTGCGGGGCGGCAGCTGCGATCGCAACAAGCGCCTCGAACACCGCGCGGTAACTAGATGAGCGCTTGCGCAAACGCTCCGCGATCGCAGACAGGATATGCGCGGGCTGCGCAAGCAGCTCCTGCGCTTCCGCAAACGGCTGCGTTGCCAGAAACTCGAGAAACATCGGCAGATAGTCCGGCAGTTCGTTGGCGACGACGACAAGTCCAGCCTTCTCGTAAAGCGCACGCAAGTCCACCATGGCCTGGCCACGGTCTCGGCTCTCGCCGTGCACATGCTCGAAGAGATGCAATGCCAACGAACGTGTGCGATCGAACAGCAGGCCGTAACATTCCTGCAGGTCGTACAGCTCGCCCGATGCCAACTCGCCGATCAGCACGTCGAGGGCCCGGCGCTCGCGCTTCGGGACCAGGTTCTCGGCATCCAGGATCGCGGCAAGATCGCTCGCCGCCGCAAGGAGTTCCTCCGATGGATAGCAGAGGAGCGCCGACAGCACCTTGAACGTCTTCATCACGCTATCTCCATCGGGTTTCGTGCTTTCTTCGGCGCGCCGAACAGGTTGATCTCGGTTTCGCCGCCGGAACAACCGTTACCGAACGAAAAGCCGCAGTCGCCGCGCAGCTGATAGGCGTCAGCGTCCAGTTCGCGATGAGCGGTCGGGATGACGAAGCGATCCTCGTAGTTCGCCAGCGCCATGATGCGATACATGTCATCGATCTGAGCCGATGTCAGGCCGACACGGCGCGCGATCGCCTCGTCGATGACGCCGTCGATCGTCTTCGCCCGCATAAAGCTGCGCATCGCCAGCATACGCTCGAGGCCCAACGCCACCGGCTTCTCGTCACCTGCAGTCAGCAGGTTCGCGAGATACTGCAATGGAATGCGCAGCGAGCGCACGTCCGGCATCTGGCCATCGCTGCCCATCTTGCCGGCTTCGGCAGCAGACTGGATCGGCGACAGCGGCGGCACATACCAGACCATCGGCAGCGTGCGGTATTCGGGATGCAGCGGGAAGGCCACCTTCCACTCCATCGCCATCTTCCAGACGGGCGAATTGCGTGCCGCAACGAGCCAGCTCTCCGGAACGCCATCGATCTGCGCTTGCGCGATCACCGCCGGATCGTTGGGATCGAGGAACAACTTCAGTTGCGCCTCGTAGAGATCCTTCTCGTCCGGGACGGAGGCCGCTTGCTCGATGCCGTCGGCGTCGTAGAGGACAACGCCGAGATAGCGGATGCGGCCGACGCAGGTTTCCGAGCACACAGTCGGCTGGCCAGCCTCGATGCGCGGGAAGCAGAAGATGCACTTTTCCGACTTTCCGCTCGACCAATTATAGTAGACCTTCTTGTAGGGGCAGCCGGACACACACATGCGCCAGCCCCGGCACTTGTCCTGGTCGATCAGGACGATTCCATCCTCCTCGCGCTTGTAGATCGCGCCGGACGGACAAGCCGCGACACAAGCCGGATTGAGGCAGTGTTCGCAAAGGCGCGGGAGATACATCATGAAGGTGTTCTCGAACTGGCCGTAAATCTCCTTCTGCACGTTCTCGAAGTTCACGTCGGCCGAACGCTTGGCAAACTCGCCGCCCAGGATTTCCTCCCAGTTCGGCCCCCACTCGATCTTCTGCATGCGCTCGCCGGTGATCAGCGAACGCGGCCGGGCGGTCGGGAACGCCTCAAGCTCCGGTGTTTTCTGAAGATGCTCGTAGTCGAAGGTGAACGGCTCGTAGTAGTCGTCGATCTCCGGCAAGTCCGGATTGGCGAAGATATTGGCAAGCACGCGCCATTTGCCGCCAATACGCGGCTCGATCTTGCCATTGCGCTTGCGCCGCCAGCCGCCCTTCCAGCGCGCCTGGTTCTCCCAGTCCTTCGGGTAGCCGATGCCTGGCTTGGTTTCGACGTTGTTGAACCAGGCGTATTCCATACCTTCGCGATTGGTCCACACGTTCTTGCAGGTAACGCTGCACGTGTGGCAACCGATGCACTTGTCGAGGTTCAGCACCATCGCGATCTGAGCGCGAATCTTCATGATTCCTGTCCCCTTATTCTGCCGCTCGCTGTGGCACACCGTGCCGAGACTCGTGCTTGCCGGTGTATGGTCCCTCCAGCCAGTCGACATTGCGCATCTTACGGACGATGACGAACTCGTCGCGGTTGGTGCCGATAGTGCCGTAGTAGTTGAAGCCGTAGGCCTGCTGGGCGTAACCACCGATCATGTGCGTCGGCTTCAGCACCGCGCGGGTGACGGAGTTGTGGATACCGCCGCGGTTGCCGGTCATCTCGGAGCCCGGGACGTTCACGATCTTCTCCTGCGCATGATACATCAGCACCATGCCTTCCTTGACGCGCTGGGAAACGACTGCACGTGCAGCCAATGCGCCATTGGTGTTGTAGGCCTCGATCCAGTCATTATCGACGATGCCGGCCTTGGCCGCGTCCTTCTCGCTGATCCAGACGATCGGACCGCCGCGCGAAAGCGTGAGCATCAGCAAGTTGTCGGTGTAGGTGGAATGAATGCCCCACTTCTGGTGCGGTGTGATGAAGTTGAGCACCACCTCCCGCTCGCCGTTCGGCTTCTTGCCGAGCATCGGATGCACGGTTCGCAGATCGACCGGCGGCCGATAGACGCAAAAGCCTTCGCCGAAGGCACGCATCCAGAGATGGTCCTGATAGAGCTGCTGGCGGCCGGTCAGCGTGCGCCACGGGATCAGTTCATGCACGTTCGTGTAACCCGCGTTGTAGCAGACCTTTTCCGACTCGAGGCCCGACCAGACCGGAGAGGAGATGATCTTGCGCGGCTGCGCGACAACGTCACGAAAGCGGATTTTCTCGTCCTCCTTCGGAAGCGCGAGATGCGTGTGGTCGCGGCCGGTGAACCTGCCGAGCGACTCCCACGCCTTGACGGCGACCTCGCCATTGGTTTCCGGCGCCAGCGACAGGATCACCTCGGTCGCGTCGATGTCGCTGTCGATGCGCGCGAGTCCCTTGGTCGGCCCGTCTTCCGTGACGACGCCATTGAGCGACTTCAGGAACTCGACTTCATGCGCGGTGCTCCAGGCCAAGCCCTTGCCGCCGTTGCCGAGCTTGTCCATCAAAGGGCCAAGCGACGTGAAGCGCTTGTACAGGTTTGGATAGTCGCGCTCGACCACGGCCACAGCTGGCATGGTCTTGCCGGGAATCGGTTCGCACTCGCCCTTTTTCCACTCCCTGACTGAAACTGCCTGAGCGATCTCGTTTGGACTGTCATGCATGATCGGCGTCAGCACGACATCTTTCTCGACACCAAGCACTTCCGGCGCCACGCTCGAGAATTTCCTCGCGATCGCCTTGTAGATCTCCCAGTCACTGCGCGCCTCCCACACCGGATCCACCGCAGCAGTCAGCGGGTGAATGAACGGATGCATGTCCGATGTGTTGAGGTCGTTCTTCTCGTACCAGGTCGCGGTCGGCAGCACGATGTCGGAATAGACGCAGGTGGTCGACATGCGGAAATCAAGCGTCACCAGCAGGTCGAGCTTTCCTTCCGGTCCCTTCTCATGCCAGACGGCTTCTGTTGGCTTCGATTTGCCTTCCTCGCCAAGATCCTTACCCATCACGCCGTGGCTGGTGCCGAGCAGATGCTTGAGGAAATACTCATGGCCCTTGCCTGACGAACCAAGCAGGTTCGAGCGCCAGACGAACATGTTGCGTGGCCAGTTGTTCGGGTTGTCCGGATCCTCGCACGACATGCGAAGCTTGCCGGACTTCAGTGATTGCGCCACATAGTCTTTCGGCTCGAGACCGGCTGCCGCCGCATCCTTGGCGATCGTTAATGGATTCTGTTCGAGCTGTGGTGCTGATGGCAGCCAGCCCATCCGCTCGGCGCGGATGTTGTAGTCGATGATTGCACCATCCCACGCACCATCGGGCGCGGTCGGCGAAAGTATGTCGCGAACATTGATGGTTTCGTAGCGCCACTGATCGGTGTGTGCGTAAAAGGCCGACGTCGAATTCTGCTGGCGCGGCGGCCGATTCCAGTCGAGCGCGAAGGCGAGCGGCAGCCAGCCCGACTGTGGACGCAGCTTCTCCTGACCGACATAGTGCGACCAGCCCCCACCGGACTGGCCTACGCAACCGCACATCACCAGCATGTTGATGACGCCGCGGTAATTCATGTCGGCGTGATACCAGTGATTCATCGCCGCGCCGATGATGATCATCGAGCGCCCATTCGTCTTCTCGGCGTTGTGAGCGAACTCGCGCGCCACCTGGGTGATCTGGTCGCGGCGGATGCCGGTGATCGCCTCGGCCCATGCCGGGGTGTACGGTGTGTCATCATCGAATGAATGCGCAGCGTTGCCGCCGCCGAAGCCACGATCAACGCCGTAGTTGGCGAGGAACAAGTCATAGACCGACGCGACCAGTATTTCGCCGTCCACCAGCGCCAGTTTCTTCACCGGAACGTTGCGCGCCAGCACGCTCTCATGGTTCGAATGCGTAAAGTGCTCGTGCTTGATGTTGCCGAAATAAGGGAAGGCGACGCCTTCCTTGCCGTCATCGATGCCGTCGAGCGAAAGCCGCAGCCTGATCTCGCTGCCCTTGGCTTCCTTTTCCTCGAGATTCCACTTGCCGTGCTCGCCCCAGCGGAAGCCGACAGAACCGTTCGGTACGACAATCCGATCGCCGCTCTCGTCGAACGCAACAGTCTTCCATTCCGGATTGTTGGCTTCGTCGAGATTGCCGGCGAAGTCCGAAGCGCGCACAAACCGCTCAGGTACCAGTTGCCCCCCGGACTTCGCCAGGCGCACGAGGAATGGCATATCCGTATACCTGCGTGCGTAGTCGACGAAATACGGCACTTGCCGATCGACGTAGAACTCCTTGAGGATGACGTGCCCCATCGCCATGGCGAGGGCTGAGTCGGTGCCCTGCTTCACCGACAGCCACATATCGGCGAACTTCGAGGCTTCGGAATAGTCCGGCGAGACGACAACGCTCTTGGCGCCTTTGTAACGGACCTCGGTATAGAAGTGCGCATCCGGCGTGCGCGTCTGCGGCACGTTCGAGCCCCACAGGATCAGGAAGCCGGCATTGTACCAGTCGGCCGATTCAGGAACGTCGGTCTGCTCGCCCCAGGTCTGTGGCGAGGCCGGCGGCAAGTCGCAGTACCAGTCGTAGAATGACATGCAGACACCGCCGAGCAGCGACAGGTAGCGCGAACCGGCCGCGTAAGAGACCATTGACATCGCCGGAATCGGCGAAAAGCCGAGTACACGATCCGGACCGTAGGTCTTCGCCGTATAGGCGTTCGCAGCGGCAATGATTTCCGTCACTTCGTCCCATTTCGCCCGCACGAAGCCACCGTGACCGCGGCGCTGCACATACGCCTTGCGCTTCTCGGGGTCCTCGACGATTGACGCCCAGGCGGCGACGGGCGTTCGAGCGGCGCGCGCCTCGCGCCAAAGCTTCAGCAGCTTCGAACGCACCAGCGGATACTTCACGCGGTTGCCGGAGTAGAGATACCAGGAGTAGCTGGCGCCACGCGAGCAGCCGCGCGGCTCGTGGTTCGGAAGATCCGGCCGTGTGCGCGGATAGTCAGTCTGTTGGGTTTCCCAGGTGACGATGCCGCCCTTGACGTAGACTTTCCAGGAACACGAGCCCGTGCAGTTGGCGCCATGGGTGGAGCGCACGATCTTGTCGTGCTGCCAGCGCTGACGATAGCCGTCCTCCCACGAGCGATCCTCGCTTGTGACCACACCGTGACCGCCGGCGAACGGCTCTTTCGGGCGCGCGAAGAACGAAAGCCTGTCGACAAAGTGACTCATTGATTCTTTTCCCTATTCCGCAGGATTTGTCACCGGCGTCATCGGCCGGCCACCGCGCTCGACGTCATGCAGGAGGCCGCCTTTGCGGGTATAGACCGCCCAGGTCACCACGATGCAGGTGAGATAGAAGATGAAGAAGCCCCACAGCGCCGCTTGTACGCTGCCCGTCATGGCGATCGACGTGCCGTAAGCCTTCGGAATGAAGAAGGCACCGTAGGCCGCGATCGCCGAGGTGAAGCCGATGATCGCCGCACTTTCCTTCTCAGCATTGCGCGTCCGCGTGGCCGCGTCCGCACCGGGCATCAGACGATCCATCTCCTTGCGCATGATCACCGGAATCATCTGGAAGGTGGACGCATTGCCGACGCCGCTGGCGAAGAAGAGCAGCAGGAACATCGCAAAGAAGCCCGCGAAATTGCCCAGGCTGAGGAAGTAGAGCACTCCCGCAACACCTACGGCCATTGTGACGAACACCCACAGCGTGACACGTCCGCCACCCCAGCGATCCGACACCCACCCCGTGAGCGAGCGGCTGAGGGCACCGACCAGCGGGCCAAGAAATGCATACTGCAGCGCGTTGATCTCGGGGAACGCAATCTTGGTCAGAAGCGGGAATCCCGCGGAGTAGCCAATGAAGGAGCCGAACGTGCCGGTGTAGAGCCAGCACATGATCCAGTTCTGCCGGCGCTGGAAGATGACCGACTGTTCCGCGAAAGAGGCTCTGGCGGAGGCGATGTCATTCATGCCGAACCAAGCGGCAAAGGCCGACATTGCGATGAACGGCACCCAGATGAAGCCGGCGTTCTGCAGCCAGAGCTGCGTCGTCTTCGCGCCTTCCTTCACCTCAACCGGATTGCCGCCGAGCCAACCGAAGATGCCCACCGTGATCGCAAACGGCACGACGAATTGCACGACGCTGACGCCGAGATTGCCAAGGCCGGCATTGAGCGCAAGCGCGTTGCCCTTCTCCGTCTTCGGAAAGAAGAACGAGATGTTCGACATCGAGGAGGCGAAGTTACCGCCACCGAAACCGCAGAGCAGCGCCAGCACAAGAAATATCCAGTACGGCGTCTGCGGATTCTGCACGGCAAAGCCGATGCCGAGCGCAGGGAGAATCAGCGACCATGTCGCAAGCGTCGTCCAGAGTCTGCCGCCGAAGATCGGCACGACGAAAGAGTAAAAGATGCGCAGCGTGGCGCCTGACAGGCCGGGCAGCGCGGCAAGCCAGAACAGCTCATCGGTCGTGTATTTGAAGCCGATGGCGGGCAGCTTCGCGACCACCACAGACCAGACCATCCACACCGCGAACGACAGCAGCAGCGCGGGGATCGATATCCAGAGGTTGCGCCGGGCGATTGCGCGGCCCGTATGCTGCCAGAACTGACGATCCTCGGGCTGCCAATCCTCCAGCATATGGCCGGAAAGCGCACCGACATGCTTTGGCTCGTGGATTGGCTGCATTTCCGGCAGCTCGGGCAGCTGCTTGAGCACACCAACCGCCGCCTCGCTCTCCATCTGGCGGATCGAGAAATGCATCCACGCCAGCGCCACGGCCACCAGCGCGAACAGCAGCATGAAGCAGCTCTGCCAGACGCCGGTCAGGTCATTCAGCGCACCGAAGGCGATCGGCAGCACGAAACCGCCCAACCCGCCGACAAGTCCAACCACGCCTCCGACGGGGCCGACATGCCTGGGATAGTAGACGGGGATATGCTTGTAGACCGCGGCCTTGCCCAGACTCATGAAGAATCCGAGTACGAACACCAGCACCACGAAGGCGGGCAGCTTCATTTCCAGATGGAAGGTCATCTTCCCGGAAATGCCGCTGACGATGTAGTCCGTCGGCGGATACGACAACAAGAAGCAGCAGATAACGGACACGCCAAACGTCCAGTACATGACGCGCCGAGCACCATACTTATCGGACAGTACGCCGCCATAGACCCGGAAAAGGCTGGCCGGAACGGAGTAGAACGCGCCGAGCATTCCGGCCGTGCGGATGTCCAGGCCGTAGACGCCGATCAGGTAGCGCGGCAGCCAGAGCGCGAGCGCAACGAACGCGCCGAAGACAAAGAAATAGTAGATCGAAAAACGCCAGACCTGGACGTTCTTTAGCGGTCCGATCATCGCCGAAAGCGGTTCAGGCTTGATGCCGGCCGCGCGGCGACGCGCCAGCTCCGGATCGTCCTTCGTGCCGAACCAGAACACGACGGCCATCGCGAGCAGGCCGACCGCCCAGATCTGCGCAACCATTTTCCAGCCGAACGCCACCATCACCATCGGTGCAACGAACTTGGTGATGGCCGCTCCGACGTTGCCTGCCCCGAAAATGCCGAGCGCCGTCCCTTGCTGGCCGCTCGGATACCAGCGCGAGACGTATGCAATGCCGACTGCGAATGAGCCGCCGGCGATACCGACGCCGAGCGCCGCAATGAGGAATGTTGTGTAGTCGTAGGCGTAGGTCAGCAGCCACGTGGCGATCGCAGCGAAGACCATCACAAGCACGTAGACGACCCGGCCACCATACTGGTCCGTCCAGATGCCGAGCATCAGCCGGATAAGGCTGCCCGTGAGAATCGGGGTACCGATCAGCAGGCCAAACTGCGTCTCGGAGAGGCCGAGATCCTTTTTGACCTGCACGCCGATGATCGAAAAGATGGTCCAGACTGCAAAGCAGACAGTAAAGGCACTCGTGGACAGCCAGAGTGCGCTAGCCCGGTCATTGGATGCAGAACTGTCCATCGCCGCTCCCCCGCAGGCTTGTGTGCTGGGAGCATTAAATGGCGCATTTGGCGTGGCTCGCGTTGACTTGGGTCAAAATTCTCGCCCGATTGCCCGTCTGGACGATTTTTGGAGCACAGCCTGCACCATTCGATCCGGTTGATCTGCTGGCGATGCTCCAGTGCTGGCGCGATAGCGCAGCTTTGGGTGCTACCTTCGCAAATCCATCCACAGCTGGCCGTCATATCGGCCAGGAGCAGCGTCACCGCACGCGAACTTGCCGGATACTGCTGTTCCGGCATCGGCAGGCATCTCCACGCTCTGGCGAGAGTTTTCTCCGAAATGCACACAGCGTGACGCCCAACTCTGACGTCTGTCAATGCATCAGGCAGCAACGGCTACGCACGGCAGTCACGTGAGCCGCCCCAAGGGCTCTCTTCGCCCTACACCCGGCCTAAGACCCGAAATCACCACTAACGTCGATCAGAAACGCTCAGACGCTGCCCGGACCACCGCTTCGCCAGACCCACATCGAGATCGAACAGATCGAGCACCCGCCCGAGCGTGTGGTCGATCATCTCCTCGATCGATTGAGGACGGGCGTAGAGTGCGGGGACCGGCGGATATACGATCGCGCCCATCTCCGTCACCTGAGCCATCGATCGAATATGCCCGAGGTGCAGCGGCGTTTCGCGCAGCATCAAGACCAGTCTGCGGCGCTCCTTGAGGACTACGTCGGCTGCTCGCGACAGAAGGCCGTCGGTCACGCCCGATGCAATCTCAGACATGCTCTTGATCGAACACGGAGCGACAATCATACCTACGGTCTTGAATGAGCCGCTCGATATCGCAGCTCCGATATCGGTGATGCGATAGCTCACATCCGCAAGCGCTTCGACCTCCGCAACTCTGACGTTCGTTTCGTGCGTAAGCGTCACCTGCGCGGATTTAGTCATTACAAGATGAGTCTCGATCGGGCTGCTGCGCAGGATTTCCAGCAGCCGTATGCCATATTGAATCCCGGACGCCCCGCTTATTCCGATGATCAGGCGTTGCATGGTCATCATCGGCCTATACGTAATCTGCCAGCCGGACATCGTTCCAATGCTTGGGAAAGCTGCGGTCGAAGTCAGAACGGCGGTGACGTTCCTTGATGGTGGCGTCGATCCCGATTTTCCCCACCAGCCGGTACGGAAAGTGCTCATCGGGCAACGGCGCGGCCGCCGGGTCATAGAGCGAGCCGCGTGTTGCCGGCACGACAAACAGGTCGCGAGCCGGGTCGCAGCGCGTCGACATGGCATAGTAAACGTCACCGGGATCGTCGATATCGGTGTCGTGACTGACGGCAACGACCATCTTGGTGTTGAGCCATGGCGCTCCCATGCAGGCCATCAGGGCATCGTTGATGAAGCCCGGCCGCGGCGCCTCCACTTGGATGATGCAGGACAGCGCCGCTCCCCACGTCGGAAAGCGGACATCTTTGACAGCAAGCCCCATTTCGGTGAGGCGGTTATAGAGCATCGCCTCATGACACAACCGCGGAAGGACCTGATGATCCGTCAACGGACAGGCTTGATGGTTGCGATAGATCGGCCGGTCTCCCCGCATGGTAATGGCCGTGACGGTGACTTGTGGAAGCGACTGCGTCTTCGGCAGATAATAGGCCGTCGGGGCGACGACCTGTCCGAACTGCGTTTGGCTGTCGATCTCGACAAGCCCCTCGATCACGATCTCGGCGTGCGCGGGGACCGACAGCGGAATGGTCTCGCAGGGGACCATTTCGACATCCATATCCATGATGGTGCTGACCATCTCCAATTCGCCCCACATATCCATGTGCAGGCCGGAGAAGTTGGCCATGATCTCATAGGCCGGATGCACACCGACGACGAAAGCGATCGGCATGGTGCGTTTGCCCATCTTCCGGTACTTGTCGATGATCGCAAGCGTATGAGGCGTAGCGAAGCTCACGACCCCATGCCGGGGTCCGAGTGGATTCGTACCGGCATGCGACGAGTTGTAAAAGCCCGTCTCAGGATCTTGCACGATGTTCATCGCGGTAAGGTATGGATGTTCATCGCGCTCGGAATGGACAGGAATCGGAAGCGACATCCAGTTCACGTCATTTCCGGTCAAGATGACCTCTTTCACCGGTCCCGTTTTCACATTGACGAATCCGCGCGGTGGCTTCCGCAAGCGATACGCCAGTGTCTTCAAGTACTCGGCCGGCGATACGCCGAGCGCCCTCGCCTGCAGATGTCTGTACTTCACCAGAATATCGCACAAACGAAATCCCGGCCGTTCAATGATGTTCTCAAACAGGATCGGCCGTTCGCTTTGTGCGGACAAGGCGCCGATATGATCGATGGAGACCGGTTTCCGGACGATCGAGAGAAGGTTGTGATTGGACGCGAGAAACCCACGCAAGTCCTTGTCAAGCGGCGGTGTCGCTGCCGGTAGTCGGTCGGGCATTCCATCTCTCCTGATCACGGATATCGTATGCAGCGGCCGAGATCGCGTTGCCGCAATGACCCTGTTCAGCTTTTCGGTTCGTCGAAATAGTGGATTTCCAGCAAGAGGCATCCAGCCTCGGAACGGAAAGGCCCGTGAACAGAGCCCGGAGGCCGGCACGCATAGGTGAACGGCGCAAAGCTTTCTCCGCCGCGCCCTTGCGCATCGTTCCCGACCGTCAGATCGCCGGAGATGAGAAAGACCTCTTCCCAGTAGTCATGGACGAACGGCTTCGTCGTGAACTCACCGGGGACGAAGCGAAGCAATCGCGTCCTGTTGCCGGTCTTGTTCACCTCATCAAGCGAGCCAGAGAGAATCTTCTGCTGGATACCCGCAGGATATCCCTCGGGAACCGCCCATCCGGTCTGAAGATCGAGCGTATGAAACTCGGCGTGAGCTTTCGGATTCATCTGTCAGCCTTCAATCGGGAGGTCGTGGACGACATAGGAATGGGTCAGCGTGCGATTCAAAACCGGATCGTGCAGCTCCATCTCGAACAGCGTTGCGAAGCCTATGGGACCGTGAACAGCGAGGGTTCCACCGTACATGACCTCACCGAATGGAAGCCGGGGCTGACCCGAGTAAAGCGCAAACAGGTCGTCAGGGCTGCGCATATGCGCGGCAACGCCTTCCTGATAGAGGCGACGCCTTCCATCGATTGTCGCAAAAGATCTGAGCTGCAAACGATCCCAATGCTCGTGCAACTCATTGTATCGCCAGAGCGTCGTGCCGATCGGCTTTGCGCAGACTTGCTTCGATAGCGTGATACCATGGGCTTCGAGCTTGCGATCCGTGTGGTCAGACCCTAGTCCGACCCATAGGCCGTCCTCGAAGGATACAAAGACCGCCTCCACCTCGCCGGACGAGTCGCGTCCGGCGACCTGAATGGTTTCCGCCTGGGTCAGCAGCGTCGCGGCAACGCGATAAATGATCGGCGTCTTTCTGGGCGGTGGCACACCGATCCGATGCAGTTCCTCGATATGAGCCATGACGGCCTTCTGGTCGCGGCCCGTCCAGCCGGCAATGACCAGTTGCTCGAGGATCGCTGTTCGCTGCTCGAAGCCGCCTTGATGGATGCAAGAGAAGAAGAGGTCTGTTGCGGTCATGGCCCACCGCGGCCCTTTCCTATCGTCCTTTCATTGCACTTTGACGAGCGGGCATTCGCTCTTGCTCAACGGTATCGCCGCATCTTCCGCCGCGATTGTCGCAACCCGCTTGTAGTAGTCCCACGGATATTTCGATTCAGCCGGCGTCTTCACTTCGAACAGATACGCAGTCACCAACCGCCGGCCATCGGCCCGGATGTTCGCCTTGCCGAACAGCGGATCTTCCGCCGGTATCTCTTTCATCTTGGCGACGACTTTGGCGCCATCGCGCGGATTTCCTCCCATTGCCTCGAGGACTTTCAGGTAGTGAACGACCGCAGCGTACACACCGGCATTCGGCGTCGTCGGCATCGAGTTTTGCCGTGATCGCTCCGCAAACCGCTTCGACCAGGCGCGCGTTCCCTCGTTCAGGTCCCAGTAGAAGGATTCCGTGAACGTCAGCCCCTGTGCTGACTTCAACCCAAGCGAATGTACGTCGCTGAGAAAGAGCAGCATCGCTGCAAGCTTTTGCCCGCCCTGAACGAGGCCGAATTCGGCTGCTTGCTTGATTGCGTTGGTCGTATCGCCACCGGCATTGGCAAGGCCTATCACCTTTGCTTTCGAGGCTTGCGCCTGGAGCAGGAACGAGGAGAAGTCGGCGGTATTGAGCGGGTGCCGCACCTTGCCCAGAACCTTGCCGCCATTCGCGGTGACGATGGCGGTCGTATCCCGTTCGATCGCCGTTCCGAAAGCATAGTCGGCCGTCAGGAAGAACCAGCTATCGCCGCCGACTTTCGTCAACGCCTGCCCCGTTCCATGGGCCATCATGTAGGTGTCGAGAGCGAAGGAGACGGTATTCGGAGAGCATGCTTTCTGCGTCAGATCGGTCGTCGCACCGCCAGAATTCAGCAGCACGCCATTCTTCTCTCTCACGATGGTATTGACGGCCAGCGTAACGCCGGAGCTCGGAGTGTCGGCGACGGCATCGACCTTGTCGACATCAAACCATTGGCGAACGATGCCAGTACCGACATCCGGCTTGTTCTGATGATCGCCGCCGATCACATCGATCTTCCACCCTTTCTGAAGCAGTCCGGAATCCTCGACCGCCATTCTTGCAGCCAGCAGCGAGTTGGCGCCGGTGATGTCTGAGTAAAGACCAGACATGTCGTTCAGAACGCCGATTTTCACGATCTTGTCTTGTGCTGATGCCGCATGAACCGGCGCGATCACCATCAAGGATGCTATCAATGCCATTCGAGCTTTCATTGTCGATCCTCCCTTTTTGATGCGGCAACTCGTTAGCCGAGCCGCAGCAACCCCAGTCCTTCGAACCGCCGCGCCCGCGCCCAGACGGCAAAGCTGTCCAATCCGCGCGAAATCGTGCCGAATACGGTCAGCGTGTTGGGCCCGGACGGCAGCCTTGCCTCCGCTGTTCCATAAGTCGCGGTGATTTCGCCGTAGCGCGCGTCGAATGCGACATCTCCCGGCCGCATCAGCCGGACGTGATTTTCGAGTTCGCGTACCCCGATGTCGTACTGGCGCGTGCTCATCACCATGTCGCCGCTCCATGCCACATGAACGACAGGCACTTCGATCGGCAGTTTTGCGAGCAACGCATTCGCAGTAACTGGCACGCCCTGGTCGAATATCCGCACGACGGCGGCTCCGCCGTCCCACGTGAGCGGCACGTCGACCTCGCCACGTCGAAAGTCATTCCAGGTCCGTTCCCAGTACCAAACGTCGGAATCGTTCACGTCACACCTCCACGCCGTTTGAAATAGCGAACGTCGGCTTTGACGTGCGAAGCGAACTGCTCCCAGCCGCGCCGCGATGAAAACTCCGGCGATTTCAGCGCTGCTTCAGATTCGAGCGTGTAGACCGTCAGATACTCACGACGACCCTCGCTTTCGCAGACGTAGCGATTGGCCGTCAGAAAACCGGGGCAGCTTGCAATCTCGGGCAGGTGTTTCTCGTCGTACCAGGTGTTCCATGCGTCCTCGGCAGCGCCGTCGACTTGTGCGCGGACGACCAGAAGATGATCGGGGGTCTTCCCCATCGCATTACCTCGTCAGTTGCTAGCGATAGTCGTCGAGCCGGACCTCACCCCAATGGAGCGGCCAGGCACGATCGAAATCGCGCGGGTCATGTCGTGATTTCCGCGTCGCGTCGATGCCGAGCTTTCCGGACAGGCGAAACGGATAATGATCGTCAAGCGGTTGCGCGGCGGGGTCATAGAGGGACCCTCGCGTGTTCGGAACGATGAGAATGTCGCGCGCAGGATCGCAGCGGGTGGTGATTGCATGATAGACCTCGGCCGGGTCTTCGAGGTTTGTATCCGGGCTCAGCAGAACCACCTGCTTGGTGTTGAACCACGGCGAACCCATCACCGCCATCAGCGCATCGTTCGCAAACCCGGGCCTGGGACACTCGACCTGCGCCAGAACCGAGATCGCACCGCCCCAAGCTGGAAACTGGACGTCGTAGACGCGCAGCCCCATCTCGGTGAGCCGGTTGTAGATCATCGCCTCATGGCAAAGACGCGAGAGTGTCTGGTGATCCGTTTGCGGGCAGGTCTGATGATTGCGGTAGATCGGGCGATCGTTCCGCATGGTGATCGCAGTCACTTCGAAAACCGGAAGATGATCGTAGCGCGGCAAATAGTACATCGACGCGCCGGTGACCTCGCCCGTCGCCTGCCGCTCATCAATCCGTACCATTCCCTCGATGATCATCTCCGCGTGACAAGGGACTGTCAGATCGATGGTCTCACACTGGACCATCTCGATGTCCTGCCCCATCAAAGTGCCGACCATCTCGAGTTCTCCCCACAGATCCATGTGAAGCCCCGAGAAATTCGCCATGATCTCGAACGCCGGCGGAACGCCGACGACCATCGCCATCGGCATTTCCTTCAGTCCGCGCGCCCGATACTTCGCAATGATTTCGTTTGTATGCGGGGTCGCGAAGCTCGGCCGCCACCGGCGCGTCTCCAGCGCAAGCGTTCCTGCTTGCGACGAATTGTAGAAACCGGTGTCGGGGTCTTGCACAATGTTCATCGCCGTCACGTAAGGCGCATCGTCTCTCGGGGTGTGGCGCGGAATTGGGAGGTTGGCCTCCTCAATCTGATCGCCGATCAGGACCACCTCCTTCACCGGCCCCGACTTTGTCTGAACGAAACCACGCGGCGCCTGCCGAAGGCGTTTTGCCAGCGTCGGCAGAAACTCTTCCGGCGTGACGCCGAGTGCGCGCGCCTGCGATCGCCGGTTACGAACGAGCATGTCGCACATCCGGTATCCGGGATATCCGATGATGTTCTCGAACAGGATCGGCAGTTCGCTTTGCGCGGACAGTGCTCCGATATGATCGATCTGCACAGGCTTTGTGATATGCGCCACCAGATCGGCGTTCCGGCTCAAATAGCCGCGCAAATCCCGATCTAACGCTTCTGCCCGCATCGAAGATTGCCCGTAGCCCGTACACTGGTTGTCTCGCTTCGAACATATTGATAAGTTACTTATCTATCTGGAGTCAACTGTTCAGTTTTACGTCCGTTTTGATGCAATGATCGAGCCTCGTGGCTTTCACCCCGATTCTTCTAGATCAGCAGCTGATATTTCTGATTCCAGCCGAAATCGCTGCGATGCAGCGCATCTTGTCATTCTGCTGCGTAATCCGGACAGCTTGGCAGGCAGCCGAGTAAACCGGTATCCGAGCTTATAGGGATGATCGTCGCGAGTTTTTCCGGCGACCCGAAGCGGCTTTGTGCAGATCGCGATCTTCGCGGCGGAAGCGATTTTGCAATAGCTCCGCGGCGATTTGTTCGCCCTGGAGCGAAGAGATCGCGAGTTGGCGGCCAAGCTGCGATAAAATAAGAAACTCGTCCTTCTTCATGATGCCGAAAAAAGCATCATTTACAGCCTGAACCATCGGTGTCAGAGCAGCGATTGCCTGTTCGGTTTGCGCGGTCAGACGAACCAGAATGCTTCGCTGATCGGCGGGGTTCGGTAGTTTCTCCACCAGCTTTCGGCGCGTCAGCTTCTTCACTTCCATCGTCACGAAGGGAGACGAGACGTGCAGGTGTCGCGCGATCACTCCGATCTCGACACCTTCGACGGCGCCAAGATGGCTGACCGCCATCAGGATATTGTACTGCGGAGGCGTCATATCGAGATAGGCAGCGAAAAGGCCGCGTATCTTTTGAATCTTTTCGGCAATGAGAGTGATGTCGTACATCATCTGCCGAAACCGCTGATCGCTCCGCTCATGGAGCAGCCGCGAACTGGAGACGGTCGGGGGAAGTTTGGACCGGCCAATAACGGTGTGCTGCAACGGCGTCTCCTGTGCTCTGAGGCGGTAGATTCGGCATGGCGAACCGCTCTCGCTGTTCTACCCCACGATGGGAGACGTGCAAGCCGTTCCTGCAAGCCGCCCTAGACGCTGCAGTACTTCTCCTGAATCTCAGGATTTGAGATCAGCGCCGCGGCGCTGTCGTGATGCACGATCACGCCCTGATCCATCACATAAACCCGGTCCGACAGCGAGAGCGCCAGTTCGACGTTCTGCTCGACCAGAAGGATCGTCGTCCCTTGCGCTTTGAGATTGCGAAACTGCGCGAACATTTCCTCGACCAGGATCGGCATGATGCCTTCCGACGGTTCGTCGAGCAGGATCATCTTCGGTTCCGCCATCATCGCCCGCGCGATCGCGAGCATTTGCTGCTCGCCGCCCGACAGCGTCACGCCCTGCTGCGGCAGACGTTGTTTCAGCCGCGGAAACGTCTCGGCGATGCGCTCGATCATCTGCGCCTCCCTGGCGCGCGATGCCGAGGCAATGATGCCGAGTCGGAGATTTTCCTCGACTGTCAGGCCCGGTATGATCCGGCGATCCTCAGGCACGTACGCCAGCCCAAGATGAAACCGCTCATGTGCAGGGCGTCCGAGGATCGGACGGCCATCGAACGAGACGTCGCCGGTGCACTTGTCGACGAGTCCCATGATCGTCTTCAGCGTCGTCGTCTTGCCGGCGCCGTTCCGCCCAATCAGCGTAACGATCTCGCCCTGTTTCACTTCGAGCGACACGCCCTGAAGAATATGGCTATAGCGGTACCAAGCCGAGAGATTGTTAACGGTCAGCATCAGGTACGCCCTCCCGCTACCGTCCCCTGCCCGAGATAGACTCGCTTGACCTCATCGTTGCTGCGGATGTCGCCCGGCGAGCCCTGCGCTAGCAGCTCACCGTGATGCAGCACCACCAGATGCTCGGCCAGGCCCATCACGAGCTTCATCTTGTGCTCGACCAGGACGATCGTCCGCTGCTCGGCGAGCCTGGCGATCAGGTTCATCATCTCGCGGGTTTCTTCCGGGCTCATGCCGGCCGTTGGCTCGTCGAGCAACAGAAGTTTGGGATCGGACGCCAGCGCCATTGCCATTTCGAGACTGCGCTGCTCGCCATGCGCCAGTTCGCGCGCGCGCCGCAGCCGCCGTGCGCCAAGACCGACCAGCGCCAGCAACGCATCCGCCTTCTCGATCAGGTTGCCGTAACTGTCGCGGTTGCGGAACAACTGAAAGCGTTCGGATAGCGCCTGCGCGGCAACGCGGACGTTCTCACGCGCCGTCAGCTCCGGAAAAACATTGGTGATCTGGAACGACTTAGCGATACCCATGCGCGCGAACTGATGCGGCGGCGTACCGGTAATGTCGCGGCCGTCGAAGCTGATGCTCCCGGTCGTCGGCGCAAAGGCGCCTGAGATCACGTTAAAGAACGTGCTCTTGCCCGCGCCGTTCGGGCCGATCACCGCCGTCAGCTTGCCGCGCGCAAAAGACACCGACACGCCCTTCAGCGCGATGAAGCCGCCGAAGTTCATCCCGACGTTCTGTGCGACAAGGATGGGATCGCTCATCTGCGCTCCATCCATTGCAGCAGTGAACCCCAGATTCCGCGCGGGAAGAACAGCACGAAGACGATGAAGATGATGCCGACGAACAGTTGCCAGTTCGCCGTCAACATCGCCAGCACGTCTTCGATCAGCAAGAATGCGGCCGCGCCGACGAACGGACCGAAGAATGTGCCCATGCCGCCGAGCAGCGCCATCATCACCACCTGGCCCGATTTGGTGTAGTGGACCGTCTCGACCGGAACGATCGATAGATGGATGGCATTCAGCGCCCCGGCGAGGCCGCAGAACGCACCAGAAATGATAAACGCGACGAGCTTGGCCCGGATCACATCGTAGCCGCAGGCGCGCGCCCGCTCCTCGTTCTCGCGGATCGCCTCCAGCACCGCACCGAACGGCGACGCGAGGATGCGCGAGAACAACCAGATCGCCGCCGCCACGAATACAAGAATGAGGTAGTACTTAACGGTCGGATGAATGAACGGCAGCGAAATGCCGAGCACCGAGATGGTTTGCAGATTGACGCCGCGCAAGCCGTTCTCGCCGCCGGTCAGGCTCTGCATCTGATAGAAGGCGTAGTAGACGCACATCGACAGCGCCAGCGTCACCATCGAGAAGTAGATGCCGCGCGTGCGGATGGCGAGGAAACCCATCACCACCGCGAGCAAGGTGGCGAACGCCGTTCCGATCGCGATCGCCCCGAACCAGCCGACCTTATAGGTGACGATGGCGATTCCGCAGCCGTACGCACCGGCACCAAGGAATGCGGCGTGCCCGAATGACAGCAAACCCGTGTAGCCGAAGATCAGATTGAAGCCGAGCGCGTAGAGCCCGAGGATGAGGATGTTCACCGCGAGCGCTTCGTACGGCACGATCCACGGAAACACGACCAAGAAGGCGAGCGTCAGCGCGACACGATGCCGGCCGGCGAAATCGAGCCAATGCGGGGTTTCGCGCGGCGATGTGAGATCGATCGTGGTCATGATGTCAGCCGAGCGCTCCTGCCTTGCCGAGCAGACCTCGCGGCCGGACTAGCAGCACCAGCGCCATCAGGATGAAGATCGAGACCTTCGCCATCTCGGGCACGAACAGCGACGTCATCGCCACCACGATGCCGACGAGTAGTCCGGCAATCACCGCGCCGCCAAGCGAGCCCATACCGCCGACGACGGTGACGACAAATGCCTCAGCGAGAACGGGAATACCCATCTCTGGCGTCACCCCCTGGAGCGGCGCAGCAAGCACGCCCGACAGTCCGGCAATGCCGGTGCCGATGCCGAACACGAGCAGCCAAACTTTAGATACGTCGATGCCGAGCACCTTGACGATTTCCGGATCGCGCGCACCTGCCCGGATGATCAGACCGTAGCGCGTCCGTTCGATGAAGAACCACAGCGCGACGACGATCGCGAGCGTGATGCCGATCAGGAACAGGCGGTAGAGCGGGAAGAAACCGATACCGATATTCACCGCACCGCGCAGCTCCGGGGGCGTCGGAAAGCGGATGCCGGTCAACCCGAACAGGATCCGGATCATTTCGATGAAAACGTACGACAGGCCGAACGTCAGCAGCAGCGGATAGTCGATGCCGCGGCCGTACAGCGGCCGCAGCAGCACGCGCTCCACCGCTAGGCCGATGGCGCCGACGCCAAGGGGCGTCAGCACCAGCGAGACCCAGAAGTTTCCGGTCAGCCCGAACAGGAAGACGCCGATATAGGCCCCGACCATGAAGAACGCGCCATGCGCGAAGTTCACGACGTTCAACAGGCCAAAGATCAGTGACAGGCCGAGCGCAAGCAGCACATAAATGGCCCCGAGCGCAATCCCGGTAACGAGTTGCAGGGCAAGAAGGTCGAGGCCAACGCTCATCAGTATGCTTCTTAGGCCTTGTGGCCCATCTCTTCGCAGGATCGCAGGTTCTTCTCGTCCGGCTTCTCGACCGAAACGACAGAGAACACGTCGTTCTTGTCCTTCTGATCCTTGTGCTTGGATTCGATGATCAGCACGGACTGCACCGACTGGTGATCGCAGCCGCGATAGTACTGCTCGCCCTTGTACCAATCGTATTTCAGCGCACGCAGCGCGGTGATCACCTTCTCGGTTTCCGTCGACTTCGCCGCCTTCACGGCTTCGAGCACGGAGCGCACACCGGCATAGCCGAGCGCACCGTAGTCGGACGGCACGGCGCCGTTATTGGCCTTACGGAACTTGTCGTTGAACGCCCTGGCCGACGGCACCGTGTCTTCGAGACGCCAGTAATACGACGTGCCGCCGACGACGCCCTCGAAGACATCGCCGCCCGCCTGTCGCGCCGTATAGAGCAGCACCGGTGCGACAAGCTTGGTCTTGCTCTTCAGACCGAACTCGGTCGCCTGCGTGATCGACACGACCTGATCACGACCGAAGTTGCAGAGGCACAGCACGTCGGGTTGCAGCGACTGGATGCGCGGCAGGAACGTGGTGTAATCGCTGGCGCCGATTGGGTGGCGGATATCGGCGAGCGTCTCGATGCCAAATTCCTTGCCGGCGCGCTGGAAGCCGCGCACCATTTCGTGGCCATAAGCGTAGTCGGCGGTTAGGAACACCACGTTCTTGCCGAACTTCGGGAACACGTAGCGGCCGACGGCCCCAGCAGTCATGTGTGGGTTCATCGCCTCGTGGAAGGTGAACTTCGACCAGTCCTTGACCTCGTTGATCGCGTCCGACTGGCTGATCGAATTGAAGATCACGCCGCGCTCCTTGGCGACGTTGTTGATGGAGAGCTGAACCGCGGCCGAGAGCGAGCCGACGATGAAGTTTACCTTGTCTTTCTCGATCAGTTCGAGCGTGCGGGTCGCCGCCTCGCCCGGATTGAGCTTGTCGTCGCGTACCAGCAGTTCGGCCATCTGGCCGCCGAAGCCGCCGGCGTCATTGAAGTCCTTCACCGCAATCTGCGCAGCCTTCACCTGATCGTTGGCCTCGGCACCGAACGCGCCAGTGAGCGGCACCGGGAAACCGATCTTGATCGTCCCTGCTTGCGCGCGCGCGCTCGAGAACACGGCCGGCATCGCGCCGACAGCGCCGACGGCTGCCGCACCTTGCAGCAGACGGCGGCGGGTCGTCCTGAACTTGCTGGTCATGGTAAATCCCTCCCGTAATGATCTCTTTTGGATCGTTGCTTCGACTGTAAGTCAGACCTTGCCTAATGCACGTAGAATTTCCTCCGGCCGCGCCGGTTGCACTGAAACGTGAGCATTGAGTGGGCGCAGCGCGTCGTTGATCGCGTTGATCACCGCCGCCGGGGCGCCTGCGGTTCCAGCTTCGCCGGCACCTTTCGCGCCGAGTTCGGACGATGCCGTTGGAGTCACCACGTGACCGACCTCCATGTCCGGCATCTCGCTCGACATCGGCACGAGATAATCCGCCATGCTGCCGTTCAGCATCTGGCCTTGTGCGTCATACCGACAGTGCTCGAACAACGCCGCGCCAATGCCTTGCACAATGCCGCCGCGGATCTGCTCATCGACGAGCTGCGGATTGAGCACCGTGCCGCAGTCCTCGACGCACCAGTGCTTCAGGAGCTTGACGAAGCCAGTGTCAGTATCGACTTCGAGGTACGAAGCTTGAATACCGTTGGTAAACGCGAACGGATAATCCTTCGGCACGTAGTGCCGCGTCACCACGAACTCGGGTTTGAGATCGGCAGGCAAGGTATCCGGCCGGAAATAGGCGACCCGCCCGAGCTCGGCGAGCGGCATACGTTCGGCGCCCGTAGCCCTGTCGACGATCTTGCCTTCGCGCACGTCCAGCGCGTTCGGCGTTGACTGCAGAATCACAGCCGCGACATCGAGAATGTTCGCACGAAGCGCCTTGCCGGATTGCCAGGCAGACTCGCCGCCGATGCCCGCCGCACGGCATGCCCACGTGCCGCCACCGTAAGGCGTCGCGTCGGTATCACCGGTCACGACGCGCACGTCCGACATCGGAACGCCGACGGCGGTTGCCACCACCTGCGCAATCACGCTCTCGGTGCCTTGCCCCTGCTCCGTCACGCCGATGGACGCGATTACCCCGCCTTGCGGATTGAGCCGCAGCGTACAGCCATCTTGCGACGAGATACGCGCGCCGCCGACGCCATAGAAGGCCGCCGACGGATTGGTGATCTCGATAAAGGCCGCTAAGCCGATGCCGCGATAGATACCCTTCTTGCGCAGCTCAGCTTGTTCCACACGCAGGGCCTCGTAGTTCATCATCTTCAGCAGCTTTTCGAGCGACTGCTGATGCGACAGCTTCTCGAACTTGATGCCGGACGCTGCCGTCGATGGATGCGCGTTATCGGGAATGATGTTGCGGCGGCGCAGTTCGGCGGGGTCCATGCCGATCGCAGCAGCGGCGCGATCGATGAGGCCTTCCGTCACCATCACCGCGATCGGATGGCCGACCGCGCGATACTGGCACATAGGCACCTTGTTCTGGAACACGACGCGCGCGCGGGCGCGATAATTCTGATGCTTGTAGGGACCGCCAACGAGATTGACCACCTGGTTGGCTTCGACGGCGCTGGTGCGCGGATAGACCGAATACGGCCCGATCCCGGTGAGATCGTCGATCTCGATAGCCAGGATTTCGCCTTCCGCGCTCACCGCCATCTTCGCTTTGACCCGATGATCGCGAGCATGAATGTCAGACACGAACGACTCGAGCCGGTCGGCAACGAACTTCACCGGGCGCTTGAGCATTTTCGCTAGCGTCACCGTCGCCATCTCGTCCGGGTAAATGTGGACCTTGATGCCGAACGAGCCACCGACGTCTTTGCAGACCACACGGACACTCGCCTCCGGCAAGCCGAGATGTTTGCACACGATGTCCTGCATCATGTGCGGCGCCTGGAATGAGTGGTGGATCGTCAGCTTCTCTTCGCCTTCGTTCCAGTCAGCGATGATGGAACGCGGCTCCAGCGTCACGCCGGTATGGCGGCCGATGCTGAACGTATGTTCGACAACGGCGGCGGCAGCCTTGAACGCGCCATCCACGTCACCAACATCGAGGGTCCGCTCGAAGGCAAGATTGTCGCCGAGACCGGCATGGATCACAGGCGTTGACGGATCAAGCGCGGCTTCCATATCGACGGCCACGGGCAGCGGCTCGAGCTCGGCCTCGATGCGCGCGACGGCGTCCTCGGCTTCAGCGCGACTGTTGGCGACGACGGCACAGATCGCCTCGCCCGCCCAGCACGCGCGATCGACCGCAAGCGGATACTGCGGCGCGGATTTCAGACCCTTGAAGTGCGTCAGAACGCCGACCCAGGATGTACAGACCTTGGCTAGATCCGCGCCGGTCGCAACCGCGATCACGCCAGGTGCGGCTTTCGCCGCCGACACATCGAGGTTGACGATACGCGCGTGCGCGTAGGGGCTGCGCAGAAATGCAACATGTGCGAGCCGCGGCATGCGCAGATCGTCGACATAGGTGCCGCGCCCCTGCACGAGACGTTTTGCATTCGGCCGCGGCACCGAGCGGCCGATATAGCTGTTCGGACGATCGAGAAATGTCAGCCCTGAGGCTTGGTCGGAAGCGCTCATTCGGCGGCCTCCTTCGTGCGGCGCGCCGCTACGACCTGCTCTACCGCATCGACGATCGCCTGATAGCCGGTGCAGCGGCAGTAGTTGCCGGAGATCGCCGCACGGATTGCTTCGCGCGACGGATTCCGATCGGTCGCCAGCAAATCGGCGATGGTCGTCAGAATTCCCGGTGTGCAGAAGCCGCACTGCAAGGCATTCCGTCGCAGGAACGCCTCCTGGACATCCGCAACTACGCCGGAGTCGGTCAGGCCCTCCACCGTCACGATGCTGGCGCCATCCGCCTGCACGGCGAGCATCAGGCACCCGCGCACTGGAACGCCATCCACCTGCACGGTACATGCGCCACAGACCCCGTGTTCGCAGCCGAGATGCGAGCCGGTGAGATCGAGCTCTTCACGCAGGAAATCGACCAGATGCGTGCGTGCAGCAACGCTTCGCGTCACGCGTTCGCCGTTGATCGTCAGCGTGATCGCATGTGTTTCCGATGCTGCCGTCATGCCGTGCCGCCTTCCATTGCGGCGATCACACGTCCGAGCAACACACGCGCCAGATGCATCTTGGTTTCCGCCGAGCACTCGCCATCGTCGGAGGGCGACAGTGCGCCATCGAGCGCAGCCTGCGCGGCGGCAATACCTTTGCCCGAGACCAGCGTTTGTGCGGCCGCGTTCGCAAGCAGCGGGCGATCACCGGCGCCGAAGAACGCGAGTTTGAGCGCGATCCACGAGCCGCCGGATCGCGCGCCCTGCGCGGCGAGGCCGATAATGGCGTAGTCGCCGTGCCGCCGCGCGAGTTCGTCGAAGCCGCACACCGCTCCGGCAGCCGGAACCGGAAACTCGATCCCGACAAGGACCTCGTCCGCATTCAGCGCAGTCTCGTAGATGCCCTTGAAGAAATCCGCGGCCGCAATCGCGCGTTCGCCTGTGCGGCTGGCGACGGTGATGGTTGCATCCAGCGCAAGACAGCAGGCCGGCAATTCCGTCGACGGATCGGCAAGCGCCAGCGATCCGCCGATCGTCCCGCGATTGCGGATCGCCTGATGGGCGATGTGCGGAACAGCCTTGGCGAGAAGCGGCAGACGCCCTGCAATGACGGGCGATTCCGCGAGATCGCGATGCCGCGTCATCGCGCCGATCCGCACGATGCCCTTCGACTCCGAGATGCCCGCAAGGCCGGATACACGATTGAGGTCGACCAGAAGCGACGGCGCGGACAACCGCATGTTCAACGCCGGAATGAGGCTCTGGCCGCCGGCCAGAAGGCGGACGCCCTCGCCGCCGTCAAGGCAGTCGAACACCTCGGCCAACGAGGTTGGCCTTGCATATGCGAACGCAGGCGCCTTCACCCGGTCCTCCCCAGTGGGCCGATTACGTCAGCCACTAATTTATCGGTCTATAAATTAGAACCTTTCCGAACCACGCTGTCAATCCTGCGGCTTTTCGATTATGGCAATAACGATGAGCAAGTCGCAGCGATCGAAGTCACCCAAGCCCCGCATGAGCCCCGAGCAGCGGGAGCGGCAAATCGTTGACGGCGCTATCGCATTCTTCGCGGAGGTCGGCCTCGAAGGACAGACGCGGGAACTCGCGCGCCGCTTGGGGATAACCCAGCCGCTGCTCTACCGGTATTTTCCGAGCAAGGAGGAGTTGCTCGAGCGCATTTACGAGGAAGTCTATCTCAAGCGCTGGAAGCCGGAGTGGGAAGCGCTCATCGCGGATCGCTCGTTGTCGATCGGCGAACGCTTCCGCCGCTTCGAGAAGGACTATCAGCGCACCATCATGACGTATGACTGGCTGCGCATCTTCTTCTCGTCGGGCCTGAAAGGCACGGATCTGCCGCGACGGTATTTGACGCGGGTGCGCGAAATCATTTTCACGCCGGTTCTCGCCGAAATGCGCCGCGAGTTCGGGCTGCCCTCACCCGCGCAACTGCCGCTCTCCGCGCAGGAATATGAACTGATGTTCGGCATCCACGGGGCACTGGTCTACGTCGGCATCCGCCGCTTCATCTACAACATGGACGTGCCGACCGACCAGGATCTCGTGTTCGACACCGAGATGGACGCATTCATGGCCGGCGTCGGGCCTGTCATGCGCCGCCTGGTGGCCGAACAGCAGGCAGTCCAGCGCGCGCGGAAACGCAAGACCGGATAACGCCACTTGACGGCCATGGCAGCGAATTTAATGATCGATTGATCAATCAAAGGCTGGAGACACGCTATGCTGACGATGCTGTCGCATTACAATGTCCGCACCAAGGACTGGAACAAGACGCGCGATTTCTACGTCAAGGTCCTCGGCCTCACAGAAGGCGACCGGCCCGACTTCCCGTTTCCCGGTCACTGGCTCTACTGCGGCAAGCAGGACGTGCTGCATATCACCGGACTCGATGCAGACTCGACCGGCGCAAAGAATTACCTCGGCGACCGCGAAGGCGAACTGCATGGCGGCGGCGCGATTGACCACATCGCTTTCACGGCGAAGGATGCGGTCGCCATGGGCCAGCATTTCAAGAAGCTTGGCATCGAAGCGCGGCATCGCCGGGTTCCGAACATGGATCTCTATCAGATCTTCATCAACGATCCGAATGGCATCACGATCGAACTGAATTTCCCTGGCGAGAACCCGCCGGAGATGTGAGGGCGTGGCGAAACGCGCCATCGTCGTTGGCGGATCGATCGGCGGGTTGTTCGCCGGCCTGTTTCTGAAGCGGTCCGGCTGGGACGTTGCGATCCATGAGCGCACTGGGCAAGAGCTCGGCGCGCGCGGCGCCGGCATCGTCACGCACGATGAGCTTCACGATGCGCTGGCGATCGCAACCGGCCGCCGCGGGCCCATTGGCGTTTCCGTCAGCGGCCGCGTGGTGCTCGCGCAAGACGGCAGTGTGGTGTGCGAGACGCCTCGCCCCCAGATTCTCGCATCGTGGGATCAGGTTTGGCAGCGGCTGCGGATGTGCTGCGATGGATTCTACCGCCACGGCAGCGCGCTCGCGTCATTCGAGCAGCACCATGAAAGTGTCGCCGCGCGGTTTGCTGACGGAACCGTTAAGGAAGCGGATATTCTCGTCGCCGCCGACGGCATCCAGTCGACGGTACGCAAGCAGCTCTTCCCTGATACCCAGCCACGCTATGTCGGATACATCGCCTGGCGCGGCTTGGTCGAAGAAGCCGAGTTTTCCGGCGAGACGCGCGACCAGCTGTCCAATCGCTTTGGCTTCTGTCTTCCTGCACGCGAACAGATGCTGGGCTATCCGGTCGACGGTCCTTCGATCGAAGGACAACCGACGCGCCGTTACAACTACGTCTGGTATCGCCCCGCCGATCCGAACCGAGAGCTGCCACGCTTGTTGAGGGGTGCCGATGATCATCAGTATGTCGGCGCGATCCCGCCCGACAAACTTCACCCCGACATCGTTGCGGAGATGCGCGACGCCGCCAGGCGGCTTCTCGCTCCGGCATTTGCTGAGGCCGTCAGCAAAACGCGAAGGCCGCTCCTGCAACCGATCGTCGATCTCGAAACGCCGGTCATGGCCTGTGGCCGCGTCGCCATCCTCGGCGATGCCGCCTTCGTCGCCCGTCCCCACGTCGGCGCCGGTGTCACCAAGGCTGCGGGAGATGCTCGCATACTGGCGGAAATGCTGTCGGCGCAAGCGAGTATCGAAAGCGCCCTCGCCGCATACAATGAACAACGTTATGCCTTCGGCCGGCGGATCGTTCGCCGCGCGCGGCATCTGGGAGCCTATATGCAGGCTCAGTTGCTGTCCGCCGACGAACGCCAGCAAGCAGAGAAACACCGCAGCCCTCAAGCCGTGATGACCGAAACGGCGTCGATGCGCGGCATGGAATTGTGGTGACTTGGTCGCTCCACCCCGCGGGCTTGATAAGGAGTGTTTCGCGAGCGCACCCGATGCCGTCTGCGAAGCGTAACGGGCCAAGAACTTCTCGGCTTGTTAAGCGCAATCTAGCCAAGGGAACCGCTCCTGCTCATCCATCTCCAAAAAGATGGATATTCAGCACAAAGACTGGTTATTCAGCGACGGCACCAGCGGGCATCCAATTCGCTATTGGGAACTTTCTCTGAAGGCCGCACTGCGTGGCTGAGGCGGGAGAGATCGAGCCGCCAAATTCCCGATCAGAGGTATACCATTGAATCATATTATGAGTTCGGCGCGTTTCTTGCCATGAATGCCCCAAGAGATTTCTTACATCGCATAGTTGCGACAGGCTCCGCTGCACCCCTCAAATGCGCCACTAGTGGCTGATCATCCACGGCCGGGCGGTCGGGAAACCTTTTGCGCCGCTCTTGGTCTTGGTCACCAGACGCGCCGGCTTGTTGCCCGAGCAGCAACCGCAATTGGCGCCGTGCTTTCGCGATTCCTTGTATTCACCGACGGTCTTGGGCGCATGGCGGCTGCGCTCGTTCGTGGCGTGCGCAGTGCGCGATTCCGCAGGCATGCACAAGAAGCGCGGCGCCGTGAGAATGACGCGCGGCGATTCCGCTCCGCAGGTCGCGCAGGCGCACGGTAGATCGTATTCGGACATCGGCCGCATCTCAGTGAACGGTCCGCAGTCGCCGCAGAGATATTCATAGACGGGCATGAGCGCTCTCACCGATTGAAGTGACCGATGCGGGGCGGCCTGCCGGGTCCGCCCCGCATCTTGATCGTCGCTGGACTACTTGTCCTGCGACAAAGGCATCTGGATATCGCCCTTGATATGCTTCACGGGCCCAGCCGCCGACGGCATCACATCGAAATCGAATATCTCGGTCGGCAGCCATAGCGTGGCGCACGCATTCGGCACGTCGACGACGCCTGAGATGTGCCCCTGGCACGGCGCGGTGCCGAGGATCGAGTAGGCCTGCGCACCCGAGTAACCGAACTTCTTCAGATACTCGATCGCGTTCAGACAGGCCTGGCGATAGGCGATGTGAACGTCGAGATAGTGCTGCTTTCCGGCTTCATCGACCGAGATGCCCTCGAAGATGAGGTAGTCCTTGTAGTTCGGCGTGATCGGCGACGGCTTGAACACCGGGTTCTTGATGCCGTACTTGGCAACGCCATCTTTGATGACGTCGACTTTGAGATGCAGCCAGCCGGCCATCTCGATCGCGCCGCAGAAAGTGATTTCGCCGTCGCCCTGGCTGAAGTGCAGATCGCCCATGGAGAGGCCTGCACCCGGCATGTAGACCGGGAAATAGATCTTCGAGCCGCGCGACAGATCCTTGATGTCGCAGTTACCGCCATGCTCGCGCGGCGGGACCGTGCGCGCACCTTCCGCCGCCGCTTTCGCCTTGCCGTCGCCCTTCATGCGGCCCATATGCGCGGTCGGCCCGAATGGAGGATTGGCGAGACCCGGCACGCGCGCCGGATCGGTTGCGATCAGCTCGGCCTCGCGCCTGTTCCACATCTCCAGCATTTTCGGATCGGGCAAGCAGCCGATCAGACCCGGATGGATCAGACCGGCGAAATTGACGCCGGGGATATGACGCGACGAGGTGTAGAGACCCTTGATGTCCCAGATCGACTTTTGCGCCAGCGGAAAGTGATCGGTCAGGAAGCCACCGCCGTTCTTCTTGGAGAAGAAGCCGTTGAAGCCCCACAGGCTCTCTTTCAATGGGCCGACATCCAGCAGATCGACGACGAGAAGATCGCCGGGTTCCGCACCCTTGACGCCGATCGGACCCGAGAGGAAGTGCACGATCGACAGATCGATATCGCGCACGTCATCCGCCGAATCGTTGTTCTTGATGAAGCCGCCGGTCCAGTCGTAGGTCTCGATGATGAAGTCGTCGCCGGGATTGACCCACGCGACCATCGGAATGTCGGGATGCCACCGATTGTGGATCATGTCGTTTTCGTAAGCCGACTTCGTGAGATCGACTTTGATCAGTGTGTCAGGCATTGGACTCCCCTTTGGGTAACAAGCGGCAGTTCATGAAAATCGATTAAACCGACAGGAACTTCGAAATCTGGGCCGCATCGACGCTGACGCGCGGATCGTTGCGAACGATCTCGCCGTTCTCGATGACGAGAACACGGTCTGCAACATCGAGCGCGAAGCTCAGCACCTGTTCGGAAACAACGATGGACAATCCACGCTCGTCGCGAATGCGCCGCAGCGTGCGCGCCATCTCGCGAATGATCGATGGCTGAATTCCTTCGGTCGGCTCGTCCAGAAGCAGCACCTTCGGTTGGGTTGCAAGCGCCCGCGCAATCGCAAGCTGCTGCTGCTGTCCACCTGAGAGATTGCCGCCGCGCCGATCCTTCATCTCCAGCAGCACCGGAAAGAGCTCGTAGATATCGCCCGGCACCTTGCTCTCGTTACGCACGACGAGGCCGGTCTCGATGTTCTCTTTCACCGTCATGGTGGAAAAGATCATGCGGCCCTGTGGTACATAGGCGAGCCCCTGGGCGACCCGCTCGTAGCTTTTCTTCGAAGCGATCTCGGCGCCGTTCATGGTCACCGAACCACTTTTAGTCGGAACGATGCCCATCAGCGACTTCATCAGCGTGGTCTTGCCCATGCCGTTGCGGCCCATGATCGCGACGATCTCGCCCGGCGCGACCGAGACGTTCAGACCGTGCAGCACCTCGCTCTGACCGTACGCCACGTGAAGGTCTGAGATAGCCAGCATCGCCTAGATCCTTTGTTAATGCCCGAGATAGACTTCGATCACCTTCGGGTCGCTCTTCACCTTCTCCATCGGGCCTTCCGACAGAATCTTACCCTGGTGCAGAACAGTGACCTTGTGCGCGATGTCCTCGACGAACTTCATGTCGTGCTCGATCACGAGCACCGAGCGATCCTTGATGATGCGATTGAGCAGCTCGGCGGTCTTGACGCGCTCGCTGACGCTCATGCCGGCGACCGGCTCGTCCAGCATCAGCAGGTCAGGGTCCTGGATCAGCAGCATGCCGATCTCGAGCCATTGCTTCTGGCCGTGGCTCAACAAATCCGCCTGCATGCCGAGGCGATCCTTGAGGAAAATCATCTCCGCGACTTCCTCCACGCGTTCGCGCACGGCGGCATCCCGCTGAAACGCCAGCGCACCGAGCACCGTACGGCCGCGCGGATAGGAGATTTCGAGATTCTCGAACACGGTGAGGTCTTCGTAGATCGACGGCGTCTGGAATTTGCGGCCGACGCCTGCCGAGACGATCTGGTTCTCCTTGAGCTTCGTCAACTCCTTGCCGCGAAACTGGATCGAGCCGGAGGTTGCTTTGGTCTTGCCGCAGATCAGGTCGAGGACTGTGGTTTTGCCGGCACCGTTCGGACCGATGATGACGCGGATTTCGTTCTCGTCGATGTAGAAGGACAAGTCATCGACCGCCTTGAAGCCATCGAACGAGACAGACAGCGCTTCGACCGCGAGCAGAAATTCCTTGGGCTGTTGACCGATCAGCATTGTCGTTCTCCTCACTCAGCCGGCGCACCGTCGGCGATGGTGCCGCTCGACCACCCGTTCTTGCCGGCTTTGGATTTGCGCGATGCGATCAATCGGTCGATCCGCGGCTGAACGTGATCCTTCCAGATACCGGCCAATCCGTTCGGGAACACGAGAACCACCGCAATGAACAGACCGCCGAGACCGAACAGCCAAAGCTGCGGGAACGATTCCGAGAACGTGGTCTTGGCGAAGTTGACGACGAGCGCGCCGTAGACCGCGCCGAAGATCGAAAGCCTGCCGCCGACCGCGGTGTAGATCACCATCTCGATCGACGGCACGATGCCGACGAAGGACGGCGACATGAAACCGACGTTGAGCGTGAACATGGCACCGCCGATCGCCGCGAACACCGCAGCGATGCAGAACGCGAAGATTTTGAAATTGGCGACGCTGTAGCCGGAGAAGCGGACACGATCTTCCTTCTCGCGCATGGCGACGAGAATGCGGCCGAGTTTTGAATGCCGCACGAATTGCGCCACCAGAATGCAGATGAACAGTGCGGAGACCTCGAAGAAGTACAACACGACCTTGGCGCTGTCGGGTCGGATGTCCCAGCCCTTCAGCGTGCGCAGGTCGGTGATGCCGTTGATACCACCGGTGTAGCCCTGCTGACCGACGATCAGGATGGTCATGATCGCGGCGATCGCTTGGGTGATGATGGCGAAGTAGACGCCACCGACGCGCCGTTTGAACATCGCGGCGCCGATGACGAAGGCAAATAACGCCGGGAGCACGAGGATCGCAATGATCGTGAAAGTCAGGCTGTTGAATGGCTGCCAGAAGAACGGCAGCGAGGTCAGTTGATTCCAGTCCATGAAGTCGGGGATGCCTGGCGTCGACTGAATTTTGGTGTTCGCGACACTCGACGCTTCGAGCTTGAGATACATCGCCATGCAGTAGCCGCCGAGACCGAAGAATACGCCCTGCCCTAGGCTCAAAATTCCGCCGAAGCCCCAGCACAGCACGAGGCCGAGTGCGACGAAAGCGTAGGTCAGATACTTTGCGACAAGATTGAGCCGGAACACATCGAGCGAGAGCGGCAGGATCACAATCAGGAGCAACGCCAGCGCCAGGACACCAATCATTTCAGAGCGTTTGAGGAAGCGCGGATTGTCCGTCATATTCTTGAACCTTTCGTCAGCGGCGGACCTTGATGGCGAACAGACCTTGCGGGCGCAGCATCAGGATAATGACGATGCCGAGCAGCGTGAGCACCTTGGCCATCGAACCCGACATGAAGAACTCCATGGTCGATTGAGCCTGCGAGATGGTGAAGGCGGAGGCGATGGTGCCAAGCAAGCTGGCGGCGCCGCCGAACACGACGACAAGGAACGTGTCGACAATGTAAAGCTGGCCGGAGGTCGGCCCGGTCGAACCGATCATCGTGAAAGCGCTGCCCGCGATTCCGGCGATGCCGCAACCGAGGCCGAAGGTGTAGCGATCGACCTTCTCGGTGTTGATGCCGGTGGCGCCGGCCATCACGCGGTTCTGCACCACGGCGCGAACCTGCCTGCCCCAGCGCGAGCGGTACATGATATAGGCGACTGTCAGCGTGATGAGCACGGTCAGCGTCATCACGAAGATGCCGTTGATGGGGACCTCGATGGTGTCGGTGATCTGCTTCGAACCCAGCATCCACTGCGGCAGCTCGACACCAACTTCGCGCGCGCCGATGAAGGAGCGATATGCCTGCTGCAGGATAAGGCTCAGGCCCCAGGTCGCCAGCAGCGTGTCCAGCGGGCGCTTGTAGAGATGCCGTATCAGCGCCCACTCGACCAGCATTCCAAGCGCACCAGAGGCGCAGAATGCGAGCGCCATGGCGACGAAGAAGTAACCTGGGAACAGCAACGGAAGGTGGCTCTGGAAGAATGTCGATGTGAGGTAGGTGGTGTAGGCCCCGAGGATCATGAACTCGCCATGGGCCATGTTGATGACGCCCATCTGACCGAAGATGATCGCAAGACCGAGCGCCATCAGCACGTACACGGAGAACAGGATCAGGCCGGCGAAGCCTTGCATGGCGAAGATCGAGCCGAGATCGCCGAGCGAATAGTCACCGAACATTCGGAAATCCTCCGTGTGGGAGATTTTAAGTCCCGCGTGGGGGCGCGCCGCCCCGCGGGGCTGTCGGCAAGGACCCGTTGATTAGTCCCCGCCAGGGAGCTGTTACTGGTAGCCTTTGGGGAACGGATCGGGCTCGACCAGCTCGGCCGTTTCGAAGACAAGGTCGAACTGGCCATCGAGCTTGGCCTTGCCGACACGGGTCTTCGACCAGAGATGATGGTTCTTGTGGATGCGAACGTAACCTTCCGGCGCACCCTTGAACTCGATACCCTCCGATGCCGCTGCCACCTTGTCGATGTCGAACGAGCCGGCCTTCTCGACGGTCGCTTTCCACAGCCACGGGCCGAGATAGGCAGCCTGGGTCACGTCTCCGATGACCGTCTTCTCGCCCCACATCTTCTTGAAGGCGGCGACGAAGGCCTTGTTGTTGTCGTTGTTCAGCGACTGGAAGTACTTCATGCAGGCATAGGCGTTGGCGATGTTCTCGCCGCCGATGCCGTCGATCTCATCTTCGGTTACTGAGATGGTAAGCAGCGTCTGCTTCGATAGATCGATGCCGGCCGCCTTGAGCTGCTTGTAAAACGCGACGTTCGAACCGCCGACGATGATGGCGTAGATCACGTCCGGCTTCGCGAGCTTGATCTTGTTGATCACCGAGTTGAACTGGATGTGACCAAGCGGGAAGTACTCCTCGCCGAGCACCTTCTGCTTGAGATTGTTCTCGATGTGCTTGCGCGCGATCTTGTTCGACGTGCGCGGCCAGATGTAGTCAGAGCCGAGCAGATAGTAGCTCTTGGAGCCCTTCTCCTTCGTCACCCAATCGAGGCCGGCGATGATCTGCTGAGTCGCCTCCTGGCCGGTGTAGATGACGTTCTTCGATTGCTCGAGGCCTTCATAGAAGGTCGGATAGTACAGCATGCCGTTGTACTGCTCGAACACCGGCAGCACGGCCTTGCGCGACGCCGAAGTCCAGCAGCCCATGACCGAGGCGCACTTGTCGTTGACGAGTAGCTTCTTCGCCTTCTCGGCGAAGGTCGGCCAGTCGCTGGCGCCGTCTTCCTGCACGTATTTGATCTTGCGACCGAGCACGCCGCCCATGGCGTTGATCTGCTCGATCGCGAGCTTCTCCGCCTGCACGGAACCGGTTTCCGAGATCGCCATGGTTCCGGTAACGGAGTGCAGGATGCCGATGGTGACTTCCGTGTCGGTCACCGCGAGGCCGGTCGTGTTCACGACCGACGTTGGCGGCCCTGCACCAAAAACAGGCGTTGGCAGCAACGACAATGCAGGGAGTGCCGCCATTCCCATCAACAACTTGCGGCGATCTATAAAGCTCAGACCTCGATCTTGTGTGTCCGACATGATGGCCCCTTTCTCCGCTGTTTTTCGTCTTCCGCGGGAGAGGTTGGCCCGGATTGTGCAGCGCACAGATACGCAGGATTGCGTATACTGCACCGCAAAATGCCTACGTAGGCTGCGTGCCGGGTCTACGCGAGCGACGAAGGAGCCAAGGCGTGTCGGGTCGACAGAGAATCGACCGTGTCCGTCGCCAGTACAATCAATGGGTGGCGAACCAGACACTGGAAGACTACGCGCTTCGCTTCACCGCCAAGAGCGCGCGACGCTGGTCGGCGAGCCGCGTCGCAAATACCGCCCTCGGCGCGATCTCTTTCCTCGCGCTTGAGGCGATCGGCGGGACCATCACGCTCAATTACGGCTTCACCAACTCGGTCGCGGCGATCGCCGTCGTCAGCGCCATCATTTTCTTCTGCGGTTTGCCGATCGCCTACTACGCTGCGAAGTGCGGCGTCGACATCGACTTGCTGACGCGCGGCGCCGGCTTCGGCTACATCGGGTCGACCATCACCTCGCTGATCTACGCATCATTTACCTTCATCTTCTTCGCGATCGAGGCTGTGATTCTTGCGATGGCCCTAGACATCTGTTTCGGCCTTCCAAGGCCGATCGGATATCTCGTCAGCGCCGTCGTCATCATCCCGCTGGTGACTCACGGCATCACGCTGATCAGCCGTTTCCAGCTCTGGACACAGCCGTTCTGGATCGTGCTGCACATCCTCCCGTTCATCGCAATCGGCATGAGCGACGGGCAGGTGTTCCGCGAATGGACCAGTTATGCCGGCGAACACGGCGACAGCAACGGAGCGTTCAATCTGCTGCTATTCGGCGCAGCCGCGTCGGTCGTGTTCTCGCTGATCGCGCAGATCGGCGAACAGGTCGATTTCCTGCGTTTCTTGCCGCGCGACCGCCGTGGTGCGAAGTGGAGTTGGTGGCTCGCCTTGCTGAGCGCCGGTCCCGGATGGATCATTCCCGGCGCGTTGAAGCTGATGGCCGGATCGTTCCTAGCCTACTATGCGCTGAGCCACGGCGTTTCTCCCGAACAAGCCGGCGAACCGACGCAGATGTACCTCACTGCGTTCAAGCAGCTCGTGAGCGAGCCGCATGTCGCGCTGGCGTTGACCGGATCGTTCGTGGTGCTGTCTCAGATCAAGATCAACGTCACGAATGCGTACGCCGGCTCGATCGCTTGGTCGAATTTCTTCTCACGATTGACGCACAGTCACCCCGGCCGCGTGGTCTGGCTGGTCTTCAACGTGGTCGTCGCACTGCTGTTGATGGAAATCGGCGTCTACAAGGCGCTGGAGCAGACGCTGGGTCTCTACTCGAACATCGCCATCGCCTGGGTCGGCGCGCTGGTTTCAGACCTTGTCGTCAACAAACCGCTGGGCCTGCGGCCGCAAACGATGGATTTCAAGCGCGCGCACCTCTACGACATCAATCCGGTCGGGGTCGGCGCGATGGTGATTGCGACCATCGCATCAATCGCTGCGTTCTACGGCCTGTTCGGCGCGACCGCGCGCGCACTGGCGCCGTTTATCGCGCTTGGTACCGCCTTCGTGACAGCACCGGTGATTACACTCCTCACCCGCGGTAAATTCTACCTCGCACGCAAGCCGAAACGTACGTGGCAGGATTTGCCGGCGATCCAGTGCTGTATCTGCGAGCACTCGTTTGAGCCGGAAGATATGGCGGGTTGCCCCGCCTATGCCGGGCCAATCTGCTCGCTGTGCTGCTCGCTCGACGCGCGCTGCCACGACCTCTGCAAACCGCATGCGCGCGTGCAGGCACAGGTTTCGGAAAGCCTCGGCAAGATTTTGCCACGGCCAGTCTTCACGATCGTGAACTCGCAACTCGGCCGCTATCTCGGCGCCTTCATGGCGTCGTGCGCGCTGATCGGCGTCACTCTAGGGCTCATTTATCTACAAAGCTCGGTCGATACACCGAACGTCGGAGCACTCGGCGATGTTCTGTGGAAGGTGTTCTTTGCACTGATCATCATCGTCGGCGTGGTGGTCTGGCTATTCGTTCTGGCGCAGCAGAGCCGTCGCGCCGCTGAAGCCGAAACGGCGCGCCAGACAACATTGCTGATTCATGAAATTGATGCACATCGCAAGACGGACGCCGAGCTGCAGCGGGCCAAGGAAGCCGCTGAATCGGCCAACCTTGCCAAGAGCCGCTACGTCGTCGGCCTTAGTCACGAGCTTCGTTCACCGCTCAACGCCATCAGCGGTTATGCACAGCTGCTTGAGCAAGATGACGCGCTGCATCCGAAGGCCAAGAACCAGATCGGCGTCATGCGACGAAGCGCCGACCATCTCTCCGGCCTGATCGATGGCATTCTGGACATCTCGAAGATCGAAGCGGGCCGCATCCACCTGTCGCGCGATGAGGTGCGCTTCAACGAGTTCCTCGATCAGCTCGTCAGCATGTTCCGCCTGCAGGCCGCGGCAAAAGGCATCGACTTTATATTCGATCAGCCGGAATTTCTGCCGCCGGTGGTCTATGCCGACGAAGCGCGCTTGCGGCAGGTGCTGATCAACCTTCTGTCGAATGCGATCAAGTTTACGCCCGCCGGCAGCGTGCGTTTCTGTGTCGACTATCACAGTCCGGTCGCGGAGTTCCGCATCATCGACACCGGACCGGGAATTGCGACCGATGACCTCGATCGTATCTTTGCACCGTTCGAGCGCGGCTCACTCGGCGCCGCACAGCCGCAAACCGGCACGGGCCTTGGCCTGACCATTTGCCGGCTGCTCGCCGGCGTGATGGGCGGCAACATCACCGTGACGAGCAAGGTCGGCGCAGGCAGCACGTTCCAGGTCAAGCTGCTGCTGTCGGAAGTGATCAATCCGACGCCGAAGACGCTCATTGGAGGTCCTATCACCGGCTATGAGGGGCCGCGCCAAACCGTTCTGGTCAGCGACGACGATCCGGTGCAGCGGGAGATGCTGCGCGAAATGCTCGATCCGCTCGGGTTCATTGTGCTGACCGCAGCGAACGGCCCGGAATGTCTGCGGCTTGCCGAGCACAGCCGCCCCGATCTGTTCCTGCTCGATATCACCATGCCCGGCATGGACGGATGGATGGTCGCCGAATCTTTGCGCTCAAACGGCCACACCGACGCGCGAATCATGATGACATCGGCGAGCGCACTTGAAGCCCACGGCGCACCGCTCGCACGCACTTTTCACGACGCCTATCTGATGAAGCCGATCGACATCCATCGCATGATGGAAACGATCAGCCAACTGCTGCAGATTAACTGGACCCACAATGGGGACGACAATTCCGCGCCGCCCCCGAAGCCGTGGTCGGAGATCGCCAAACCGCCGCATCACCATGTCGCTGAACTGATCGACCTCGCGCGGATCGGCCACGTGCGCGCCATCCAGATCAAGCTCGACAGGATTTCCAAGGAGCACCCGGACTGTGCAGAATTCATCAGTCGCATGCATGATATCGTCAACCGATTCGATCTCCCGCAACTCACCGTTACTCTGCAGTCCTTCAATGACTACGAGCCCTGATACCGGACGTCGCGACATCGCGCTGGTCGTCGACGATTCGCCGGAGACGCTGCGGCTGCTTACCGACGCGCTCGACGATGCCAATATGACGGTGATGGTCGCCCTCGACGGCGAGTCGGCTATCCGCATAGTTGCGCAGATCACGCCTGACGTGATCCTGCTTGACGCGGTGATGTCCGGCCTCGACGGGTTCGAGACCTGCCGCCGGCTGAAGCAGGACCCTGCACTGGCGCAGGTACCGATTATCTTCATGACCGGCCTCGTCGAGACCGAGCACATCGTTCGCGGCCTGGAAGCTGGCGGCGTCGACTACGTCACCAAGCCGATCGTCGTTCAGGAGATGCTGGCGCGCATCCGCGTGCACCTGGCCAACGCTCGCATGACACAAAGCGCCCGCTCCGCGCTGGATGCAGCCGGACGGTTCCTGTTTGCTGTCGATCGCGAAGGACAAATCGCCTGGGCCACACCACAGGCGCGCAACCTTCTCGCCGACGCCGGCGCGCTGGCCGTGGCTTGGCCGCATCGGGATGAGCTCACTGCGTGGCTCGCCAGCGTGCCGCTCGACGCGCCATCGCAAGACACATTTCGCGTGCACACGCCGAATGAGGCCTTGCAGGTTCAGTACATCAGCCGCTCGGGCCCAAACGAATTCTTGCTGCGCATCCAGTCCGCCGATCCGGGTACAAAGGTCGATCTCGGTCCCGAGCTGGGGCTAACCACACGTGAAGCCGAGGTGCTGAGCTGGCTCAGCAAGGGCAAAACCAACCGTGATATCGCGCAGATTCTCGGCCTCAGCCCGCGCACCATCGACAAGCATCTCGAGCAAATCTACGCCAAACTCGGCGTCGAGAACCGCGTAGCCGCCTCAGCGGTTGCCATTGAAAGCCTGAACAAGCTTCAAGGAATGAAGAAACAAGTTTAGTACCAATCAGCACCACAGCGATCTCTGAAACAATTGTTCTCGTGCCCGCCACGCAGTGGCTTTCTTCTCCGGTCTCCGACGGCGCCAGAGACTTTGGGAATATTTCGACCGAAAAGTTTGATCAAACGAGTTCGCAAGAGACTCAAGGAATAAGAAAAGCACGCTGTTGGCGGGCATTTTTATGCGGTGAAACGGACATTCTCTTAGATCGAGACTGTGTCTCTTAGATCGAGACTGTGTGGCTGGGGCGGGAGGGATCGAACCCTGCAATAATCCGTTGCTACACAAGGATTTTTCCATTCCGGCCCGCCCGTTTGATTCCATCTTTGATTCCAAAGCAAAAGCCCTCGTCGGAATGACCGACGACGAGGTGGCCTACATCGAGGCCAAGGGCTGGAAAGCGAGCGTCGTTCCCGAGCTGAGCATCATCCACCAAGGGTGGCTAGTGGAGCGGGGTTCAAGAGCGATCTAGGTCGCACAAAAGAATGGTGCGGAGTAGAAAATCGTCGTGCGCTCGGAGGGCGGTCGCATTTGTTGTGATTTCAATGTGTTACAAGGATTCAGTGAAGCATAAGGTGCATTTCCAGCGCAAAAGTGCTTTTGAAGGGCTGGCGCTTTGAGATTATCGCCAAGCCGACCTCCCTCCGTGCGAACCAGTCGGGAAGTTCCTTGGCTCTGAGCGAGCATCCCGCCGACGACGGCCGATGCCGTCGTCCTCTGGCCGTACCAGATCCCATTTCCAATCGAAGACATGCGACCAGCTCCTGCGTCTGGTACGTCGAGGCTCGCAGCATAGAGCGATGCCGTGAATCTTTGGATGCCCACGACCGTTTGATCCTTCCGCTAAGTCGACGATCTGAACCATCGCTGCTGAAAATAGCGCAATGGTCTTCGGTTCGCCTAGAGCTGTGAAGTGCGATCAAGGATACGGCGGCCTTAGAGCAAGAAAACGTGCTGTG